>CAZXDT010000011.1:0-6788 GCA_964639295.1 uncultured Candidatus Saccharibacteria bacterium | reverse complement strand
CACCACCAAATACGCGGAAGCGTACACCCTTGAGGTTAAGCATGATATCAACGACATCTTCCTTAACACCCTTAAGAGTGGTGAATTCGTGGGTAGCACCCTCAACCTTAAAGGCTGTGATAGCTGCACCAGCAATACTGCTAAGCAGTACGCGGCGAAGTGAGTTACCGAGGGTCATACCGTAACCGGTGTGTAGTGGTTCAACCGTAAAAGTTGCGCTAGTAGCAGCGTGTTCTTCAACGTTGACAACTCCTGGTGTGTGGATCATTTTTGACATAATTCCTTCTGTGCCTCCGTTTAGCGTGAGTAGTACTCTACGATTAATTGTTCATTAATATCTGGTTCAGCTTCAGCGCGGGTTGGAACACCAGTAACTGTTACTTCGAACTTCTTACGATTGACTTTAAGCCAGCCTGGGATTTCCGCAGGTGCGGGACTTGTTTCGTCAAGCTTCTTAAAGTATTCATTAGCCTGGCTCTTGGCACGAAGTACCAATACATCGCCAGCTTTCATACGAATAGATGGAATATCAACGCGGCGGCCATTCAACATGAAGTGTCCGTGACTCATCAATTGACGAGCTGCGCGACGTGATGTTGCAAAACCTGCACGGTAGACAGCGTTATCTGCACGCTGTTCAAGAAGTTGCAATAGAATTGAACCAGCTTGACCTTGCTTGCGGCTTGCTTCCTTCATGAGGTTAGAGAATTGCTTCTCTAGGAGACCATAGAGGCGCTTAACCTTCTGTTTCTCGCGAAGTTGCATGTTGTACTGACTTGGCTTGTTGCGCAAGTTACGAGTACCAGCTTCACCAGGAATAGTTGCGCGCTTTGCGAGTGCCTTGTGAGCTTTAGGGTGAAGAGCATAGCCTTCACGACGGCTCATCTTAACAATAGATCGTGTATCGCGTGCCATTGTTAGACCCTCCTTGCTTTCTTAGGACGAGTGCCACCGTGTGGAACACCGGTAACGTCCTTGATACTTTCAACAGCGATGTCGAGACCAGCAAGTGCACGAACTGCAGCTTCACGGCCAAGACCAACGCCCTTGATATATACATCTGCTTTACCAAAACCATAGACTTGCTTTGCAGCTGTCCCGGCACGTTCTGCTGCGACTTGGGCTGCGTATGCAGTACCCTTCTTAGAGCCGCGGAAACCGCAGGCACCTGCGCTACAAGCGGTCAGTGCTCCACCCTTAGGATCGGTAAAGGTAATGATTGTGTTGTTAAATGTCGCCTGAATGTGCACCTGACCGGTTGGAACAGAGCGCTTCGACTTCTTTTTACGTACTGTAGTTTCTGCCATAGTCTATTCCTTCCTTATGTCTTACTTGGTGCTTTTTTAGCGGTACCACCAACGGTTGTCTTCTTACCACGACGGGTGCGACCGTTTGTACGGGTTCGCTGGCCACGACTTGGCAAGTTGTTCTTGTGACGTAAGCCACGGTATGCGTTGATGTCCTTAAGACGCTTAATATTAGTCGCCACAATACGCTGAAGTTCACCTTCAACGGTTAGTGTTTCGTTAATAACATCCTGGATACGCTGAACTTCAGCATCCGTTAAGTCTTTAACACGAACAGTTGGTTCAACCTTAGCAGCGGTGATAATCTCACCAGCTGTCTTAGGGCCGACACCGTAGACGTAGGTAAGGGCGATTTGAACCTGCTTACCGTCAGGGATGGTTACACCAGAAATTCTAGCCATAATTAACCCTGCCTCTGCTTGTGCTTAGGCTTAAGCTTGTTAATAACGTACAAACGACCCTTACGACGAACAATCTTGTCGTCGGGGCTGATCTTTTTGACACTTGCACGTACTTTCATACGGATCATTTCTCCTTTCAAGAGGTGAATGACACACTGCTTAAGTTTTTAATAATTGTAAGATGTAAATCCTACAGATGTAGGGCCATCACAGAATGGCGCGGCCAAAGGAAGTAGGCCATACCCTTCTGCGAAAACCCTACGATTTGCGATAGGTGATTCTTCCCTTACTGAGATCGTAAGGGGTCAACTCAACCGTAACGCTGTCACCCGGTACGAGGCGAATGTAGTGTTTTCGCATCTTCCCAGCAACATGAGCTATAATTTTATGTCCGTTTTCGAGTTCCACACGGAATTGAGTACCTGGTAAGGCCTCAACTACTACTCCCTGTAACTCGATAACTTCCTTGTTTTTGGCCATAAATATAACGTCGATTGATTATAGCAGTTTTTGCAACAATCTGTAAAGGGTTTTTTACTTATCGTCCTTCTTAGACTTTTTGAGCTTTGCGAGAGGCTTTTTGATGAATGACAAACGGCTTGACCCTGTTCCAGGAACATCGCTGCTGTCGTAGAAATAATCTGGCTGTTCATATTGGTCATAAGTGACCATGAGTGCACGGGACTCAATAGAGCGTAGTGTTTCAAGTGATACAGCTACCAAGATCAAGATACTCGTACCACCAATGGCAACACTGGTGTTAAAGAATGCCTGACCAATAATAGGCATGATAGCCAAAAGTCCAAGTGCAAGTGCGCCAAACAGCGTCAGACGGTTCACAAGTGTCCCGAGATACTTCTCTGTAGCAGATCCACCACGTACGCCTTCTATGAAGCCACCTTGTTTCTGGAGGTTTTCGGCAATGTCTTTAGAATTAAAGGTAATGCTGGTGTAGAAGAACGTAAACAAGAACACAAGGAAGAAGTATACGACTGGATAGATGTACGGCTCCCAGCCACCAGCCTGGAATGTCTGGGCAGTCGGGTTGGCGAACCAGGTCATTAGGTTTGTACCAATTTCACGGAGATGCGCACTAGAATTGGAGGTCAACAGCTGTCCAACAAAGCTCGGCACACTAAGGAAGGCTACAGCGAAGATGATCGGGACAACACCGGCGGTAATCAACTTAACAGGCAGCTCTGTGGTCACGCCACCGTACGCTCGGTTACCTTGAACACGCTTAGCATAGCTGATTGTTATCTTGCGTCTTGCTTCATTAAGCCGTACGACGAGTATAGTCACGATTATCGTTACTACTAAGAGCCCTAGTGCAAAGTACAACTGGTGTCTGTTTAGTGGCAGTTCGTGCCCAAAGAGGTGCATTTTGCTGGACTTGTCTACGACACTCGTAATAATGCCAGATAGTGTTGATGGAAGACTACTCACAATACCGACAGTAATCAAGAGTGATATACCGTTGCCAATACCCTTTTCGGTGATAATTTCACCCATCCACATCAGCATCATTGCGCCGCCAGTTAGACAAGCTACCATCAGCACCCACTGTAGAAGTGAGGTGTTGGCAGTAATATCACCAATACCACCCACCTGGGCTGCAGATTGACGGACCAAGTAGATTGCGCCAATAGACTGCACAATCGCTAGTGGAAAGGTCAACATACGGGTGTATTGGTTAATCTTCTTACGGCCAAATTCACCCTCTTTGTTGAGGGTTTCTAGCTGTGGGATAGCCTTAGTAAGTAGCTGCATGATAATGGACGCGTTAATGTACGGGCCAAGACCAACAATCATAATTGAAAAGTTCTGGAGCGCTCCACCAGAGAGAATGTTTACGAAGCTGAGGAATTGCGGGGTATTTTGGTTGTTGAACAGGTTATCAAGAATTTGCTTGAGGGTTTCTGGGTTGCTCAGTGGGATTGGAACATGTGCCAACACACGGAAGATCAAAAGCATGCCAATAACCGCGAGTACGCGACTACGCATATCACTATTTTTCAAAGACTTCCAAATCAGTCGCCAATTCATATCAGTATTTTTATTCCCCTCTAGTTTTCACACAAATTACCCCCAGTATACAACAAAATTGGCACTCTCTATACCAAAAGTGCCAATTGCTGTAAAAGTTACTAGTCTGTAAGACCAGTTGAACCAAAACCACCACCTGAGCGCGCAGTTTCCCCTAAATCATCCAGGCTTGTTTTTATAGCAATTTCTGGGAGATATACAGGGCAAAACACTGCCTGAGCTATGCGCGCATGATGCTGAAGCATAAAGTCACCCTCTGACTGATTAACAAGTAATGCTCCAGCTTCACCCCTATAATCTGGGTCTACGGTACCTGGAGCATTTGTGAGTGTCATGCGTTTCATTGACAGGCCACTACGAGGTGTGAGCCAGAACATCATGTCTTTTGGTAGCGCAGTAGCGAATCCGGTACCAATTAATACATGTTCTCCTGGTCTTAGAATGTAAGCCCATTTATTCTCATCATCCGGGTCAGGAATAATATGTTCTTGCAGCCAAGCTGATTCTGGTACTTCGTGAAAATCAAATACTGTTTCGCGCAGACGGTCTTCTAGTGGATCTTGGTTTGTCTCGCTAACGATTGCCCTTGCATAAACATCATAACCAATAGCACCGTCAGTTTTTCGCTCTGGCATTTTTCCGCCTTCAAGAACATGTATATCAATACTCACATTTAAATTCGGGAGTGCCTCAGTCATATACGAACAATAATACGGGACTAGACACATTACACAAGCATGAGCAATTTGTCAGACGCAACAAAAAACCGCCCGAAGGCGGTTTCACGTTTCTAAGAAGTAGAACTACTTTTTGGTAGTTTTCTTGACTGCAGGTTTAACACGAGCAGGCTTAGCTGCTGCCTTATCTGCCTGTGCAGTCTTCTTTGCTACGTTCTTTTCAGTAGGCTGACGCTTAACTTGTTCGGTAACCGCAAAGGTACCACCGGCCTTCTGGACAGCTGCAATAGCTGATGCAGAAGCACCTTGGAGTTTAACTTCAACCTTCTTAGTTACGTCACCTTTAACTACTAGCTTAACGCGAACGTATGGGCTAGATGTAAGACCTGCGTCGGCAACACTAAAGTTATCGACAATACCTTTGATAGCGTCAAGTTGACCGGTGTAAACGTTTTCCATAGGAACACGGATACTGCGGAAACCAGGAAGCTTAGGTAAGCGCTGCATAAGTGGTAACTGACCACCAGCAAAACCTGGCTTCTTTGATGAACCAGTACGTGAACGCTGACCCTTAGTACCACGTCCGGCGGTTTTACCCTGACCAGCTGCGATACCACGACCAACACGCTTTGGTGAGCCCTTAGATGCGACTTTGAGTTCGTGATACTTCATTATTTTGCCTCCGCCTTCTTAGCAGGTGCTTTCTTAGCTTCTACTGCTGGCTTTTCTGCCTTCTTTTCAGTCTTTGGGGCTGCCTTGGTAGTTACCCAGTGCTTAGAGTGAACAAGTTGCTGCAATGCTTCGATAGTTGCGTATGCAGTGTTGATCTTGTTACTAGAACCAATTGACTTAGAGAGTACGTTAGATACACCAGCGACTTCTAGAACGGTACGGACCACACCACCGGCAATAAGACCAGTACCAGCACTAGCTGGTTTGATGAGGATGTTTGCGCCACCAACCTTAGCCTGAGCTTCGTGTGGCAATGTACCCTTGTACAAGTTAACAGGGATTAGGTTCTTCTTAGCAACGTCTACAGCCTTGGCGACTGCAGTGGTAACGTCAGCACCCTTGGCGATACCAATTCCGACTTTGCCCTTTTTGTCACCAACGACAACAAGTGCACGGAAACGGAAACGGCGTCCGCCCTTTACTACACGAGCAACACGGTCGATGTTAACAACGCGCTCGTCAAACTGCTTTTCTTCTTCTACACGTGGACCACGGTCATTACGACGTGGGCCGCCACGGCCGCCTTGAGGACCACGAGGACCCTGTGGGCCACCCTGGCTTGCAGGGCCGTGTGAGTTATTTCCAAATTCTGCCATATTAGAACTCCAAGCCTCCTGCACGTGCAGCATCTGCAAGTGCTTTAATGCGGCCATGGTATAGGCGTCCATTACGGTCAAAGACTACTGCTTTGATCTTGGCTGCCTTAGCCTTCTTTGCTATTTCGCTACCAACCCACTCAGCGCGAACAGTCATAGTACCAGTAGCAGCCTTTTGGCCGACAGTGGTGATTGCTGCGATGGTGTTGTGCTTGGTGTCATCAATTAGCTGAGCACTAATGTGCTTGTTACTAACATGAACAGTCAAACGAGGGCGCTCTGCAGTACCAGAAATGATACTACGGATACGGTTTTTACGCCGTGCCAAGTTCTTGAGTTTGCTTGAAAGATTACTCATGGTTATTTATCCTTACCTGACTTACCGGACTTGCGGATAATGCGCTCGCCGACGTATTTAATGCCCTTACCCTTGTATGGTTCAGGCTTCTTTAGCGCACGAATTTCGGCCGCTACCTGACCAACATGCTGCTTATCAAAGCCAGCAATGGTAATTACGTTGCCTTCTACAGTGGCAGTAACGCCGACTGGCAGTGTGTATACAACTTCGTGAGAGAACCCAAGGTTCATCTTAAGTGCGTTACCAGCGAGTGCTACACGATAACCAACACCGTTGATTTCGAGTTGCTTGGTAAAGCCAGTTGATACTCCAGTAACCATGTTGCTTACCAAAGAGCGCATCAGACCATGCTTAGCGCGGTTCTTTGGTTCGTCATTCTCACGAGTGACGACAATCTGACTACCTTCTTGTACGACAGTTACACCAGGCATTGTGAATTGCTTCAAAGTGCCTTTCGAACCTGCTACCGTAATGGTGTCAGGGTCGATAGTGATTGTCACGCCCGATGGAACATCCACGGGTAGTTTTCCTATACGACTCATATATTTTCCTTAATTCTTTCTAGTAAACTTTACAGATTAATTCACCACCAACACCGAGCTTCTTAGCTTCGGCGCCGCTAATGATACCTTTACTGGTTGATACGATTACGAGTCCACGACCGCGTTTAA
>CAZXDT010000010.1:0-12010 GCA_964639295.1 uncultured Candidatus Saccharibacteria bacterium | reverse complement strand
GACCATCTATCTAGTTCTACTATTGCTAGCAGACTCAAGCGGATTACTTGATGACCGACCCAGGCGGGAAACCTGTATTGGATCGATCTCCTTGCAGCAGACAGGGTTTACCTTCCCAGCATGTCACCATGAAGGGCTGTGGGCTTTTACCCCACTCGTTTCATCTTTTCCTCGTGAGAGGTAGTTTCGTTTCTGTGGCACTTTCCCTAGGGTTGCCCCCGGTCGCCGTTAGCGACTGTCTTTCCCTACGCTGCCCGGACTTTCCTCGTACACCGAAATGCACGCGGCCAGCCGATAGCCTGACCCCTGTATTGTACCATAACAGGCTGCTATTTTGAGGCTTCTGCGTCCAGGGTTGTGTTTACCTCTGCATCTGCAAGCTTGTTAAGCTCCCGCGGGACATGCGTGTACGTAACCTTCTTAAACTGGGCTGCTAGTTCCTTGATTGATTCATGAATGGGCCATAAATCGCGGTTTTTGACCTTAAAGATACCTTTCATTTGGTTAACCACCAACATACTGTCCATATGAACTGCTACTTCTCTGGCACCCGCTTTGTGCGCAGCCTCAAGCCCAAACTTGAGTGCCTGATATTCAGCTTGGTTATTGGTGGTAATGCCCAGATATACACCACTTTTGAAAAGAATGTTATTGTCCATGTCCATAAGCACGTAGCCGGAAGCAGAAGGCCCAGGATTACCCCGTGATCCACCGTCTGCAAACATCTTAATCTGTTTGACCACTTGAGTTGGTGCAGATGATTGGTCTTTAGGAGCCTCAAGTAAAGCATCAATAAGCTTGGCCATTTGCTCGTCTTTCTCTGTCACAATGTCACCTGCGTCATGGGTACTGAGCCACAGCTCAACTTGGTTCCACTTGTTCTTGATCGTTGGGTGGTGCTGCTCCCTCTCTGCAAGTGCCGCTAACTCATGCAAGAATGCAAAGGCTTCATTAAAATCCTTGAAAGTAATTTTTCTGTATAGCTTATTTTCTACTGTTTGCCACATACCCCCATCTTACCATGGTCATCAGGGGTTTCTTGCGGTAAAATACCTCAGATATCGGGGTGTAGCTTAGTTGGTAAAGCGCGCGGCTGGGGGTCGCGAGATCGCTGGTTCAAGTCCAGTCACCCCGACCAAGTTAATCTGATTTAGTGAGATAGTCGGTAATCTTGATAGCCAGTGGTGCGATAAATAGCACCGTCGGAAAAGCAACTACCAGGCTTATCACCCATCGATGTAGTGTTGATATTGTAAATACTTCGGGTAATCCCTTGGCAACAAACGTATTTATCCCCGTTACGATCCCAGTCATAGGTAATACAAGGAGAAAACTCTGGACATATCTTCGGTAACGACTATTAATCATACATTCAGTGTAGCACTAGCAATCTTTCAATTCACTCACCACGAATATTAAAAAGTCCGAGATAACTCGGACTTTTTAGTTGGCTTGAGTAAGATCTTATGACAACCCGGACTATAAATCTCCAGGTGGGTCTCCGCACGATACCACCAAGGGTGATACACGAATATTGGAATCCCTAATGATAAGTATTCAGATTATCATTATTGATCTTTTTTGTGGCCTAAACCACGGCCCCAAACCTACCCCTAGTATAACATTTCTTCACACTTGAGCTCATTTGGATTTGTTTGAGCGAAACGCAAAGGAGCCGTACTTAGGTACGGTGACTGCGTATCGTAAGCAAACAAATTCGAAGGAGCCAAGAGGCTGGCGGGTTACAAGCTCAGCTTGTAAGCAGGTCAGCCGGTGTGACGGAATGTTACAGCAAGAACCGAAGTATAACGTCCGATACATTATTGATGATTGGACTGATTACTGGCATGAGGATGAATAGTAGCGGGAGAAGGAACATAAGACCCATCATCTCTAACTGATACATAACTTTCTGGAGCGACTCTGGAGCAAGCGCATAAACCAATCGGGAACCATCAAGGGGTGGGATTGGCAGCATGTTAAACACAAACAGACCTATATTAATGAGCAAGAATGTAAAGAGCCCTTCGAGCAACATGCTGCCTGGGTCGGGTTGTACGACTCGGAGAGCTATAGCTGCCAAAGCAGCAAGTCCTAGGTTGGTAAACGGACCAGCCAAACCAACAAGCGCCGCCCCGAACTCATCGAACTTAACCCTATCAGGGTTAAACGGTACTGGTTTTGCAGCCAAGATAGGCGGTAGACCAAAAGCAATCAAGATAAGTGGCAATAGGACAGTAGTGAGAATATCAATGTGCGCCAATGGGTTAAGTGTAATTCTGCCTTCCCTATGTGCCGTATCATCACCAAGCCAGTGGGCTGTAAAGGCGTGCATGGCCTCGTGAATGGTGATTGAGACAACGAGTGATACGAAAACAAATACTAAACTGACGCTCTGAAAATCCATATACTCCTAGTATACCAGAGCCTCCCCTGTTTAGAGTCTTGACTTACAGAGAGAAAACGGCTATACTTTGGCCTTGAATGTTCCAGTCCAATTAGTGTGGCGGAACGGAAGGAATTAACAATGCAGAAGTGTGAAATCACTGGCAAGGGCAAGCAATTTGGCAGCAACGTCAGCTTTTCTCAGCGCCACACCAAAAAGGTATGGAAGCCTAACCTCCAGAAGAAGACTTTTGAAGTCGACGGCAAGAAGGTTACGATGAAAATCAGTACGCAAGCTATTCGCACCCTTAGAAAGAAAGGCGTTATCGCCTAATAAGTTAAACGACCCGATTGGGTCGTTTTTCTTTATGTAACACATTCCACACTTGAGATACTTTGGATTTTTAGCTGCGAAACGTAAAGTAGCCGTACTTAAGTACGGTGACTGCGTATCGTAAAGATTAAAATTCAAAGGATCCAAGAAGCTTTGCGGGTCATGGGCTCCGCCCATGAGCAGGCTAAGCTGGTGTGGGAGGTGTTTACTGGCGTTCGAGTATAACGAGCTTAGTAGTCTCACCAAACTCACCAGCTTTGATCTTGAGCTTCGCAAGTGGTTCAGTAGCTTCCATAGATAAACCCTTTAGAGCTTCTTCGAGTGGTTGCTGTGGCACTTCATACTTGAGGGCTTTGTCATCATAGTGTGTTGGAATAACAATCTTTGGCTCGATCTCTTTAATGAGCTTGAGTGCACCAACTGGGTCAAGCGTGTAACCATTGCCACCAACAGGGATAATCAAGATATCAATGGTGTTAAGTGCCTCGAGCTGACTGCTTGAGAGTTCCGGGTATACGTGTCCAACAACTGCGATACGAGTATCATCTAGTATAAGTTTGTACATAGTAGCCGAGTTCTTACCGTTCTCGTCCATGTGTGCGCGTGCGCCAATTCCTTGGATGGATATATCTGCAACTTCATACTCACCTGGCTGATCGAGGATAAACTTGGTCTCAACTGCTGGCTTGTCGTGTGCGGTCGTAAATAAGGCTATATCGCCTGGCTTTGTCTGCGCCTTAACTCCTAGAGTAGCAAGATTGTCGTCAATGACCACAGTCGCCTTTTTAGTGCTTAGACGAACGCAGTTTCCTCCGTAATACTGTAATTCCATGGATTATTCCTCTCCTTCTTCGGTAGTTTTTGGTTTCTTGGCCGTAAATACTTTATTTTTATCAATTAATACTTGTTTCTTAGCACCAAGGGCAAGACCAAGGAAGCGGTCGTTGACCTGTTGGCGATATTTAAACTCCTGAGGGGGCATTACTGTGTAACGCAGTTCCTTACCCTCCTGGGCTTCAAGGTCGGTAATAAACTTAGTGAGTTTGGTCTGATTAATATCACCAACGATCAGCAAATCAGTTCCGCTCGTATCATCACGAGTAAATTGACCTGTAAAGATTGCAAGCTCTACATTACCCAAGCTCTTAATGTCTGCAGCTTGTGAGTCGGCTGCTGGTGCGGCCGTAGCGGTCATCACGCCACCACCAAAAATCGCGCCGAGTGGCTGGTAGTATTCGTAGTCTTGATTTACTTCATAATACAAACGATTATTATTTGTGTCCGATGAAATAATGCCAATACTTAGTAAGTTGGCTAGCTCGCGTCGAACTGAGTTAATTTGCTCGTCAATTTTGCGTGTTATTTCACGCACGTAGAACGAACGATTAGGATTACTATAAAAAAGCTGCAAAAGCTTTACACGTGTCTTTGACCCAAACAGTTGTTCAACCATGCACCTATTGTAACAGATTAGGGGTACATGCCTAATCGTTTTTGTTCAATAGTGTTGTAGCAATACCTACAATTTGGTCTCTGTTATTTATCCATTGAATACTATTATTTCGCTTAAACCACGTACGCTGCCGTTTTGCTAACTTCATCGTACTACTAATTATTCGTTCCCTGGTTAACGCTAGTGTTTGTGAGCTTTCAAAGTACTCACGCCATTCACGATAGCCAATGCCTTTCATAGGTTCAACCTCCCATCCATACTTGTCTGCGAGCCTCTGAACTTCTGCTTCCAAGCCCGCATCGAGCATAGAATCAACACGTTTTGTAACACGTTCTTTTAGATCTTCTCGTGCCGTAGTGATGCCAATAATTGCCGTGTTTTCTGGAAGTTCAGAACTCTTCGGCTGCATGCCACCCGTTTCTAAAGCACGTATTATTCGCCGTTTATTTCGAATATCTACGCCTTCCAAACCTATGCCTTCGGCCTCTGCTTCTGCCAGCAAATCGTCAATCGTCATGTCATTTCGACGTTCACGCTCGGCCGGGTCGCCAGGTGGCATAAACTCATAATCAAACACTACACTATCTATATATAAGCCAGTGCCACCAACCAAGATTGGTAATTTGCCCCTGCTCTGTATATCAGCGATGGCTTCGTTTGCCAGTTTCTTAAATAACGCTGCATTGAAGCCATCAGGAGCATCCACGATATCAAACAAGTGGTGTGGTATTTCTGCTCGTCCAGCGGCAGATGGCTTGGCAGTACCGATGTTAAATTCTCTATACACTGTCCAGGAATCGGCCCCAATAATCTCACCATCTAGTTTTCGAGCTACCTCCACCGCAGCTGCCGACTTACCAGAGGCAGTCTCGCCAATAATGGCCAACAACTGGTTCATAGTAACGTCCCCTGGGTTGGCTCAGTGCCAGTTGGCCACCATAACCTACTATGCATATCTACAACGTAGTAATCATCTGTTATTTCAACACCTTCTGCTATTAAATGTTGGGCATGTGCCTGCCTACCACCCGGGTAGCCAGCTGCAAGTCCCCCCTGCTTATTAACGACTCGCTGCCAGGGTAGGTCCGGGTCACCAAAATGAGCAATACCACCAACGATTCGTGCAGCCCGCGCATTTCCACACAGAGCCGCCAACTGCCCATAAGTCATAACTCGCCCCTCAGGAATCTGCGATACAATCGCCTCTACCCGCTGCTTAAAATCCGACTCAGTCCTGTCCATCAAAATACTCCAGTACAGATTGCCAGGTGTCACAACGCGTTACGCCAGGAAGAATCTCCACATCTTTATTCCAAGGGTAGCCACCGTAAAGCACCGCCTTCACACCAACCTCGGCTGCCCCGATGCAATGCTTAGGCTGATCATCTATCAGATAGTCAGCTCCCAGTTCCTGGAGCACCTCGGCTTTAGTCAGCATATGAGCATCTGCTTTACCTTCACCGTATATCCGTACACCAACTACCTCTGTAATAACGCCTGGGTAATTTGCATCCAACCACTTGTGGGTAATATCAAGAAGCACGTCCCTGCGTGAAGTAACAACGATGAGTGTATACCCCCCTGCTAACTTCTCTAGTACTTCTTTTGCCTCAGGGATAACATCAAATTGCTCCATGATGCCGGAGTTCATGAACTTCTCCCAGCGCTCGTGAGCCTCTTCGATATCTACTTGCCACATCTGTGATAACTGCTCAGTAAAGTCCTCTAGCGTATTCGTATGTCCCCAATGGTGATTACCAAAATCAATAATGCTCTGAGCTGTCCGTGACAACACATCATCAATATCAACAGCAACAATCTTCTTCATTCTACTTATAGTGAGCTTTTAGTGGTACGGCTTTTGGCTTCGTTAGCTACGGACTTAAAGAAGTCTGTAAAGCTCAGCGCTTGGTGCTCTGGCTGAACCTCAATGTCTTTACGGAGGCGTGGAGTCAGCATGCTCGATTCCATCTCTTTCTCGCCAATAACTACTGTGTACGGCACTTTCAATACCTCAGATGTACGAATCTTCTTACCAACGGACTCATTAGAGTTATCTACAGTCACACGAAGGCCTAACTCCTTGGCTTCTTGCAGAACCTTGTCAGCGAACGCAACTGTAGCTTCTTCTTGGTTAACACTAATGAGCCTAATCTGCTCTGGAGCTACCCAAACTGGGAACTTAGCGGCAGTATGTTCAATATATACACTCATAAATCGCTCAATTGAGCCAAGCAATGCTGAGTGAATCATCACAGGACGTTCCGGTGAACCATCTTCGCCAGTGTATTCCAAGCCAAATCGCTCTGGTTGCACAAAATCAAGCTGTACAGTAGCCAGCTGGTGTTCGCGGCCAATAGCATCACTCACCATGAAATCTATCTTCGGACCGTAAAATGCAGCTTCGCCGTCTTGCTCAAAGTATTCCAGCTCGTTAGCAACCACTGCGTTTTTAAGCTGTTGTTGGGCTGATTCCCAAAGAGCAGGCTCACCAAGATATGCATCACTATCATCACGGTAGCTAAGGCGCACACGTAACTTCATGCCCATAGTTGTGTAGAGCTCACCGGCACAAGCCAACAAGTTATTAATCTCTGTTTCAATCTGATCTTGTCGACAGAACACATGGCTGTCATCCTGTGTCAACGCACGTACACGGCTAAGACCACCAAGCTCGCCAGTCTTTTCGTCACGGTAATCCGTAGTTGTCTCTAGATAACGGACCGGTAGATCACGGTATGACCGTGGCTGAGCAGCGTATATGCGAGTGTGGTGCGGGCAGTTCATAGGTTTGAGAACTAACTCATCGCTTGTTTCCTGACTTTTTACCAGGAACAACTCGTCACCAAACTTTGCCCAGTGGCCAGAAGCTTCGTACAAATCCTTTTTGGTCATGTGTGGAGTCCAGACTTTCTGGAAATCGTACCTTTGGCGAAGCTGATTAGAGAAATCAGCCAGCTCTTCGCGAATTACCGTACCTCTTGGAGTGAAGATTGGTAACCCTGAGCCGACGAGGTCAGATATAACAAACAGATCCAGCTCTTTACCTAACTTACGGTGATCGCGCTTTTTGGCTTCTTCTAGCATGTCCAGATACTGTCTTAACTCCTTGGGGGTAGCGAAGGCCACACCGTAGAGCCGCTGCATCTGAGGATTACCCTCTTTACCACGCCAGTATGCACCAGCAATTCTCATCAACTTAAACGCACCAACCTTACCCGTAGATTCCACATGAGGGCCACGGCACAGATCGGTAAATTCACCATTCTTATAGAAAGAAACATTCTCTACGGCTGCGTCACCTTCCGTGATTGTGCCAAGTTCATCGGCATCTAGATCCTTAGCAACAGTGGTACCTGCACGCTTGAGGTCATTTAATAGCTCTTCTTTATACGGCTGGTCAGAGTCCTGAGCCCACTTGATAGCCTCATCAACTGGCAGCTCAAACCGTTCGAAGGCCTGATTCTCTTTGATAATCTCCTGCATTTTGGCTTCTATCTTGCCAAAATCCTCTTCTGAAATCTTCGTATCGCCCAAATCAATATCGTAGTAAAAGCCATTCTCTACCACTGGGCCCACACCCAGTTTAGCCCCTGGCCAGAGTGTGGTCACGGCAGTAGCCATAATATGTGCGAGCGAATGTCGCATTGGGTGTAGGTTGTCTTGCTGGTCTGCCATGCTTTTTCTCCTTAAAAAATAAAAAACGCGCTGATATATTTAATATCCTACGCGCTTCGAGCCCTGTTAGGGGCGGTTCCATCGAAACTTTTTACTCTTACGGGCACTTTTACATCCGTTCCCGATTATGCCGATGAAGCTCCGTGGTTGGTGAAGCCACTTCACTGCTTATATATAAGTATATACCTCTGTAACAATAATGGTCAATCTGTTTGACGATTCACTCGTCTAACAGATTATCTTATGGAGAGGGAGGATCCGAGGCTTTAGCCGAGCTAAGGAGGGAGAACCCTGAACCTCTTGAGGTTGGGTTTTCCTTCCTTAAATTGAAAAACGGTTGAGGACTCTCGCAAATGCGCTCAACCGTTTAGAGTAAAACTACTCTCAAAACTCACCTGCATCTATCATAGCATACTAGCATTATAGTGCTAGCCTTTTACTATTGTCATATTTACACTGGCTTATTCCCTGTTAGTAGCTACTCTAACCAATGTTTAGGGTACAAAAATATATAATGTAGTTAAGAAACTGTGTTGAATTTGGCTGTATTTGGACACAAAAACAGCAACGTCGTACATTTTTATGAACTAGCAATAATCATAAGCAATACCACCCCTGATATACATCTGTGTATGCGGGCTAGCTTATTGACACAAAACCCCTCACGTGATAGCATGGTTGAGTTAATTTGGGAGGCACTCAGAGTTTGAGTACCAAGACGAGTTCTCTTGAAGGATTTAAGCTTTTCTATGAAGAGCTCAAGCCATCAAGGAACACCATCAGTCGTATACGACGCGCTCGTCCAGCAGCATTAGTTAGCTAGACAGGCGATAGCCCCTAAGGATTTCGGTCCCTAGGGGCTTTTTGTATCTGTTAACTTAGTTATCCCCTTATTTACACGAGCTTTTCCACTTCACAAAACAATAGCGTTATGACAATATGTTGACGTGGTTTGCACTTATGAGACACCTAAAAGGTTTCTCATCGCGCCGGGCTCGGAATGAATCCTCGTCTCGGGCTGCTCTTCCCAAGAAAGGAAAATACATGGTTTGTGTATATTGTGGGTCTGAGACCCAAGTAACTAACTCCCGACATCAGAAGCGGCTCAACCAAGTGTGGCGCCGCCGCAAGTGCCTCAATTGTGGCGCTATCTTTAGTACTACCGAAGGTGCTAACACCTTTCAGGCCTTGTCTGTACTCAAAAAGAACGGCTTAGAGCCGTTCTCGCGCGATACTTTATTCATTAGCGTCTACGACAGCCTACGGCACCGTAAAACCGTTCTGGATGACGCTACAGCGCTTACAAGCACTATCATTAGCACGCTCACGCCGCTTGCAATTGATGCTGTTATCGATCGGGACGCTATTACCACTGTTACGACCACTGTTCTACAGAGGTTCGATAAGCCTGCAGCCATTTCTTATAGTGCCTTCCACCCCTAGAGTGAAAGTAATGGGTAGATATCTATGGCAGGCTCTTCGTAAGGGTGCGCTGCTCGTAAAGCTTCTACTACCTCAACTAACCGGTCCTTCTCGCAGGTAAATTCAATGCGTTCTTCGGCAACAATCTCTGGGGTACCAACAGTACCGATTGTAGGATTTGCACCTTCAACAGGTAGAAATCTGCCGGTACCTTTTGATGAGAAACTGCAAAATTCATAGTTACCAACTCTACCTCCGCCTGCAGCACCAACAGCTTGCCTAACCTCATTAGCTGACTCTTCAGGTACAGTCACAACTAGCTTGACGAGCTCTGGCATAGTTACCGGCGCTTCTTTTTGCCTTCGGTGACAAAGGCTTTTTCGGTGACATCGAACTTATCGAGATATCGCTTGAACATCAGGCGTGTCTGAGAGTTAAGCGCTGATAAGGAGTTGTAAACGATAGTTGTAACCGGCAATAGTACCCATTGCAACACCATGAACACTGAACGGTGGTGTTTATAACGAGCTGGCTTAGGTGGCAACAGCTTAAGACTAAGGAACAATGTGATCACGATTCCCAGCAAGGCGACTCTCTGAATACTACTCGCAATAACCGGTAGTTGGTTAGACGCATAATCTTCTGGGTGCATTAACAGTGGTATAAAGGCAGAAAATGCCAGTATAAGCGGCGCTGTAGCCCAACTAATGTGACCTTCCAGCAGACGGAAGAATTTGAGTGTGAGGTCGAGTTTAGGCACCTTGTTATTCTTGAAGAAGCCCGTTTCCAGTACATATGCCACATCTGATGCGCCGTAGGCCCAGCGACGAAGCTGGATGAATTGTGCCTTTAGGGTCTTAACTAGCGTATCTGACAAAACGGCATCCTGATAGATCGGCAGATAGATTGGGTACACTTCGTGTTTACCGTCGTAGCGGAAGTAAGTACGCCAGTATTGGTGGCCGTCTTCAACAATAGTACGAACACTCCAATAATCAGTATCAATCAAGGCAGCCATACTCTGGGCGTGGGATGAGAAGTTACGAATCATATGCGGACGCAGGCTGATGACTACGTTCCAGAAGGTGTTACCGGTGGCAATCACACGCATTGGCGCCGGTACATCCCAGATATTGTTGGTGAACATAGGGATTGGCTGATATGAGACACGGAGTGGATCTGGTGATGCGGCATAGAGGTAGCTGAGTGCTGCAAGGTACTGAGGGTGCGGCTTGTTATCGGCATCGAGTGTCGTAACGGGTACGCGGATCGGGTCGATCTTTTGAGATTCCAGGTATTTGGCCAGTTCACGAGCAGCGTAAGTGATGTTACCACCCTTGCCGATTGTCTCACCAGGTGTATCCTTGGGGTGTTTGACGGCCATAACATGCCCGAATTTGCCCTTATATTTGGCCATGAGATCATTTGCTAGCGCCTCAACATCCGGGCCACCGCGTTCCTCGAAAGCCAAAACTACAATCACTTTCTTCATGTCGTACTTAGAAGCGAGGACTGTATCAAAGGTTGGCTCTAGGATCTCTCGGGCTTCGTTATAAGTAGCGATAATAATGGCATGAATAATGTCATCCGGCTGGACAACCGCTGGTGTTTCCTGCAATCGACGGACTGTTTCGTAGTGCCACGATGGAATGTGGCGGTCTGGTTGGGAGACTTTTCCGTGCTGCAACTCTTGAATTAACACATCCCATGGGAGTTTTTGGTGCTGCTTAAGCCTTCGGTAGCCCTCAATTGCTCGTCTGTTCAGCGCAAGCGCCTTAACAAACCACAAAAGTAGGTAGATAAGGATGAAGAATATCGTAGCGTGGGGGCTAATCTGGCTCAGGATGATTGGAAATAGCAAGACTGACCAGCTAATTGCCCCGGGGAGAATTTCAAATGCTCTATAACGACGGCCACGGTTTTTAGCATACGGAATCTCAAGGTCTGTAATTCTCATTACTGCAGTACCGACAATGCGTTACTAACAACGAGGGCCAGAATCAGTAGAAGCAACCCCATCCATAGGACAGCCACAGAGAACTCACGACGGCGGTGATACATACGCATACTCAATAGTGTGTTCAGGACCATAACCAACACAACAAAACCAATGAAACTGATAAATGTGCTGGTAGAACCAGGGGTGTAAGCACTAAGACCAAGGTTTGCGTGATATTGGCTGACGATGCCTTCTGAGTTAGAAGTATCGAGTCTGAATACAATTAGCAGACTGGTAATTGCAGCAAAGAAGAAGTTAAGACTGATGAGTAACAGAATAAGTCGATCGTGAAAGTAATTTTTAGGTATTGTCATATTGCTCTAGTTTACAGGTTATGAAAGCTCGGTACCAGTGGTATTTTAGGGCACTGTCTTACAAGCTCGGAACTATTTTGATGGCTTGGTGACGGGCTTTACCGCTAATGGGACTTCTGTAGTCACCCAAATGTCGTCATCTCTGCATTCATAAGTGAATTTATCATATTCTTTAAAATCTTTGCCAACCTTGAAATTATTCGTGATCTCCCAACGAACTTTTCGCATTGGCTTATTACAAGTCGGACAATTCATAATGACATTATATCAATGTGGTGCGAGTACAGGGAATCGAACCCTGCTCTCAACCTTGGGAAGGTTGCATATTAGCCACTATACGATACTCGCTGGAGCCACCTGCCGGGATTGAACCGGCGACCTTCTCGTTACGAATGAGATGCTCTACCAACTGAGCTAAGGTGGCA
>CAZXDT010000009.1:0-15618 GCA_964639295.1 uncultured Candidatus Saccharibacteria bacterium | reverse complement strand
GTATTAGGCACGCCGCCAGCGTTCATCCTGAGCCAGGATCAAACTCTCCAAAAAAAGAACTTGTTCACTAAGCTAAGTCAGAATCTGACTTTACTGTTGTGACCTCTATTTCAAGGCCACGTGTGTTAAAACATATCGTTCAAGTGCAATAACTCTTACGAGTTATCACTGAACTGACGTTGATTTGCACTACATAAATTTTTAACGTCCACTCCTTAGCGATTCCTGTGATTAGAGACAATCTAATAGAGACCTCGCAAAGAACTCAGACCATCTTACTTGTTAGGATCCTTACTGTCAAGATAAAAGCTCCCAATAACGCTGTAATTTTGATCACAGTGCTAACAGGGAGCAATTCTATCTAAGCAGCTGTTTCAGCCACTACTTCTGTAGCTGGCTCTTCAGGACCATCGTCTTCTTCGACATCTTCTGCCTTGTCGACAAGTGCGAGTGATGTGACTTGGTCACCATCATTAAGGCGCATGATACGAACACCTTGAGTGGCACGGCCAAGCTCAGGAATATCCTTAAGGCCAAGACGGATCGTCTGTCCGTTCTTAGAAATGATAATCACTTCCTGAGTGTCATCACCGCCAAGCGTCTTAACGCCAATGAGTGCACCTGTCTTGGTATTAACCACTGCAGAACGGATACCGACACCACCCCGAGCATGTGCCGTAAACTGCGCAATCTTAGTACGCTTACCGTAGCCTTGGTCACTGATCACGAAGATACTACTACCCTCTTCTACGATATCCATACCAATTACTTGGTCACCTGTTCGGAGACGAATACCACGTACACCCCTAGAGACACGGCCCATTGGACGAGCATCTTTTTCATGGAAGCGGATCGCCTGTCCCTGACTCGTACTAATAACAACTTCATTGTCACCTGTTGTCATTCGGATCCACTTGAGCTCATCACCTTCATCAAGATTGATTGCAATCAAACCACTGGTTCGAACGTTCTTGTATTGTTCAAATGGCGTCTTCTTAACGACACCGCGAACGGTACACATCAGAAGATTGCCTTCACTCATCTGCTTACTAACATTAATCACGGAGCTTACCGTCTCTTCTGGTTGTAGTTGCAGCAAGTTAACAATAGCCAGACCCTTAGCGTTGAGCCCAACAGCTGGTACCTCATAGGTCTTAATACGGAAGACACGCCCCTTGTTCGTAAAGAATAGGAGGTAATCGTGCGTACTAGCGTTAACCACGTGCTCAATCACATCTTCTTCGCGTGTTGCCATACCGCGCTTGCCTTTGCCACCACGGTTTTGCTTGCGGTAGTCTGCCATCTGGCTGCGCTTGATGTAGTTATTTGCAGTGAGGGTCACAACGACTTGTTCCTCTGGGATCAAGTCTTCGTCACCGAGACGGCCAAGCTCTTGGTCAATAACCTTAGTACGACGTTCATCGCCGTAAGACTTCTTGAGCTCAAGCATTTCGTCACGAATGATCTTAAGGATTTTCTTCTCATCAGCCAAGATTGCTTCAAGACCAGCGATGATCTTGAGTAGTTCTGCAAGCTCGTTCTCAATTTCCTGACGTTGCAGACCCGTAAGTGTACGGAGTTGCATAGCAAGAATAGCTTTGGCCTGGATATCAGACAGTTTGAACTGTTTAATCAGATTAGCCTGAGCTTCTTCGGTGGTCTGTGACGCACGGATTGTCTTAATTACTTCATCAATGTGATCAAGTGCGATTTTTAGACCCTCTAAGATGTGTGCTCGGTCCTTAGCCTTACGGAGTTCGTACTCGGTACGGCGGCGAATAACCACACGACGGTGCTTAATGTGCTCGGCTAGAATGTCGCTCAAACCAAGTACACGTGGCTGAATACCATCAATCAACGCCATCATGTTGAAATGGAAGCTCTGTTGCAACGGTGTTAGCTTGTAGAGTTGGTTAAGAAGCTTCTTAGGATATGCGTCTTTCTTGAGATCAATAACAATACGCACGTTTCCGCGAGCGGATTCGTCACGCAGGTCAGAAATACCGGTGATCTTCTTCTCTTTTACAAGATCAGCAATCTTAATGACTAAGTTCTCTTTGTTCAAAGAATATGGAATCTCGGTGATGATAATCTGCTGACGGCCTTTTGCACCCTCAACGATTTCAGCAATACCACGAGTTACGATACCACCACGACCAGTTGCGTAAGCCGTACGGATAGATTCTTTACCGTAAATAACACCACCTGTTGGGAAATCTGGCCCCTTCACATGTACAAGTAGTTCGTCCAGGGTAATCTCTGGCTTATCGATCATAGCGACCGTTGCGTCAACCAACTCACCTAGGTTGTGTGGTGGAATACTTGTCGCCATACCGACAGCAATACCAATCTGACCATTGAGTAGCAAGTTTGGTAGTTTAGCTGGCAAGACTGATGGCTCAGAGCCAGTACCGTCATAAGTTTCACGGAAATCGACTGTATCTTTATCAATATCTGCTAAAAGTTCATCAGCAACACGAGTCATTTTAGCCTCGGTATAACGCATAGCAGCTGGTGGATCTCCGTCCATACTACCGAAGTTACCCTGACCATTTACCAACATGTAACGCATGCTCCATGACTGAGCCATACGAACCATAGAGTCATAAATTGAGCTGTCACCGTGCGGGTGGTATTTACCCATCACGTCACCAACTACTGTTGCGCTCTTACGGTGACGAGAAGTTGAACGTAAGCCGGAGTCATACATTGTGTACATAATTCGACGATGCACTGGCTTCATACCATCACGAACATCCGGCAATGCACGGTCAATAATCACGCTCATTGAGTAACGGAGATAACTATCTTCCATAACGTTCTCGACGCTACGGTTCTCTACTGTACGTGAGTGACCAGAGTCGTGTACATCTGCAGCAAGTACTTGCCCGAGACGCCTTTCATCCATGGATATTTCTCGGTTACTCACAACCTCACCATCCTCAATTGGTACATTATTCATCGGTTCTTCAATTGGAGTGTTGTCGTCAGTCATATTAGATATCCAAATCCTTCACAAATTTCGCGTTTGCCTGAATAAAGTTCTTGCGAGGCTCTACCTCTGAGCCCATTAACTTGTTAAAGATAGTGTCCGCATGTTCAGCGTCAGCAACTTTTACCTGTACAAGTACGCGCTTTTCAGGGTTCATAGTCGTCTCAAATAGCTGTTCAGCGTCCATTTCACCAAGTCCCTTGTAACGCTTTTGCTCAATATAACCTGCTTGTTTATAGCGGTCATCTTCGTTGTTGACCTTGAGGCCTTCTTTTTTGCGATTTGCAATTGTTTCATCAAGAGAGCGCTCTAGTTCGTCTTCGTCATATATAAAGACACTGTTCTTTCGCCCTGGCTTTACGAGTTCAAACAACGGTGGTTTTGCAAGATAGACATGCCCACCGTCGATCACTGGCTGCATAAAGCGGAAGAAGAATGTTAATAACAAGGTTGAGATGTGTGAACCATCAACATCGGCATCAGTCATGATGATAATACGGTGATACCGGAGACCGCTGACATCAAATGAGTCCTCGATACCAACTCCGAGTGCCTTAATGAGGCTCAAAATTTCGTTGTTAGCGAGCATTTTGTCCAAACGAGCACGTTCAACATTCAGGACCTTACCACGAAGTGGCAAAATGGCTTGGATCTTGCTGTCACGGCCAGTTTTTGCTGAACCACCAGCAGAGTCACCCTCTACCAAGTATATTTCTGATGCAGCTGGATCTTTGCTGGAACAGTCAGCTAGCTTACCGGGCATACTTGCACCGTCCAACACACCCTTACGAAGGATGTTGTCACGCGCTGCGCGGGCAGCCTTACGAGCACGGGCAGCCAACAGTGATTTACCAATAATCTTCTTAGCAATTGCCGGGTGTTCTTCGAGGTAGTAGTTGAGGTACTCACCGAGCACTGTTTCTACATACCCACGGATCTCTGGGTTACCGAGCTTGTTCTTGGTCTGGCCCTCAAACTGTGGATCTGGCAATTTCACCAAAATCACACAGGTCAGGCCTTCACGGGTATCTTCACCGGAAAGGTTTTCTTCCTTCTCTTTTAACAAGCCGTTCTTACGAGCATAGTCATTAATAACGCGCGTCAAAGCCGCACGGAAACCGGTCAAGTGCGTACCACCATCAGGGTTAAAGACGTTGTTTGCAAAGGCTTTCACGAGTTCTGAATAAGTCTCCGTGTATTGTAATGCAATTTCTACTTGTACGTCTTTGACCATCTTATCAACATAAAAAACGTCTTCATCGACTTGTTCTTTGCCGACATTGAGGTGTTTTACATATGATTGAATACCACCCTCAAAGTAGAAGCCATAGCGCTTGCCATTACGCTCATCTGCAAGTGAAGTATGAATACCCTTAGTAAGGTATGCTGCATGACGCAGTCGATCTAACACTGTGTCGTAATTAATAGTTGTGGTTTCAAAGATTGTTTCGTCAGGGTAAAAAGTAATCTCTGTACCCCGTAGATCGGTCTTACCAACAACTTTAAGGTCAGATTTTGGCACACCACGTTCGTATTCTTGCTGGTGAATCTTGCCGTCTTTATATACGGTCACAATTAACTTAGTTGAAAGTGCGTTAACAACACTACTACCAACACCGTGCAAACCACCAGAAACTTTATAGCCACCGCCACCGAACTTACCACCGGCGTGTAGTACGGTGAGTACTGTTTCTACAGTACTCTTGCCTGTTTTAGGGTGAATATCAACAGGGATACCACGGCCATCATCAAAGACTCTTACGCCGCCATCAGCTTGCAAGGTAACAGATACGGAGGTAGCATGACCAGCCAAAGCTTCGTCGATGCCATTGTCGACAATTTCCCACACCAAGTGGTGGAGACCTTCGACACCAGTACCACCAATGTACATACCGGGACGTTTACGGACAGGTTCCAATCCCTCAAGAACCTGAATTTGATCAGCAGAATAGTCTTTTTGTTTAGACACTAATAACCCTCTCTACTCTTAGTTTCACCACGCTTAGGCTCTATTATACGCACTTTTCTGCGCCTCAGCAAGGCTATAACACCTATAAAACCGTGTATAACTAACCACATTTACCCCTTGTGTGAACACATTGTTTTATGGTTCAATAAACATAAGCTAAAGCGTAATATAAAGAATTCAAAAAATGTTCAAAAAACTACTCAGTAACCTCTCCTTCAACCCAAGTCTTATTGGGCAAGTTTCCTTCTATGCCAAGCGCTTGCACCGCGAGTCTACTGTTCGTCGAGCTGGGTTTGTAATGATTGCACTGACAATGGTACTCCAAGTTTTTGCTGTCATCTCACCACCTCAACCGACACTCGCAAACTCAACTAGTGACTTAATCGATGGTGGATTTACAAGTAAATCAGAGGCCGTCAGCCACTGTCGCCAAAATACTCGCCATTATCAAGACATTTTAGACAACTATGGCATCACGTGTACAGACATAACTAATGCATCAGTTACTTCTATAAGCCCTCACGACTACAACGACCGTCTTCACTCCATGGGACGTCTTTCATATGGCACTGCCGGGGAAACGCCTGTCCGTATTCCTGGTGTTGGAACTGTCTATCTTCGACATTTCTGGAGCCTTAACAAGGGCAGTAACTACAAGGCACTGACTGGAACAACCAAATATGGCATGAAATTCTTTATCTTATTTGATTGCGGTAACCTGGTATTCATTGGAATTCCAACTCCTCCAAAAGTTTGTCAGTACGACAAAAACATACTTGCTTCTGATGCAAAGTGTTTTGCCCCTTGCCCTATAAAGGGTAAAGAAGACATCCCTAAGTCCTCACCAAAGTGTGTTGCCCCTTGCCCATATCCTGGCAAACAAAGTCTCCCAGTCAGCAGTCCAAAGTGTTTCGAATCATGCCCAGTTAAAGGTAAGGCGGATATCCCCAAATCCTCGCTTGAGTGTTTTGAACCCTGCCCTTACAACAACACCATTGCTCAAAATAACCCTGATTGTAAGCCCTGTGAAGATGCCCAAACTCGAAGCGATCTGACAGCTTGCCTGCGTTACAAAAAAGCAGCTCGCAACGTCACCCAGAACGTTGGTGATGCTAACGGTACCACCGCAAAAGCTGGAGACACAATTGAATACACGCTTTCAACAACTAATGTTGGTAAAGCTACCATAAAGGACTTTGTGGTGAGCGAAAACATTAGTGACGTTCTCGACTATGCAGATGTTGTAGATCTCCATGGTGGCTCAATTGACAGTGAAAAAGTCGTCTCTTGGCCCAAGAAAGACATCAAGGCTAACCAGACACTTACCAACCTCATCACCGTAAAGATTAAGGTATCTATTCCAAGTACCCCTGCCTCATCATCGGACCCAGCACACTTCGATATGAAGATGACTAACGTATATGGTAACGCTGTAGAGATCAAGTTACCTCCGACAGTCATCAAGACTACAGAGATTGTTACGACGCAACTACCAAATACCGGTCCAGGTACCTCACTTGCCATTGGTTTTGCACTCACGATGTTTATTGCTTACTTCTTTATGAGAAGCCGATTACTTGCTAAGGAATTAGATGTTGTGCGCGCCGATTTCGGTAGCGCGGGAGGATACTAGACATGTCTGAAAAACTACATAGTGGTGGAGAAAAACTACCCGCAGTTGAAGCAAATGCTGAGTCAGAAAAGAATCTAGAACTTCTCCGTGAAGCTGGCAAAAAAGCTGAGCACGGACCACAGGATAATCTTGAGTCTATTAAAGCCAGTATTGAAGCTCAGGCTGTTAGCGGCAAAGAGCTCAATGTCGATGACAAACAAGGTGAATCATCCGGGCAGTCATTTGGTGTCCATAAGGAACTTAAGGCTGATGCCTATAAGCACACTATTCGTAAGATTCGTAGCCAACTTAAAGCACCTGACAGAGTCCTCAGCCGTATTGTTCACCAACCGGTTGTTGATGCCGTCAGCAACGCTACGGCTAAGACCGTAGCACGTCCTTCGGGCTTCCTTGGTGGCAGCATCGTAGCCTTCATTGGCAGTGCGGCATTCTTATATATGGCACGTCGTTACGGCTTTACCTACAACTACGCTGTTGTCTTTATGCTATTCGTTGGCGGTTTCGCCCTTGGCATTATTCTAGAACTATTTTTACGACTCGTTTTCCGTCGTAAGTCATCTTCGTAAAGCTTTACTTCTGTTGATCACGTAAGCGGAGCGTGCCGTCTGGGTCGATGGCAATTGTGTCTTCTGGCTCTTGTTGTGCCTGTGGCGAACCTTGGTGGCCAGTGAGTTGACTCTTGAGTTCATTAGCAATGGTAGTAACTTCTTGCTGTTCTAATGCGCCACTTGAGATATTTACGCCTTCTGATGCTTGGTTTTCAGTGTGTGGCTGTGTTTGCTTAGCAAGTGGCACCGAAACCTCATCCATTACTGGCAACGTAGGGTTTGTAGGAGCCATAGGAGCGGCACCCATTGCTGATGATGGCTGTTGAACGGCTTGTGACTTTGGAACTGCTACGGGCTGTGTTTGTGGCCCAGTAGGGTTCGCTTTACGCTTTGCGAGCCATTCATCAAGGAATGACGAGCCAGTTGCTCCTGGAGCCGGTGTGGTTGGGCCAGGTCGTCTTGGTGGTGCACCTGCCTGTGGCTGGCCAAATGGGCTTGCCCCAAAAGCTGGCTTTGGCTCTTCCTTTGTAGCTAACCTACCAAATATCTCTGATTCAACTACGGCTTTTGGACGGCCAAATTTAGCTGCAGATAGTTGCTTGAGTGCCTGAGCTAACTGATCATTTGGATTACCAAGTGGAGGCATCGTCGCCATACTAAACGGTTGTGTTGGAATACCACCCACCAATATCTGTGTAACAGTGTTGTAGTTAGGAATACGGAAGATGTCGTCACGGTCAAATACCGGACTAAACTTCTTACTAAGGGAGTCAGCATCAGCGTCCGAACCGACACGGAATGACACAATTGAACCGACGTTACCAAAGACCGCATCACGAATCTCATCGGTCAGCTGGGTCGTAAACTGGTTTGCCACAATCAAGTTCAAGCGGTATTTACGAGCCTCAGACAGAATGGTCGCAAATGAATCCGTAGAGAAGTTCTGGAACTCATCCACGTACAGACAGAAGTCCTGGCGCTGGTCCTCTGGGATGTTCGCACGAGCCATAGCCGCTGCCTGGAACTTCATGACAAAGATCATTCCGAGTAGCTTGGAGTTCAACTCACCCGTACGACCCTTACTGAGGTTAACCAGCAGTATCTTCTTATTGTCCATGACATCACGCAGGTTAAAGGCACTCTTAGACTGGCCTACGATATTACGCATCATGTCGTTCGCCATAAAGGCACCAAACTTACTCACAAACCAACCAAGGACCTCTGACTTGTGATAATCACTCGTCTGGGCCATTTCCTTATTCCAGAAGTCTAGGACGACTTGGTCAGTAACGTGTTTTAGAAGATCCTTAGAGTACTTGTTGTCAGTAAATACCTTTGGAATATCAATAAACGTACCGCCCTCTGGGTTGGCCATAACGGTCTTAGCAGCCATACGGAACCAGTGCTCGTAACGGGGGCCAATAATACCTTGGTGCTGCGGGTCGTATAGCTTATAGAGCATGTTAATGGCTTCTTGGATCAGGAAGTCTTGCTGCGTGGCGTCCTCAAACTCAAACAGGTTAAGACCCATCGGGTATTCCATCTCAGCCGGGCTGAAGTAGATAACATCCTCTGTGCGCTCCCTTGGGACCATAGACAATAGTTTCTCAGCTGTGTCACCATGCGGATCAACAAATGCGAATCCCCTGCCCGCTATCATGTCCTGCAGAGCAAGGTTTTCTAGGTATACAGATTTACCTACACCAGTCTGTCCCACGACATACATGTGGCGACGTCGGTCCTCAAGACTCAGCCTAATTGGCTTCTTAACACCGCGGAAGACGTTGTAGCCAAGCAGCAAGCCATCATCTGACATGTTACGTGGCCCATCAACCTGTTTACTCCCCTGTCGCTCCAACTGAGTCGTTGGTATACTCCGTTGATCTGGGAAGTGGAAGATCGTAGCCAGCTCCACTGCATTCAAGATGTTACGGTTATTCTCCTGTGGGAAGAACCGCATAATATACGCTGTTACAAATCGTTCAATATCCTTGGCCGGGGTGTACTTAAAGCCATTCTTGCCAGGTGCATCAAACAGTGAGAACGAGGCAACCACATTACGTAAGATAGCATCTGCTCGTTGTGAGATATTGGATGAAGCAACGACACGAATCAGTACTTCAAAACCTTGGTGGCGTGTCTTCTCGTCAATTGCATCAAGTGTTGACTGCTCCATGCTAGACAATTGGGGCCCATCATTACCACCTCCACCACCCTTGTCTTCTGGTGGCTTTACGAGCGCTACAGCTAGCTGCTTGAGCCAACTACCAGCAAGGGCCGACCCCTTCTTACTTTCGGTACCTTTGCGCTTCTTGCCAGCGAGACCACTGGCAGACTTACGCCAACCTTCATGGGCCGGACGCATTAAGATCTGAATGCCAATACCGTCTTCCTTATCTAAGGTAGCCAGGGAGTTAAGTAGTGACATCATGGCATCTCGCTTTACATCCTGGAAGGTTGCAATTGGATAGGCAAAGTTCTCTTTCAGTGTCAGTTCACCACCAATGGTGCCACTGATCTTACCAACTGGACTAAATATATTGTGTTCAGCGACTTCTTCAAGCCGGGCCGATGGATAAGCACTTACGACGGCTTGCTTAACCACCTCTACCATTGCCACGGGAACAGCTGCGTAGAAATAGACGAAGCCCTTACTGCCAACGATTTCAAATGAAAAGTGTCGCTGTCCGTAAAACTTGTGCTTGAAACCTTTCTGCATCGTGCTCGCAATAATGCTGTACATAATCTGGGCCTTAGAAATATTTTCTTCGGTAATATCACGCACATCACGTCCACCAATATCAATATCCTCGCTTATAGGAGGTATATGAATAAGCATCGGCACCATTTTGAGACCACGCTCAAAATTCTTCTGCTCACGGAAGACTTTGCGGACCTGAATAAAGACTATCGGTGCTGCCACCAACAGTAATCCCAAGAATACGACTAGTATTGAAATGAAAGCTGTCATTGTCTATTAATCTTCAGTTATCTTTACGTCTTTGTTGTAGCGCTTTTTAAGGTATTCAGCTTTGACTCGCTCGACTTCCTTATTCTGCTGGTATGGATCGTTCTTGGTACGAGAGACAATCTCTTTAGCCTTCACAACCCACTCTTTCTCAATAAGATCAGTGTCATCAGCGATGGCAGGCATGTTTCCAGGCACTGTTGCCAACCCTGGGTCCATTGGAGCGGCTGGTATAAACGGTTGACCAGCTGGTACCTGTTGTGGCGGCGCACTGGGGGCAGACTGCCCTCGTTCAATTGCCTGACCCGCAGCTGCTTCCGTATGTGTTGGCATCATAGGAGCCTCAACAGGATTGGGACCCATCTGTTCGCCCTGTCTGGGCATTTCTACTGGTGGTAATTCACTGCTTATTTGTTGATCCATAGTTACTTAAAAGTATACCAGTCCCAACCCCGTTTACCCAGACACGAATCTCGCATCAGTCAGCCTGCTCACAAGCGGAGCTTGCGACCCGCTGATTTGTTGGCTAATTTTGGTTTTCTTCCTTACGAGGCACAGTCACCGTACTAAGGTACGCCTCCTTTGCACTTCTCTGAAGAAAACCAAAATTAGCTCAACTGCGAAATCCGTGCGTGAGAGAAGTTACAGGGCTTAGCGGATAAAGTCTGCTCGTAACATATAGACTGCGGTCAATAGGACAAGCCCACAAGACAACAACACATCACGGAGTGACAACTGATGAATTGATTGAAATATTGCGAGCAATACAGGGATGGTGGCAATTACTCCAGATACCATCACTACTTGGCGCTTATTAAAACGATTTTGTCGTTGCAACAGAAAGTAACTCGTAATAAAAAGCGCAGTAAACAGCCACAGGAATGGCACAACCAACAGGGGTAATGGCAAATGTGTTGGGTCAGTCATAGTAAGGAATAGTGGGCCAGCTAGGTAGAGCGCTAGCAGGGGTAAGTACCTACGAAGTTGTTGCAATATAGAAGATCTGGTCATGATTAAAGTATACAAGATACGCTGCCAATCGCCTGCCCCCGAGATTTTATTCAAAATGAAAAGCACCGCTTTGGACGCGGTGCTCGGTTAGTTAATAAGCAAGGTGCAAGGATGACAAATCCGCTGTTATAAATAGACTATTTAGCAGTTGTCATCGCTTGCTGTGACTGACCGCTCTCGTGAGAGAGCGTTATCGGCTGCTTGGGCCGTAGAACGTAAGTTTTTGTTTTAATCTTACCGTCTCATACTACTCTAAATGTGTCAGATTGTCAAGTAGTATTTGTAGCATTTATTACATCTATACAGAGTCAGCGCTGAAAATTACCTTGAAATACTCTAATTTTTATTGTTGTTATAACAGCAACATAAAAATCTTGTATTTGCTTCATATCATGAATATTCTTGTTATCGTTTTAATCACGAAGCAGAACTATTGTTTGATATTTACATACCATTCCTGGGCCTTAAAAATTAGTAGATAATCTGTCTGTTTTGAGTAACTCAACGTGACTACTAGCACTCCATAGTTATAAGTGCCAATAGCTAAGTTTTTAAGTAATCTTGGCGCGTTTGGCGGTAGACGAATTAACCTAGCGAACACTTTTAAAGAAATCAGCACCTGCAGTGACATCCTGCACAGTCGTAACGGATCCTATAAGTACTAGCCTTCGTGCAATATCACCTGCCCTACTTCCTTATCACAAGGGGTTAACTCTTTATATACAAGGATGTCTAGCGATGGAGGGCTTATTCTGGCTGGTAAACAGTTAGGATACGCCCCAAAGACACTTTTATTTTTAGCATAATCGTTATTGACAAGGGGCTTTCTGGTGCATATTATAGGGGTAGCACTGAATAAAAAAAGTGCTCAAAAACAAAAAGACTCTGAAACGGCGATTTCTCGCAAGTCGCCGTTCCACTAAGAACTAGTGGAAGCAGTCTTTTACCAAAAAGCAAAAATATAACGACTCCGCTGTCACGGGGTCGTTTTTTTATCTGTAAAATCATATACCTATTTCAGTTAAGCTTATGTACAATATTGAACATGAGCGCACGGGTGGGAACCATTCTTGAATCAGGTATGCAGGGCATCCAGGTAGATATTGAGTGCCACATCTCTAATGGACTACCTAACATTACCGTCGTTGGGTTTGGGAATAAAGCTGTTGATGAAGCAAAGGAGCGCATGCGAAGCGCCTTTGCGGAATCAGATGTTGAGCTGCCCAAGAAACGGATTACGCTCAACCTAGCACCTGCAGACGTACCTAAAGATGGCACAAGCTTTGACCTAGCTATGGCCGCTGCCATATTACAGGCTAGCAAACAGATAAAGCCAGAGAAACTGGAAGCCACTCTAGTGGTTGGTGAGCTTGGTCTTGATGGTAGCGTTCGCCCTGTTAGGGGTATCATCGGCAAATTACTTGCTGGGCGTAAACTTGGGTTTAGCCGTTGCTACATCCCTGCCGACAACTTACCCCAGGCTAATCTTGTGCCCGGTTTTACACTTATCCCTGTCAAATCCCTGCGCGACTTTTACCTTGACCAGACCGATACAGTTCCCCTGCCTACGGTTGAGTCAGGCATAAACACCGCATCCGACAACAAGAGAACACTATCAACGTACGATTTTACTGATGTGATTGGACAAGTTAGGGCTAAGCGAGCTCTAGAAATAGCCGCGGCTGGCGCACACAACATACTAATGAACGGTCCGCCAGGAACTGGCAAGAGCATGTTAGCCAAGGCCCTACCCTCTATTCTGCCACCCCTTGAACTCGAAGAGATGCTTGAGGTGACACACCTGCACAGTCTTGCCAGTCGTCAGTATGATCAGATCATTAGTGAGCGGCCGTTCCGTGCCCCTCACCATTCGGCAAGCCAAATCTCGGTACTTGGTGGGGGCACTAATCCTCGGCCTGGTGAGATTTCCCTAAGTCACAGAGGTGTTTTGTTCTTTGATGAGCTACCAGAATATACCCGTCAAACACTGGAGGCCCTCAGGCAACCCCTGGAGGATAAGATTATTACGGTAGCGAGGGCCAAGGATACCCTTATTTTTCCCGCACACTTTATGTTGGTAGCCACAGCAAATCCCTGCCCCTGCGGTTTTTATGGAAGTACAAAGTCATGTAGCTGCACGGCCAACGACATCATCAAATATCAGAAAAAGTTATCTGGACCTATTATGGACCGTATTGATCTGTATGTAGACGTGGACGAAGTAGAGCACGCTTCCCTGTTGGGCGACAAACAAGCCGAGCCAAGTGCCAGTATCCGTGAACGAGTGCTCAAGGCCCGCAAAGCCCAGCAAACACGCTACAGTGATCCCCTGATCGTCAACGCTAACCTTTCTAACCAGCAACTCAAGCGCGACACTCACCTCACCCCGAATGCCAAAGAGTTACTTGACCGTGCAGCCGAGCAGCTTGGTATTTCTGCCCGTGCCTACATGAGGGTGCTCAAAGTCGCCCGAACTATTGCAGATCTGGATGATTCAAAGGCAGTCGAGATCCCCCATATCACCGAAGCCCTCCAATATCGCCGCCAACCCCAAAATATCATCTAGACCAGAGCTTGGCTTCTAGGGGCTACTCTTCTCGTGCACCTAAAGCATCAACTACAGCTTTGAGTTGTGCTCGATACTCTTCGTTGCCCTTGCCATTTTGATTGAGGACGACTAAGTCTGATTCCCCTTTTTCGGCGTAAGATTCCCTTATACTAACTCCGAAAATGCCACTAATCGGCCTTTCTTCCCCTCCATCGCTGAGATATGCAAGAGTGTTGTCCCTAAAGTCATCAGTGTAAATCCGAGGTTCTCCATACTGATTGTTCTCAAGGGCTCGTAAGACCTTCCAAGCAGCTCCAAGGGCAAAATCCTTGTCAGCTGTCAGTACAAAAGTATCAGGATTAACTTCTTTAAAGCCGGGCGTAATATCAGGATTTGTCATAATAACCATAGTAACATGTTTATGCTTATTAGTCAATAATATATTCCTAATATTACCTCTGTTAAGGAGATCCACTGGATGGTGTAGTGTGCTTCAAATTCGAGAACCGGAACGGAGCGCACTCTAAGGTGCGTGAGTACCGAATCGCAGAAATTGGAGTGCAATATGCCGTTCAGTGTATTTCCGTACATTCCCGCGCCAGAAAGTTGACCCCTGTGGTCATATCTGTTACAATCCTCTAGATTAGCAATATTATTTAAAGGAGCGCATATCAGCCAGACCACCCGCTTGAATGGGGCAATTCGAGCAGCAAACTTACGTGTCATCGATGAAGACGGTACACAACTTGGCGTCATCACTCGAAGCGAGGCACTGCAGCTTGCAGAAGAACGCGGTCTGGATCTGGTAGAAGTTTCTCCAAACGCTGATCCGCCGGTATGTAAAATTGTCGATTGGGGCAAATATAACTACCAAAAGACCAAACAGCTACAAAAAAGCAAAGCCAATGCCAAGGCACTTGAGGTGAAGCAAATGCGCTTCGGACTCAAAATCAGCGATCACGATCTTGGGGTCAAACTCAAGAAAGTAACCGGTTTCCTAGATGCTGGTCACAAAGTTAAGCTGACCGTATTCTTCCGGGGACGAGAGAACGCCCACAAAGAATTAGGATTTAAATTAGCCGAGAGAGTTATCGAGATGTTCGGAGAGACAATCACTGTCGACCAGCAACCACAACTGTCAGGCAAACAACTAAGTTTCGTCGTAAGGAGCAACAATGCCAAAACTAAAGACTCATAGCGGTACAAAAGACCGCGTTCGTATTACCAAGAATGGTAAAGTCCTCACTGGACACTCATCAACCAACCACCTTCTGCAGAAGCAGTCTAAGAGCACTAAGCGTCGTAAGGCTGTTACCGGTGTCGTGGATGGCAAGATGGCCAAGAACATTAAGCTGAAATTAGGAGCATAATCAATGCGCGTTAAAAGAGGTGTGACTTCCCGAGCGAAGCACAATAAAATCCGCTCAGCTACCAAGGGTATGTCTCGTAGCAACCGTACGAGCATCAAGCGTGGTAAGCAAGCAATCACTAAAGCACTAGAAAACGCTACGCGCGACCGCAAGGAACGCAAGCGAACTTTTCGCCAGCTATGGAACACTCGTATCAATGCGGGTGCTCGTTTGAACGGTACAACTTACAGCCGTTTAATCGCTGGTCTTAAGAAAGCCAACATTTCATTGGACCGCAAGATCTTAAGCGAACTTGCTACCAACGAACCAAAAGTCTTCGAAGCAGTTGTAAAAGCAGCTAAGTAACCCCTTATGAGACACCCGCAAGCGGGTTTCTCATCGCGCCGGGCTTTGGCGAAGCCAAAGTCTCGGGCTGCTCTTCCCAGAGACATTGTTGCTCCAAGAAAAAACACCTCGGGTTACCGGGGTGTTTTTTTCATAATGCCAGAATATCTATAAGCCGGGTTTTGTCCTTTGTAAACAAAGGGCTGACCATCTATCTAGTTCTACTATTGCTAGCAGACTCAAGCGGATTACTTG
>CAZXDT010000008.1:0-18213 GCA_964639295.1 uncultured Candidatus Saccharibacteria bacterium | reverse complement strand
CGGATGTCAGCGACTTTCATTACGCCTCCTCCTTCACCAAGAACTTGGTCTTAACTGGTAACTTGTGTGCTGCGAGGCGCATAGCTTCGCGGGCAACTTCTTCTGATACACCTTGCATCTCGAACATAATTGTTCCAGGACGCACAGGAGCGACAAAAAATTCAGGACTACCCTTACCACTACCCATTTTGGTTCCAAGAGCCTTGCGGGTAACTGGTGTGTGAGGGAAAATACGGATCCAGATCTTACCACCACGCTTGATGTAGCGGGTCATAGCCTGACGAGCAGACTCGATCTGACGGGATGTAATACGTTCGTGGCCTTGAGCCTGAAGCGCAAAGTCACCGTGGGCGATGTAATTACCGCTAGTAGCAGGTCCGCGAACGCGTCCCTTAAATACCTTGCGGTGTTTGGTTCGTTTAGGCATCAACATGACTAGTTGGCCTCCCCTTTGTAGATCCAGACCTTAACACCGATAATACCGGCACCAGGGTACTTAGCACGAGCTGCGTGGTAGTCAATGTTTGCACGAATTGTGTGTAGAGGCACAGAACCTTCTACGGTCTTTTCGCGGCGTGCCATTTCACCACCACCGAGTCGGCCAGCGATCTCAATACGAATACCTTTTGCTCCAGAACGCATTGCTGCGCCAGCTGCCATCTTGGCTGCACGACGGAAGGCAATACGACGCTCGAGTTGGTGAGCGATGTTCTCGGCAACCAACTTAGCGTGAAGCTCAGGCTTCTTGATTTCTTCGATGTTAACACGAGATGGGAAACCGTAAATCTTTTCGATTGCGGCTTTCAACTCTTGTGCACCAGAACCACCACGGCCGATGACAACACCAGCTTTAGCAGTAGTAATAGTGACTGATACGAGGTTTGGTGAACGTTCGATGTCTACCTTGTTGATAGCACCACGGCTACCAAGCTTGTTGGTGATCATACGACGAACAGCCAAGTCCTGAGTCAAAAATGCTGCAAAGTCTCGCTTGTTAGCGAACCATTTGCTACGCCAGTCCTTGTTGAGCTGTAGGCGCATGCTAATTGGGTTTACTTTTTGGCCCATTACTTTGCCTCCTTCTTCTCTGCTGGCTTAGTTGCAGCTGGCTTCTTAGCAACGCGCTGTTCACCGTCAACCACAACGTGGATGTGTGAAGATTTGCGTTGGAATGGAAGTGCACGACCATGTGACGCAGGACGGTATCGCTTAAGGCGAGCGCCTGGAGTCACGCTGATGCTCACAATAGTCAGAGTATCTGGCTTGTAGTTGTGGTTGTGATCAGCGTTTGCACGTGCACTTTCAATAACTTTTTTAACTGGTAACGCAGAACGACGTGGGGTGTGCTCAAGGATGACAAGAGCGTCAGCCACAGTACGACCGCGGACAAGTCCAGCAACGATCCCAACCTTGCGGGGGCTCATGCTGACACCTTTAGCTACTGCTGTAACTGCCATTACTTCTTACCTTTCGCGAGTTTACCACCGTGTGAACGGAACTTACGGGTTGGGCTAAACTCACCGAGCTTGTGACCAACCATGTTTTCTGTCACAAAGACAGGAACGTGTACTTTACCGTTATGGACAGCAATAGTACGTCCAACGAATTCCGGTGGAATTGTTGAGGCACGTGCCCAAGTCTTGATGATTGTTCGGTCTTCGTTTCCGAGAGCCGCCACTTTCTTGGCGAGCTTCGGATCGATAAATGGACCTTTCTTAAGTGAACGACTCATTTAACTATCCTTTCTTTCGCTTAGCCGCGTGACGACTGCGGACGATAAATTTGTTACTAATCTTACGGCGACGTGTCTTGAACCCAAGAGTCTTCTGACCCCATGGAGTTACTGGAGCACGAGCCATACGGTGACGGCCACCATCACCACCACCATGTGGGTGATCAGCAGCGTTCATAACGACACCACGGACACCTGGGCGCTTACCACGAAGGCGGTTACGTCCAGCTTTACCGATCTTGACGTTCTGGTGCTGCTCGTTACCGATAACACCGAGTGAAGCAGTACATTCAACGTGTACCTTGCGGACTTCGCCGCTTGGTAGACGTACCTGAGCGTACTCGTCTTCCTTAGCCATCAGCTGTGCTGAGGCACCGGCAGAACGTACCATCTGAGCACCACGTCCAGGAACAAGTTCAATACCGTGAATGGTTGAACCAACAGGGATGTTCTTGATCTTAAGACGGTTGCCAGATTCGATAGGAGCTTCATCACCACTAGTGATTGTCTGGCCAACGGCCATTGAGTTAGTGGCAATAATGTAGTGATACTGTTGATCTTGGTCTTTGATTCGAGCGATACGAGCACTTCGGTTTGGGTCATATTCGATGTGCTCAATAGTAGCGGTTGTGCCTTCGGCAAGGTTGAAGTTCATAATACGGTAGAACGAACGAGTACCACCACCACGGTGACGGGTAGTAATACGACCGTTGTTGTTACGTCCAGAGTGCTTCTTCTTGATAACAGTCAGTGACTTCAATGGGCGCTTAGTAGTAACCGCAGAGAAGTCTTGAGTGGTCATGCCACGAAGACCAGGGGTAGTTGGCTTATATGCTTTAATTGCCATTACTTAGTCTCCTTCTTCCCTTTAGGTTCGTTCTTAGCGTCTTCGGTTGCAAAGACTGCGATTGAATCGCCTTCTTTCAAGGTGACATATGCCTTCTTAAAGTCAGTGTCTCGTCCTTGGCTCTGCTTGCCACCCTTACGGACGGTTCGCTTTGCTTTACCCTTAACGTTCAGAATGTTTACACCAGTAACAGTTACGTTGAACTGTGCGGTGACAGCGTCAGCAACTTGAGTGCGGTTTGCATCAGTTGGAACAACAAAAACGTAAACGTTCTTGTCCAAGCTTTGGCCGTAGGCCTTTTCGCTAACGCGAGGCTTTAGTACTAGAGTTAAACTCATTATTTTGTACCTCCGAGCCATTCGTGAACGACAGTCAATGCTTTGCTTGTAAGTACGATACTGTCAGCGTTCAAAACGTCGTAAACGTTAAGGTAGCTAGCAGTGACGACTTTGACATTGCTTAGGTTGCTCACTGCGCGTGTGTTTTCGTCAGTCTTGGTATCAACAACGAGTAATACGTTCTTAGATACACCAATCTTGTCGAAAAACTTCACAGCTTCAACAGTCTTGGCCTTAAAGTTGATGTCTTCTACAACAACAAGCTTACCGGCGTCAGAAGCAGTTGATAGAGCCTGGCGAATTGCGAGACGCTTAGTAGCTGTAGGCAACTTGTGTGTGTAGTTTTCGTTTCCAGTTGGACCGAAAGCAATACCACCACCACGCCAGATTGGGTTACGGCTTGAGCCGAAACGTGCCCGGCCAGTTCCCTTTTGCTTCCAAGGCTTCTTACCACCACCACGGACTTCACCGCGCTTTAGGGTAACAGCCAAGTTTTCACGACCGTTTGCAAGGTATGCAACATATGCTTGCTTGAGCAATTCGTGGTTAGCGACTTCTACGCCAAACACAGCCTTGTCCAACTTCGCAGCTACAGTAGCCTTGGTGCCGGTCTTAGTATAGGTAGGGACAGCCATTATTTGTTGTCCTTTCCACGGATCACAACGATCCCTTTACGTGGGCCTGGAACAGCACCGGTAACACCGATGACACCAAGTTCCATGTCGATGAGAGCGATCTTAAGGTTCTTAACAGTTACCTGCTCGTTACCCATCTGACCAGCCATCTTCTTACCCTTGAAAATATGTTGTGGGTACATTGAACCGATTGAACCAACCTTACGAGTGTTACCCTTACCACCATGCGTCTTGCGCTGACGGTGGAAGTTGTGTCGCTTGATGGTTCCAGCCCAACCCTTACCCTTACTTGTAGCAGTGACAGCAATTACGTCACCAACTGAAAAGACCTCGGGGCTGATTGTTTCTCCAACCTTGAGGTCTTCTGATATTTCGTCTACGCGGAACTCACGAATAATCTTCGGGAGCATACCGGCAGCCTTAAAGTGCCCCTGCTGTGGCTTGTTCACGAGTGCAGCGCGGGCTTCTTCAGCACCGATCTGTACAGCCGTGTAGCCATCAGTTTCAGAGGTCTTTACCTGCGTAATAACGCAAGGACTAGCGGAAAGTAAGGTTACAGCAGTAACTACACCATCGTCTGCGATAGTGCTTGTCATGCCAACCTTTCTCGTAATGAGAGCTTTCATAGTGACCCTTTACTTTTACTTGCTTTGGAATCTAGCTCGCTCGAGACAAGACATAAAAATTCTTGGTAACCTCTGGTTTCCACCCCTGTTTTTGGGGCAGACCTAGTGATTTACCAAGTCCAAAACGATTAATATACCGGAACATCTTAGCATGAATCCGGTACCCCTGTCAATATGTTGCAAATTCTACATGTGCTTTTGCATATAAACGATGCCTTTCTGACTTTAATGAGAGAAATATCATATCTACTCAACACGCTTACGGTATAGAGTGGAATTGTTAGTAAGGAGAAGTACTTATGAACCAACGTTACTATGTACGTGACAGCGAAACTAACGAACTATGGTGTTTTGACTACAGTTTCCTCAGCGGAGATAGCACAATCCTCACCGATCAATAAATTCATACCCTGTGTGAATCTGCGGATACTTGTAGATTTTCTATAAGGGCTTCTTGAAAGGCAACCGCATCGGCTTGCTGAAGCCACCACTCTTCGGTTTGAATCTTAAATCCACGCTCTGCCATCTCAGTTAGTGACCCGGTCATTATATTTTCAGCACGATCAATTAAGGCGTACTCCTGTAGGCTCCTGTAACCCGAAATTGCATCAATTACCAGGTTTGAGACTTCACGACAACCCGCTTCTCCTAGCAGTGCCTCCCGCCTCCCTATAAGTTGCCTTGTATCGTATCGGTGATCCTTTTTTACGTTTGGCATAGTACCCGCCTCTTCAGCAATACGTGCATGCTCAAATAACCGCATGATATCTGCCTGATCTAAGTGGACACCTGTCTCAATTCTACTTGGTTTCATAAACTTGTTATACACTTAGCTTTCAAAAATTGCGAGCATGAGCGTGTTAGGGTTTATATTTGAAAAATATCGGTTTCTGCGAACCCAATGAGGGCTGAGCTACCAATCTCTTGCCAGACCTCAACTGCAGGGTCTCTATCAAATTCGGGTTGCTGTTCTAATTGTTCCATATTTTATACCTCTTGTTTAACGAGTGGTTGTCGAGGGTCGCCACCCCATTGGTCCACAATTGGTTCAGGGTGCAACTCTATCTCTCTATCAAGAAGTGCCTGTGCTTCAACTAGATCATCTTTTACACTCGCAATTCGTTCAAACACCACTTCAAGCGTGAATGCAGGATCGTCGCTATTTTCTGCTCTATCTATCATGAGATCAAGTAGTCTTCCGACAGTGCGCCGCTGCCTTTGCTCCTCTGGGCTAAGATGGTGTTCAGCCCCATTGCGTCGTGGAGGTTCTAAATGTAAGCCTTCCATGTTTGTTTTCCTTGCTTAGGCCAATAATTAGAAACATACTCCCTATATATAGGGTTGTCAAAATGTTCATGTTATTGGCTAAAAAGTGGTCTGTTTATATCACAAACTGGAAGGACAGGTTATTTTTGCCAGATTCCCATATTTTTGAATGATTGGACTATTGCCATAGCATGCCCATGACCAAGCCCGTGTTCTTCCTTTAGCCATTCAACTACAAGTGTTGCCTTAGCATCTGGCCCCAGCAACCCTTTCTCTTGTGCCATACGCGCAAAATCCTCCGGCAAGTAACCAGTCTTTGCTTGAATGTTATCTATATAAGCTTGAAACGACATCCTTAGTCTCCAATACTGTTAGGATCATAATCAACATTAAATATGTGCTTGCCGCCCAAAGTGAAGAAAGGGATTGCCCTGTCCCTATGCTCGCGCTCAGCACGTGCATCAACAGCGGCGCGAAATACAAGATTCAACTGTTCATTGGTAGCTTGATTGCCCTGAGCATCGGCCACTCTGGAGTTAATACAGTCGACCATTAGCATGACAGTATTACCGTTAGCCTCTTCTACTACAAGATCCCAGGCATTGATAGGCCAGCCGTCGGAATATCCTAGTTCTTCGCGGCGCTTCACTGAATATCTGTATTTTCCACCCCCTTCACTCCAGCTATAAGAATCGTCACTTCCATGGTCACGTGCCAGCATATCAAAGCATGTATGTGTGACGCCTGTGGAAAATGGGTCAAATACAATGCATGACATCCGATCGAATATTTCTGGTGAGTTCTCTCTCATAAAACAAAATGGCCCCGTAGGGCCACCTTTCTTTATTACATCTTTATTTCTGCGTCACAGCCGGCTGGGAGTGACAAGTTCATGAGACTGTCAATAGTCTTAGGGGTTGGGTTGAACACGTCGATGAGGCGCTTGTGTACGCGCATTTCGAACTGTTCGCGACCCTTCTTGTAGATGTGTGGAGACTTAATAACGGTGTATAGAGTCTTCTTAGTAGGCAATGGGATCGGGCCAGCAATAGTTGCACCAGTACGGATAGCGGTGTCAACAATCTGCTTTGCAGACTGATCGATTACTTTGTGGTCGTATGCCTTGAGGCGAATACGAATACGCTGCTGCGTTGCAGGCGCCTTTGCAGGGGTTTTGGCTTCTGCCATGAATATATCCTTTACCGTTCGTTATAACGGCTGGTGACGTAACCTCTTCCGGAGTTATGAGTGACCGGACGAGTTCTCGACACAATTAATTTAACTTCTTGATTCTACAATATTTTCAGCAAAAAGAAAAGTAGAACTAGTCAGCGTGGCCTATTTGTTCAAAGCCTGTGAGAGAATCTATGTAATCAGTACCATCGTCGGGTAACTCTGTTGGTACAGTAATGGGGAGTGCTTCAGAAATACGGTCGTGAAATCGTTCACCGGCCAGTGCCTTAGCTGCAAAATAAGTTTCGTCGAGAATAAATACAGAGCTGTCAGGTTTAATTTCTTGTTCATAAAGACCGATGGCAGCTGCTCGTTCTTCATCAGTTGGATCTTGTATTCTTCGGGTTTCGGTAGCGTTTCCATTTCCCATAGTAATTCTCCTGTAATGTTTATTATTTTGGCGCCCTCACCCATTACTAGCAAAGGTGTACCCTCTACCTTATCATGCCTTATCTAATGGGTGTAAAGCCCCGGTCACAAAGGGCTACAAATATACCGCTTACGCTATATTAACTCTTGAATAGACTCTTGAACCGCTTTACAAAACCCTGCGGCTTCTCCGTCGTGGAAAATTCTGCCCAGACACTATCTAAAAAGTAATCTACAAATTCGTCATCAAGCTCCTGGCCAGAAGCACCCGGTGCACTGGCTTCTCTATAGTACGCAGCTGCACTGTTGCCGGTATTAAACCCATGGATCATGTCATAGGCCTTACGACTCATCTCATCAGCAAGTGTCCTATATGCCCGGCTAAACTGCTGCATCTTCTCGGTACTTCCGCCGACATCCGGGTGGTGAATCTTAGCCATCTTCAAAAACCCAGCTCTGACCTGGCTCAAAGTTGCATCAGGCTCAACCCCAAGCAACTCATAATAATCCACGAATTCTTTACTGCTCATGACTAATCATTATAGTGTAACGTCGTCTAACCCAATAAGGAAGTACTGCCCAAAGAAGTTAAGAGGTTTCCTCTTACAAAATGTAACCGATCGATTGGTGCTTCGACCACTTGTAACTTATGATCATTATTTGCAGCAATGTTTACCGCTTGATCGTTAGCAACCTGATCTTTGAGCTCATCAAGCTCACCTGGTTCACAAAATTGCATATCAAAGACGATACCATCTTGAGCTACTACCATTACACACTCGCGCAGACCCGCCAAGGTCAGATTAATCTCAATAACTTCTCGTGCCAACTCATAATCATGATCTTTTACTCCAACATGATTAAGATTCTCAAATTCACCTGTCATAATCATATAATACCATGAAGATTGGCTGGTTTCTCGGTCATTTTCAGGTGTGCAGCGTGGAGCAAAGGCCGAGCACGAAAAAGGAGCCGTACATGAGGTACTGCTCCTTTTTTCTGTCGCAGGTTTTTGTCCGCGATGTGCCCTGTAAATGGGCGAGAAATGTTATTTGTTGATCTTGGTTACAACACCAGCACCAACGGTACGGCCACCTTCACGAATAGCGAAGTTAAGACCTTGTTCCATTGCAATAGGTGCAAGCAACTTGACCTTAAAGGTGATTGTATCACCAGGCATAACCATTTCTTTGTCAGCTGGAAGTTCAACTTCACCAGTTACGTCAGTAGTACGGAAGTAGAACTGAGGCTTGTAACCCTTGAAGAATGGAGTGTGACGTCCACCTTCTTCTTTGGTGAGGATGTAGACTTCTGCGTCAAATTCGGTGTGAGGAGTGATTGAACCTGGCTTACAAAGAACCTGACCACGCTCGATGTCATCACGCTCGATACCACGGAGAAGGATACCAGCGTTGTCACCAGCTTGACCTTGGTCAAGTGATTTCTTGAACATTTCGATACCAGTAATAACTGATTTCTTAGTGTCGCGGATACCAACGATTTCAACTTCGTCGTTAACCTTTGCAATACCAAGTTCGATACGACCAGTAGCAACGGTACCACGACCCTTGATAGAGAAGACGTCTTCGATAGGCATCAGGAAAGGCTTGTCCAAGTCACGAGCTGGTTCTGGAACGTATGAATCCAAAGCTGCAACCAATTCCATGATTGCGTCTTCGTTTTCTTTGTCACCTTCGAGAGCCTTAGTAGCAGAACCCTTGATGATAGGAGCGTCTTCATCGAAGCCGTTCTTAGCAAGAAGTTCACGGATGTCCATTTCAACGAGTTCAACGAGTTCTGGATCAGCAAGGTCCATCTTGTTCATGAAGACCAAGATCTTAGGTACACCAACCTGCTTAGCAAGAAGAACGTGTTCACGAGTTTGTGGAAGAGGACCGTCGTTAGCACCAACTACCAAGATAGCACCATCAATCTGTGCAGCACCGGTAATCATGTTCTTAACGTAGTCAGCGTGCCCTGGCATGTCAACGTGAGCGTAGTGACGCTTCTCTGACTCGTACTCCTGGTGAGAAGTAGCGATGGTTATACCACGAGCCTTTTCTTCTGGCGCGTTGTCGATTTCATCGTAGTTCTTAGGTTGGTTAACAGCGCTTGGAAGGCGCTTTGCAAGCACGTGAGTGATTGCTGCTGTCAAAGTAGTTTTACCGTGGTCAACGTGACCCATGGTACCTACGTTAACGTGAGGTTTGCTTCGGTCGAAGTTCTCTGCCATGTTATGGACTCCTGTAAATTTACATTAATTTTTTGCACATAGTATTCTCGCAGTTCGGGCTTACTCACCATATCTGTTAAGTCCACGCTAAAGTATAGCTAGGATGCACAGTTGATGGATAAGTTCGACATGCGAGAAGATACTCCCATGCGAGATACCACGTTATTATAGAGTATCTAACGGGGGTTGTAAAGAGTTTAGAAGTCCGCCTCGTTTGTATTGAAAAGTAAAAGAAATCCGGTTCCTACACCACGAGCAATCTTTTTCATACGGGCAGTCAATCCAGATGTTTCAGGAGTTACAGCAGAAGCTTCAATTGAAGTTATGAGTTCGTCTGTGATGGCTGGCATTTCCCCTGTAGCTTCAAGATCATCTTCTACTGCACTCAAAAAACGGCTTTTACTCGCGATATCCCTTAGCTCTTCTATGCTGAGCCCGTTTTGTGCAATATTTTCTTGTAATCCCATAATCTTTTTATACTCCAATACGTAAGTCATGTAAAAGAAAAAGACTGGGCGTTCCCCAGTCTTCCTCAATTACCCGCTTTGTGATATTACTTAGCGTTTTTAGCGACGATTGCTTCAGTCACGTGTGAAGGCACATCTGCGTAGTGATCAAGCTCCATGCTTGATGCAGCACGACCCTGGGTGTTTGAACGTAGGTTAGTTGTGTAACCAAACATTTCACCAAGTGGAACGAATGAAGTAATTTGCTTCACGCCGTTCTGTAGGTCTTCCATAGATTCGATACGGCCACGCTTAGAGTTAAGGTCACCAATAACGTCACCCATGAATTCTTCAGGAGTTACGACAACCACCTTCATGACAGGCTCGAGCAATACTGGAGACGCCTTACGAACACCTTCCTGTAGTGCCATAGAACCAGCAATTTTAAAGGCCATTTCGTTGGAGTCAACGTCGTGGTAAGAACCATCGTAGAGTTCAGCCTTGATGTCTACAACTGGGTAGCCAGCAAGTACACCAGAAGCCATAGCTTCAACAATACCGTTTTCTACAGGCTTGATGTATTCACTTGGAACCACACCACCCTTGATAGAGTTGATAAATTCAAAACCCTTGCCTGCTTCGTTCTGTGAAAGGCGAAGCCATACGTCACCATACTGACCGCGTCCACCAGACTGCTTGATGAATTTACCTTGAACTTCAACAGCGTCCTTACGAATAGTTTCACGGTAGGCAACCTGCGGCTGACCAATGTTAGCTTCGACGTTAAATTCGCGCTTCATACGGTCGACAAGGATTTCAAGGTGAAGCTCACCCATACCAGAGATAATAGTCTGACCAGTTTCATCATCAACACGGACACGGAAAGTCGGGTCTTCTTCTGCAAGACGCTGCAATGCAATACCCATCTTTTCTTGGTCGGCTTTGGTCTTAGGCTCGATAGCGATCGATACAGGTGGTTCCGGGAAGTCGATAGATTCAAGTACGATTGGGTTGTTAGGGTCACAGAGTGTGTGGCCAGTTGTTGTACCCTTAAGGCCAACGATAGCAGCAATGTCACCAGCACCAACTTCAGTTACGTCAGTACGCTTGTCAGCCTGCAAACGAACAATACGTCCAACACGCTCTTTTTCACCAGTTGAACTGTTGAGTACGTACGAACCAGCAGTAACTTTACCTGAGTAAACCCGGAAGTATGCTAATTTACCGACAAAAGGATCAGTTGTGATCTTGAATGCAAGTGATGCAAATGGCTCTGCCTCTGAAGGCTTGCGCTCAATTTCATCACCAGTTTTAGGGTGAGTTCCCCAAGTAGACGTAACGTCAAGTGGGCTCGGAAGGTAGTCGTTAACCATGTCGAGGACTTTTTCTACAATAACACCACGACCATCACCACCGGTAACAGCAAAGAAACGGCCAGAAAGAACGGCAGTTCGGATAGCCTGCTTGATTTCGTCAACAGATAGACCTTCTTCACCAACTTCGAAGTACTTCTCGAGCATAGCTTCGTCTTCTGCAACTGCGTTTTCAATTAAGAGACTACGAGCCTTTTTGACCTGATCCATCATGTCTTCAGGGATTTCGCCAACAACAAGTTCCTTGTCATGAAAGTCTGTGTAGGTGTAGGCCTTCATTTCTACAAGGTCAACGATACCGTTGATCGACTGCTCAAAACCAATAGGAAGGTGCACAGGGAAAGCACGCTTGTTCAAACGAGCGTGAATAGAGTCAAGTGATTTGTAGAAGTCACCACCAGTTTGGTTGATCTTGTTGATAAAACAGATACGTGGCACGCCGTACTTGTCGGCCTGGCGCCATACGGTTTCTGACTGTGATTCAACACCCATCTTACCGTCAAACACCACACATGCACCGTCAAGCACACGAAGTGAACGCTCTACCTCAACGGTAAAGTCGATGTGTCCCGGGGTATCGATGATGTTAATCTGGTTACCTTTCCAGAAACAAGTAACAGACGCAGCAACAATAGTAATACCACGCTCACGTTCCTGAGCCATCCAGTCAGTAGTGGTTTCGCCTTCGTGAACAGCACCAATTTTATGTGACAAACCAGTTCGGTACAAAATACCTTCTGTTGTCGTAGTCTTACCGGCGTCAATGTGCGCAATAATACCGAGGTTACGGATGTCTTTCATTGGTGTTGTTTTAGCCATAGGGTTATGTTGTCCTTAGATAATTGTAATTAGTTCATATTGGATTTACGCGCAAATAAAAAAATCCACACGCAAATGTTCCCTGTAATAATATCACATTACTTCTTAGCTGTCACCGTGTATTAGCTTCATAGCTCGAGACTCAAGGCGACTTGCACGCCAAAGGTTAAACTGGTCATAGGAAGCACGATATACACATGATGGTGCGACAGCCATAAATCCTGTTATGATTGGTGCCATTCTAGAGAAATCAACAGTAGTGTCCTCAATCGGCCTTACGCTACCCCGCAGGTTTTCGGCTTTTTGTAGTATCCCAAATGCCCCGCTCACTACAAACATTAGTCCGTGAACGGCTGTTGTATCAAAAGCGCACTCCAAAGGAGGAACACTGTCACCTTCTTCAATTGATGGAATAAACTCTCGCATATCATTCCTCTCTTACTCAAGCCCATCGGAGCTGGAGCGCCTCGAAGCAAGATCAATCACGTTACCACCAAGATACATATCACGAATTTGAATAGCCTCATCAAGAAGCTCTTCTTGGGGCACTGTTCTTAGTTCATGCGGGGTATTTGGCCGCCATTCATCGGGAAATTCAGGCACTTCTACACCTTGCAAGCGTGGACAATAAACAACTCTTGAGCCAATTGGATCACCTGTTTCAAGATCCAGACACTCTTGGGCAATTTGCCCTGGGCATTCCAAGACAATTTTTCTGTAAGCTTCGTACCCCATCAAATCGTGAGCGACCATTGTACAAATTGTTTCACAGTATTCGGCCATATATCTCCTCGTATAAAAAACGCCCCGTAGGGCGTTTTTTGTTAGAACCTCGCGAAGTGGGCGAAGGCGCGGTTGGCCTCTGCCATCTTGTGGGTGTCTTCTTTCTTCTTAACTGCTGTACCAGTGTTGTTGAATGCATCAACTAACTCTACAGCTAGGCGGTCTTCCATGCTCATGCCTTTACGGCTACGAGCTGCAGCTACGAACCACATAAGCGTAAGGTGCGTCTGGCGCTGACCCTTAACTTCAAATGGGATCTGGTAGTTAGCACCACCAACACGACGAGAACGAGTCTCCATGTGTGGCTGTGCGTTCTTCATAGCTTGGTCAAATACTTCTAGTGGGTTCTGAACCTTTACCTTGTCAGCAGCTTTTTGCATGCCGTTGTAGACGAGGCGTTCAGCAACTTGCTTCTTACCGTTTAACATAACACGGTTGATAAGCTTCTGTACCATGACAGAGTTGTATACGCGGTCTGGCTGAATATCACGTAATAGTGATGCGGTTTTCTTACGTGGCATTACTTACTCTCTTTCTTGGCACCGTACTTAGAACGGCCCTGCTTACGATTTGCAACACCTTGGAGGTCCAAGCTACCACGTACGATGTGGTAACGAACACCTGGAAGGTCCTTTACACGTCCACCACGAACAAGCACAACGGCGTGCTCCTGGAGGTTGTGACCTTCGCCACCAATGTAAGCCCATACTTCGTAACCGTTAGTTAAACGGACACGAGCAACCTTACGAAGCGCTGAGTTAGGCTTCTTTGGTGTTTTAGTTGTGACCTTGATACAAACACCACGCTTAAAAGGCGCAGATTTTTCGTAGTTCTTGGTCTTGAGGTTGTTAACCACGCGCTGCAAGTGAGGAGCGCCTGATTTCTTCCCTTTTATAGTACGCGGTTTGCGCACTAACTGATTAATTGTTGGCATTATTACTCCTTAGAGTTGTGATCTTCTGCAGTACGCAAATGCCAAGCGCAGCTCAAATCACTTAAATTGACCTGTTAACTCTAACAGATTTAGTCGATATATTCAAGCCCAAACCAAACTTTGAATCATTTCAAAACTTAGGTTGAGTGACGGAGTAGAGATTGGTTGGGATTCGAAAGAGGGGGAAGCAAATGCTTCAAACAGGACGTTCCTGACCCCTCACCGACTGTGCTGCGCTAATACGGCCTCGTGACGTAGTCGTCATCGTCCAAGAAATCCGTACCCCTGAGCAAGTTCGACCTACGCCGAGGCCTTGACGTTATAAGGGTGGTAATCCCCATTACGACGAACGCCAAAACAACCGATCCGCCCACGATGAGAAGTGCAATGACAAGGTCATGCATTAGTTTTCCTCTTTCTCTAGAACTCGCTGAACGGAATGCGCTTCCGTGTCGGGTGAGTAACAACAGCGAAGTAACTGCCATAGGTGATCAGTGAGACCAGCGCGACTCCGAGCCACACATAGGACGAAGGGTCATCGCGATAGCTACCAACCACCATGAAAACGACCATGATCATCGCATCGATATACACCGTGTTAACGATGATCGACCGAACAATCGTTCCTTCTGCGGGGACCTTACGGCACACCCACGGCACCACAAGCGGTGTAGCCACGAGAGCTACCACTCCGATTACTGTCAGGAAAATGTGCATTTCATCTCAATTCTGTAGATTCCAATTCTGGACAAGGTGCTAATCCAGGTAGTCGTATTCAACGTCGTCCATGAAGAGCTTCCAGATGGCGAGAAACGCCAGTAGAACGCCACTAATCACGGCCAGCCACATGATGCCGGTGATAATTCCGACTGGCAAGCAAATGATGCCTACCATAAATACATGCACTTGGAGCATAGTTTTGACCCTCTTCCTGCTTGTTCCACACACTCTACCAAACTGGTATACCAAGACACCGTGATGTACTCGTATGCCAGCTTGGTCAGCACTACTCTGTCAAAGTACTATCGGAGTTGCCTCGACGATAATGACACAGTTATATCATATTTTTACTAATTTAACTATGTTCTCAACCTAAACCTTGAATAGTTTCAAAGTTTGGGTTGAGTGACAGAGTAGAGATTTCGGATGGGGGATAGGTAGCTAACAGCTAATAAATCAGCCGAAGCTACCCATCCCACCCGAGATGCCGAAATCACCCAAGAGCGAAGACGGAAGTCAGAACCTGCACCGGTGCTACGTACAACATCAACAAGATGCAAGCCACCCAGAGGAAGAACAGGACAATCATCCAGCACCATACTCGGTGGAAGGCATCCTCTTTGCTTTCCGACATGAAAACAGGTCCCAGATTAGCGGTAATGCTAGTGGGCTTGTTGGCAGCCAGGACGCAAAAGAGTGCTGCAGCAACGCTCTTGGGTTTGTTAATGGCCAAGGTGCAAATGAGTGTCGCAGCAAAAGCCAGGAAAACCAGGCCCTGCAGAATTGCAAGAGTCCAAAACATGGTAGTACCTCTCAGGGGAAGTTGTTCGAGGTTTACGCGTCAGGTGGAGACGCTAGTCGTCCATGCTGTAGATGTACATCTGCAGCAAGGGCCGACGGAATGCGACCAAGACCACGAGCGCGGGGATAGCAAACAGCAGTTGCATCAGTACCTCCGATTGGTTGTGACTTCTCAAATCAAACAAGCAACATACATAGTCACTGTGTGCTCTTTGTTTGATTTGAGTTCTCTACTCTGTCAATGTGCGTTTGGAGATAAACTCTACAAAGCCTGGAGATAATACTACATTATACCACTTTTGTCAATACTCTTATGCTATAGGCAATCAAAAACCCGGGTCTGTTTTGGACCCGGGTTTCTTAATTACAGGACGGGATTAATCCCTATCGTAACTTCGGTCGCGGCGTTCGTGGTACTCTGGCTCAGCTTCGTTAAGCTGTGCCAGCTCCTCTGCGAGCTGTTCAGGTGAACGGTAGCCTGTACCGACCGGGATACGGCGGCCAAGAATAACGTTTTCCTTAAGACCAATCAAGCGGTCAATCTTACCACTGGTTGCAGCAGCGATCAGTACACGTGTCGTGTCCTGGAATGATGCAGCACTCAAGAATGAGTCAGTAGATAGAGATGACTTAGTGATACCGAGGAGTAGCTGCGTGAACTTAGGTGGGTTCTTCTTCTCTGCAACGAGGGCTTCACTAGCCTCTACTGCAGCAAGCTTAGATACAACGTCACCTGTTACAAATTCACTGTCGCCAGCTTCTTCGATCTGAACACGGCTAAACATCTGGCGAACGATGATTTCAAGGTGCTTAGCAGCAACGTCTTGACCCTGTGATGCGAACATACGCAGGATTTCGTTCATGATGTAGCGCTGAGTCGGTTCAACACCCTGCAGAGCCATAAGGTCCTGAAGGTTGATAGAACCGTTAGTCAAACGCTGACCAGCTACAACTTTGTCACCATCCTTAACGAATAGCTGCTTGTAGCCTGGGATGTCGTACTTAACAACTGACTTGCTGGTTGGAACGATAATAATCGTCTTACCCTTGATTTCAGCCTTACCAGCCATTGGGGAGATAATTGGGTTATCACCACCATCTTCGGCAGCCAAGACATCACCGATAGCAACTTCAGTACCAGAAGCGATGTGTGCTTTACGGGCACCAATCTTAAGTTCTACTTGGTCACTGTCACCAGCATTAATTTGGATAACGTAGTGATCGCCCTCTTCCCAAACATTGGCAGTACCAGCGATGTCAGTCAAGAATGCAAGACCCTTAGGCTGACGAGCTTCGAACAACTCTTCAATACGGTTTAGACCCTGTGCAGTGTCATCAGACAAGGCACCACCGGAACGGTGCTTAGAGTCAAGTGATAGCTGCGTACCAGGTTCACCGATAGACTGAGCAGCGATAACACCAATTGGGTGGTGTCCCGCAACCAAGTTACCAGTAGCTGGGTCAACACCATATGACTGCTGTGGCACACCACGGACAGAGGTAGCAGACAATGCTGACATGATCTTGACGCCGTCGATCTTTTCGTCGGCTTCGATCTTAGCAGCGATCTCGTTTGTGAAGGCTTCGTGCTTCTTGATGTAGCCCTTAACTTCTTCAGCAGCGTAACGGCCGATGAGACGTGAAGCGTAGCTTACACCAATAGTTGCAGCGTCTTCGCGGAGCATAGCATACCCTGGGTCGCTCATGTCATCATCGATGGTGAACACATCCTGAGATACGTCAACCAAACGACGAGTAAGGTAACCAGCATCAGCTGTCTTAAGCGCGATGTCGATAAGCGCCTTACGAGTACCACGGGTACCGGTAAAGTACTCAAGTGGCTCAAGACCCTTAACGTAACCTGACTTAATTGGAAGCTCGATCAAGTTACCGGCAGCATCCTGAAGTACACCAAGCATACCAACGGCGTTCTTCATCTGGGAAATGTTACCACGAGCACCAGAGGTGATGGCGATAGCAGTTGCAGTGTCTTCTGTCTTAAGCTGTTCAGCAAGCATGTCCTGAACGCGGTTTTCGATCTTAGTCCAGTTGTCTACTGTCAAACGGAAACGCTCTTCTTCAGTTATGAATCCCTGCTCGTATTGACCAGCAATCGCAGCAGTTTTTTCGTCACCTTCGGTAATAACAGCGTCCATACCAACGACTTCGTTGAAGTCACCCATACCCATTGAAAGACCAGACTTAGTTGCGTACTCAAAACCGATGTCTTTGAGGTCGTCGGCGATTTCTGCAGTGATTTCCTGACCATACTTGCGGTATGCAAGTGCCATAACAGCAGTCAGTTTCTTCTTAGTCATAGCTTCATCCTGGAATGGGAAGTCTTCTGGGAAGATTTCGTTAAACAGTACCTGTCCAAGTGTCGTCTGGAGGACTTCACCACGGAACGTTACGCGAATACGAGTCTGGAGCTTGATAGTTCCTTCTTCGAAGGCCATCAATGCTTCGTTTACAGCCGTGAAAGCACGTGGCTTCTCGCCTGCAAAACGGTCGTATGTAAGGTAGTAACAACCAAGGACGATATCCTGCTCAATGTGGAGGATTGGTGAACCATCAGCTGGCTTCAAGAGGTTCTTGTTGCTAGCCATGATGTCACGAGCTTCTGCCTGAGCTTCGTCAGACAATGGCAAGTGAACAGCCATCTGGTCACCATCGAAGTCAGCGTTAAAGCCCTTACAGACAAGTGGGTGTAACTGGATAGCTTTACCTTCGATCAAACGAGGCTGGAAAGCCTGGATTGAGAGACGGTGGAGTGATGGGGCACGGTTCAAAAGAACGTACTTACCCTTGATTACTTCATCCAAAGCGTCCCAAACAGCGATTTCACCCATTTCGATCATGCGAGTAGCAGAACGAATGTTGTGCGCGTGTTCGTTAGCAATCAAGTGACCAATAACAAATGGCTTGAATAGTTCAAGTGCCATCATCTTAGGCAGACCACATTCGTTGATCTTGAGTTCTGGACCAGCAACAATAACCGAACGTCCAGAGTAGTCAACACGCTTACCAAGAAGGTTCTGGCGGAAACGACCTTGCTTAC
>CAZXDT010000007.1:0-26993 GCA_964639295.1 uncultured Candidatus Saccharibacteria bacterium | reverse complement strand
CAACAGCTTCCTGGAGCATACGCTGCTCGTTGCGGCGGATAACTTCTGGAGCGTTAAGTTCGATCAACTTCTTGAGACGGTTGTTACGGTTGATAACGCGACGGTAAAGGTCGTTGAGGTCAGATGTTGCAAATCGACCACCAGTAAGCTGCACCATTGGACGCAAATCTGGAGGAATAACTGGAAGAACACTCAAGCACATGCTTGAAGGTTTAATACCTGCACGGTGCATTGATTCGAGCAAACGGAGACGCTTCATGAGCTTCTTCTTACGCTGGCCCTTAGCTTCTTCAGCTTCCTTAGTCAGTTCTGCAATCAGGTCTTCAAGGTTGATCTCAACCAAGAGGTCCTTAAGTGACGCGCCACCCATACCAACAGTAATCATGTCCTGGAGGTCGTCAGGCAACATTCGGTAGTCTGTCTCGCTCATAAGGCTGAGCTTAACCATGCTATCGATTTGCGCCTTTAATGTTTCCCACTCTTCGTCAACTTCTTCCATTTCTTTGGTCTGAAGTTCAGCAAGTGCTTTAACATCAGCCGCTTCGGCTTCTGCTTCTTTTTCATAACGGATCTTGATAGCTTCTTTTGCAGCTGCAAATTCTGCTTCTTTGTCAGTTCGATACTGATCACGCTTGTCGACATCTACGCTCTTAACGATGTAGCTTGCAAAGTAAGCAACACGTTCGAGGTTCTTGACCGTAAGGCCGAGGAGTAGACCAACTGCACTTGGTGTACCACGAAGGAACCAAATGTGCGCAACAGGAGTTGCAAGCTGGATGTGACCCATGCGCTCACGACGAACAATAGACTTAGTGACGATTTCGCCGTTCTTGTCGACTGCTGCTTCGCGTGAACGAACACCCTTGTACTTGGCGTCATGTGGGTTGATGTCTTTGACTGGACCAAAGATTCGCTCACAGAACAAACCGTCACGTTCAGGCTTCTGGGTTCGGTAGTTAATGGTTTCTGGCTTGGTGACTTCACCATAGCTCCAGTCCATGATGTCTTCTGGGCTAGCAACGGCTAGGCGGACTGCATCAAAGTCTGCGATGTTGGTGCCGTATGAATACCTACGCATTTTAGAGCTCCTCCTCGTCGTTATCATCTGCGGCAATGGCCACAGGTTCTTCATCATCAGTTGTGCTAATCACGGTTGTAGCAGGCATGTCATCATCAAGTTCCATAACGATGAACTCATCAGCAGTTGCGTCTTCTGTTACATCAACATCAGATGCTGATGGTGCAGGTACTTCGTATCCAGGAAGAGCTTGCGCTTCGTCCTTGATGTTCTCTGCCAAGACTTCTTCTGCATCAATCACGGTGTCGCTAGACACAAGGTCAACCTTAAGGCCAAGACCCTGGAGTTCCTTAACAAGTACGTTGAATGATTCTGGGACCTTTGGACCAACAATTGCAGTCTGCTTAATGATAGCTTCGTAAGCCTTAGAACGTCCGTAAACGTCGTCAGACTTGATAGTAAGCATTTCCTGGAGGGTGTTGCTGGCGCCGTAAGCTTCGAGCGCCCATACTTCCATCTCTCCAAATCGCTGACCACCGTTTTGAGCTTTACCACCAAGAGGTTGCTGCGTAACCATGGTGTATGGACCAGTTGAACGAGCGTGGATCTTGTCCGCGATCATGTGGTTCAACTTAATCATGTACATAGTTCCGACAGTTGTGCGTTCCTGGAAAGCTTCACCAGTACGGCCGTCAAACAATTGTTGTTTACCGTCGTCTGGAAGACCAGCTTCTGTTAATAGTTCCTTGATCTTGCTCTCTGATACACCATCGAATGCAGGTGAAGCAACTTTCATTCCGAGAGCGCTTGCAGCCATACCAAGGTGCGTTTCAAAGAGCTGACCGATGTTCATACGTGATGGGACACCAAGTGGGTTTAATACGATATCTACAGGAGTACCGTCTTCGCCAAATGGCATGTCTTCGATAGGCAAAATTCGGGCAATAACACCCTTGTTACCGTGACGACCACCAAGTTTGTCACCAACAGAGATTTTACGCATCTGAGCAACAAAGACTTGGATCTGCATGATTACACCAGCCTTGAGTTCGTGGCCAGTGGCGCGGCTAAAGACTTTAACGCCTACAACCTTACCGTGCTTACCATTGCTCATACGCTGTGATGTATCACGAACTTCCTTGGCTTTTTCACCAAAGATAGCGCGGAGCAAACGCTCTTCGCTTGATAGTTCCTGCTCACCCTTAGGTGTAATCTTACCAACCAAGATGTCACCTGGGTGGACTTCTGCACCAATACGGACAATACCTTCATCGTCGAGGTGACGAAGTGCTTCTTCTGAAACGTTAGGGATGTCACGAGTGACAATTTCTGGACCTAGCTTCGTTTCACGGACTTCAACCATGAAGTCAACGATGTGTACTGATGTCAATGTGTCGTCTTCAACAAGCTTACGAGAGATGATAATTGCATCCTCGAAGTTGTAACCACCCCATGGCATAAATGCAACGCGGAGGTCTTTACCAAGGGCGAGTTCACCGCCAGCAATAGACATACCTTCTACAAGTGGGTCACCAGCTTTAACTTTGTCACCAGTGTTTACAACAACTTTTTGGTTAATGCTAGTACCTTCGTTAGAGCGGACAAAGTGCTGTGGACGGTAGCTAACGCTGCCTTCCTTGTATTTAACGATCACTTCCTCACCAGTTGCCTTGGTAACTTCACCATCGGCTTCAGCGACGGTTAGCTGACCAGTGTTACGTGCAGCGTTACTTTCGGTACCAGTACCAACAACTGGACTCTGTGGTTGTACCAATGGCACAGCTTGCCTCTGCTGGTTACTACCCATCAATGAGCGGTATACATAGTTCTTTTCAACAAATGGAATAAGTCCCGCAGATGAACCAATGATTTGCTTACGTGAAGCATCCATGTGAGTTACATCGTGAGCTTCTACCTCAGATGACTTAAGTCGCTTACGAGCAGAGACACGTTCGTGTATGAACTGACCCTTGTCGTCGAGTGCTTCACCAGCACCAGCGATAACTGAGGCTTCTTCGCCAGCAGCATCAAGGTAAACAACTTCGTTAGTTACTTTCTTGTCTTTAACGACACGGTAAGGAGTTTCGATGAAACCATAGTCGTTAATACGAGCGTATGATGCCAAGTTAAGTACCAAACCAATGTTGGCACCTTCTGGAGTTTCTACAGCACAGATACGGCCGTAGTGAGTTGCGTGCGCATCACGGACTTCAAAACCAGCGCGCTCCCTAGATAGACCACCAGGGCCCATAGATGACAAACGACGCTTGTGAGCGAGCTCTGACAATGGGTTAATCTGGTCCATGAACTGTGACAACTGTGAGCTAGCAAAGAATTCGCGAACTGCAGCTACGACTGGACGAGCGTTAATCAGCTGAGCTGGTGTAACGGTCTCGATTTCACTCATAGACATACGGTCTTTAGTGTTTCGTTCCATGCGGAGTAGACCGATGCGGAACTGACGCTGAACTAGTTCACCGACTAATTTCACGCGGCGGTTAGCCAATGAGTCGATGTCGTCAGCTGGTTCCTGTGTGTTGTTGAGGCGAATAAGCTCCGCAATGATCGCAACGAGGTCTTCGATGCGCATAGTACGGGTTTCGATAGTGTTAGCAATGTCGAGGTTCAAACGCTTGTTGATCTTATAACGACCAACGCGGCTGAAGTCAAAACGCTTGAAGTTGTAGAACATGTTCTCAATAAGACCACGTGCGTTCTCCACAGTAGCAAGGTCACCTGGGCGGAGACGTCGGTAGACTTCGATCAATGCATCGTTAGTGCCCTTGGTTGGGTCTTTTTCAAGAGTCTGAGTCAGATAGTTAAGCTTGCCTTGGTCGACGTGCTTGAACTGTTCCTTCATAGCGGCTTCGTTTAGGCCTAATGCGCGTAGTAGGGTTGTTACGGCAATTTTACGCTTGCGGTCAATCTTAACGTAGATTGCGCCAGTTGCAGCGGTCTCGAACTCTAACCATGCACCACGACCAGGAATTACCTTGGCACCGTACAGGCTGGTTGTACCGTGTGGGTCAGCAGTAAAGAAGACACCAGCAGAACGGATCAACTGTGACACAACAACACGCTCAGCGCCGTTGATCACGAATGTTCCGCGCTCAGTCATCCATGGGTAGTCACCCAAGTAGATTTCCTGCTCTTTGATTTCGCCGGTGACCTTGTTGGTCAACTCTACAGTAGCCTTTAGTGGAGCGTCGTAAGAAACGTTGTTCTCGCGTGCTTCGGCCTCAGAGAGCTTTGGCTCTTCAAAACGGTAGTCTTTGAAACTCAAAGACAGTTTAGCGCCCGTGTAGTCATCGATTGGGCTGATTTCGGCAAGTAATTCGCCGAGGCCTTCTTCTACAAACCACTGGAACGAGCGGTTCTGATGATCGACAAGGTTTGGCATGTCGAGTGCATCATCGGTTTTAGTAAAGTATGTTCGCTTGGTTGAACCGCTTTTAGCGGCAACAGATTTCGCCATAGAGACAATACTCCCACGTTATTGCACATTTCACGCCACACTATCAGAGGCCTGAAATATGCATTGTTATAAAAATGACACAAAATCCAGCATAGTCATCTGGATAATGATTTGGTTGTTTTGATTTAGTTTTGCGCGCGAAGATTTCTACGTGGGAGGTTGGATGTAATCTGTTACGATCACACTAAACCCACAGTACCCTACTTCTTACCCACAAGTATGGAGTAAAAACTACACCATGTCAACATAGCTTTGGTTGAAACTTACATGTCATTGCAATTACTTGTTTTTGTTGTATTATTAATTTAAAGTTGTAGGTAACTATGTATGTATGAAGATTATCATTCTTATATTCACGATTTTACATTAGGCTACAGAAAAGCCCTTGAAGAAGCTGGACTCCCTGTCTGCAATCCATCCCGAGAAACTCTTGCACTTACCGATCAACACCCAGCACGCTTACTGCCTTTTAAAAATGTTAGAAGCGAAAGGGCACTACATTGGATTGGTGCGACTGGAGTTGCTGAAGTTAAAAAAGTACTAAAGGAGGGAACCGACGTACGTACTTTCGGCCGAGTTTCATTGGAAGATACTCTCAACGCTCTTGAAACTGCTGGTACACCACTGCCAATTGAAGAGCTTCACCCTAAATGGGTTAACCTACTGGATTAACCCTAACCTTATTTAGGTGGGTTTGTGATTATGCTATCAACTAGGCCGTACTTTTTGGCTTCGTCGGCGGTCATCCAGCGGTCACGCTCCATATCTTCGTGGATTTGTGACGGTTTCTGACCAGTATTCTTAGCCATAATCTCATTCAACATCTTTTTCACTCGTAAGCTCTCACGTAGATCAATTTCTTGGTCGGTTACTTTACCACGGGTACCACTGCTGGGCTGGTGAATCATTACCGTCGCGTGTGGCAAAATTGAACGCTTGCCTTTGGTCCCACTACTGAGCAAGAATGCGCCCATGCTAGCCTGCACACCAATACCAACGGTCTGAACATCTGCCTTAACAAAGTTCATGGTGTCATAGATAGCCATACCGTCATAGACACTACCACCAGGACTGTTTATGTATAAAAAGATGTCCTTCTTAGGGTCCTGGTTATCGAGGAATAATAGCTGTGCGACGATAAGATTAGCTGAATGTTCGTCAACTACATCACCTAGGAATATAATTCGGTCTTTGAGTAGTCGTGAGTAGATATCATAGGCGCGCTCTACGCGACCGTCGTTTTCGATTACAGTGGGGATTAGTGGCATATCGTTTGTCCTCGTACTTAGTACATATATGATAACGCACTAAATTAGCACTCGTCAATGCCGAGTGCTAATTTTGTTTTATTCTTTGGCTTCTATAATATGGTCGAACTCTGCAAAAGCGTGTTCAAGTACAGTGAGGCCATGCGCCGTGACAGGCAAGCCATCCTCAATTGACTTACGGGACCAATCTACCACCTCACCCAAAACGATTGGACCTACAAGCATAGCTCTGGGTTCAAGGCCGAGCCCACGAAATCGATTAGTCCGGTTAATAGCAACAATCTCGCGTATCTCTTCTACTTTTGGGTTTACCTCGGAAGGGATTAGTGTTGGATCCAACATGCGAGTAATACGCTTTTCTTCCTGTTTATTCATGGCCAGCACACCAAGACGATGATTTGGGTCACACATTAGGAACTCAGTACGAAGAGTTGCATTGCCTCTACTTAATATGTTGCTCAGGGCCGTTTTAGCCATACGGCCAACAACTAGACCACGATTCTGCCTATCTACCCAGATGTAGTTTGGGCCTACTGGGATCTCTGCTTGCTTAAAGCTCATATACATATTATAGCACTTTCTTTTATATTTTTCAACTATTTATTGCGCAAAAGCAAACAGCCCGGCTGATAATACAATCAGCATGGGCTGTTTGGCGGACTACTTACTACTTATTAGTGGCGTAAGAGACAAGTTTTTCGACAGTTTTTTCTGTCAGCATACGTGAAGCGATTTCACGACGAGATTCTGGCTTGTTAAGCTCTTCTTGCATACTCGGATCGGTGTACTGGCCTTTGAGTAATTGCATACGGATCTCAAGTTCCTCTGGGGTAACTTCTAGTCCTTCGGCCTCGGCAATCTCTGCAAGCATCAGACTAGCACGAATGCCCTTCTCTGCTTCTGGGCGCTTTTGCTCACGGTGAGCTTCGGCGGTAACATCTTCTTCTTTAAGGTGTTCTTCCCAGGTTTGGCCTCGGTATACAAGATTCTGGCGCTCTGTCTCTTCAATCTTATCAATCTGTTCTTCAACAAGTGCTTTAGGGATACTCACTATGGTCTTGTCAGCAAGCTCGCCAACGAGGTCAGCCTCAAACTTACGGTCAAATTCGTTCTGTCGCTCTGCCTGCAGCTGTTTCTTGATATCGTCCTTTAGATCCTGAACGGTCTTAAATGGACCAATAGTAGATGCAAATGCGTCGTCAATGACAGGTTCAACTAGTTCCTGAACCTTCTTTGCTGTCACCGTGAAGGTAACTTTAGCTCCGGCAAGCTCCTTTGAGTGATAGTCCTTAGGAAACGTAATATCAAAGGTCTTTTCATCGCCCTTCTTCAGGCCAACGACTTCTTCTTCAAACCCAGGAATAAACGAGTTACTACCAAGTGTCAGTGGATAGTCTGTGCCCTCTGCCCCAGGAACAGCTTCACCCTTGGCGTCAACACCCTTGAAATCAATAACAACTTGATCCTTGAGCTTAGCAGCACGATCAACTTCTTTTTGTGCTGCAGCACGCGTGCTGAGGTTTTGAATAACGTCTTTAACATCGTCAGCAGTGATCTTGACTACTTCTTTGGTCTTACTAGCCTTCTTGTAGTCAGGCATCTTAACGGTACCGATGACATTGATCTTGGCTTCAAATTCAAGAGTCGTGAATGGTACGAACTTAGTGATACTCACATCCGGGTTGCTTACTGGACGGAGCTTCTCGTCTTGTACTGCACCAATGTAAAGCTGGTTAATAGCTTCTTCGAGGAATTCTGTCTGGAGAAGGCTCGCATCGACGTTTTTCTCGATAAGATCGAGTGGAGCTTTACCTTCGCGGAAGCCCGCAATTTTGACTTTGCCCCTAAAGTGGCCGAGTACGTGCTGTTTAATACCGTCTAATTCTTGCTGGTTAGCAATCACGTTTAGTACGGCTTCAGTATCTGATGGGTTGGTTCGTTTTACTTGCATAGGTAACTACTTTAACAGATGGAACTGGGTTTTTCCACAGATTACCTAATATTTTGTAAGAAAGCAGCTAGAAGACCAACGAGTACAACGCCTTCAAGGTAAATGCCCCATGGGCGTTCGCCCCATTGGATCCATTTGAGGAACTTAGCAAGTTTAGAGTGTTCTAGTTCTTTGTGGCGAAGGTCTGCCAGGAAATATGGCAGCCACAAGATGTCAGGACTTACGGCAACAAGCGCACACAATGCCAAGAGAGCCCAAGAAGCTGGCTGGATGATGAGGATCGCACCAATGAATAATGATGCCAGTACAAGGTCAACAGCCAACACATATTTAAAGTTACGGTTAAGCCATGAGTGGTTATTGTTGTCGCCGTAGTGCGGTAATGCATCCATGACAAAGTGCGAAACGAATGCCAAAGAGATAGCTGCTGCTGGTTGTACGACAGCCGTAGCGATTAAAGCACCTGCAACTACATGGTTACTAGCTGTCATCCGAACTACGCACCACACCTTTCCCAGCCCAGAACAAGTCTGGTCTTGTAAATGTGTTCTTGGCACATGGCCCATTTTTCTCCTGTGATACTCACTGCATCGTACCAATTGTACGTCTTGCTGCGTTTCTCGGAGAAAAAATGACCCATGCACTCAAGTGCGAAGATTCGGTTCATGATTTGCGATAATCCTTAATGACACTAACGAGGCGTTGGAGGCTGTGTTTTTCCTCGACACCTGTTTGTAGGTTCTTAATTGGATACAGATCCTCGGCAAGTTCTTTCTCGCCAATGAACAATACGTATCTAACATCCTTTTTAAGTGCCGTTTTGATCTGTTTATCTGCCTTACGACCTGATGCATCAACAGCCAGACTCACACCCATTTCACGGAGTTCCGCGATAGGCTTCTGTGCTTTTTCATATACATCGCCAATCAAAACCACATATGCATCAGTTTCTGACTGCAATTCTGGCAGTAACTTATGTGTTTCAAGGAAGTTCTGTAATGTCACGTCACCCATGCCAAACCCGACAGTTGGCACTGGCTCCACACCGAATAGCCCAACGAGCCCGTCATAACGGCCGCCGCCAAACATGGAGCGGTTGTTATCTGGGTTATTATCAAAAACTTCAAAAACAACATCTGTATAGTAGTCAAAGCCACGCATAAGTGTCGGATCAAATGCAACATTGGTAACGCCAGAAACATTGAGTAGTTTCATGAGTTGTTCTAGTTCAGCAATACTGTCCAGTTTCTTAAGATCATCAGATAGCTCATCAAGACTTGTAACCTTTAGAAAGTTTAATAACAGGTCTGTTTCGCCCTTATCACGCTGGCTAGGGTTAAAAAGACCATCAACTTGGCCGGCAAATTCCCCATAATCCATCTTATGCATCTTATCGATCAAACGGATCATAGTTTGCGCCTGAGTTTCATCTAGAGCTAACACGTCATGCATCACAGTGTTAATGAGCTTGCGGCTGTTAAGTTTAATTGTGTACATGTCGTGCTTAGCACCAAATGATTTCATGATGCCGTCAGCGACTAGAATCATCTCATGTTCTGCCTCAATTCCAGGTAAACCAAAGACATCAACATTAAGCTGCCAAAATTCACGTAATCGGCCTCTCTGCGGTCGCTCGTAACGCCATAAATTAGGAATAGAGTACCAGCGAACAGGATAGGCTAGCTCTTGGCGCTGACCCGCAACCATACGGGACACACTTGGTGTCATCTCAGTACGAATCGTCACACTACGATCACCCCTGTCCGTAAAGGTGTAGGTCTGTTCGTTTACAATCTCGTCAGAAGTCTTACTAGCGTACAGTTCAGTTGGCTCAAGAATAGGCGCGTCGTACTCTTCGTAACCAAAGCGTTCACAGACTTCGCGCATTTTGGTGAACATATACTTCTGGAAGCGCTTATCGCCAGGATAAAAATCCCGTGCGCCCTTATACGGTTGTGTTGATAGTGCCATAATTAGCTTTCATTATACATGAGGTAGCCCAACAGATAACACTTATGTTTCTTTTATCCGTGAACCATCCGTTGACAAAATTATAACGCTCATGGTTTGATATAGATAAAGTTATACATCTAATGAGGATATTATGAAAAAGAGCAATACAAGAGGTGGATCACGTAAAAAATCAAAAGTAAGTACTCTTAGTAGATTCTTACGACCCAATAAGTGGTTTGCGCTCATATACATATGTATCTTTGCTTTAACGGGTGCGGCAATACTTTACCTCACCAAGGCAGCAACCGAACCGTATACGATGTATCGACTCAGTAACGGTACCTACAGCTACTACACAATAAATGCGCAGGAAAAGGACAACTATGCACCTTACGGCTGGAGCGTAAAGTCCACTCGGACATACACCAACACTTCTGCATCTGTACCAACCAATGTATATAAGCTATATAACACTACCAATAGAAGCTCCTGGTATTTCACTACCGACTACAACGAATATACTAAGCTAACTTCAAGTGGCTGGACGGGCTACGGCGTAGGATTCACTTCGGCGACAAGCCCCACAGTACCGACCGGGTTTTGTCGTGACGCTTGGTACAAACTAAAAGCATCTAGTACAACTGCCCGATATGTGTACACGGATAATGTTAGTGAGAGAGATTCGCTTGTTGCATCGGGTTGGACAAACCTAGGTGTTGGCTTCAACCTGGATTACGCATGTACGACCAATTCCACGCCTACATCAACAACAACTACTGTAGTAACTCCAACTGCTGTAGATGCTTGTGATAGCACAAGCCTCAAAAAGGCCAATGGCCAAGCCTGGGTATGTACATTCTTCGATGAGTTTAATGGCACATCTCTGAACCGAAATTTCTGGGTACCACAAGTAACGTTAGGCAGTGGCTTTGCTACTACCAATACTAAGGATGGCAATGCGAGAGCCTGTTTCCTCGATACTCCTAAGAATATTGCGGTGTCAAACGGACTGCTTAGTCTTACGGCGACAAAAGAAACCGCACCTTTCATCTGTAAAGGTGCTGGTGGTGGTGACTTCACTACACCATATACCGCCGCTCAAGTTATGACATTCGGTAAGTTTAGCCAACAGTATGGACGGTTCGAAGTGAAGGCTAAAATACCATCCTATGTAGGAAAGGGTCTGCAAGAAACATTTTGGCTCTGGCCAAACGATCAGTTTAAATATGGTGCATGGCCAGCTTCAGGTGAGATTGATCTCGCAGAGTTTTACAGCCAATACGCAGATTACAATGTGCCTTACATTCACTACCTGTACAATGGCTCTGACACCGCTACTGACAAGAATATTGTTACCCTACAGTCACCCACTTACAACAAGAACTTCTATAACTGTAAAATCAATGTTAGCCAGTTCAATACGTACACGGCAGTTTGGCAGCCGGGGTACATAGAGCTCGACGTTAACGGTAAGCCTTGTGTGATCGACAAGTACGCCTCTAGCTCAGGCGCATCACCAATTCCATTTGACCACCCATTCTTCCTTGCGCTGACACAAGCAATTGGTATAGGTGGCAACGCATTTGATGTGACAAAGACACCCTTACCTGCAACAACCCAAGTTGATTACGTCCGCATCTGGAAGTAATCAAACCAAGTCAAATAAAAAACCGCCAGCACGATCTGGCGGTTTTTTATGAATGTATCAGCTAAGCGTTTTTGCCGCTCTTAGTAACTTCGTTACCGGTGATGATGGCGTTTCTTAGTTCGGTACTAATATCTTGCATACCACCCGGAGAGTGTGGAATAAGAATGGTGTTCGACTTGCCACTTAGACCAATATCCTTGATGGTGTCAAAATACTGCGTCATAAGCACCAAGTTCATAACGTCCTGGGCCTTAGTGCCATCTACGCTATTACTAAAGCTCGCGACGGATTCTTTTAGACCTTCAATGATTGCCTTACGTTGGTTGGCAATACCTTGCCCCTGTAAAGCCTTACTTTCAGCTTCACCTTCGGCTGCCTTAACCACACGGATCTTATCAGCTTCAGCTTGTTCAACAGCAGCCATACGGAGACGCTGTGCTGCGTTGATTTCGTTCATACTAGTCTTGACGTTAGCATCTGGGTCAATGTCAGTTACGAGAGCCTTCATGATGCCGTAGCCAAAGTCATCCATGACACTGTCGAGTTCACTTTTAACTGCGTTAGCAATGTCATCCTTCATTTGGAAAAGCTCATCGAGCTCTGTGTTAGGTACACGTGCACGTACTGTATCAAAAACGTACGCAGTAATCTGCTCTTGAGGGTTCTGGAGCCGGTAAAATGCATCTACAACCTTGTCTGGCAACACATTAAACTGCACGCTGACAACGACAAAGACAAAGACATTGTCTTTAGTCTTTGTCTCTACACGAACATCTAGCTGTTGCACACGGAGGCTCACGCGACCTGCAATCTGGTCAATCAACGGGATCTTAAAGTTAAGACCAGCTGTACTGACCTTATTAAAACGCCCAAACCGTTCTACAATTGCAGCTGTTTGCTGTTTAACTGTAAATAGGCCCGTCAATATAACAATTGCCAGTACTACTAATAAAAATATGGCCATAAACCCTCCTTTAGTTTCTAAGGATAACTATACAGCTTACTCAGTTGATTGGGTAGCCTCCGAGACCGCTATAGAAACATCCACCCCATCTACGGTCGCTATCCAGTCGAAGCCATCATTAAATGCCGGCTGGTTTGCTTCTAGCTGGTCAGCCATCTCGTGTATTTGCCTTTCTATCATGGGCGCTGAACGTTGTTCGTTACGCTCAAGCACCACAGCTGTATCAGTATTCATAAATACCGCGCCCACTGTCATTTCACCCATTTCTAACAATTTACCCAATCCACGAAACCGGCGTATGTCTACCTGACGCTCCAAAGCATTAATGTATGTGTGATCAACAAATGCTATATCGTGCTTTATTAAACTCGCTTTTACTTCCTTTTCAATTTCGTTGTTCAAAAGTATCTCGAACGACTCTTTCGCATGAAGCTCACGTAATCTGTTGTTGATACTATCAACACTGACGGGTCGGATGCCTGGGTTTATAGATCGTGCTAGTCCGTCTAGGATTATGGACTTTCCACTAATCGGGATGCCGACACTCATAACTACTATCGGCTCTTTAGATAGTTCAATCTGGTCTAGGATGCGAGATACGTTTGAATGCACCTCGGAGTAATTCCCAATACGCTTCATGTAGTATATTATACTACATTCGTCAAGGTCTTAGGAGTTTCTACTATCGAACGATGAGTGTAGTTTCGGCATTTGGGTTCTTTGGAACCTTGCCACCAATTGCCTGTTTGATTGTCACCCTATAAGTTCCAGCCGGCAAGCTAAATGAATTATTCTCATCAATATTCGTTGGATATGGCGTGGTGCTTAAACAACCATCTGGATTAACACCAGCATTGTAGCCAAATGCGCCCCAACCATCTTTCTGAATACCTACATTTGTAATTGTGTAGGGGTCAGCGTTGTAACCACACCCTGAAAGTGAGATCTGTGTGCTTTTGTTAGCCGATAGAGGATTAGGTGATATTGAAAGCGTCGCCTTAGCTGCACCACCACGTGGAGCTGCTTGGCTACTAACAATTGCATATACACCGACACCTGCGAATATCACGACAAATGTTGCAATTTGCCACAGTTGCATTGGATAAGTCTTTTTCAGTTTGCTTACTTTTGCTTTTTTAGCCATGAGAAGTGTTCCTTTTAATTAACCTGACTATAGCAAACGCTTATGCTTTGTCAAATAGACAACAGGTAAGCATTGTTTCAAAATATTGATTTATTACAATCTGTACGCTAATCTGTCGGGTAATGAGTGAACAAGCAATGTACAAAGATGGCTATGTTCGTATCGGTGGAGATACTGAGACATTCGGAGCAGAGATTTCTTTAGATGAAGCCCACGAACTACGTAACACCGTGGTAAACGAGTTGTTCATACCTTACCAGGCGAAAGCAAATGACCTAGAAATAGAAAGCACTAACAAGGGACCTTGCCTGGGGTATACCTTGTCGCGAGGCGTTAAGACTCGACTTGTTCCTGATGCTGACTCGATATTTCAGCCAAGCATATTTATAGGTGCCCATCTTCGCCAGTTTACGGAAGATAGGTGGAACCTCACGATTACCAGGACGCGCATGAACCGTGTTGATAATGGTATGTCAGAGCAGCGCCTCCGGACAATTTTCAAAATTATTTGTTGGGGAGATATGGTAGAGGCCAACCGCACCGTCAAGTTTGTCAAAGCTACTCCGCTTGCAATCGTTTTTCGGACTGGGCTAGATGATGAAAGTATGTCTTCTGTTCCATATTATAAGCGCGTCGGGTTCACAACACCTGTTTTGCCAGAAGATTGTGAGGCGATTGGCCAACTCATCACACGCCATGTCTCGCGTACAGGATATGAAAGATAGAAAAAAGACCCCTTGGGGTCTTCTTTCTTTGGTACGGACGAGAGGACTTGAACCTCCACACCTTACGGCACCAGCTCCTAAAACTAGCGTGTCTACCAATTCCACCACGTCCGCTCGGGTTGAACTAAACTATTTTACGAAATTTTTCTGTAAATTACCAGTGTTGCACCGGCATATGTTTTATCTGTGAGGCGTTCGTAGCCTTCTTTGAGTAGCTCTTCTTTCACAATACGGGACAAAGAGAGCACTACAACACCACCGACTTTAGTGCGTTCGGCAAGTTTCCGGAGCATATCTGGCCTGATTTCGTTGTATGGAGGATCGAGTAACACAATATCAAAGAACTTGTCTTTGTTACGACCAGCCCAGCTCGGACCATTACCTTGGAGGACTGTAATTGTGTCTTCTAACTTCAAGTTTTCTACATTTTTCAGAATTACCATTATTGCGTCTTTGTCGATGTCGATAGCCATCACTTCTGATGCGCCACGACTAGCGGCCTCGATACTGAGCGCACCACTGCCTGAATACGGGTCAAAGACGGAGAGACCTTCTATATCGCCAAGCATGCTAAATAATGCACCACGAATCTTTTCGCCCATCGGGTGCGTCAAATAACTCTTAGGTGAATCAAAGGTACGACCACCCAAACTTCCAGCTACTACTCTCACTTCTCTACTCCCTTTGACTCTTCGGCTGCAGTATACCAAGCAAGTGTAATTGTTTTTACCAAGATTGGGGCTAGTTTGTATCGTATTTTGTAAGCTAGCTTCAGATTCCAGCCCTTTTCGTAATATTCATCAAACAAGCCAAGAACAGCAACTTCTCTTGCAACTCGGACAAAGTATTCCCTAAGTCCAATCTCCTGCATAAGTGCAATATCATCATCACTAGGAACAGCGTCAAGAAAATTCATAGGTGCAATAAGTGTTGAAAAGCCCCATTCAAAGCTCCCGTGGGTAGACATCAAGCCCTTGGTCCCCCACATGCGCCAGTTATTTGCCAACCGTTCGGCGTGTGTATCACCATGCATCACCAACTTCTCTTTGATAGTTGTACGGGTTTCGTTTGGAGCACCTCCGCGGAGCTTAGAGACTTCTTCCTCGTACGGAAAGTGGTGTGCTGGGGTAAGACCATCCACAAGTGCATGTGCAAGCCACGCTGCATCAAAGGAAGCCCGTTCAAAGTTTTTAACCTTCAGTTCCGCCACTAACTGAACATAATGGTCGTCGATGAGGTCAAGTAACTGAGTATCGCCCGGTTCGAACGGGTTGAAATAGTGCCACGGCTCATCTTTTGCAGGGCTCTTACGCTTAATAGCATCGGGGCCATTCTTACCCTCAAAGTGCAAAATCATGCGGATACCTGGGAAGTCACGATTATCTTTAAGCAAAATCTTAAGATGGCGTCTTGAAACACGATCAATCTTCTGGTGTGCTCCCAGAATGCGTCCTGAATATTTGGTTAGGGTTGTTCCGCTATACATATTAGTTTAGATTTGTGACCGCTCTTAATTTTTGAACACGGCCTTGCAACTCTGTATATTGTAGCAAGTCTTCTTGTTTGTCTATGAATTCTTGTGCAGCACTTCTAGCAGCAGCAATCAGTTTAACGTCGGTAAGTTTAGCAATACGTAGATCTAACTGCCCGTGCTGCATGGTGCCATAGATCGCTCCAGGACCACGTATCTCAAGATCAAGCTCTGCTAGGGCAAAACCGTCACTTGAGCTTTCCAACGCCCGCAAACGACGACTTGGCTCACTGCTGTCGCCCATCATAAGGAAACAATACCCTTGGTGTTCACTACGTCCAACACGACCCCGCAATTGGTGTATTTGAGCCAAGCCAAAGCGTTCTGCATTTTCTATGAGCATAACTGTAGCATTTGGCACATTGACACCAACCTCGATCACAGTAGTGGCTACGAGTATGTCTAGTTCGTGGTTAGCGAACTGTTGCATAACTGCATCTTTGTCATCTGACTTCATCTTTCCATGAAGTAGTCCGATTCTACGGTGTTTGAATGGGCCCTTCCTGAATTCTTCGTATGTTTGCTCTGCAGATTTTGCAGGCAACATGTCAGATTCTGATACCAAGGGGCACACAACAAACATCTGACGACCAGCATCAAGTTCCGATTCTATCTTTTCGTACAATTGTTTGCGGGAATTTGGTGATGCAATCTTAGTCTTTATCACCTTTCGTCCGGCTGGCTTCACGTCAATCACTGATATGTCGAGTTCTCCGTATAGTGTCAGCGCCAAACTACGTGGTATCGGTGTAGCTGTCATATTAAGTACGTGTAGTGCATGACCAGCTTTGGTCTGTAACGCCTTGCGCTGATCGACGCCAAACCTATGCTGTTCGTCCACGACAACTAACCCTAGCTTGTGCATATCAACTTTTGACTGAATAAGTGCATGTGTACCAATAATGAATCTAACATCGCCAGACTTAATTCGATCTTGTGCGGCTTTCTTCTGAGCTGGCGCGAGCCCACCAACAAGTAAGCTGACTTCGTTCGCTAACCCAAGCGGCTCAAGCAATCCATGAATCGTCTCTGCATGCTGTCGCGCCAGTAGTTCCGTTGGAGCCATTAGTGCAACCTGGAAACCCTGTTTCATAGCCATAACAGCTGCCATAGCCGCCACAACAGTCTTGCCAGAGCCCACATCACCCTCGACCAGTCGGTTCATCGGCTGGGTCTTGCCCATATCCTGGTATATCTGCCAAACCGTCTTGCGCTGTGCGTCAGTCAGGGTAAAAGGCAGATGGCCGACAAAGTCTTTTGCTAACTTTTCATCAAATGGAATACCAATTGCTTGTTCGTGCAGTAGCTCGTATTTGTTAAGAAGTGCCGCTAGGGTCAGTCCAAATACTTCCTCAAACCCAAGTCGCTTTCTCGCTTCCACGAGCGCCTCCGGGCTATCTGGGAAATGCATCGTCCTTACAGCATCTGCGTGACTAATCAGTTTGTAATGCTTGATAATCCAGTCCGGTAATGTCTCTGGCTGTTGCTCAATAAGTGGCAAAACCTGCTGTATTGCTTTACGAATCTGAGTCGATTTAAACCCTTTAGTCTCTCGGTAAATCGGCACAATACGCGCGGTATTTATCGGGAAGCTACTGACCAGTTCGGCGGACGGGTTCATAATGCTGAGTCTGGTTGCCTTCATAGCAAACTCACCGGAAATGTAATATTCCTGATTAGATTTTAGAGCCTGTGCTCGGTATGGTTGGTTAAACCAGATTATCCTAACACTGCCCGTATCATCACTAGCTACTGCCTCGGTTACATGTAGTCCACGACGAGCGTAGCGGCCCGTTGCCTGCTTAATCACAGCCTTAATCGTCACCACACCAGGCTTAATCTTACCAATCGGCAAAACATGCGAATAATCATCATAGCGACGAGGGTAGTAATAAATAAGGTCACGGATCGATGTAACACCAAGAACAGCGAACTTCTTAGCAAGCTCGCCTCCCACACCCTTAACATCAGTCAACGGACTATTAAGCGTCATCAACTATAAGTATAGGCTATTAAACAGCCAGTATCCTTGCTAATTCTTCCACGTTTGGGCAAAGATCAAGCAACTTCATATCGTCTAGGCTGAAGTATCGAAGCTCTTGGCACTCTTCAGAAGCTATAAAGTTAAGATTCTCAAGGGTAACTTTGTATATTGCATTAGCTAGGTAAGAATTACGTTTCTCGTTGTAAACAGTCAGGAAGTATAGTGGTCTATCCTCAATACTTGTGACTGTGAGCCCTGTTTCCTCATGGATTTCCCGCTTTAGCCCATTGTGTGGCTCTTCACCGTGATCTAGCCCACCACCAAGTAGGTCCCATCTGCCATCAGATTGGCGCGCAAGCAGGATTCGCCCTTCATTATCCTGAACCCAGGCTTTAACGCTAACTCTGTAGAATGCGTGTTCCTGGGCAGACATTACTTAGCTTTTTTGACGAGGAAGAATACGGATGGACCGAAGTAGGTCTTAGCGAGTGTTGGCTGGAGAATACGCTCAGTAACGAGCATTGCACCCTTTGGAACAAGTTTCTTAAGGCCTGGGCTGCGGAGGTTAGATACAGACAGTGTCTTCTCTACCTTGAGTCCTGCATGTGCAAGCTGCTTAATAACTGTCTTGGGGTTGTGATTCACAAAGGCAATTTCGTCTTTGTCGGCACGGTGTTTCTCTGAACGGATATCAACAGGATGGGTTGGCATACGTTGGCCACGGAGGAAGTGCTTAAGACGGTTGCGCCCGTGTGCATAGTTAGCCACTTCTAGAATAACGTAGCCATCATCCGACAGTACACGTGCAAGTTCGCTGAATTCCACACTTGGATCTGGTAGGTGGTGCATGACACGGATCATAGTAATAAGGTCGAGTGAACCGTCCTTAAACTTGAGGTCATCCGCTTGAGTTAGGACCATATCGACTTCGGGGTGGTCTTTTAGGAATTCTTTACCAATGTCGAGTTGTTGCTGTGATGGCTCTGCCAAAGTAACTTTGTCCGCAAAAGCTTCTAGGAAAACGCAAAGTCGTCCGTAACCGCCACCGATATCAGCGGCGTTTCTGAAGTGCTTGGCGCCAATTAGGCGACGAATGGCAATTTCTTCAGCAGCGTGCTCATAGTCACGTCCATCCCAGTACTTGAGATAGTTGTGCTTAGGATCATTGTATTGATCGGCTTTTTTGGTAGGTTTTTTCGTAGTAGATTTATTCATAACTGATCAAGTATACCAGACTAGCTTGGGATGTCGATTAAGGCGTACGTGTTCTTCCCACGTCTTAGTAAGGCAGAGCCTGCAGCTTTACGATCATCTTGTGTTAATACATAGTCTGGGCCAATTTTCTCGCCGTTCAGTGTAATACCATTCTGTTGCATGAATCGACGAGCCTCACCAAGTGAGCTTGCGAGTCCACTCTCAAGCACCGCCTGAGCAGCCAGCGTACCGTCGTTGCACTGCACGGTCGGCAGCTCTGACTTCATCTGATCAACATCTTCTGATGAAATGTCAGCGACATTACCACCACCAAACAGCACGCTTGTAATACGAACGACTGAATCAGCAGCGGCCTGACCGTGGACTAGCTTGGTAACTTCGTACGCTAATGCCTTCTGAGCTAGACGTCCTGCTTTGTCGTGCTCGAACTCAACCATAATCTTGTCATGTTCTTCTTTACTGAGTAGTGTATAGATCTTCATATAATCGCCTACACCTTCATCGTCAACATTGAGCCAGAACTGGTAAAACTTGTATACACTGGTCAAGCCAGAGTCGAGCCAAACAGCACCGTCTTCTGATTTACCAAATTTAATACCGGTGGTTTTGTTTACAATAAGAGGTGTTGAATATACGTGCGCTTCTCCGCCCTCAATACGACGAATTAGGTCAATACCAGCGATAGAGTTGCCCCATTGATCAGCGCCACAAACCTGTAAGGTAACCCCGTGGTTCTTATATAAATGCAAGAAATCATAGCCCTGTATGAGCGAGTAACTGAATTCTGCATAACTAATCCCCGCTCCGCCTTCGCCTAGGCGTGACTGAATAAATTCACGGCCCAACATGTTGCTCATTGGTACGTTTTTGCCAACCAAACGCAAGAAATCAAGATAATTGATATCTTTGAACCAATCGTAATTGTCTACAATCGTTAGGTCCTCGTTATCAAATACAGTCTTGTATTGCTCAGCAATTGCCGCCTTGTTGGTAGCAATATCGTCTAGTGTCAATAAATTCCGCTCGTCTTTCTTGCCATCTGGGTCACCGATCATTCCGGTAGCACCGCCAACCAATAAGATTGCCTTATGTCCATGATCAATAAAGTGGCGTACCATCATTGCTGCAGCCAAATTACCAATCTGCATGCTACTGGCGCTTGGGTCTACACCCCAGTAAAACGTAATTGGGTCGCCATCAAGAGCTTTTAAATCAGTAAAGGTCGTTTGGTTTACAAAACCGCGCCACTGCAGTTCTTCGGATAAGGTCATTCAGATCTTTCTCAATTATTAGCTACGTATGTACCCTATAATAACAGATAAGAGCCCGGTTATGGTAGCCATTTTTGGCGTAAGAATAATGCTTGTTGTGGCCACTAATTTGGTATAATACCTCTCAAGCGTAAGGCTTTTTATTACGACCTTATTGAGGGAGAGACTGATACATTCATGAACGCAACTAATAACGGGGGTAAGCGCCCAAAACAATCTGCCCGCCGTGCCCGTAATACGTACACAACTAAGAGTGGACAGACTATCAAGATACATCGTAACTTGAGTGAGCGTTGGGCTGCTGCCCGCGACGCCAAGTCCCGTCGGCGTGCCGCACGTCTCGCAGGACTACCAAAATCCCGCGTTAAGCGCATGTTATATATGATGCAGCCTAAGCGCATGTATAAGTACTGGTTTAGTCGCGAGGGTGGCATCATGGCCCTCAAAATACTTGGCATCAGCATTATTACCGGTTTCTTATTACTTGTTGCTGTGTTTGCCTACTTCCGTAAGGATCTCCCGAACCTCCGCGATATCTCTGGCGACAAAATTGGTGGTAGCATCCGTTACTATGACCGATCTGGCCAGACACTCCTCTGGGAAGATTACGACGCCGTTAAGCGTATCCCTGTTGCTGACGACCAGATTTCCCCATACGTTAAGGGTGCAACAGTGGCCGTAGAGGACAAAGACTTCTTTAAACACGGTGGGTTCGATGTCCGAGGTATTGCTCGTGCAGGTGTTAACGACATCTTACATCGTGGAGCTACGCAGGGTGGTTCAACCATTACCCAACAGCTTGTTAAGCTCAACAACAACTGGACTAAAGATCGTACTGTGACCCGTAAGGTCAAGGAGCTGATCCTATCAGTGGAACTTGAGCGTACATATAACAAGAATGAAATCCTCGCAGGTTACCTCAACGCCGCTCCATACGGTAACGTTCAGAACGGTGTCGAAGCTGCTGCACGTGATTACTTTGAGAAATCGGCCAAAGACCTGACCCTAGATGAATCTGCCTTCCTAGCAGCTATTCCGAAGGCGCCATCTGTCTACTCACCATATGGCCCTAATTTTGACCCACTAGCACTCAAGGCACGCCAGAACTACATCCTGGACGTCATGGAGCAAGAACACATGATCACCTCGAAAGAGCGTGATGATGCCAAGAAAGTAGATATTCTTGCTAAGTACAAGACACCTAAGCCTAAGTATCAAGGCATCAAGGCGCCTTACTTTGTACTAACTGCCAAAGAACAGCTCGAAACTGAATATGGTGATTCAACTGTCAAACGTGGTGGTTGGAAAGTCATCACAACACTCGACCTTGGTCTCCAAGACGAAGCAGAAAGACAAGTCCAAAAGGGCATCGCCCAGGTTAAACGCCAAGGTGGTGACGAAATCGCCTTTGCAGCAGAAGACGTCAAGACCGGTCAAATGGTCGCCCTCGTTGGTGGTGTTGACTTTAACGACCCAGACCACGGACAAAACAACTATGCACGCTATCGTCTCCCTCCTGGTTCTAGCTTCAAACCGTATGACTACACTGCACTTATAGACACAAGTGATAATGTCGGTGCAGGCTCAGTCCTATATGATACCCAAGGACCTATACCAGGCTACCCATGTACCAATAAGGCATTGCCAAAGCAAGGTGGAAACTGTCTCCAGGACTATGACTTCCGCTACCCAGGTGCCATGACCTTACGTTATGCAATTGGTGGTTCACGTAACGTACCAGCCGTGAAGGCAATGGAAATCGTCGGAGTAGATAAGACTATAGGTGTTGCCAAGAAGCTCATGACATCCCCTGGTGACGTACCAGGCGCGCTCTCAAGTGATGGCCGTGGTGACTACAACTGTTACCAGGACGAGAAGTTCACTCAAACCGGCCCTTGTTATGCATCATCAGCCATTGGAGATGGTGCCTACCTCAAGATGGATGAACATGTCCATGGCTATGCAACTATTTCCCGTAACGGCAACAACATTCCTCAGACATATATCCTAAAGATTGAAAAATCTGACGGCAAAACACTAGACGAATGGAAGCCAACCAAGGGTGAACAAGCAGTACGTGCCGAGTCAGCCTACATCGTAGCTGATATGATGAGTGACCCGAACGCAAGCTACTTCCCTGCGGGCCGTAAACCACACCGCTACACCAACAGCCAAGGCACCTGGAAGTTCGCTATGAAGACCGGTACTACCAACGACGCCAAAGATGGTTGGATGGCTGGATTCTCTACGCAATACGCAGCAGCTGTATGGGTTGGTTACCACAACCGAACCATAGCTATGCGTGGAACCATGGAAGGCATGACCCAGCCTGTCTGGCAGGGCTGGATGCAAGCCGCGCACAAGAACCTCAAGCCAGAGGATCGTGCCAAACCAGCTGGCGTACAGACATTGCCAGCCTTCATTGTTCGTAATAACCCAGGGCTCGGTGCAGTCGTGCCAAGTACCTCTACTGATCTATTCCCAAGCTGGTACAAAGGCAGCACAAAGAAGACTGGGGCTGCTAGGACAATAGATATTGTCTCCAACAAGGGCGCAACCGACTGTACTCCACAGCGCGCCCGTAAGGACATCAACGATACGGCAGCCAATAGCTTCTCGGTGGATAAGTTCGTAGATGGAGGCAATGGTGGTGCTAATACCTCAGAACAAGATGATATCCACAAATGTGACGATATAAAACCGAGTATCTCCCTGTCGACAACAAAGAATGGTAACTCATATCACTTTGCAGCGAGTGTTGGGCAAGGAACACATCCGTTATCAAGTGACCAGTATCCTGGAACAGTAACGTTTAGTGTTGATGGGCAAGTTCTAGCTGGTGGCTCATTCAGCATCAGTAGTCCGGGAGTCGTAACATTTGATTACACACCAGATTACACCGGTGACAAGACGGTCACGGCGACCATTGTTGACAGCGTACTATACGACGCAAGTGATTCAGCCAGCAGCATAACTGGCACTGGAGGTGGAGGAGGAGGCCCCCAGGCGAACAGTCCCATAACAATAACTCAGGCAAAAAGAACAGCAGGTATTACGAAGTTTAAGTGGACTGGCGGCAACGGAGCGGTCTCAATATTTCCGTTTGCCGGTGGAACCGCATTCTGCGGACCATCAAGTAGTGATTGTCAGACGACACTAGCAACCGCAAGTGTTGGTACTAAAGTGTACGCAAAAGACGACGACGGAAACCAATCACCTTCGTTTACAATAAACTAAGTTTTAAAATTCCCGCAAATGTGGGAATTTTAAGTTCCTGTATGAACTACCCTACTTGTGGGTTGCGTTTGCGACGAGGATTGCGGAGACGACCTGCAATAGTTGATTGCTGAGTACGTTCTGGTTGCTGCTTACGAGCTGATTGTGCCTGGGCGGGCTTATTGATCAGACTTGCAAATAACATCTTACCAGCCATGGTCTGGTGTATGCGTGTTACTTCTACCTCAACAATTTGATTAATATAACGAATGGCGTCGTCAACAACGATCATCGTACCATCATCAAGGTAGCCAACGCCCTGCTTAGGGTTACTACCCTTTTGCAGGATCTTAACCGTCTGACGCTCACCAGGGAGTGCCGTAGGGCGTAGTTGCTGGGCGAGTTCATTCACATTCAGGACATGCACGCCTTCAATATCTGCAACTTTGTTGAGGTTGTAGTCTGTTGTGTACAACCCTGCACCTAGCTTCTTAGCAAGTTTAACGAGCTTGTCATCGGTTGGCATGTTACCAACATCTGAATGGTCAATCACAACGTTAGCATGGCTACTATCTTGTAGTTCACGAACAACATCTAGCCCATAACGGGCACGTTCACGCTTCTGCGTGTCATTGCCGTCTGCCAGCATTTGTAGCTCGTGGAGGATGAATTCTGGGACAATTAACTCGTCCGGGACAAAGCCGAGTCGGGCTAGCTCAATAATTCGTCCATCTATGAGCGCACAGGTGTCGAGCACCATCTTGCGACTCTTTTTGGTGCTCACCGATGGAGCACTCACTTTTCTTTGCTGCAATACGAGTACCAGTATGGTAATCAGTAATGCAATTGATAATGTATCTTTCATAATTTCTTTCTAATCTTTTGATAAATAGGTATTGAGGGCTGTTTTTATGTCACGCATTCCGGCATATCCGGCGATTTTTTTGCCACCCTTTTGTACGGGACCAATTGCAGTATCAAAACCAAGTTTCTTGGCTTCTGCAATGCGTTTATCAGCGTAAGGTACATGACGGATCTCTCCAGAAAGGCCCACTTCGCCAAACACTACAGCGCTATCTTTTAGCTGCATACCCTTACTGGCGCTTGCTATCGCCATACAGATGGCCAGGTCAGCTGCTGGCTCCGTAAGCTTGATACCACCCACGATGTTGATATATATGTCTTGGTCGGCCAAATTGAGCTTTGTACGGCGTTCCAACATGGCAATTAATAAGTTCACGCGGTTGAGATCAATCCCACTAGCTGCACGCTTAGGATACCCGTAACTGGTCTTATTCACAAGTGCCTGAACCTCCACCAACAGTGGTCGGGTGCCCTCTAGCGTAGCCAGGACGATAGATCCGTCGCTAATTTGACGTTCGGCCAACAGGGCTGCAGAGGGGTTTTCTACAGGTTGTAATCCCGTATCTACCATCTCAAATATTCCGGCTTCGTTGGTTGAGCCATAACGGTTCTTGATAGCACGAAGCAACTTGAAGCCACCATAACGGTCACCTTCTAGTTGCAAAACCACGTCCACAACGTGTTCCAGCACCTTTGGCCCAGCAATTGAGCCTTCTTTTGTGACATGACCGACCAGAATCAACGCGGTATTGGTCGACTTTGCTGCAGCGGTGAGCATATGCGTACTATTAGTAATTTGGCTTACAGATCCTGCAGCAGATGCTACTGCAGTACAGCTAATTGTCTGGATTGAATCTACAATAACAAGCTCGTAATCACCAGAGGCAATAGTTGATGCAATATCATCTGCAACGGTACTCGTTGCGAGCTGCAATTTATTTGTACTCGCACCTAGCCGCTCAGCCCGTAGGCCAATTTGATGCGCTGATTCCTCGCCACTAACATACAAAATCTTATAGTTCTTAGCCAAGGTGTGGGCCAACTGTAACAGCAAGGTACTCTTACCAATGCCTGGCTGCCCTGCGATCAGGTTCACGCTGCCAGCAACCACACCACCACCAAGCACGGTGTCAACTTCTTGCATACCAGTCTTGAGTCGAGGCATGTCATGTGCCAATGAATTAGTAATTGTTTGAGGGGTGAGCTTACGGCCTTTTGCCTGTGCGGATGCTACTGCACCCGCAGTGAGCGTTTCTTGCAATGTATTCCATTCACCACACGAATAGCACTTACCGCTCCACGTTTGGGCGGTAGCTCCACAAGCACTACAAACATACTGAATTGAATCCTTTTTTCCCATTAGTTCTATTTTAGCTCATGTTGCGTTCAAACCTAAAGGTTTGACCACCTTCATTTCTTGTGTCGACAAGAAACGAAGCAAAGAAGCTCGGACTGCGTTTTGTCTCCGGGACGACTGGCAAGTAATTGAGCCTAAAAATATGGAACTCGCGGTTTGGCGCTTCAAACAGCCATATTTTCAGAACGGCTCAATTCTATGCCAGTCCTCTCGGGGCAAAGCCGATGTCCGGACCACGCCCGGACGGTTTTCCTCAGCCTAAACCTTCAATATTTGAAAACTTAGGTTGAGTGACAGAGTAGAGATTGGTTTGGTTGTTGCGTGGTCCCTTGAGGGGGCGTGGTGACCGAAGTCAGTACGCCCCCTCGGGAGAACGAGAAGCCTCACGACTCGTGAACGTATCGGATAACCTCGGACTGCTGATTGTTCCGGTTGACTAAGCCGAGCTTCATCCAGAGGAGGACGAATAGCGACAGCCAGGAGCCAAACGCAATACAGATTCCGATGACCGCAGCGATGGGGTTGTTACCTCCGGTGTTTTGCACGATCAGCTTGAAGTACGTGACCATGGCTGAGATGCAAGCACCGATGAGCCAGATCATGAACAAGTCGACATAGAAACTGACGAGCAGCAATACCGGGCCAACCGTAAGGAAGACCACCCAACCGTACCGGAGATCTTGGAACCCGTCCTTGAAGCTGGTGTCGAACTGCCTGGAACTCGAGCCGAGCCATCCACGCATGAGCGTTCCGAACGGAACGATCAGCAGAAACAGCAGCGGGCCGAGCAGATTGTCATTGAACTGCATTGTTTTCTCCTTCTAGGGATTCTCGATGAACGAGGTCAGGTGGACCTGCGCTTCTTGCGCTTGTGGTACCAGACGGCAAACGGGCCAAGGGCCACGGCTTTACGCCAAGGCTTGGAAACGTACCCGCCGGTAAGCACACGCTCTTGCCAGAGTTCCGGACGGAACGTTGACAGCCACGCACCCGACAAGGTCCATGCGATGACTGCAACCAGCAACAGAGCACCAACGAAGGCCAGAAAAGGCACAGTCGGACTCAGTGCGAAGCAGATGATCACCGCCAACATTGCGATGAAGAATACAAGAAACATGATTTCCTACTCTCGTGGGGGGTAAACAACAAAAACAAAACTCTTTGGTCGTACAAAAAAGCCTGTGAAGATCATAGGTTTATTAGCACGACCAAAGTCTCTACTCTGTCAAAGTACGTTTTACGAAGTGGTTACCTCAAGTAAAACTGTGTATATTATACCACACTTGTCAATATTTGTACAGAGGTGGGGACTCTCTACTGAGTTTGGATTGTTTCTCTACTGTCGAGAGCCTTGATGAGTTGGTTTTCTTCTACTGCTAGGTTATTACGTTGCTCTACGAGTGCGTTGT
>CAZXDT010000006.1:0-36233 GCA_964639295.1 uncultured Candidatus Saccharibacteria bacterium | reverse complement strand
TTAGAGCAGGCTGGGTGGTGTGGAACTTTATGAGGGTTGCAAGCTTAAGTGCTATACGGTAAGCTAATCTCAAGATATCAAATCAAAAGGAGGAGTCTTGTACATGACTGTACATGCAAAACGCACATCTGTTCTATTGGTGGGCTTGGTTTTTATAGCGAGTGTCTTAGTTGGCGTAACCGGAGTTGGGCGCGCACAACAGGGTACCAATAATGCCGGTGGTAGTGGTCTAAGTATCTCTCCTACTCGTAGTGAACTAAGTATTGAACGTGGAAAAACAGACCTCATAAAGGTAAGTATTCGCAACGTAACAAGAGGGGCTATAATCGCAAAGCCCTTTATCAGTGACTTTGAGTCAGATAACGAAACGGGTGAGCCAAAGCTCCTCACAGATCAGAAGAATCACAACAGTGCTTCAATCTTTAACTTTGTAAAAGGCCTCAGTGATGTTCCTCTTGCTCCAGGTGAAAACAAGGACCTCACATACAGCATTACCATACCAAGCGAAGCTCCAGCAGGTGCGTACTATGGTGCTGTAACTTTCCGAGCCGTACCTGCAACTCAAGCGGCTGAAAGTGAAGGCGGACAGGTTGCGTTGACTGCAAATGTTGCATCACTAGTATTGGTTGAAGTTCCTGGTGACATCACCGAGAAAATCCAGATTACAGGTGTTAAAGCACTTCAGAACGGCAAGAGTGGAAGTATCTTCTCTAAGGCACCTACAAAGGCAGCCATCTCCATAAAGAACCTCGGTAACAGCTTTGCTAAGCCATTTGGTACTGTAAGTATTACCAATATGTCTGGCAAGCAAGTTCACAGTTACGAGATTAACAACTCAACGCCACGCAGTAACATACTACCTAAGACGAGTCGTACCTTTACTGATGATATAAAGAACATCAAGAAACCAGGTCGCTATACTATTACCGCCAACGTATCATTTGGTAGTGGTGGTGAAGTGTTGACTCAAAAAGTATCATTCTGGGTTATCCCAGTTTGGTTGATCGCAATCATTGCTATCCTGTTGATCGGTATAGTTGTAGGCACATACGCCCTCTACCGAAAACAGTACGGTAGCCACAGCACCAAGAAAAAACGCTAAATAACCAACAGATAATTTATAACTACCTGGGGTGACCCAGGTAGTTTTTCTTTAAACCAGAGCAGCGCACTTGAGCTCCAGATTCAATTTCTCCTTGAGAAACACACCGAGTCGTACAGATAGTACGGTGAAGGGAGTATAGGAAAGGAAAATTGGATATGGAGCCAAGAAGCCAGCGGGTTGCAAGCTCTGCTTGTAAGCAAGTTGGCTGATGCACTGCTTCTGGGATGGTGGTTATGCTACTATTAATGTTAATGATTCGTGTCTTTAAACTATCTTTAATCTCTGTTGTACTTGCAGGCTTGCTGATTGCTGTTGGCATCTTTACAGTACACCAACCAGCTCACGCCGCCACTGAACAGGGTTCTGTAGGTATGGAAGGTCGTATCTCTGCACCACCGCCCACCACGGCAGCTACTATATCTATCCCGCGTACAGGCCAATCTTTCTCTACCTTACCAGTGACAGTCAGTGGTATATGTCCTAACAAACTCCTTGTTAAACTATTCAAAAACAACGTATTTGCTGGTTCTGTCATGTGTACCAACGGTAGTTACTCACTCATTATTGACCTGTTTGATGGTCAAAATGACTTAGTAGCACGTGTTTATGACGATCTAGACCAAGCAGGCCCGGACTCAAATGTCGTAACGGTGAGCTATAACGCCGATAAGCCTGGTTTTACTAGCCGTGTGAGCCTTACGAGTACCATCGCCAAGAAAGGCGCCAACCCCGGCCAGACACTTGTTTGGCCAATCACACTTTCTGGTGGTGATGGGCCATATGCTGTAAGCGTGGACTGGGGCGATGGTAAAACACCAGACCTTGTGAGCCGGGCGTTCCCAGGGGATTTCAATATCCAACATGTCTATGACAAGCCAGGTGTGTACAACATAATCGTTAAGGCAACAGACAAGAACGGTGGTGTGGCATACTTGCAGCTGGTGGGCATAGCCAACGGTGCGCTCAGTCAGGACTCCGGTAATAGCGCCGGTAACAACAATAACAATAGTTCTGGCTCAACAACGCCTAAAACTAAGCTACTCTGGCAGCCTGCTGCACTACTAATCCCGTTCATAATATCTACATTTTGGTTAGGTAGGCGCCACGAGCTCCACACACTGCGCAAGAAAATCGAACGTGGTGACCGACCTTTCTAAAATAGTACAAGAACATATTTATATAATCTGGTAAAATAGAGCTTCAATGAAGAAGAAAGTTTATGTTGGTTTAAGTGGTGGTGTTGATAGTTCTGTAACGGCAGCTTTGTTGCTGGAGCAGGGTTATGACGTCACGGGCGTGTATATGAAGAACTGGAGCCAGGATCTCCCTGGTTTTGAGTGCCCTTGGAAAGAAGATTACCAGGATGCCAAGCGCGTAGCGGTAAAGCTGGGCATCGACTTCAAAATGTATGACTTCGAAACGCAGTATCGTGACAAAGTTGTGCAGTATATGATCGACGAGTATCAGGCCGGTCGTACACCAAACCCTGACATTATGTGCAATCAAGAAGTTAAGTTTAAATTATTCCTTGAAACCGCTCTAGAAGATGGTGCAGATATGATCGCAACCGGCCACTACAGCCGCATTAAAGATGGCAAGCTACTAACAGCAGAGAACATAGATAAGGACCAGAGCTACTTCTTGTACCGTGTTACAGAAGAAGCACTGACTAAAAGTCTCATGCCGATTGGTGATTTCAAGACTAAAGCAGAAGTTCGTGAACTAGCAACCAAGTTTGATCTACCGACTGCTGGTAAAAAAGATAGTCAGGGTATCTGCTTTGTTGGTAAGGTGGGTATTAAAGAGTTCTTACAGCAATTTGTTAAAACAACTCCAGGGCAGATTATTGATCAAGCGGGCAGAGATATTGGTGAACACGACGGCGCGATCTTCTATACTATTGGCCAGCGCCATGGCTTGAACATTGGTGGTGGTTTACCGTATTACGTCGTTGGCAAGGACATGGCTAAGAACCAAGTCTTTGTAACGACTAATATTGACGATGACCGCTTATGGCGTGAAACTCTAACACTTACGGACATACACTGGATTAATGGAGAACCTGATCTGAATAAAACTTACCAGGTACGGACTCGTTATCGTGCAGCGCTTGTAAACTGTACGCTCAAGCAAACGGAGCAAGGTTTAGAGGTATTGCTAGAAGACCAAGTTCGAGCCATAACCCCCGGTCAATCAGCCGTGCTGTACAGCAGCGAACTCGTCCTCGGCGGCGGCATCGTAATTTAGGCAATTTCGGCTTGAACAACTACTGGGTTGACTGACTCGGGTAATGAAACAGGGATAATTTGCTGTTCGGGGAAAGCAACTACCTGAGTGAGTGCGACTTTTATTGCTGCTTTTACCAATAGCTTATCTACATTTTGACTATCTTCTATGACGGCATCAAATCGTGTGATTAACTTGCCTATATCTGCTACTTCTTTTGCTTTAAACGGATGAAGATAAGTGGGTCTGTTGGCTATCTTTTCAAGAATGTTGTCCTGGCGAGCTTGTTCCTTGGCTCGTATACTTTTGTAAAATTCTGTTTTTCCTTCGTAGAGGATTGCTGACGGTAGTGAAGGGAACGGGAGGGGTTCGGGATCTTCGATTGTGTTCATATGCCAAGAATACTCTTTTTATTTGATGATTCAATACAGATTTTTGGGTATGAAAAAAGCCGCGTAATTTGATGAAGAGAAATGGTGTTGTTGACCAAGGGTCAAACTACTTTTCTCATCCACTTAGCGGCTTTGTCCTTCGATCTTCGTTGCCGAAGGACATGTTCGTGTGCGTACTAGGTACGTTGGCTCTTGATCTCGAGTCTGACCATCGTGACGATCATGATCAGCATGGTGAGTACCAACGGGGTGATGAGGTAGATGGCTGAGTGGTTGACCTTGTCCCACATGTGGGCGATAACGAAGGCGGAAGCGATGAACAGGCTCCAGCAGATGATTACGTAGGCAATCAAGGTCTTGGTGCCCCAGAAAAGCTTCTTTTTTCCAGACAACGGTTTTCCTAACTGTAGAAGTACACTTGACGAACTCTTCACATTATAGCACAGTATGTCAAGTTTGTCAATCTATTTACCTCTGTTATAATACTTCCTGAAATGACAGCACAAGAGATCCGAAATCAGTATTTAAAGTTCTTTGAAGAGCGTGGCCACAAGGTTGTTCCTCGCGCGCCTTTGGTGCTTCAAGGCGACCCTACAACCCTGTTCACTGGGTCTGGTATGCAGCCAATGATCCCTTATCTACTCGGTGAACCCCACCCTGATGGGCAACGCATTGTAGATAGCCAGACCTGTCTGCGTGCACAAGATATTGACGACATTGGTGACAACCGCCATACAACATTCTTTGAAATGCTTGGTAACTGGAGCATGGGCGATTATTTCAAGCAGCAACAGATTGAGTGGATATGGGAGTTCCTCATAGAAGTTGTAGATTTGGATCCTTCGAAGCTGTATGTGACCTGTTTTATTGGCGCACCGGAATACGGCATCTCCAAAGACACAGAAGCTGCTGAAATCTGGAAAAAACTTTTTGAAAGCAAAAACCTCTCTTCCGATGAAGCTGATATTGATACTGAAGAAACTGGCTATAGTCGAGGTATGAAGGATGGCGAGCGCATCTTCTACTATGGTGATAAGAACTGGTGGAGTCGTAACGGTGGCCCGGAGACTACGCCCGTAGGTGATCCTTGTGGTCCTGATAGCGAGATGTTCTATGATTGCGGTACGAAACATGACACATCTTACGGTGAATATTGTCATCCTAACTGTGATTGCGGTCGCTTTATAGAGCTTGGCAATAACGTTTTTATGGCATATCGAAAAGTTGCCGAGGGTCAGTTTGAACCACTAGAAAAGCCAAATATTGACCATGGTTCAGGATTAGAACGTATCGCAGCTGCTAAATTGAACGACCCTGATGTATTTAAGATTAGTATTATGTGGCCGATCATTGAGCAACTACAGAAGTTGAGTGGCAAAAAGTATGAAGACCACACCGAAAGTATGCGTGTTATAGCAGACCACCTCCGGGCTGCTACATTCCTAGCCGTCGATGGATGCGTACCGAGCAACAAGGAACAAGGCTATGTTATGCGTCGTCTTGTGCGTCGTGCTGTTCGCTTTGCATTTGAGCTGGGTATCGAGCAGAACTTCCTTGAGGGAATAGTCCCTGTTATTGCCGATCTATACCATGACGACTTCCCTGAAGTAGCCGAAAAGCGTGATGATGTCATTGCTGTCCTGATCAAAGAAGAAAAAGCCTTCCGCCAAACCCTGAGTAAGGGGATCAGAGAGATTGGTAAGCGATTTCCAGTTCCTGGGTTTGTGCCAGTCGGCATGCCTGTGCCTCCACCACCTACTGTTACTGGCAAGGATATCTTTACGCTGCAGGATACATATGGATTTCCAAAAGAGCTATCAGTAGAGATCATTGAGCCAGCCAGGGGTAAAATGGCAGATAATTGGCTCGAAGAGTTTGAAAAGTGCCTGCAGGAACAACGTCAACGCTCACAAACTGCCGCTAAGGGCGTCTTTAAGGGCGGTTTAGGTGGCCAAGATCTTATTCACAAGAAATACCACACTGCAACGCATCTCATGTATCAGGCCCTTCGTAGCGTCTTAGGCGATCATGTCATCCAACATGGTAGTAATATCACCGAGGAACGCCTGCGTTTTGACTTTAGCCACCCTGATAAAGTAACTCCAGAACAGATTAAGCAGGTAGAGGATATCGTTAATGAACAGATAGCTAAAGACCTAACCGTAACCTGGGAAGAGCACCCAACAGATAAGGCAATCAATGAACTACACGTTTTAGGTGCCTTTGGTGACAGATACGGCGATGTCGTGAAGTGTTACCGCATGCAAAAAGATGGAGAAGACAAGCCATTTAGCTTTGAAATCTGTGGCGGCCCACATGTAGATCACACCGCCCAACTGGCAGAAGACGGTAAAACATTTAAGATCCTCAAAGAGGAATCCTCAAGCGCCGGAATCCGCCGCATAAAAGCCGTTTTGCGATAAATATCGCATTCAAAATACCGGACGTGATATAAGCTTGCAAGCATAAGCGAAGGATAGTATCCTAAAAACTTAATTTAGTAGACATGTGGGCGGTTGCGCCTACAATAAAAAGTAGAGTTTTAAGAAAGAAACCAAAACAAATGCCCGAGTATCCTCATCTATATGAAGTTGAACCAAGCTTAGTAGAGCCAATTAGGCCAGAGCGACCATATGATTACTATGGTCATCTGATGGTCAAAGGCTCCTTCGGTGACGGCGTGTCATACGGAGAAATGTCGATATCTACTAACTACGACATTAATGACCCCTATGATCAGCGGATACAGACCATCAAGGCTGACATCATGGCAATGCATCAGTTCCCAGATATGGATCCCAGGGAGTACCTCATGCTTGAGTTTGAGATTGCTGTGATAGAAGCAGAGCGTAATATTCAGTCCGAAATTGAAGAATTAAGTGACGATGAAACGTTTGTTGACTGGTTTACGCAGAGACTTGACGAAGTAATCCCGATCGATGCACCAATGGATGACATGGATATTCGTAGAACTGAGGCCAAAGTACTTGCAGAGTATATTTTGCAAGCTAATCCCGAAGAAGATCACGGTGCCGTAGTTGAAGATCTCTTGAGTGAGATTAATGCTCAAAGAAGGGCTCTCAAGCAAATTAAAGATCTAAAAGATGTTGGACTGCTTGCAACGGCGGTCGAAGTTATCGAGCCGATTCTTGACGTTGTTGAGCATTCAAGAGTGCTCCAAGCCGTAGCGTAAGCCAGAACCTCTGCTATAATTAATCGTGATTATGCTTGATAAATTTAAGGGCCTCACAGGTACTCTTGCCACACTCAAATCCAAGACCACAAAAGGCCAGGATCAATATGTTGTAGCGCTGGATATTGGTACCGAGAATGTAAAGGCACTCATTGGCCGCGTTAACGGCGAAAATATTGAGATTGTCGGGGCAGGCCGCGCCCACCAAGAGCTAACAGACATGCAAGCTGGTGCGATTGCTGACATAGCAGGCGTTGTAGGCAACTGTGACGCCGCACTTTCTCAAGCGGAGCAACAAGCCGGTGTTAGTGTCCGTACGGCAGTTATAGGTATTGCGGGTGAACTTGTTAAGGGAACGACCACAACAGTCCGTTGTACCCGTAAGAACCCTAACAAAGCATTAGACCTCGACGAAATAGAAAAGATTATAGGCCTTGTCCAAAAGCGTGCGGAAGAGCGTGCTAAACAGCAACTGGCTTGGGAGCTCGGTGGCAAAGAAGTCGAAGTGCGCCTAGTTAACAGTGCGCTCGTCAATATTGATATTGATGGCTATCCGGTCACAAACCCGGTTGGTTTCCAGGGTAAAGAAGTACTCGTACAGTTATACACGGCCTTTGCTCCTATGATTCACATTGGTGCACTAGAGCGTACGGCTCAAGAGTTAGACCTCGACCTACTGGCTGTCGCAGCGGAGCCATTTGCTGTTGCCCGCTCCGTAATTGGCAACGATAGCAACAGTAGTATGAGCGCAATATTGATGGATGTGGGCGGCGGTACAACAGATATTGCCGTTATTAACGAGGGCGGCGTACAGGGTACTAAGATGTTTGGTATTGGCGGACGAGCATTCACTCGTTCTATTGAACGTGATCTTGGTATAGAGTTTGCCGAGGCAGAAGAAGTTAAACTAGCCCTAGGCACTAATAAGATCCCAACTCACAAACAAGAAGCTGCAGAAGCCTCTATTGATAAGACACTTGATGTGTGGATTAACGGTGTTGACCTAGCACTCAGCGAATTTGATAAACTAGACCACCTACCTAACCGATTACTACTTTGTGGTGGTGGTTCAAGCTTGGACGAAATGGTGGAACTACTAGAGAAAAGTCCATGGTACAAGGAATTGCCTTTTACTCGTAAGCCTACAATTCACCATATTCAACCACAGCAAGTTGTTGGGATTGTTGATCGGACTGGTACCGTGACGGATCACACCTTTATTACAGCGATGGGTCTATTACGCGTTGGGCTTGATACACTAGGACAAGGTGACAATACTCAGACAGGCACCATTAGACAGAAACTAGACAGGATGCTGAAAGTTTAATCATTATGGCAGCAAACAAAGAAACTATTTACATAGATGTTGATGACGAAATAACCGCCATTATTGATAAGGTTCAGAACTCATCAACCAAAATTTTGGCCTTAGTACTACCTAAGCGTGCTGCTGTTTTTCAGAGTATCGTAAATATGAAGCTACTCAAGCGAACTGCCGATAACTCTAAGAAAAACATAGTTCTTATTACCTCTGAGGCAAGTTTGTTGCCACTTGCTGGCGCAGTTGGTATGCACGTTGCAAAGACGCTCCAGTCCAAACCGGCCATCCCTACAGCACCCAAAACGTCCGATGCGCCTGTTTCCGTAGATCCTGCTGACGTGGAAGAAGTAATGGACGAAGAGCCGTTAGATGCGTCTAAATCTGTTGGTGCGCTTGCAGTTTCTGCTTCTGATGAAGAAGAGACAATAGAAGTTGATAATGACGACGACGCTCCAGTAGCAGCTGCCGGTGCGGCCGCCAAGACCCCTTTCAATAAGAAGCTCAAAGTACCTAACTTTGATAAGTTCCGTACGCGGGTAATGATAGGTGCTGGCGCATTCGTACTGTTGGTTATTTTCTGGATTATGGCAGTTTTTGTCTGGCCAAAGGCAACCATCGCAATTAAGACTGACACAACGGATGTAACTAGCTCAGTCTCAATAACCTCTTCACCAAGTATCAAAGACATTAATGTCGATAAAAAGCAGGTCCCAGGGATCCTCAAAGAGTACAAGAAAACTGACACTCAAAAAGTTCCTGCAACGGGCCAAAAGGATATGGGCACTAAAGCATCCGGTAAAGTAACTCTGTCACTAAATAATTGCGACCAAGCTCAGGTTACAGTACCGGCAGGTACTACTGTAAGTAGCGGTAACTTCAATTTTATAACTCAAGTCGATGCTACTTTGCAAAGTGTTAAGTTTGGTAATCAATGCAAGAACAGCGATTTTCCACAAGTTTCAACAGCAAGTGTTAGTGTCACGGCTCAAAATGCTGGTGATTCGTATAACCTCAGTGCCCGGAACTATTCGGTTGCAGGTATTGCAGGCGTTTCCGGTGCTGGTGGGATCATGAGTGGTGGTACTAGTAAGATAGTGAAAGTTGTTAGCCAACAAGATATTGATGGTGCTAAGCAAAAAGTCATAGAAGCTAGCAATGCCACTGCAAACCAAGAGATAGTCGCGCAACTTAAGAGTGAAGGATACTTCCCGCTCACAGAGACCTTTACTAACAAAGATCCATTGGTAGTCGCCAACCCGGGAGTTGACGCTGAGTCTGAAGAAGTCACCGTTAATGTGACACTCAACTACAGCATGATAGGTGCCAAGGAGGATGGGGTTAAACAAATCCTCGAGGCTGACATAAAACAGCATATTGATACCAGTAAACAGAACATCTTAAACAATGGCCTAGATAAGGCAAGTATTCGTATTGATAGTAAGAAGCCCACCGGCGAGGTAAGTTTCACGCTCCAGGCTAGCGCGCAAGCTGGTGTCGAACAGAATGAAGCCGACATTAAGAGTGCAATCAAGGGCAAGAAAAAGGGTGAAGTTCAGACCATATTACAGGCTCGACCAGGCGTAAAAGACGTGCAGGTGAAAACAAGTCCATTCTGGGTCTATAAAGTTCCAAAGAAAGACAGTAAGATTACGTTAACATTCGAACAACAGGGGTCAACCGCTACCGATGGCCAGTAATATCCTCTCAATCGATGTCGGCGAACGCCGGGTGGGGGTTGCTATTGCTAGTGTGATTGCTCGCTTCCCACGTCCATTGACTACCCTTGATAATACCGACGCCATTTGGCAGGATATTGCCGACTTAGTCGTCAAAGAAGACGTAGAAACTATAGTCGTAGGCTTGCCGCGGAATCTTTCTGGTGATGATACTGCCCAAACTGAGTATGCCCGTGCGTTTGCTGCTAAAATAGAGAATGTAGAAATTGTATTTCAGGATGAGGCGCTGACCAGTGTAAAAGCTGAGCAAGAGCTAAAAGCAAAAGGGAAACCTTACGGCAAGGGCGATATTGATGCCTTGGCAGCGACATTCATCCTTGAAGATTATCTGACAATGCATAAGGTGTAATATGGGTTCATATAACGTTCACAACCGATCTAAACTACCGCGTATGGCAGCCATTGTGGCTGCACTACTTATTGCTGGTCTGATCGCTAGTATATTTGTAATACGGGGTAACTACTATGCAAACCTCAAGCCGGTAGGGACATCGCAGCGTAACCAGCTCGTGGTCGTTAAAAAAGGCGATACTGCCCGTGAAATTGCCGCTACACTGAAAGAAGCCGGCGTTATTCGTCAAACTTGGGCATTCGAATGGTATGTTCGTAACCATGATTTACGCGATAAATTACAGGCTGGCAGTTACTACATTAGGTCTAGTCAATCAGTACAAGAGATTGCCAAGATCCTGACACAGGGTCAAGTAGCAACAGACCTAGTTACCATACTGCCAGGGCAGCGACTCGATCAAATACAACAAGCCCTCGTAAATGCTGGCTTCACACCAGATGACGTAGAAAAATCACTGAACCCAGATTTATATAAAGACCATCCAGCTCTCTCAGATAAGCCAGCTGGCGCAAGTCTAGAAGGCTACCTGTATCCAGAGTCGTTCCAGAGGCACCCTGATACGAGTGCTCAAGTCATTATTAAGGCTTCACTGGACGAGATGCAAAAACGTCTAACCCCAGATGTCAGAGCGGGTTTTGTGAAGCACGGGCTAACGATTCACCAAGGAGTTATCCTGGTGTCAATTGTTGAGCAAGAAGTAGGTAAGAAGTCTGACCGACCTATTGTTGCACAGGTGTTCCTGACTCGTATCCAGCAAGGTATGCAGCTTGGTTCTGATGTCACAGCCTTCTACGGAGCTATTATTAATGACCAGAAGCCCTCTGTGGCCTATGACAGCCCCTATAACACCCGTATTCACTCAGGACTGCCTCCTGGACCGATCAGCAACGTAAGCCAGACCTCGCTCGAAGCTGTGGCTAATCCAGCCGGTACTGATTACATCTACTTTGTAGCTGGTGACGATGGAAACACCTACTTCTCCAAGACGCTCAAAGAGCACGAAGCGCTTACAGCTCAGCACTGTAAAAAGCTTTGCGCACCAGAATAGAATTAACAGGGGTAGCAATATTTCTATAACAGGGGTGAGAGTGCACTCCAACCCTTGCATCTTCAATACGCAAATGCTATGATTATGCGTGCAACTTGGTATATGTGAGACAGTTCTAACAGATACCATGCTTGCCCTTTAACTGATTATTCCCGCGGGATTTATCCCCTATATACTCGAGATTGGTCGACTTTCTCGAAAATAAAAAGTAAGAACCAGTTAAACGGATGACTAACGGCATAACGAAAGACATGTCATTAGTAGGAGATTTAAGTATTCGTACTTCTCATACAGCGCTGAGTCAACGACTCGGCGTCAAGCAAACGACTAAGACCTACCGACGTACGTATCGTCGGCTTTTCAAGAAATATAGAACACGTTCAATCCGCTATGGCATCCTTGGTGCCAACGTAGTGGCTCTATTGGCCGTGATCTTTTTTGTGGTTAAGAACCCTAATTCTGGTGATACGGTTCGTCAGAATGCTGTTGCAGGCGCCTCTGCTAATGCACAGGCCAGCCCACTTGACCAATTATCTTCTGCAGACATTGCAGTACATGTTTCACGTATGGTGGCTCTACCAGAGGCGGTGGCAATAACCAATCAGGCTGACTCAGAAGCAACACAGCTTGCTATTACTGCTACCGAAACCAAGGTGGTTACCAAACCACAAGTTGTTGCTACAAGTATTAAATCAGCCAAGGACATCAAGTCATATACAACAATTGCTGGTGATACCCTTAGTGGCCTTGCAAGTAAGTTTGGCGTAACCTCTGACAGTATTCGTTGGTCAAACAGTCTAAACAGCGAACGAATTGATCCGGGTAAGCAACTATTCATACCTCCAGTAAGTGGCGTGGTGTATAACGTAAAAGCAGGTGATACCGTAGAAGCACTGGCGCAAAAGTATAGTACTTCTAAAGAGCAGATCCTTTCAGATAACGATGCCGAAGTCGTTGGGCTTAAGACTGGTCAACGCATCCTTATTAGGGGCGGTATTCAGCCTGTAGCTGCAGCGCGTACTGTGTCCTACGCTGCAAGTGCATTTAGCTTTGGTGGTAGCGCTACCTATGGCTATAACGGCTATGACTACGGTTACTGTACTTGGTATGTTGCTAACAAGCGTCTAGCAAACGGTAGTCCTATGCCAACTAATTTGGGTAACGCCTCTACTTGGGCAATTCGTGCTGCAAGCTATGGTCTTGCAACCGGTCGTACACCACGTGTTGGGGCGGCGGTAGTGACTGCTACACGTGGTGCTGGTCACGTTGCGTATGTTGAACAGGTAAATGACGACGGTAGCGTCTGGATATCAGAAATGAACTCCAGTGGCCAAGTCTCAATGACGAACACTGCACCTGCAGGTGGATGGGGACGTACGGACTTTAAACTTATTCCTGCTGACCGTGCTACTTCATACAGCTACGTCTACTAATTCTATCCTCTGCACCAGCCAGCCTGCTCATGAGCGGAGCTCATGACCCGCTGACTTCTTGGCACCAGGCACAATTTTCTTCTCCGATACTCCCTTCACCGTACTATTTGTACGGCTCGGTCCGTTTCTCGAAGAGAAATTGCACCTAGCGCTCAAGTGCAGAGGATAGAATGTCATCACAAGCCCACTAGCTCTAGTAAACAGGGGTATTTCATGGTATGATATACAACAATGTTTGTTGATAAAGTACAAGTGGCTATCAAAGCTGGCGATGGCGGTAACGGCATGGTCAGCTTTCGGCAAGAAAAATTCGTAGACAAGGGCGGTCCCGATGGTGGTGACGGTGGTAATGGCGGCGATGTTATCTTTGTTGGTAGCCGGAATCAGAACACACTTGCAGCCTTTCGATTCCAGAAAGAAATTAAAGCCGATCCAGGTAAAGCTGGCTTCCGTCGTAAACGACATGGACGTAGTGGCAAAGTACTAGAGGTACAAGTACCAGTCGGTACTATTGTTGTTGACTCCCAGGGCGTGACATTGGCCGATTTGGCACACGATGGTGATAGGGTAGTGATTGCTAAGGGTGGTCACGGTGGTTTTGGTAACGCTCACTTTGTCTCATCTACTCGTCAAGCGCCACGCGTCGCAGAAAAGGGTGAGCCTGGCCAGGAACTAGAGGCAACTCTAGAACTCAAAATGATTGCCGATGTTGGACTTGTTGGTATGCCAAACGCAGGGAAGTCTACGCTATTGTCGGTCATTAGTAACGCACGACCAGAGATTGCTAACTATCCATTTACGACACTTAAGCCAAATCTTGGGATGGTTGATGTTGATAAAGATTCAAGCCTACTGTTTGCTGATATCCCAGGGCTCATTGAAGGCGCCAGTGAAGGCAAGGGACTTGGTGATGAGTTTCTGCGTCATGTGGAGCGCACGGCGGTTCTAGTACACCTTGTAGATATCTACAATGACTCCGTTGCCGATGCTTACAAGACCATTCAGGCCGAGTTGAAGGCCTATAAGGTTGATCTGACTAAGCGGCCGCAAGTGGTTGTATTGACCAAGATTGAAGGCATGGACGACGAAATTATTGCAGATAAGATGGCCGAGCTAAAGACCGTTATCCCTAAGACCGCTCAGCTGTTTGCCATTTCTGCGGCCAGTAAGCAGGGTATTAACGAGTTGCTATACGCAGCTAATAAAAAAGCCACTGCTGAACGCAAGAAGGTTGCAGCTAAAATCCCAGAGAATGCTGGTCTCCCAGTTATACGACTCAATGAAATGGATAGTTGGAAAATTATCAAAGTACCAACTGGATTTAGGATCACTGGGCGCAAGATTGAACGCTTTGCAGCTAAGACTGATTTTGACAATGAACATGGTGTTGCACGTCTTCGGGACATCATGAAAAAAATGGGAATTATGAACAAACTTATCCGTGAAGGTATAAAAACTGGTGACGAAATCCAGATTGGGCTCTACGGAAAATTTGATTATTGACAGACCTAAATATAGGTATATGATTAGTTCTAAATGAACTACCCACTTGAACGTGTGGCGGAGGTGGCATCGCCAGAACGCGCGTTATTAGAACCACTAGCACCAGTATTTGATGCTTTCGTTGAAGGTATGTACCCCAGAGGTGCTGTACTCAATATGCAGGGATTTGTAATTGAGCCAGAATATACAGGACGGCACGAAAGCCTACAAGGACTGCATGGCGTAGTGCCTCCAGCAGCGGGAGAGGTTGCTCTTCGGCACTTATTTTTTACAGGTAACCTAGTTAAAGGCGAACACTATAGTTGGGTACTTGCTGGTGAACTATTGAGTACAACCCCCCCAACGGAAGACCAACTGATTCTTGCTGGGACGTTATTAAAACCTATTACTGAGAGATGGAGTCTGACTCCAGAGGCAGAACAGCAGGTTATTCTTAACGGTCTTCGCGGTGTTCGACCGCGCACAGCGCATAGGATACCTTTTCCAAGACGAGCAGATCGATTAAGCTAGGCGCGTCCTGTATATGAATGTAAACTGGTAGTCATATGACTACCAGTTTTTATTTTTATGACCTAGAGACCACTGGGGTAAATCCACGTGAAGCACGAGTTATGCAGTTTGCAGGGCAACGAACTGATATGGATCTAAAGCCAATTGGTGAGCCGCACAACTTACTCATTCGTGTGAGTGATGATGTTGTGCCCGAGCCAGATGCTATCTTAATTACCGGTATAACTCCACAGCAAACAATTGCCGACGGTATTACAGAGGCTGAGTTCCTAAAGATCTTTCATGAAGAGGTTGCCGTTCCTGGAACAATCTTTGTCGGTTATAACACCGTACGATTTGACGATGAGTTTATGCGGTTCATGCAGTACCGCAATTTCTATGACCCATATGAATGGCAGTACACTGACAAGAAGTCACGTTGGGATATGTTAGATGTCGTGAGAATGGTCCGCGCACTCCGCCCGGAAGGTATTGAGTGGCCGTTTGACCCTAAAGGTAAACCATCGAATAGACTTGAACTCCTCACCAGTGTTAATAACATTTCGCACGTTGGTGCACATGACGCGCTTAGTGATGTGAACGCTGTTATCGATCTGGCTCGTTTGATCCGGGATAAACAACCTAAAATGTTTGATTATCTACTCAAGATGCGCGACAAGAAAGCCGTATCGGAGTTAGCAGAGACTAACCAGCCGTTTGTTTACACTTCTGGTAAGTTTTCAAGCGAATATGAGAAAACGGCAGTTGTTGTTGCGGTAGCCAAGCACCCAAAACGACAAGGGGTGTTGGTTTACGACTTACGACACGATCCAACCCCGTTTGCTGCAATGTCCGTGGCTGAACTTGTAGAAGCGTGGCGCTGGAAAAAGCATGATGACCCGAGTCCCAGACTGCCAGTAAAGACTTTACAGTATAATCGTTGTCCAGCTGTTGCACCTATGGGCGTACTCGATGATGCCAGTATCGAGCGGCTGAAGATATCAAAAGACACTATTCAAGAGAATCTCAGCAAACTAAAACAAGTTGACCTTGTTCCAAGGTTACTTGAGGCCCTGGAACAGCTCGACAAGCAACAGCAAACTGCATTTTTGCAAGATGAATTAGAAGTCGATGCGAGGTTATATGACGCGTTTATCGGTGATCAGGATAAGAACGGCTGCAGGGTAGTACGAGCAGCAAGCAACAACGAACTCTCAAGCCTTGATTTAAAGTTCAAGGACGATCGACTGAATGCTTTACTTCCTCTGTATAAAGCCCGTAATTTCCCTAAGTCTTTAACAGATGAAGAGCGGTTGGCATGGGAGCAGTTCCGTACCCGTAAACTACTTGGGGGTAAACAGAATAGTCGCTTAGCCAAGTTCTTTAATCGCCTGGCGGAATTGGCAGAGAAAACTGATATCTCAGAACGTGACCAATACATACTTGAGGAGCTTCAGCTGTATGGCCAAAGTATCCTGCCCGCTGATCTTGATTAGATTGCTAGTTCTTCAATAGGAACTTGCTGTCCGTGGTCGTGATGTTTGTGCTCACGACGAAGTAGGGCGGTGCCACCTATAATAGTAAGGAAAGCCACAGCCCAAGGGAACGTAATAACTAACTCGGTTCCCGGTATTTGTCCTGTTACGATAAATTCAAGCATATGTTTACTCAGTTAATTACTGGTAAAATATCACATTGTTGCAAGTAATGCAATAATATACTTTAGTGCTTGTGTTTGTTTGTCCGGAACTTCTTGAGTATTGCTTGGTATCGTTTACGGTTTCCAAAGAACATAAATGTAGCTGAAATACAGAGTGATATTGCCACGGTGTACTTAAGGTCACGTGTAAGTTGGGTGATTAGCAGTACCGCAATAGTGATGAACATCACACTTAGCAGGTCGACAGCCCATTTTGTCTTAACACCACCGTCGAAGACTTTATCAAATAAGCTGAGTCCCTCTTTTTTAACTCTGTCCAAAATACGTTCCGCCCACTCGTGATTATTCGCTAGTAAACTGAGTCCAATAATTAGTATAGGGATGCCACCTGGGCCAGGTAGCCAGCTAATTGGAATTGCCGCAATAATAAGCGTAAAGCCTAATATATCTGTAAGGAGATTCTTCGTCTTTTCTTTCATACCCTTAGTATAACGGTATAACGGCTTCTTCACATATTCATGAAACAGAAGAAATAACCATAAAAGGTATAAATTCTCATTGAAATATTGTAATTTTGTGATTTCTATTTGACCTTGTGAATTGCTGGGCGTACGCTAGGCTTAGTAGCCAAGCAAAATAAAGAGAGAATTGTAAGGCAGGGGAAAATAAACGTATGTTTGCAGTATTCCACAAGATAGGCCAAACTCGTGTCTAGCCAGCTTTTTGCGCCGGATACAAACTACACACCCCACGAGAAACTTAATTTTGACGCCCTGCCACTCCAAGATTGGCCAGAGCAAAGCCAGCCTGGTGACCAACGCCTACACCTTATTAGTAATACACCGCACACTGTGCAATACCGTCTCGGTGATCCAACACTGCCTATCGCGTTTCATCGTGACCACGTACTAGAAACCTTTGAAGATTACCAAAGTGTTATTTTGAGTAGCGCAACAGGTTCTGGTAAGAGTAGTCAACTTGGACTCTATCTATTAGAAGCGGGTGTCCCGCGGGTCTTTGTGTCTTCTCCTCGTATCTTGGCGGCACGTGCATTACACGAACGGGCACAATTTAGCCTAGGCCCTGACTATTCACATTTAAGTGGCTATTTAACAGGTAATGCCGAGGATTCTGACTGTGGCCCAGATGCACGTCTCATTTATGTTACTGAACAATTGTTATTCAAGATGGTAAATCGTGGCGACTTACAACCAGAAGATGTCATTATTAATGACGAAGCACATGAACGGACAGTCGGCACGATTGCACTCCTTGGTCTGACAAAAGAAGTCATGCAGGATGAACCGACAATTAAGCTGCTAGTGAGTAGTGCAACTATAGATACAGGTAAGTTTTCAAGGTATTTAGCGGATCCAGTCACACAAGAGCTTGCGCCGGTACTAATTCTGCCCGGCAGAACACACCCGATAAAAAAACTTACAACCGATCTGTCTGTTGCTAAAGCAGCCCGTGAGTATATGGAGAAGGGTAAAAATGTCCTCGCTTTTCAGCCCGGGATAACTCGCTTACAAGGTACACGGGACAAGATGGCATCAAGAAAGAGTGACCAACATGTTCATATGCTATATGGTGATCAATCTCCAACAGAACAAGCAAGATCCTTGAATCCAGAAGACGGCCACCATGTTGTTGCCAGTAGAATTGGTGAAACAAGCATTACCCCCGAAGGAAAGGACGTAGTAATAGATAGCGGCCTATCCAATATAGGACTATATGAAGAAGGTGTTCGAGTTCTAAAAACAGTATGGTCAAGTAAGGCAACCATGGAACAGCGCCAGGGCCGCGTCGGCAGGACAAAACCCGGTGTATATGTATTGGCCACCCCTGAAGATGCTCCTGTACCTCCGCCACTCAAAAAACGCGATGACTATGATTTACCATCAATGGAAACGAGTAGTGTAGCGCCGTATATCATTGAGTTGCTGGCTACGGGTCGGAAACTAGAAGACATGGATCTACTCGAGGATCCTACGCAGGAAAACTTACGATATGATTATCGCTTACTACAGAGGCTTGGTGCTATTGCCGTGGACGGTAAAGACGTTGTGCTGACAAATATCGGTAAAGCAATGACGGACCTACCACTTGATGTATCGTTTGCGAGAATGTTGATCGAGGCTCGTACGATAGATAACTACTATGATGTAGACACTACACAGGTACGACTACAGGTTGCGGCTATCGCAGCTATGTCACAGGTGAATGGGATTTTGAATGGAAGGAAGGGGAGTGAGCGGAAGTATCTAATGAGTAGCCGGGTTGCCGACGATAACCTTTCAAATGAGCATTCGTCTGATCCCTTGTTTAGCCTTGATTCTTTTGTACACTTGATTGCTAAGCAACAGGGGTTCGAAGAAAAAGAAGGTGATAAAGCGACAGAACGATTTGAGTACTACCTCACAAATAAAAAAGATATCCTAGTTAACAGATACTATAAGGCACGGAAGACATTCGAAGAGTTATGTCGCAGGGAAGATCTTGACCCTACGCAGTTAGCCAAACCAAGTGATGTTGAGCGAAAAGCAATCATTGGTTGTCAAATTGCTGGCACAGAAGAATTATTTGTCCAACACAGTAAGCTTGTACATCACGACATTCGTGGCCAGTCACGACGTTTAGGGCAAAAGAGCACTATTGATGCAAGTAGCGCAGAGCTTGTTGCGGGCTCGTCCTTTACTATGCGTGGTTTAAGTCCACAGGGGCCTTTTGAACATCGTTATATATCCGGTGGTAGTAAAGTAGATGTGGACTTAGTTCGGATGCATGCTCCAGATCGTGTTACTGAAAAGCGACTAGGACATATTGTTAAAGATGGTAATTTCAGGGAACGCCAATTCCTCTATTTTGATACCGACCTACATATTAGTGAGGGCCTCACTACTCCTGCTCCCACTCTAGAAAGTCGTGAATTTATTATTCGGGCCATGATGACGGGTATTGCGGCGCAGTTCGTTGGTAACAGGGTCAAACCTGCTCCGTACGAATCAAAAACCCCAAACGCTGTCCGTGCCATTAAGCAGTGGGAAACGGCTCAAGATCTTGAGCACCGAAGTCGCGCAAATCTTAGAACATCAGATCGCTACGATAAGTTAATCAGAAAAGTGGTCGCAGAATCTGTCAAACTAGTACCACTTGATGTCGTTGATCCTAGGGCACTTGATGAGGTTATTCCACCAGTATTCTTGAATTCGATAGTACGACCAACTCGTAAGAATGACATTCCCGACATCGTTAAACGATCACCTGACGCTATCTCTATAGTTGTAAACGAAGAAGATAGGATGTATATCCCGGTTAAATACCGTAACAATGTTGCTTATGTAACAATCAGTCGTGGTTTTGAATATTCAATCAAACTGGCTGATATTGAAGACTTACTGGAACATCACCCAGTTAAGATCCAAATTGGTGATAAAGGCCAGTGGTTACAATCAGAAGCATTCTTCAAATATATTGAAGAGCGTCAGAATGCACCAAAGAGGGTGAAGCGAATACAGCGTAGGGAAGAGGCGGCAACAAGCATAAGTACTCCAGAGACACTAGCACAGGCTACTGAGCGTGTTCAGCAAGCTAGGAAGCGACCAACAAAGCAAAAGGCTGCTGATCAGCCTATGGCTAAGGTTGTAGCGAAAAAATATTCTCACCGCCAACGACGACCGAGTAATAAAGCTAAAGAACTTGAAGCTAAAGCAAGAATTGCCAATCAGCTCTAGAAAATACTGAAATAATCTGTATAGCTTGGCTTAAGGTGAGTTACTAAAAATACTATACGTATCTAGTATTTACTCTGTTATAAGTGTATAATAAATCAACTTTAGGAGTTGGTTTTATATGGATGCGATTGTAGTTAAAGGTGCGCGTGAACATAACCTCAAAAACGTGGATGTCGAAATCCCACGTAATAAATTGGTGGTTATTACGGGTTTGTCCGGATCTGGCAAATCATCACTCGCCTTTGACACAATTTATGCCGAAGGGCAGCGTCGTTACGTAGAGTCACTCAGTTCTTATGCACGTCAGTTCCTGGGGCTGATGGAAAAGCCTGATGTCGATCAGATTGATGGGCTATCCCCGGCTATTAGTATCGACCAGAAGTCTACAAGTCGTAATCCACGATCCACCGTTGCAACGGTTACAGAAATCTATGATTATCTCCGTCTTTTGTTTGCACGTATTGGCACTCCGCATTGTCCAGTCTGTGGCAAGGTAGTTGCTCGTCAAACCACGCAAGCTATTGTTGATAAAGTAGCAGGGCTTCCAGCTGACGCACGTCTTATGCTGCTTGCTCCAGTTGTTATTGATAAAAAGGGTGCCTTCGAGCACATCCCAGAGCAGTACTCCCGTGCCGGATTTGCTCGTGTCCGTGTAGACGGCATTGTCTATGCACTTGATGAGTTCCCAGAACTTGATAAAAACTACAAGCACACCATTGATGTTGTAGTAGATCGTTTGGTAAACAATGAAGAGAGCCACGGGCGCTTAGCGCAGTCTGTTGAGCAGGGACTAGAAATTGCTGATGGCAAACTAACTGTCGTAAATGCCGACAATAACGAAGAATTTAGTTATAGCTTAATGTATGCCTGTATTGATCACCCAGAAGTTGTGATCCCCGAGCTTGAGCCGCGAACGTTCAGCTTTAACAGCCCTCATGGAGCGTGTCCAACATGTACTGGTCTTGGTTCTAGGCTTGAGGTTGACCCTGAGTTGGTTATTCCTAATGGTCGTCTTACTATTGCCGAGGGTGCCATCCGTCCATTTAACCGCATAAATTCTGATGCCTGGTATACCAAGAAAATGCAGGCGGTGGCAGATAAGTATGGCTTCTCGTTGCATATACCTACAGGTGAACTTAAAAAAGAAGATCTTGATAAGATTCTGTACGGAACCGGTAACGAAGTTTACAACGTATCCCTTGGAACAGGACGTGCTTTTGATACGACATATGAAGGTGTGATCCCTAACTTAGAGCGTCGCCATAAAGAAACAGAGAGTGACTTTATGCGTCGTGATATTGAACGATTCATGCGCGAACGTCCATGTCATGTTTGTAAAGGCCGTCGTCTTAAACCCGAAGTTTTGGCTATCACAGTTGCTAAACACTCAATTATGGATGTTTGTGAGCTGTCTATTAGTGAAGCAATTGACTTCTTTAAATCATTGAAACTATCCGATAAAGAAGCCACAATTGCTTACCAGATTAACAAAGAGATTTCTGCCCGCCTTAAGTTCATGGATGATGTGGGGCTAAACTACCTTAACCTCTTGCGGAGTGCGGTGACATTATCTGGCGGTGAAGCACAGCGTATTCGCTTGGCGACACAAATTGGCTCAGGCCTCATGGGTGTCCTCTACGTGCTTGATGAGCCAAGTATTGGTCTTCACCAGCGTGATAATGAACGTTTGATTACAACACTCAAACACCTTCGTGATCTTGGAAATACCGTGTTGGTCGTTGAGCACGATGAAGATACTATTCGTACTGCTGATTATTTGTTAGACATTGGTCCTGGTGCTGGTATTCATGGTGGTGAAATCATCGCTCGCGGAACCCCGGCAGAAGTCGCCAAGAACCCTAAGAGCATCACTGGCCAGTACCTCGAAGGTAAGAAAGTAATCCCAACTCCAAAGAAGCGTCGTGCTGGCAACGGTAAATCTATCGTTATCAAGGGTGCTAAGGAGAATAATCTCAAAAACGTGACCGTAGAAATACCACTTGGTAAATTAGTCATGGTCAGTGGAGTGTCCGGATCTGGTAAGTCCAGTTTGATTAACGATATTTTGGCTAAAGAGTTATCGGCACGTTTGATGCGCGCCAACACTGTACCGGGCCGTCACGACGAGATTGAGGGCATCAGCCACCTTGATAAGGCTATCATTATTGACCAATCGCCAATTGGCCGTACCCCACGCTCAAATCCAGCAACTTACACCGGACTGTTTACTCCAATTCGTGAATTATTCGCATCAACACCAGAGGCAAAACTGCGTGGTTATAATCCGGGGCGTTTTAGCTTCAATGTTAAGGGTGGTCGCTGCGAAAACTGTGCAGGTGACGGTATTATTAAAATCGAAATGCATTTCTTGCCAGATGTCTATGTACCGTGTGAGGTTTGTCACGGCAAGCGTTATAACCGTGAGGCTCTAGAAATTCACTACAAGGGTAAAACCATTAGTGATGTACTGGGTATGACTTGCGAAGCGGCCTTGGAATTCTTTGAAAACATCCCAGCGCTTGCCCGTAAACTACAAACTATGGTTGATGTTGGTCTGGGTTATATCGCATTAGGCCAGCCAGCAACTACCTTATCTGGTGGTGAAGCGCAGCGCATAAAACTAGCTACTGAACTATCACGCCGACCAACGGGACGTACACTCTATATCTTGGATGAGCCAACAACAGGGCTCCACATGGAAGATGTGAGCAAACTCCTTGGTGTGCTACATGCATTGGTAGACACTGGAAATAGTATGGTGGTTATCGAACACAACCTGGATGTAATCAAGAACGGTGACTGGGTGATAGATATGGGACCCGAAGGCGGAGCCGGTGGTGGTCAAGTTATGGCAGAAGGTACTCCGGAACAGATTGCCAAGGTTAAAGATTCCTATACAGGCCAATTCCTGAAAAGGATGCTTTAGGTATATATGGAAATAACGGCACCAGGACTAGAACAACTGGAAGCCGAGTTCTTGAGAGTTGAATCATTGGTACTCACAACTTACGCCCAGGAGTACGCCAGTGAAGTGTACGGCCTCCCACGTCACGAGGATGAGCATGAAATCGCCCGGCGTAATTTTTTTGTATGTATGTTTGGGCTTGTTGATCGTACAAAGTTAACCACATTGGCTGACCGGTGCAATTTTTTGAATCAAAAATCAACTGAAATTAGTAGTGATGCGGCGCAGGAAGCTGGAATTAACAGATTTTATCCAATTAATGATTCACCAGCCACCTGGAAAAAACGCTACAGAGAGCTTTTTGCCGCAATGAATATGAAGGGTTATGTAAACAAAGACGAAATTAGTTTTAGTATGTTTGTTTCACTACATGAGAAAGAGGGCAAGTACAGCCACGATTTGAATCTGAGAGTGATCTAGCCAATTACCTGTTACGACTGAATTTTTTCTTGACCGCGTTACGAATCTTAGGATCGCGGAGTATATGAATTAGAGTAGGGGCGAGGAATATAACGATCACCGCAAGTAACACTGGCTCGAGATATTTCTCTATCCCAGGGACTTTCGTACCTAAGTAATATCCAATGAGTGTAGTACTAACAGCCCATGCCGTACAGCCGATGGCATCAAATACAAAGTAGAGCTTTCGGTTCATTTTGGCTGCACCAGCCGTAACGGGGACAAATGTACGCACAAGTGGCACAAAGTGGGCAAGTAGCATGGTTTTGCTGCCATGTTTCTCGTAAAAAGTCTCAGCTTTCATGATATATTCGTGCCTAAACACGACACTATCTTTCTTGAACAATTTGGGACCGAGTGATTTGCCTATCTGGTATCCAATATTATCGCCAGCTATAGCTGCAAAAGCTATTGCTGCAATAGTCCACCAGAGTGGCAATGCACCGCTTGCGGCCAAGATACCAGCGCCAAATAGCAGTGTATCCCCAGGAAGGAAGAAGCCAATGAGCATGCCAGATTCGGCAAAAACGATCAACATTATGATCAAAATTCCGCCGCTCTGAATGATGCTTTCAACGTCAAACATAGATCTTATTCTATATCTTTAATCTGTTAAGTGAAAGTCGGTTTAGGTCTCCGGTCTAGATAAATGGTACAATTAACGGTACTACGTCAGGAATTTACCGGAGGGATAACAATGACCAGCAAAGACATTTTACTAGAACTAAAAACACGCGAAGTAGTTCGCAAGGGCCTTTCAGGGCTCCGTAAAGACGGCATCGTGCCTGCAGTGGTTCACGATCACGGCGGCAAGTCTATGCACGTTCAGGGCGACTTCATTGCCGTAACCAAGGTATTTAGCCAAGCAGGCAAGCACCATCCAGTACAACTGAGTGTAGATGGCAAAAACCACCTTGCACTTATTAAGGATGTTGACCGCGAGCCAGCTAAGAACCGTATTCGACACATTGTGTTTCAGGCCATCAAGCAGAACGAGGCTGTAGAAGCTGAAATTCCTGTTGTATTCAAAGAAGACACTGAAATTCCAGCAGAGCGTAAGAGCCTTATGGTTCTGAAGCAGCTTGATACCGTTCAGGTTAAAGCGCTACCAAAAGATTTGCCTGACCAACTTGTGGTTGATCCAAGCGGTCTAGAAGAAGTAGGTGATAGTATTTCTGTTGCGGATCTTATCATCCCAGCAGGAGTAACATTGTTGACTGAACCAGAGCACCAGATTGCAATCGTTGAAATGCCTAAGGACCAAATTGCAGAAGCTAATGCTGCACAGGAATCTTTGGCAGAAGACGCAGGCAAGCCAGATGCCGAAACAGCTGAAGAAGCTGAAGCCTCAGCAGAAGCCAAACCAGAAGAAGCCTAGTAAGTTTCTATCGAGGTTAAAAGAGCGGCCACCACGGCCGCTCTTTTGCTATTCCTCTATAAACCCACCAGACTGATGTGCCCACAGTCTCGCGTATGCACCGTCCAACTTAAGTAGCTCTTTGTGACTGCCCTGTTCCACTATAGCGCCATCGTCCATGACTAGGATACGGTCCATTTTTTGAATGGTGCTCAGTCGATGTGCAATAACAATAGCAGTACGGTTCTCCATAAGTTTCCACAATGCGTCCTGTATAAGGCCCTCACTCTCACTGTCAAGTGCACTCGTGGCTTCGTCAAGAACGAGAATAGGGGCGTCCTTGATCATTGCACGGGCGATTGCTATGCGTTGTCTTTGCCCGCCTGATAACTTAATCCCACGTTCACCAACAAGCGTGTCATAGCCGAGAGGTAGTTGTGATATAAACTCGTGTGCATGTGCTAGTTTGGCGGTGGCTTCAATCTCTGCCTGGGTAGCTCCCGGTTTTCCGTAAGCAATGTTTTCACTAATTGTCCTATGAAACATAATTGGCTCCTGAGGCACAGTACTAATAGCGCACCGGAGGCTTTTTTGAGTAACGGCTGCAATATTTTGCTTGTCGATAGTAATCTGCCCGCTATTAAGATCCATGAAACGCAGCATCAGTTTTGTGATAGTGGTCTTACCACTACCAGAGTGACCGACTAGGCCAACACTCTCACCTGGTTTAATATCAAGGTTGAAGTTTGATAGAACAGTATGTGTTCCATCTTTGTTATACGAGAAAGTGACGTCCTTAAATGTGACCGCAGCCGATCCAGGGTTCAGCTGTAGGGGACTGACGTCCTTTATGACAGAGTCTTTTAATAGGTACTCAGTAAACTGGCCTGCTTCAGAAAGACTTGTCTCGAGGTTTCGATAAATTTGGTTGAACTGGAAAAATGCTCGAGTAGCACTTCCAAAGTAGCCAAATGTAACAAGCACGGCCTCTGTTGATAAGTCCCCATGCTGTTTGCCAATTAAGATGACTACTACCAGACCTAGAACGTTAGTCAGGACGTACAATGGTGAAACTATCATGTCTACAACATTCGTTTGGTAGTCCCATGAGCGTCTTGCCTTTGTAACAAAATCCTTCACATTGTGCTTATGAGTTTGCAGCTCTTCGATTTCTTGAGCAAAGCTTCGAACAGCACTAGCGTTACCAATGACATCTGCAACATGACCGGTCAGATGAGTACTGGCCTTCTCTCTGATTTTAACGAGCCTTCTACGCTCCTTGATGAACGGGATCGCAACAAAGAAACCGAATACTAGCATACCTACGAGCACAAGGGAGATATATGGTGAATACGTAGCAAGTAAGATTGCGGCAAAAAGTATTGGGATTGCATTCGGTGCAATCTCAAATGCTAAAGTTCCATAGAATCGTTCATAGTTTCGTGCATATGCACCAACGTTTTTTGTCAGTGAGCCAGCGAAGTTATCATTGAAAAAATCAATGTCTTTTGCCAATAATTCTTCCATTGCGTTCTCGTATAGTGCTTGTATGCCCCTTGAGCAGTTTACTGCCTCAAGTCTGTAAGCAATTCTCCAGAGTATTTCTCCAAAGAACCAAGTTACTCCAATAACCAATACGTACAACATAAGTGAGAACGTGCTGACATCAGCGTTACTCGTAATCTTGGATATCATTTTTGCCAAGACAAACGTAGGTACGAAGAAAACGAAAATACTACCAATACCGGTTAGTAATATTGCACCATACGAGAATGGCCAGTTTCGTTTAGTCTGTCTTAAATAGTGTTTGAGCGCCAGGGCTCCAGCAAGATCATTTTCTGATCTTGATTTACTTTTTCTAAATTTTTTGACCATAGTAGCAGAGCTCCTTACAGGCTGCTTATATTATTGATAATTAGTTTATTGTTTTACTTTAGTGCTACTGGCTCACGATGCCAGTTTGGTACAAGTTCGGGTTAATTAAAGAGATGCGGAACGGGCGAATGGTGGTTGCTCGGTCATAGTCTGCTTTTTCATGGATATCGCCCTTTCCTTTATGTAGTATTAATAACAATTATATCATATCTGTCAATAGAATGCTTAACAGGGGTGTGATATACTAGGTGCGATGCAAAAGATCCTACTGTACTACAAGTTTGCACCTCTGAGTGATCCAGAGGCTGTTCGTTTATGGCAAAAGACGCTTTGTGAGAGCCTAAATCTCAAAGGGCGTATTTTGCTATCCGAACACGGCATCAACGGAACTGTTGGTGGTGATTTGGAGGATCTCAAAACCTATGTAAAAGCCACCAAGAGCTTTGCTCCATTTAAAGGTATTGGATTTAAGTGGTCTGAAGGTGAACGTGATCACTTTCCTCGTTTGAGCGTGAAGGTTCGTGACGAGATTGTAACGTTTGGAGCACCTGGCGAATTAGAAGTAGACGCCCGGGGTGTCGTTGGTGGTGGCAAACATCTAAAACCTGCCCAAGTTCACAAGCTTGTTGAAGAACGCGATGATGTGGTGTTTTTTGATGGACGTAATAAATACGAAGCAGAAGTGGGCAAGTTCAAGAATGCCATTGTTCCCGATACTCGTACAACTCGTGATTTTGCCAAGGAACTCGACAGTGGTAAATATGATGACATCAAGGACAAACCAATTGTCACCTACTGTACTGGTGGCGTTCGTTGCGAAGTCTTAAGTAGCCTCATGAAAAAGCGTGGATTCAAAGAAGTCTACCAAATGGATGGCGGCATCGTGAAATATGGCGAGACATATAAGGATGATGGCCTATGGGAAGGCTCACTATATGTGTTTGATGATCGCATGGGCATGAAGTTTAGTGATACAGCTAAAGACATCGGTATGTGTATACACTGTCAGGATAAAACGAGTAACTACGAGAACTGCGCCAATGTAGCTTGCAATGACCTGGTGCTTATTTGTGAGTCATGCATGCAAGACCCAGAATTGCTCTATCATAGTAAAGCCTGCCAAGAGGCTGTTGTAACTACTTAGCGAGTAGTTCGTTTTTGTAGGCAGTTATTCTGCCGATAAGATCATAGGGGATGGCTTGGTCGACAGGGAACTGAACAGAGCCTTTGCCTCTTTTGTACTTCGATAGTTGTTCTTCGAAAGTTTCATGACCATCAGGTGTGGCGTAAAAACCAATGTGTTTAGGAAAAGCTGCAAAGTATACGAGTGGTTTGCCGTTCAGTTTGTATGCTGGCATCCCGTAAGAGATACTTTCTACTGAATTAGGGGCGTTGATTTTAACTGTGCTACGGATTTTTTGTAGAATGTCCCGTACACTACTATCGGCCTTGGTTATGTACTCATCGACATCCTTATATGTAGCATTACTCGTGTTCAAGTTTAGAGCCTTTCCAATTTCCCTTTGTGCTTTATTATATCTTTGTAGTTCCATTGTATGACCTTGGATTTCTCAATGTAGCGCGTAATATCTGTTGTGCTGATCTGGTTAGCGGATGTGTAGTCAATATGTGCATCTTTGAATTTGCCAGATCCGAGTTTAAGATCTTTTTCCTCGAAATCCGCTCCGCTCCAGAACATTAGACGGACGCTATCTTTCAACTTACTGTACCCGACAGTGGGGTTGCCGTTAATAAACCAAACGGGTGCACCGTGCCAAATTTTACTCGTAGATTCTGGGAGTGCTTGATCTATTTCTTGACGTAAGATGTTACAGATAGTTTTGTCTGTTTCGAATAAGCCATTATTGTAGCTAGAAATATCATCATTCATTACATCTACATATTACAGCTATACTGTATAGGTGAACAAGACTTTAGAGGAAAAGTTAAAACAGTTGCCTAAGGAACCCGGTGTGTATTTTCACAAGGATTCAAGCGGGCAAATTATTTATGTTGGTAAAGCAGCGGTTTTGAATAATCGAGTCAGACAGTATTTTCAAAAGTCCCGCGGACGTGACCCAAAAACTGAGGCATTAGTTGCAGAGATTGTGGACACCGACTGGATGGTAGTTGAAAGTGAGCTAGAGGCATTGTTCCTAGAAGCAGAAATGATCCGTCGGTACATGCCACGGTACAACATCCTGCTCCGTGACGATAAATCCATGGTCTATATTAGGATTGATTACGACAGTGACTTTCCAACGGTCACAACTACTAGACGCCCTATGGATGATGGCGCGCGCTATTTCGGCCCATATCTCAGCACGCTGAGTGTTCGAAAAGCCCTTAAATACCTTCGTCGTGCTTTTCCATTTGCTGATAAAAAGGCAGGGAGTCAGAAACGGGCAACCCTGCACTACCACCTTGGACTTGATCCAGGTCTAGAGGAAGGCCGAACTACCCTAGAAGACTACAGAGCAAATTTACGTAGACTTATGGCAGTTATTGAGGGTAAACGGACCAAGATTATTGTGGAGCTTGAGCGAGAGATGAAGAAATTTGCGAAAGAGTCGCAATTTGAGGCAGCTGCTAAAGTTAGAAATCAGATATTTTCGCTACAACGGCTTGGGCAACAAGTGATCTTTAGTGACAAGGAATTCATGGACATCAGTAAAGACCATGCACTTACTGAACTTGTTGATTTGCTTGGACTTGAGGGTTACCCGCGGCGCATAGAAGGGTATGACATAAGTCACATGCAAGGTACCGATGTAGTTGCCAGTATGGTGGTGTTTACTAACGGTGTAAGTGATAAAGGGCAATACCGTAAGTTTAAGACCAAGATTGACCACAACAATGATTTCTATAATATGAACGAAACAATCAAGCGACGCTTATCGGACAAGAATATTAAAGCATGGGGCAAGCCAGACCTAATGCTAATTGATGGAGGCAAAGGCCAACTTGATGCAGCGTTGAAGGCGAGGGATGAGCTTGGGCTGACAAGGATTCCGTTCATAGGTCTAGCAAAGCGTGAAGAGCAAATTGTTGTGAGTCTAGCAAAATCAAATGTATCTGTTAATGCAACAGTGTTGCAAAAATTAGGTGGTTTCGTAACAGAGAGTGAAGACTTTGCATTAATAAACCTTCCTCATAGTACAAACTTAGTAAAACTACTGCAGCGAATACGTGATGAGTCGCATCGCTTTGCTGTTAGTTATCATTCAGTACTTAAAACCAAACGCCAAACATCCAGTTTGTTGGATGACATTCCTACAATTGGTCCAGCCACTCGTAAAAAATTACTCAAAACATTTGGTAGCGTCCGTGGTGTTATCCAAGCGCGTGATTTTGAACTGGAAAAAGTAGTTGGTGCAAATAAGGCCATACTATTGCGGCAATATCTTCGTTCGTACAAGCGTGACTCTGACGAAAAAGTTGTTTGATGCTATACTAGGATGCTGTTATGGGTGATAGTGTCACTATAGACTTTTTTAAGGGAAATCGAGAGCGACTCCGAACTTTGTTCACGGGGACCGCTCCTATTGTTATTGGTGCCCATGGTCTACTGCAACGCAACAGTGATGTAACGTATCCATTTAGGCAAGATAGTACTTTCTGGTACCTGACCGGTATCGAGGAGCCTGATGTTGTGCTTGTAATGGATAAGGGCAAGGAATATCTGATTACTCCCGCCCGTGATGAACACAGAGCAGCTTTTGACGGGGCGATAGACGATAGTCATCTCATCAAAATATCGGGAATTGAAACTGTAATGGATGAGAAAAATGGCTGGAAACAGCTAAATACTCGCCTCAAAAAGGTGAAGCATGTTGCAACCATGGGGGCAGCACCAGCGTATATAGATAATCACGGCCTATACACTAACCCTGCACGTGCTCGATTGATTGAGCAGATCAAAGCCGCAAATAGTGATATAGAACTACTGGATTTGCGGCCACATATAACGCGTATGCGTATGATTAAACAGCCAATTGAGCTAGCTTTAATGCAGCAAGCCATTGATATAACTACGGGTACTCTCAAGCGCCTGCACAAAAAAGGTTGGCAGCAATTTGCGTATGAATATGAAGCAGAGGCCGCTATTACTGGTGCGTTCAGAAAAGCAAACGCTCAACATGCTTATCATCCAATTGTGGCAGCTGGTGCTAATGCAGTAACACTCCACTATGTTAAGAACGAGAACGCTATTGAGGACGGGACATTGTTACTCTTGGACGTTGGTGCAGAAGTGAGCCACTATGCTGCTGATATTACTCGTACTTACGCCGTGGGTGATGCAACCAAGCGCCAGCAACAAGTGTTTGACACAGTATTGTCAGTACAGTCATTTGCTATGGAAAGATTGGTAGTCGGCGCCAACCTAAAGGAATACGAGCAAGCCGTGCATCAGTTTATGGGTGAAAAGCTTCGTGAACTTGGACTTGTAAAATCCATCGAAGAAGATACGGTGCGTAAGTACTACCCGCATGCGACTTCACATTTCTTAGGGCTGGATGTCCACGATGTGGCTGATTATGAACGTCCACTTGAAGTGGGTATGGTATTGACGGTCGAACCAGGCATATATATCCCAGAGGAGGGTATTGGTATCCGTATCGAGGATGACATTGTAATTGAGGCCGATGGCCCACGGGTTATGAGCAGCGGGCTCCCACCCGTGTTATCATAGGCATAAGCATGAAATACGGTACGTTTTCTCGGTTTATCATTAGATGGTTTGTTTGTAGCCTAGGGCTCTGGATAGCCGCAGGGCTACTTGGCGACAAGATATCTTACGATAGCCGTCTATCAGTGATTATTGTTGCAGGATTGGTCTTAGCTGCCGTTAATGGCATTATCAAGCCAATTATTGTGCTGTTGTCGCTGCCGGCAATCCTATTCAGCCTTGGATTATTCATGATTGTTATTAATGGACTGATGGTTTTGATAGCAAGCAGGGTCTATGATTCCTTGCATGTAACCAATTTTGGGGCTGCAATGCTTGCCGGTATGATTATCGGCTTGGTAAACTACTTAGTGAACACAATATTAGAGGATTAACACCCGCACGGGTTTAAGGGAATTATGAGCATATACAACTACGTTACAATCGGCACGATGTTATTTCTAACCATTTTGATACTAATCCAGACACGTGGTGCATCACTGGGCGCAGGTCTTGGTGGCGGTGGTGAAGTTAATACCGAGCGTCGTGGTTCTGACAAGAGTCTCCATCAACTAACAATCATCATTGCTGTTGTCTTTGTTGCCTCAATTGTGCTTGGCATAGTTGCTTAATCGGTAACCAAACAAGCTATGATTGACCGCACTACTAAGCTTCGTTGGCGCCGCCGCTTTCGCCGCCGCCGTAACCAGGTAGAAGACCTGGGATTTCAGGCAGAAGAGCAGATTGAACGCCACTTTTTCAAGCGTCTCAGTCGGTTAGCTGAAGTACGTCGTTTCGTTGTGAGTTGGCTACTGCTTTTTATCCTGATGATTGGGGGAATTGTTTATCAAACAACCGGACTAGGCACCTACTACAAGTCACTCCAGCCAGTACCTGGCGGAACCTTTACCGAAGGTATTCTTGGATCTTTTACTAATGCTAACCCAATCTATGCTACTGGGGCAGTGGATAGTGCTGTGTCACACCTCATATTTGCAGGACTACTAAAGTACGACTCAAGCAATGTACTTACATCTGACTTAGCAGAGAAGTGGGTGGTAGATGACAAGGAAACGACATACACAGTCACCCTCAAACCAAATCTACATTGGCAAGATGGGGCTGTCGTAACTGCTAAGGACGTTGCTTTTACCTATCACACCATCCAGAACCCAGACGCAAAGTCCCCACTCCTTGCTAGTTACCAGGGGATTGTAGTTACAGCCGTAGATGACAGAACAGTTACATTTACGCTACCTAATACGCTGAGCGCATTCCCGCATTACCTTACAAACGGCATAATCCCAGAACATATACTTGGCCAAATTCCGGCCGCACAGATGCGTGCCACAAGATTTAACACTGCGACCCCGGTAGGCGCGGGCCCATTCAAATGGGATGCAATTGAACTGTCAGGGGAGATATCCTCCGGGCTTCAGGGCCGAATTGGTCTAGAGGGCAGTGATTCGTATTATGCGGGTAATCCTAAACTATCCCGCTACATTATTCGTTTCTTCTCCGAGGAGAAGCAAATGCTATCAAGCTTTGAGAATCACGAATTAACTGCCATGAGTGGTGTAGAAATGCTGCCTGATAACTTTAAGGCAGACACTACTGTAGAGCAATACAACATACCTCTAACAGCTCAAGTTATGGTCTTCTTTAGGACAAGTCAGGAAGTATTGAGTGACGTAAAGGTTCGTCAAGCACTTGTTCAGGCCGTGGATCAAAAGAACTTGATTGATAATATCGGCTTTCCAGTGATTGGGACTAAAGAGCCGTTCCTACAAGACCAGCCTGGATATAATCCGGCGATTACACAACTTCCATACAACGTAGATAGTGCCTCAAAACTCTTGACTGAAGCTGGCTGGGTCCCAGGGCAGGACGGTATTCGTGTTAAGAATGGTAAGCCGTTGACATTCAACCTCTATTCCCAAAGTACTAGCGAATACGCATATGTCACCCAGAAACTACAGGCGGATTGGGCAAAAGTTGGTGTAAAAGCCGACGTACTGCTACAACCCGATAGCGATCTCCAGAGCACTGTTGCTGATCACACCTATGAGGCGTTGTTGTACGGTATCTCGCTTGGCCCTGACCCTGACCCGTATGCATACTGGGGGAGTACACAAGCCGATCAGCGTGCTGCTAACCGCGTGAACTTTTCTGAGTATAAGTCTGCTGTAGCAGATAAGGCGCTAGAGGGTGGTCGCACGAGGACGGATCCTGCACTCCGCACGCTCAAGTACAAGCCCTTCCTTGAAGCTTGGCGTGCTGATGCTCCTGCATTGGCCTTGTATCAGCCTCGGTATCTCTATATAACTCGTGATACCGTACACGGCTTTACTCCTTCTGTCATGAATAATGCAACCGATCGTTACACAAACGTGGCAAATTGGATGATTCGTCAGGAAAAAGTCCGCAAAATCTAGTTTTGCGGTAATTGATTTTTCTTGGTGAAATGCTAAGATAACAGGGTTCAATTCACCTGCGGATGTGGCGGAATTGGTAGACGCGCTGGCTTCAGATGCCAGTGTTCGCAAGAACGTGGAGGTTCAAGTCCTCTCATCCGCACCAAACAAAAGCAGACCCTTGGTTGTCTGTTTTTGTTTGCTCCACTCGAGGAGACTTGTGTGCTATCATATCTGTTAGAACGCTAACGCTTACGACAGGGAATAGTCTTTCATGAATAAAGTTGCACATTATTTGCAGGAACATTTAGTTGGTGAAGTGATGACGGGCGCGGATGCCCGTAAGTACTTTGCAACAGACGCTAGTATTTTTACTATTCCGCCAGCGATTGTAGTCTATCCGAGAAACGAAAATGACGTGCGTAAGACCACACGTTTTACTTGGCAGTTAGCAGAACGTGGCCGAATCATACCAGTGACGGCACGCGGAGCAGGAACAGACCAGGGTGGCGCTGCAATTGGCCCAGGTATTATTATGTCCTTTCCGGCACATCTCAATCGGATTCTGGAGTTTGATGGAAAGTCAGGCACAGTAACCATTGAACCAGGTATCAACTACGGTAAATTGCAGCAAACGCTCCATACACACAATCGTTTTCTGCCACCCTTCCCAGCATCACTTGAATTTTCAACAGTTGGTGGAGCTATTGCTAACAACGCTTCTGGTGAAAAGACTGTCAAATATGGGAATACACGTGATTTCGTAAAATCACTACGTGTTGTGTTGGCAAATGGCGAGGTTATAGAGACTAAACGTCTAACTAAACGCGAACTGAGTAAAAAGCTTGGTCTTGCGACGTTTGAGGGCGAGATCTATCGTAATCTCGATGCGCTTCTTGAAGATAGTCGTGAAATTACCAAACAGCCTGGGCCAGATGTGACTAAGAATTCTGCAGGATACTATCTTAGTGATGTAAGGCGTAAAGATGGTTCATTTGACCTCACACCCTTAATTGTCGGCTCGCAAGGGACTCTTGGTATTGTGACCGAGGCTACTCTAGGCACAGTTCCCCATAACCCTAACACAACGCTGATTGCTGCTTACATTGATGATTTGTTGGTTGCTGAAGATGTTGTTGCAGAACTCCGTAAACTGCCAGAAATGCCAAGTGCCATCGAGGTTGTTGATAGCCATTTGCTTGATTTCGTACAGTCACATAATCCCAACCAACTACGCGGCATTCTAGACCCACCATTCCCTAAACTTGTACTCTTGATTGAGTTTGACAGTGTATCCGACAGAATACAGAAACGACTTGCTAAAAAGGCCACAAAGATCCTGAGTAAGAGAGACGTACCATATCAGGTGGAGACGGATCCGCATAAACGAGATGAATTATGGAAGATCCGCCATAGTGCATCTGCAGTCCTAGCTCACTCTGAGGGTACTGTCCGTGCATTGCCAATAATTGAAGATGGTATTGTGCCAATGGACCGATTTAGGGATTACATTGAGGCAGTCTACGCACTATTTAAGCGTCACAATTTACAGGCAGCTGTATGGGGTCATGCAGGGAATGCTAACCTGCACATCCAGCCATTCTTAGACCTTGGACAATTAGGTGATAGGCAAAAGATCTTTAAACTATTGGAAGAATACTACGCCATGATTATTGAATTTGGTGGCAGCACGAGTGGGGAGCACAATGATGGTCGTCTTCGCGCTCCTTTCCTTGAAAAACTGTATGGCCCAGACACATATGACCTTTTCCGTAAGGTTAAACAGATTTTTGATCCATACGGCACACTCAATGCTGGTGTTAAGATGAATGTTGTTTTGGAAGATTTGAAGCCAATCCTTAGGCAAGACTACACGCTCGATCACCTCTACCAACATTTACCACGTACCTAGTCTATGAATACGGAAGCATTCTATAACGTTATTGGTGTACTGGGTGCATCTTTGATCCTACTTGGCTTCTACCGCACTAGTATAGGTAGATGGAAGAATAGGTCTTTTATTTATGAACTTGATAACTTGGTCGGTGCGACTTTCCTGATCGTTTATCAGTTTCACTACCACGCATTCATTAGTGTTACGCTCAATATTATTTGGGCAATTATTGCTTTTAGAGGCTTGACCTCATTTGCCCAGCGTTACAAATGGGGTAGTAGCGGCAAAAAGTCACGCGGCAAGACTTGAGTTTTCTCTGTAAAATGCTACTATAGACGGGTTCCTTAATTTCACGCGGACGTGGCGGAATTGGTAGACGCGCTACCTTGAGGTGGTAGTGGGGCAACT
>CAZXDT010000005.1:0-40234 GCA_964639295.1 uncultured Candidatus Saccharibacteria bacterium | reverse complement strand
GAGCACCTCGTTTACACCGAGGGGGTCGGGGGTTCGAATCCCTCATCACCCACCAAACAAAGAGTCCGCTGTCAGCGGGCTTTTTGTTTGGTGTATAGATTAGAGCGCTCGACTCAGGGGTAGGGGTGGAGAGTATCTGTGTAATTTGCGAAGGTCCATCTATCCTGCATACAGTTAGATTCCCAACAGTTAAAAACTTTTGCTTATGTCATATTATGCCTGGAGGTATTTATGCGAACACAAGATTATTTGAAACAGGCAAGTGACTCAATAAAGCAGGCAACGATTTCCTGCCTGGCAGACCTGGACCAAATTCGGCAAACCGTGGCGAACAGATCACAGGAAATGAGTACTCACTTGAATGAACTAAAAAGACGAGAAAGTACTCGCCTCAATGAAGCTGCAGCCGTTGATGGTGATCGCGAAACAGCGTCAAGGTTACAAGAAGCAAGAATGCTAAGAAATGAAGAGTCCCAAGTGCAAAAAGATTTTGATCGGCAGAAACGCTTGCTTGACGAGCGAGCAGTTGTACTTCAGAGAATCATTGATGAATTGAACCAGAACGCATCACAACTTGATAGACAGATATCACAAGTCGATTCACCACAGGGTCTTCTGTAGTATCCACTCTTGAATATCTGGGGTAATTACCGTAAAATAGCGTGGTTACTCTGTGGCTCTTTAGCTCAGTTGGTAGAGCATCGGATTGAAGCTCCGTGTGTCCCCAGTTCGAGTCTGGGAGGAGCCACCAAAGAAAGATCCCCACGTGTTGGGGATTTTTCTTTGGCCTTCAGACCCTAACTGGATAGCCCAAAGACCCAGCTCGCTAACCGAGCAAGCAGCACAAGATTATTCCTAAGGAGCAAAGCGACGACGGATTCTGGGAGGAGCCAAGCATAATACTTGCAAATCTAACCTCTGTTAAGTATAATTTTGCAGGTTACGCGGGTATAGCTCAGTTGATAGAGCGCTTCCTTGCCAAGGAAGAGGCCAGGAGTTTGAGTCTCCTTACCCGCACCAAAATAAGGACTCCCTTCTGGGAGTTTTTATTTTGGATTGGCAATTAGCTTCAAGCTCCTGGCCCGTAGGGCGGAGTTTGATAATTGGAAGCTCTCACAGGAGCTTGCTCCGAGAAAGCTGAACAATTTCCGGTTTGTCTCCTTACCCGCACCAAAGAAAGAGTCCAGCATGTCTGGGCTTTTTCTTTGGTGTTTGTTATGTTTGCTAAAATATAAATGAAACTCATACATAATAAAGGGGAATAATCTAATGGCCACAATCAACCCTTACATTAACTTCAATGGAAATGCCGAAGAAGCTTTCAATTTTTACAAATCTGTATTTGGTGGGGAGTTTGAGACGATTATACGTTTCAAAGATCTCGAAAGTTCAGAATTCCCCGTACCTGAAAAAGATGCAAATAAAATCATGCGCATTGTATTTCCTATTGGTGGAAATACTTTAATAGCCAACGACGTCCCCGAAAGTTTGGGTCCAGTAAATGAAAATGAAAACAGGTCCAAGATAGCGGTCAATGCGGAAACTAGGGAAGAAGCTGACAAATTATTCAGTGGCCTTTCAGAAGGGGGTGCTGTTGAGATGCCTATGGCGGAGAGCCCATGGGGTACTTATTTTGCAATGTTCAGGGATAGGTACGGTATCGAATGGACTGTCGAATTTGATTCAAAAGGAGACGTGAGAGCATAGCTTGCGAAGGAGTTTCTTACCCCCTTTTTGTTATAAATTCATACCATTGGCAAGGACTCAACTGGCACCTTCAGTATCTGTGCTAACAGTTCAGGTTGTTGAAATTTACAATATTTAATTGGTTGATTATCACGAGTGTAGATACGGTAGTAGTGTTCGAATACTCTCGTTTCGTTTTTGAAATTTTTCGCACTGGTCGGCTCATCAATCCGTCGGATAAACCACCCCTCAGGCTGATCGTTGAGTATGCGTTTAATTTTTGCGTAGTGATTAAATGCCATTATTAGGAGTATATCAACTGCCCAGCTCGATTGAGTTTTTAATTTGATACTATAGAAGTATGAGAAAAATAGTTGTTCTGTCTTTTATCAGTTTAGACGGTGTAATGCAGGCTCCAGGTGGGCCAGAGGAAGACACTTCAGGTGGCTTTAAATTTGGTGGCTGGACTGTTCCGCATTCAGATGAATTCTCTGGTAATTTGATGGGTAAACAAATGAGTATGCCATTTGATTTACTACTTGGCAGAAAAACATATGACATTTTTGCGGCCTACTGGCCAAAGCATCCAGAAATCGAGGCAGTGGCCACTCCATTTAACAACTGCACAAAGTATGTCGTGTCACATGAACAGATAGATCTGCCATGGGAAGGTTCAAAGCTTATCACAGGTGATGTGGTTTCTAAGATCCGAGAGCTGAAAGCAAGTGATGGGCCGATGCTTCAAGTACATGGAAGTGGTGATATGATTCAAACCTTACTTAAAAACGACCTAGTTGACGAACTATGGCTTAAGACATTTCCTGTGATACTAGGGAGCGGCAAACGTTTATTTACAGATGGCATACTGCCGACAACATTTGAGCTAGTGGAGTCGGAAGTTACTCCAAAAGGTGTCATATTTGCTAATTATAAAAAGGTTGGCGAAGTTAAAACCGGTTCGTTTGTCTAAAAGACGCAGCTTCGAGTGTTAGTAAACTCGCTGTAACTCAAGGCCCTAGTAGGTACACTCTTTTATTGATATTAGTTCTTTTGATGTTGGAGGGTAAGTGAACGAACGTTTCGAAATTTTACAGGGTGAAGGCAAGTTAAGTAACGTCGACCGATTGATGCGTGCTGGATGGTTTACCATAGGGTTAGCACAGGGTTCACTCAAGTTTGGGATAACATTCACAGCAGAAGTAGGTAATTCAATCTTGTATCCACTAGGGCAAAATTGGTATGCTCGAAATCTAAAAGTAACTGAGCCAGTCTCCCGGGCAATAGGGGCCGTGAGTAGTGCTAGACGCGCCATATTACGTGGTGACATGGATCTAACGCGTTTTGAGTTACAGCGCTCCTTAAAAGCAGCCAAGAGCGTAGAAGATACTAGCCCAGGCAAGGCACCTGACATTATCCCACTCATTATTGAGGCATCGTTGGATATGCCGGAGTCAGAGTTGAATGAAACGGACAAGACACAACATCAAAAAGGGCCTTCCATTGAGGAAATACTCGTGGCAAGGGTCGAAAAAGGTCCTACTAAAGCGGTTGAGGAGGAGATTGCTGAAAAAATTGAAGACGTGGCTTTGAGAAGGCTCGGACCCGAGGAAGTGACAGTATTATTAGTTGATGGAATTATGGAGGAATTTAATACGCAAGTTCGTTCGTTCCCGACCCAACGCAACCCAATAGACTAACAAACAGGTAGCAATCAGGTTAATCAATCCGGTATAATGTGCCGGTGCTGTTAATTATGGCGCCTTGGCCGAGAAGTTAGGCAACGGTCTGCAAAACCGTGTAGACGGGAGCGTTACCCGTAGGTGCCTCCATATATTTAGTACGTTTAGGGCGAGTGGCGGAATTGGTATACGCGACGGACTTAAAATCCGTTGGTCTTAACAACCTTGAGGGTTCAAGTCCCTCCTCGCCCACCAAATAAAACAGTCAGATTTACCTGGCTGTTTTATATTTGTAACCGGGGTTAAGATGATATACTAAAAGGACCATATAACGAGGGGAACATACTCACATGATTATTGCCTTAATTGTCCTAGCTGTCCTAGCAATCGCGGTTATTGCTATCTACAACGGCCTTGTACGCGCTAATGTCCGTACTGATGAAGCTTGGAGTGATATTACCGTCCAACTAAAGCGACGTTTAGATCTAATCCCTAACCTTGTCGAATCTGTAAAAGGTTATGCCAAGCACGAAAAAGAAGTGTTCACTAAAGTTACTGAAGCTCGCGCAAATGCACTGAATGCACAAGGTGTTAAAGAAACCGCCCAAGCAGAGAACATGTTTGAAGGAGCTCTTAAAAGCTTATTCGCCGTATCAGAGAACTACCCAGATCTTAAAGCCTCAGAGAACTTCCAACAGCTGCAGGCTGAATTGGTTGATACCGAAGATAAGATCCAGGCCGCTCGTCGCTTCTACAACGGTGCTGCTCGTGATTTGAACATCAAGATCGGTGTTTTCCCAACAAATATCTTTGCTGGTATGCTTGGCTTCAAGACGCGTGAGTTCTACGAGACAGAAGATCTTGCAACTGCCCAAAAGCCAGTTGACGTTAAGTTCTAACTCAGACTTGTATCATAAAAATACGGTAGCGTAGGAATTGTCTGATGTATAACGAGATTGCGAGCAACAAACGAAAAACAGTATTTATCATGCTGTTTTTTGTCGCATTTACGGCTGCCCTCGGCTGGCTTGTAGGTGCAGGCCTCAGCCAACCAAAGATCACCCCGTACATTCTTATAGGGAGTCTTGTATACGTTTTGTTTAGTTACTTTAGTGGGTCAAAGATGGCATTGGCCATTAATGGCGCCCAGGAGATTAAGAAAAGTGACAATCCACGCCTATGGCGCATTGTTGAGAATCTATCGATTACCGAAGGCTTACCCATGCCAAAGGTATATATTATGGATGATCCTGCACCCAACGCTTTCGCTACCGGTCGTGACCCAAGCCACTCCGTGGTGTGTGCTACTACCGGATTGTTGGATATTATGACTGATACAGAGCTTGAGGGTGTGATTGGCCACGAACTCGGCCATGTGAAGAATTATGACATTAGGGTTTCTATGATTGCTTTTGCCCTAGTGGTTGTAATTGGGTTTATCGCTGATATTTTGCTTCGTCTCAGTTGGTTTAAGGACGGTGATGATAACGGTGGTAACGCATTTATTATCATTGGAATCGTGGCAGGTATTTTGGCACCATTTGTGGCCGTATTAATCCAAATGGCCATTTCCAGGAAGCGTGAATATTTGGCAGATGCCACAGGCGCATTATCTACACGTTACCCTGAAGGACTTGCAAGCGCCCTGGAGAAGATTGGGCAGTACGGCAGTGTCATGAAAAAACAAAATAGCTCCACGGCCCACTTATTCTTTGCTAACCCTTTGAAAAAAGGCTCAATTGCGACTTTATTTAGCACACACCCTCCCATCGAAGAACGTGTACGTCGACTACGTGCAATGGAAGGTAACCACTAGGAATAGCCATGCCTCGCACTACAGCCTCAAGTAAGAAACCTCAACCAAAATCCCGAAAACTTAAACCTTCTAAAGGCCGTTTCTTTGGCCTTGTAGGTAGAACTAAGTTACCTGTAGTGCTCCCATCCGCATGGACAATATTTAAGGCAAGCCTTGGGCACTTATCACGCCACAAAAAACTCTTCATTGGCATATCGGCAGTATACCTAGGCTTAACAATACTTCTAGTGAGGGGTTTTGGAATCACGACAGATCTCGGGCTTGCTAAACAAGCATTCGAGGAATTATTAAACGGTGCAGGGAACGGTATTACATCATCAATGGCTATTTTTAGTTATTTGGTGGGTACTAACAGTCCGAACAGCCAGGTTGCTGCAGTCTATCAATCCATCATTATCACTCTAGTCTCTTTGGCGCTGATTTGGGCGCTACGTCAAACACATGCAAACGAGAAAGTAAGCCTTAAGGACGTATTCTATAAATCCACATATCCACTCGTACCTTTACTGTTGGTAATCCTATTCATTAGTATTCAATTGCTACCCCTTATTTTTGGTAGTTTTTTGTATAGCGCAACGGTTGGTGCAGGAATTGCGACAAGCGTACTTGAGAAAGTACTGTGGTGCGTTTCCTCTTTTCTCTTAGGAGTATGGACAATATATCTCGTAAGCTCTAGCGTATTTGCAGTCTATATTGTGACACTCCCAGACATGACGCCTTTAAAGGCACTCCGTTCTGCAAAAAAACTCGTTCAGTTTAGGAGATGGAGAATCATTCGAAAAATTGTGTTCCTGCCAGTTATTATTATGCTTCTTGTCACCGCTGTTATGTTGCCTACAATATTGTTTCTAACACCGGTTTCTGAGGTGGTATTTCTGATACTACTGTCGTCACTCCTACCCGTTACACACAGTTATATGTATAGCCTATATAGGGAGCTTTTGTGAGTTCAGTAGGAGAGCGATCGGCAGAATTAAAAAAGCTGCTCAATCAATACAGCTATGACTACCACGTGCTCGATAAACCATCTGTAACTGATGCTGTTTACGACAGCCTTTTCAGCGAGCTAAAGAGTATTGAGGCCGCTAATCCAGAACTCGTTACCCCCGATAGCCCCACTCAACGTGTTGGTAATGAATTAAAAGGTGGATTCAAGAAGATTCATCATAGTAGTCGCATGTTAAGCCTCAACGATGTTTTTGACCGTGGCGAGGTAGAAGCTTGGGTACAGCGTATGGATAAATTATTGCCAGGGCGTACCCATGAGTTTTTCGCTGACACTAAGAAGGACGGGCTGGCTTGCGCATTGGTCTACCAAGACGGTCTACTAGTGCAGGGGATAACCAGGGGTGATAGTTATATTGGTGAGGACGTGACAGCGAATGTGCGTACGATCAAGAATGTTCCCCTGTCCCTACGGGCAAGTGAGAAGCACCCAGAGTTTTTGAGCGGGCGTACTGAAGTTCGTGGTGAAATTGTGATGCTCAAAAAAGACTTCAATGCGTTAAATGAGCGGCAAAAAATAGCAGGCAAGCCACTATTCGCAAATCCACGGAACCTTGCTGCGGGGACTATTAGACAGCTTGACCCAAGGTTAGTAGCTGAACGACCATTAACTTTTATTGGCTATGATATTATTCGCGAAAATCCTGCTGAAGTTCCTACAAATATGGTCGCATATCAGATAATGACTGAGTTAGGCGTCTACCGCAGCCCAGAAGCATCAATCTTTACAAGTCTGGACGACGTTATGCATTTTGTTGATGAGTGGGATGAGAAACGGGACACACTGACGTATATAACGGATGGCCTGGTCATAAAGGTTAATGACCGTGCCCAATATGTTGAACTTGGTGTAGTGGGTAAGCAGCCACGAGCTGCCGTGGCGTATAAATATGCCGCAGAACAGGCTACTACTGTCGTGAAAGATATTGTGATAAGTATAGGCCGTACTGGAGCAGCCACACCTGTTGCCGTATTTGATCCTGTCCAAGTCGCAGGGACAACTGTTCAGCATGCAAGCTTACATAACGCTGACGAGATCGCTCGTAAAGATATACGCGTCGGTGATACGGTAGTTATTTTTAAAGCCGGGGATATTATTCCGCAAGTAGAAGAAGTTATTTTGAGCCTGCGCCCACGTGGCCTCAAAGAGTTTAACTATGAAGCAGAACTCGCTCGCCAGTTTCCTGATTTAGAATTTGTTCGTCCTGAAGGTGAGGCCGTATATCGGGTTAAAGGCACAACTGGTCCGATTATTCTTAAGCGCTCGCTTGAGCATTTTGCTTCTAAAGGTGCACTTGATATAGATACTTTGGGTGAGAAAAACGTTGACGCTCTGGTAGACGCCGGTCTGGTGAAAGATCTGGCAGATATATATAAGCTCACAAAAGAAGATCTACTTGCACTTGATAGGTTTGCTGAAATTTCTGCTCAAAAGCTGGTTGATGCAATCGCAGAGAAGAAGAATCCACCACTCGCAAGGTTTATCTTTGGGCTTGGGATTCGCCATGTTGGTACACAGACGGCAATTGATTTGGCTCAAAAGTTCCGCAAGCTCGATAATGTCGGAACGGCGAGCCTGGATGATCTATTGTCGGTTGATGGTATTGGCAGTGTTGTAGCAGATTCACTCTATCTTTGGTTTGATGAGGAAGAAAACAAAGACTTGTTGGCCAAGTTCAGGGGCTTGGGAGTATGGCCTCAAGATGTCACAACTGTTGGCGGTCCGCTAACCGGACAAAGTTTTGTGATTACCGGTTCTTTGACAACTATGGGCCGCGATGTCGCGGCTGAAAGAGTTCGCGCACTGGGTGGTACCTTCCAAAGTGCAGTTGCCAAAGACACGACGTATTTAGTAGCAGGGGGTAAAGTGGGTGCCAGTAAGCTTAAAAAAGCAGAATCTTATGGCACAAAGATTATTACCGAGGAAGATTTCCTTAAAAAGATACAGTAGTTGACAAATTACGGATGCAGGTTATGCTTAAAGTAATCGTGCGCTCAAGCGGCGCGTGAAACAAAAATTTTCCAAAAACAAAATTCCACCCGCCGCAGGGTGGGCGCGCACGAAATAAACCGCTGGCCCTGTCAGCGGTTTTAGTTACTCCTCTGTTATGGTACAATTTTCTGGTATTTCGGGGCATTGGCGCAGCTGATAGCGCGCTTCCATGGCATGGAAGAGGTCAAGGGTTTGAGTCCCTTATGCTCCACCAAACAAAAAACCCTGCCACCGGCAGGGTTTTTTGTTTGGTCAAGATATGAGAACCCGTACCGCTGAAAGCGGGGGTTTGATAGTGGAAGGCTCTCGCAGGAGCTCGCTCCGAGAAAGACTGAACAGTATATCCAGAATGGATAGTCTCTGTTTGCTCTCTCGAAAATTGCAACAAAGACAGAACTACTGTTTAATATCATCTATGAAGAAACTTTTTGGGAACAACTCGGGTAATACAAATAAGATAATACAGCGCATTGCTTCAGCTAGGTTTGTGACAAGTTTTGCAGCTCTTTTGCTAGTAGTAGCATTCGGTCTTTGGCAATATCACAACGCAACTAATCAAGATCGTATTTTTTGGGGCATGATAGACAATAGTCTGCAAACAACCAGCTTCTCTAAGACGAGCACCCTGAAGAGTGGTGGTCAATCTGCTCAACAGATCATAGATGTATTTACTAGTCCAAAACAGGCTGTGTATTCCCAGACACACTATGCACAATCTGGGGCTGATGAGGCAGATGCTACCACTGAGAACATAGGCACACCCTACAGAGACTACGTACGCTATACAGAAATAAATACTGGTCAGAGAAATGCACAGGGACAACCATACGACTTTTCAAACATCGTAAACGTATGGGGAGCATCTGAGACTCAAGATGCTAAAGAAACAACCGGACAACTCTTCAACCAGTCTGTCCTTGGTGTACTACCCACGGGTAACCTGACAGCGCAGCAGCGTAAGCAAGTCATAAAGCTTATGAAAGACAATAAGGCGTACAGCTACAAGATGAGTAAGCCAAATCGCCAATTTCCACTTGCACGTCCCAACTACACATTTACGGTGAGTGTTAATCCGCCAGCATACATCACTGCGTTAAAACAGTTTGCTAAGAGCATTGGGCTCAATCAGCTCGAGTCTATCGATCCAAAAGAGTATGAAGGTTCAGCGGAAATGGTATTCCAGGTAACCGTAGATGGCTGGAGCCACCAGATAATGGAAGTGAATCAGACAGCTAACAATAAAAAAGAATCAATTACTGCCCACAACGTTCGTAAGCAGCCGCCTACGCCTCCAAGCAAGACCATTGATATCCAAGAACTCCAAACTCGTCTCCAGAGTGTTGAATAAACACTAAGCCGAGAATAAACCTTTTTCCTTTCCACTTGTATATCCTTCGGATATAACCTTCGATACTCTGTAAATATAAGTAAACTTTTATTTACTTCCGTTTCTCGGTTATAGCTTTGCTTACGGCTCAGTACTCGGAAAATTGAAACAAGTTTCACTTTCCTCTGTTCTGATTGTATAATCACAAGCAGTTTAATATGAAGTACTGTATACCCGGAGGTAATTATGAAACCAAACGATCAAGAACCATCCACTGATGGTGAAAACTCAACACCAATTGAACCAATGCAGTCAGTCAATCCTACCGAACAAGAAACGATCACACCAGAGGCACCTGCTGAAGTCGTACAGCCAGACATCGCACCGAGCGCTACGGCGACCCCTCAAGAGGAAACAGCGCCAGTTGTTGCCCCAACTGCAGCAGCTATAGGTTTACCGCCAATGCAACCTGTAAGTGGCTCAGAAATTGCCAAGAAAAAAGGTGTGTCTAAAAAGGTAAAGATCATTGCACTTATCATTGGTCTCCTTGTAATACTTATTGGCGGTAGTGTTGGCGCATACTTTGGCGTCATCGCACCGAGTAAGCCTCAGCGCATTGTCCAGGATTCACTCACCAACACGGTAAGTACAAAGATTACTTCTGCCAAGTTTGAGGGTGAAGTATCGTGTGTTAGTGGAGACGCCTGTAAGTCAGCATCTGCACTGACATTCAGTGGTAGCGCCAATGACAAAGGCAGTCTCGATGTAAAATTACAGCTTAAGACAGTAGTAGCGGCCATAGGCGTAGATTTACGTAGTGTTGGTGATAAGAGTATCTACTTGCGACTATCAGGGCTTGATGGCCTAGACAAGCTACTTGCTGGGCAGGGTGGAAGCTCGCAGTCCTCTTCTCTGTTTGCTAGTTATGCTCCGATCATTAGGCAGGTTAATAATCAGTGGTACACAATTGACGAGAGTCTACTCAAGCAAGCGGGTGGAAGTGTCGGTGCTGCAACTAATGAAACGTCACTCTCAGAAGCCGACGCCAAGAAAATTGGTGATATTTACAAGAAGCACCAGTTTATTACTGTTTTGAAGAAACTGCCAAACGAAAAGATTCATAACCAAGATAGCTATCACGTTCAGGTTTCTGTTGATAAAGCGCAGTTCAAGGCGTTTGCTACTGAACTTAAGAGTTCTGGGATCAAAACCTTCAACTTTAATGATATCGACCAAAAAGATATTGATGCGATCGACAAGATAGACTTTAGTAAGTACCCGGTTGATATGTGGGTTGGTAAGTCTGACCGTAAGGTTTCACAACTTGCGACCACTATTACCGAGAAAGAAAATACAGTTAAAGTTCGTGTAGCAATCTTTGATTACAACAAACCAGTTACTGTTGAGAAGCCAGCTGGTGCAAAATCCGTTATGGAGCTTATAGGCGAACTCTCTGGTAGCCTTGGCGGTAGTAGTTCGGTCCGTGGCGCAAACACTGACAGCTTCCAGAGTTTACTCGGACTATAACCCATATTTCGGGTATACTAAGCCGTAGATGAAACGAATAGCTCGATCTGTTATTGTTACAATTTTGGGATGGCAGGTCCGTCGGCTGCGGCGGAAGCACGATTTCAAGGTTATTGCAGTTGTTGGTAGTATCGGTAAAACCAGTACCAAGTTTGCGATTGCGCAAGTCATTGGTGCTAGTCGTAGGGTTCGATTCCAAGAGGGTAATTACAATGATCTCGTAAGCGTTCCACTCGTATTCTTTGGGTTACCAATCCCTAGCTTGTTCAATCCGATTGCATGGCTCATTACAATCATTAAGTCCGAGGCACAAATCCACCGCACATATCCGTACGACGTTGTGATCGTAGAAGTTGGGACGGATGGTCCTGGCCAAATTGTGGCATTTGAGAAGTATCTACATGCAGATATTGGGGTACTTACAGCGATTGCCCCTGAGCACATGGAGTTTTTTACGGACCTCGATGCAGTTGCGAACGAAGAGTTATCTATCTATGAGTATTCAGACGTGGTTTTAGCAAACGCTGACCTTATTGATGACAGGTATTTGTCGTTTCTGGAAGATCCTATTACATATGCGCTACATAAACCCGCAACATACAAGGTTAAATCTTTCTCCTTCCAGTCAGATGGCGTGAAGTTTGTTCTTTTGAGAAATGGTAACAAATACCTAGAATTATCACACACAAGTATTGCAGAACCCCACCTGTACTCACTTTCCGCAGCAATTGCAGTCGCTGATAAGCTAGGGCTCAGCACGGATGAGATTATTGATAGTCTGGTTCACGTTAAACCCGTGAGTGGCCGAATGCAATTACTAAAGGGAATTCTAGGTTCATCAATCATTGATGACACATATAACGCTAGCCCGGAGGCAGCTAAGGCCGCGTTGGAAACACTGTATCGGATTGATGCGCCACAAAAAATTGCGCTACTTGGGAATATGAACGAGCTCGGACAATTCTCTCCAGATGCGCACACAGAAGTTGGATCTTTATGCGATCCAGACCAGCTTGACGTGGTCCTTACTCTTGGGCCAGATGCCAATAAGTATTTGGCAGAAGCAGCAGAGACACAAGGCTGCTCAGTGAAACGATTTGATGATCCGTACACTGCGGGCGAGTATTTAAAAGAAATTATCACAAAGGATGCTGTCATTTTGGTGAAGGGTTCACAGAACCGTGTCTATGCTGAAGAAGCAATCAAGCCTATTTTGGCAGACCAGGGTGACATCAAGAAACTTGTTCGTCAAAGCCCCGCCTGGCTCAAAAAGAAAACCAAGAATTTTTCTTAGAGCCACACCCCTGTTACAATAGATACTAATGCAACGCTATAATCCAAAAGACATCGAGCCCAAGTGGCAAAAAATCTGGGACGATACCAAAATCTACCAGGCCGATTTGAACAGCCAAAAACCCAAGTACATGGCTATGAGTATGTTCAACTACCCAAGCGGTAATTTACACATTGGTCACGCCATGAACTACACCATCCCTGATGTTAAAGCACGCTTTAAGCGGCAACTTGGTCACGAAAGCTACCATCCGGTAGGCTGGGATTCGTTCGGCTTACCAGCAGAAAACCGTGCTATCAAAGAAGGCATGAGTCCTCAGGAAAGCATGGCGCAACTTATACCTGATTACCATAAAGCCTACAAGGCAATGGGTTGGAGTAATGACTGGAGTAAAGAAATAGCCACTCATACCCCGGAATACTACAAATGGACTCAGTGGATTTTTACTCAGATGCACAAAAACGGTTTGGCATACCAAGATTCACGCATGCAATGGTGGTGTGAAAAGGATAATACGGTCCTGGCTAATGAACAAGTCATTGATGGTAAGTGTTGGAGACACGATGGGCCGGATGACCCTTTAGTAGAAAAAAAAGAAATAAAACAATGGTTCTTTAAAATCACTGAGTATGCAGACGAGTTATTAGATGCAATAGAAGACTTGGACTGGACAGAAAGCGTCAAACTTGCACAGGCTAATTGGATTGGTAAGTCAAAAGGCGCTGAAGTTACGTTTAAATTCGATGGTGGTAACCAAAGTGTGACCGTCTTTACGACCCGACCCGATACATTGTTTGGTGCGACTTTTCTGGTCTTGGCCCCTGAACATGAACTTGTCAGCCAAGTTACGACTGCCGAACAAAAAGAAGCCGTAGACATTTACGTAAAGGCTGCACAAAAGAAGACAGAAGTTGAGCGTCAGTCGAGTAAAGAAAAGACTGGTGTCTTTACTGGGGCATACGTAACCAACCCGGCAAACCAGGCAAAAATACCTGTTTGGATTGCTGACTATGTATTAACGGGCTATGGTACGGGCGCAATCATGGCGGTCCCAGCTCATGACGAACGTGATAATGAATTTGCTACCAAGTTTGATCTACCAATTACCTACGTAGTTGAGCCAACTTTTGGCGAACCAACAGGTGATGACACGCACAAGAAATCAGTATTTGTTGTAGTTCGTAACCCTAAGACTAACAAGGTAATCGTACTGGACTGGGGGCCACGAAAAGAACGCCACGGCGGTAATATGCTTATTGGTGGTGGTGTTGAAGGTGATGAATCTAATCAAACTACCGCAGAACGTGAAATCGTTGAAGAAACAGGATATAAGAACTTTAAATTTATTAAAGAAGCAGAATTCCAAGGGCACGGCTACTTCTTTTCTAATACCAAGAACAAGAATATGCACGTCAGCGGTACGGGCTTACTGTACGAACTCTTAGACGAAGAAAAAGTAGAAACAAACCTGGACGAAGGCGAAAAAGATAAGTTCACGGTTACATGGCAGCCAGTAGAAGCTGTTGCGGCTATGCTCGACGACGGTGTACACGAGGCGTTTTACCGCTTCCTGGCGCTTGATGAGTGTTACCACGGTGAAGGGATTATGGCCAACTCTGGTGAGTACAATGGCATGAGCTCAAGTGAAGCCCGTGAAAACATCGTGAAAAGTCTGGCCGAACAGGGCGTAGCAACAGAAAAAGTTAATTATAAGATGCGTGACTGGAGCGTAAGTCGTCAACGGTATTGGGGTGCCCCGATCCCAATCATTAACTGTCCCAAGGACGGTCCAGTGCTAGTTCCTGATGATCACTTACCAGTAGTTTTGCCAGAACTTGATGATTTCCAGCCAAGCGGTGACGGTCGTAGCGCTTTAGCACGGGCGACAGAGTGGTTGAAGGTTAAGTGTCCACGGTGTGGTGGTGATGCAGAGCGCGAAACCGACACACTTGATACCTATGTTTGTAGTAGCTGGTACATGTTCCGCTACCTTGATCCACATAACTCCGAGCAGATTTTTGGCAGTGAAGTTGCCAAGAAGTGGGAACCTATTGATTTTTATAGTGGTGCAGACCATGCAACGGCACATTTACTGTATGCACGTTTCGTGACCCGATTCTTTACAAAACTTGGCCTAATCGATAACCCGGAACCCTTCAAGCAGTTCTTATTTAACGGCAAGGTTATGGCATCTGACGGCACCATGTTCTCTAAATCTAAGGGTAATGGGGTAAGCCCGTTAGAGATCATTGACCAAGGCTACGGCGCAGACGCGCTCCGTACATACTTGATGTTTGCCTCTCCGCTTGAGTTATGGGCGAGGTGGGATCCACAGGGCGTGCCTGGAACGCATCGTTTCTTGAGTCGTGTTTGGAATCTTACGCAAGAATATCTTGCCGCGGAACCCGGTGATGTTACCGAGCTGGCCCAGAAAGATATTCGCCGTACAACTCATGCCATGATCAAGAAAATGACTGACGATATTGATGGCAATCGCTATAACACTGCAATTGCAGCTGCAATGGCGGCAGTGAATGACTTCTACAAGTACAAAGTAGAAAACTTGGTGAAAAACGATGTTTGGCAAGAGGCATTAGAGGCTGTGGCCAGCTGTATTGCTCCGTTCGCGCCACATATTGCAGATGAGCTATGGAGCCAACTCGGCCACCAGGACAGCGTGCAAAAAGACAGCTGGCCACAATATGACGATACATTCATCATCACTGATGAAATTACCATTGCCGTACAAGTGAATGGAAAACTACGTGGCGAAGTACAAGTTGCCCGTGAAGCTTCAAAAGAGGATATTTTGGCAATCGCCGCAGCAAACGATAAGGTGTCCGCATTCATAGCAGACACCCCAATCAAAAAATCTATCTACGTTCCTGGCAAAATAGTTAACTTTGTCATCTAATACACCTTTGTAGCATAAACAATTTGACACTGTACATTTTCTGGGTAAATATATGAGTAATATCTTAAAAACAAATAAGGCAAAAGTAATATGAAATTACGGTTTAAAAAGTTAAACAACAGAGGCGTTTCGCATCATTTTGTACTAGCCGTACTAGCCGTTAGTGTTATAGGTGGCTTTGGTGCTTACAGAGTATTCTTTTCTAAAGCAGCGACGCTCACTATTCCTATCAAGATCGTACAAGCCAATATTAAGTACGATTTACCAGATGCCGATTATCGGCAGGATCTCATCAAAGTTATGGATACTGATCCAGACTTTATCACCTTGAATGAAGCATCTGATAAAAAGGCATCCGAGATTGAATTACGTGGGTATAACTCGGTTGGCTCAACAACTCTAGCAGCAGATGGTCCAGACTACAGGTACAAGCAAGACACTAGGCCCCTATGGAAGATCGAAAGATGGCAATATGTGACCAGTGGTAGGAAGCAGCTAAGTAGTAGCGATGTAGAAGGCGGAAATAGGTGGGCTAACTGGGTGACTGTATGTAAGCGGCCAGACATTAATAAGGTATGTGTCTCTACGAGCAAGCGCGTGACACTCATTTCTGTCCATACGCTCCAGAATCCAATGATTAGCGATACTCGTAAAGCTCTCTTTGTTACTTCGATGAAGAACTTAAGAGATCTTATCAATGCACGCAGTGCGGCAGGTGCAGTGATTGTTGGCGGTGACTTCAACCTAGAATATAGTACGTATATTGCGAGCACAAATCCCGACTTCCCTAAAATATTGCTCAGGGATAAGGCTAACTCAATATCAACCTACATATATCTTGGCAAGCCAGCTGACTGGAAGACGAATAGGAAGGGTGGCGATGGTTCAACGATTGACTATGTCTTCTATAGAAGAAACCAGGGGCTAGTGCCAGTTAGTCAACGGCTTATTTACGCGGACAAGTCTGACCACAATTTTGTTCTCGCGAACTTCACCCTACAGAAATAGCTAGTTTACCTCTTGAAGATTGCTGTAATTTAGGCTATAATTACTAGGAATTTTTGTTAATCAATTCTCGTAAGGAGTATTAAACATGGGTAAACCCAAGAAGCGAACTAGTCACCGTCGTACCGGTACTCGTCGTAGCCACTTGCTACTTAAGCTAGCGCGCGCTGTAAATGCTAAGTCACCAGTTAAGGCTTTTACAACTCGCCGCGAATCAGGCAAAAAAGCCTCAGTATAATCCTACTAGTATCGTATACTCGAAGAACGGAGGGAAATATCAGTTTACTTATATTTTCCGAGTACAGAAAAGTATATCGATAAGATATACTGGTAGTAAATTAACGGACGTTTAACAATATGGCTTCTAATAGGCACCTAGGAAGAATCATTGCACTACAGACACTCTACGAAGAAGAGTTTCGTCTGGAGTGTAACGACAAGGATTTCAAGCTCAAAGACGTTCTAGAACGCAATATCAAGCGCTATGCTGATATGGTCGATGATCGTAGTTTCATTGAGCAGCTTGTTGCCGGGGTAGATGATAAGAAGTTTGAGTTGGATCTACTACTACAGCCTATTGCGCCAGATTGGCCAATTGAGCAAATCGCACGCATGGACCGACTGGTACTACGAATAGGGGCATATGAGCTTGTTCACAATGCTGATGTTCCCCCAAAGGTGGTCATCAACGAGGCAGTAGAGCTTGCAAAAGCGTTCGGAGGCGAGAATTCGTCTAAGTTTATCAATGGCGTGCTTGGCACGCTACTCCGTCAGAGAGAAGAACCAGAGACTCCGGTCCCTGCTAAGAAAGCTAAGAAATCTAAAGATGAAGAAGCCAAATAATCCGCTCAGCAATCCACTCGGTGGATTTAAGAAGTTCGTAAACCGCCGCCGGCCAACGATCAGCGAAGTTGTTCGCGAGCCAACAGCTGGCGGTATTATTTTCCGCCGCAGCGCCAAAGACAGTAAGGAAGTCGAAATCCTTCTTATTCAGGACGCTAAAAACCGTTGGACCATTCCAAAAGGCCACATTGAAGAAGGTGAAACATCCAAAGAAACCGCCGAACGCGAAATTCGTGAAGAAACAGGCCTCCAGGAGATGAAAGTCCTCAACTGGTTGGGTAAAATTAACTTCCGTTACCGTCGCCAACAGAGTTTGGTCCTCATGACCACAGAGATTTTCCTTGTCCAAGCCCAGGGGGATACTGACAAGCTTCAGCCAGAAGAGTGGATGAATGGCATTAAATGGTTCCCCGCGACAGAAGCTTTAGATAAGATAGAATACGAAGACATCGGCAAAATAATATTACTAGGACTCAAGAAAATCCGCTCCGGCAAACTATAGACTATGGACATTTCCGCTTACCAGGCATTCGCAACTAACAAACTCGGTGTTACCTTCAATAACATTGATCTATTGGTTACGGCCTTTACTCACCGCTCATACGTCAACGAACACCGTAAGACAGCTAAGGAACACAACGAACGTCTCGAATTCCTTGGTGATGCAGTGCTTGAGCTGGTTTCTACTGAATTCTTATACGCCAACTACGATGATCCAGAAGGTATCCTAACTAACTGGCGCAGTAGCTTGGTCCGTACAGAGAGTATTGGTGCTGCAGCAGCACGTAATGAGTTTGAGCCACTACTACGACTCAGTCGCGGTGAAAAACGTGGTACTGACCGGGCACGAGCACAGATCTTGGCTAATAGTTACGAGGCTGTTGTAGGTGCGTTGTACCTAGATCAAGGCTACGAAGCAGCCTCTAAGTTCATCCACGAAACCCTACTTACTACCTTTGATGAAATTCTCAAAACTGGTTCATGGATGGACCCCAAGTCACACCTCCAGGAAATCGTACAGAGCAAAGAAGGTCACACACCTATTTACAAGGTACTCAGTGAAGAAGGCCCCGACCACGATAAGGTCTTTAGTGTTGGTGTCTACGTAGGTGGGGAGCTCAAGGGTAAGGGCAGCGGCCCGAGCAAGCAAATGGGCCAAGTAGCCGCCGCAGAAGCCGCCCTCAAAACCTATTCAGAATAGTTGACAACAGGGGTGAGATACTGTAAGATTATTTGGTATATAAAATCTTTTACAGATAAGGAACAGGGATGTTAGTCATTCGTTTGCAGCGTACTGGCCGTAAAGGTCACGCTCAATTCCGCGTAGTCGTTCAAGACTCACGCCGGACCCCTACCAGTGGTCGTGTTGTGGCGGCTCTGGGTAGTTATAACCCACACACTAAAGAAGTCATTCTCGACAAAGAGAAGGCGGCTCTATACTTGAGCAACGGCGCACAGCCATCTGACCGTGTTGTTCGTTTGCTACAGGCAGAAAAAGTTGCTTTGCCAGCTTGGGTCAAGGTTGCTACCGTTAAGAGCGGTGCACTCCGTAACCCAGATAAGCTTCGCCGTAATCAACCAGAAGTAGAAGCACCCGTAGAGGATGCTCCTGCTGCTGAAGAGACTGCAGTAGAAGAAACTCCTACTGTTGAAGCAGAAGCTCCAACTGAAGAAGTTGCAGCTGAGGCCGAGGCGCCTGTAGAGGAAACTCCAGCAGAAGAGCCAAAGGAAGAAAAAGAAGCCTAAGGCTCCTTCAAATCACAAGAACCCGGCCAATGTGCCGGGTTTTTTGTTATAATGGGGTGACAGACAGTAATTGGAGGACATTCAGAATATGAGCGCAACTATTGACCAGCAATTTGTAGAATTTATCGTAAAATCACTAGTCGGGAACCCAGACGCGGTATCCGTGGAGAGAAGTGTTGATGAAAAAGGCGTACTACTTGAATTAACCGTAGACGCAGAAGATCTCGGTCGTGTTATCGGTAAGCGTGGTGCAACTGCTCAGAGCCTCCGTACACTTCTTCGTGCCCTCGGTACTAAGAATGATGCTCGCTATAACTTAAAGATCGTAGACACCGGTGATGGCAGCGGCCGTGCACCAGCAGCTAGTACTCAGCCAGCAGCAGACGACGACACTGATGCGGTACCTGTCCCAGAGGAAGAGAGCGATGTAGTCAAAAACACGCGAGCGGAACTGGCCGAATTGGACGACTTAGACATTTAGTAGTTATCCCCAGAGGTGGGGATAACTTTGCTATATTGGCCTTGCGGTAACGCAGTACCCACTGTATAGTCATAACCACATTCGGCTGTGACTAATCCAGCGATTAACAAAACAAACAAAAACAAAACAAAAAGCTCTTTGCGAGCATTCCCAGAATGGGAGCTTTATGTGACAAAACGAACCAGTCTATAAAACTGGTTCTTTTTGTATAAAGAGGGTACCTACAAGCTTCGCACTTGGATGCAGAAACAGATTTCTCTGCGAGAAACGGACCGAGCCGTATCTAAATACGGTGAAGGGAGTATTGTAGTAGAAAATCTGTTTCTGCGCCAAGAACAACGGCGGGTGGCTAGCTCCGCTGGACAGCAGGCCGTTGAGATGCGAAACTTGTAGGGATGAAAATACAAGTAATAACACTCTTCCCAGAAATGTTCCCTGGAGTGCTCGATGCAAGCATGCTTTGGAAGGCCCAAGACCAAGGTGCTTTTAAGGTAAGCTATATTAACCTGAGAGACTACGGCAATGGTCCCCGCAAGCAGGTTGATGACACTCCATATGGTGGCGGTGATGGCATGCTACTCAAAGTGGACTCACTAGTGGCCGCCATTGAACATGCCAAAGAACAAGATCCTGAGGCGCTTGTACTACTCCCAACCCCGCGTGGTGAGCTATACAAGCAATCTGACGCCAAACGATTTGCAGCCGACAACCAGGGGCTTATTATTATCTGTCCTCGTTATGAGGGCTACGATGAGCGTGTAACCGATTGGGTTGATTACCAGTACAGGATTGGCAATTACGTACTCACTGGTGGTGAGATACCGGCTATGATCATGATTGATAGTATCGTTCGCTTGTTACCTGGTGTACTAGGTGGTGATGCCTCTGCGGAGATTGAGTCATTCCAAGCAGATGATGTGTCTGTAGAGTTCCCCCAATACACTCGTCCGGAAACTTTCCGTGACAAGAAAGTACCCGACGTACTCCTCAGCGGCCATCATGCAGAGATACAAAAATGGCGCGACACACAATCAAGATAGTGCGAGATACTACACATACTTACTTTTCTATCTAAGGTATACTGGTAGAGTCAATTCAGGAGGGACAGTACATGAAATTATTCTCTATTAAACCAGTATACGCACACTGTGACTTGCCTTGTGGTGTTTACGATCCAGCTCAGGCCCGTATTGAGGCAGAGAGCGTTAAAGCCATGATGGAAAAGTACGATGGCCTGGACGAGCATAACAAGCTCCGTGCAGTCGTATTGATAGAACAGCGGGCGGAACTCGTTAAACACCACCTATGGGTGCTCTGGACCGACTACTTCAAGCAACCGCATCTAGAAAAATACCCAAACCTCCACGAACTATTCTGGAACGCTACTAAGCAGGCAGGTGAGTGTAAACACCATATGGACGTTGCTGAGGCTGATAAGCTATTAGCTCAGATTGACGAAATCTCAACAATTTTTTGGGAAACTAAAAAAGCTTAGCTTTTTAAACCAAGGAGACCGCCATGAATATATGGCCTATTATGATTCGTCGAGTCCAAGGGCACAGTATGGTGCCTGTATTGCCGCCCGGCACGCTTGTGTTCGGTTGGCGCTGGTTTACGCGCCTCCGGCCGGGGAAAGTAGTCATCTTCTCTAGAGAAAATAGGGAAACAATCAAACGACTTGAAAGGGTAGAGGCAGATGGTCTGTTCGTTTTAGGTGACCACCCAGAAACCAGTACGGACAGTCGTCATTATGGAACTATTCCTAGAGATAGTGTGGAGTCGGTAGTTATTTGGCCTCGCACGTTATCCGTTCATGCAGAAGAGTCTTAACTCTTTACCTCACCTGACAAATAATTGAGTTTATCAAACTCGTTTGCACAGTGTGGACACTCATCTTCTTCATCATCTAGTGCCATCCAGCGTTCAGCTGCCATTTTCCATGGGAGGTAATCGTGAAAAGCAACAAGGTCTGCAATGCTACGCAGCATCCAACCAGCACGTCCATACAACCTGAACTTGCCCCATAATACAGCTGCCCACTTCGGTCCTGCCGGTAAAACATATATAGGTTTCTTGGCAATGTATGGCAAAGGATCTTGCTTACTGGCAATGCGTTGTAAGTTTGCGGCAATGAATTTGCCGTCGTATAGAGCAGTTTGCGCCATACCACTGAACGGAGTATCAGCATTATCACCAATTACATAAATACCTGGCTCAGACTGTAAGAATTGATCGACACGTGCTTTGCCGTTACGTGCCAACTGGAAGTCGTGTTCAGCAAAGAAAGGACTGTTCATAACACCAGCCGTCCAAATAACCGTGTGGCTACGGATAGGCTTGTTGTTGACCATCAACGCATCAGCAGTTTGAGCTTGAACCGCTGTTTTGAGGTATATCTTAACACCTTGCTTACGCAAATTCCGAGCAATCATACGTGAAATATCTTTGGGCATACGCGGTACGAGTCGCGGAGCAGCTTCTATAAGGTCAACGTGCACTTTAACTGGTCTGAGATTATGTTGTTTAATCAATTTACGGATATATGCAGGTAAAGCTCCTGCTAACTCAACACCAGTTGGTCCGCCACCGATAACTACATAGTTTAAGTCAGGACGGTTTTGATCGCATAGTTGCTGGTGCAGATGTTTTTTAAGTGCCATCGCATCAGCAGGCGTTTTAATTCCATAAGAAAATTCTTCCAGTCCCTCAATGTGGAAGTAATTGGTCTTTACACCAAGTCCCAGAACCAATGCTTCGTATCCTATGACTTGCTTGTCGGCTGTCGTAACGGTGCGGGCTTTTTTATCAATATCTGTAATGCTACTTATGAGTACATGAACGGGCTTGCCGGCAAATATTTCGCTGAGTGGGATAGAAGCTGTTCGTTTGGCGCCCCCGGTAGATACATGGTAGAGAGTAGGGTAGTTACGGAAATCGTCGTGATCACTAATGATCGTAATGTCGAAACGGTTGTCATCAGCTAGCTCTAAAGCCGCTTTGACACCACCAAAACCACCACCTACTATTACTATTCTATGTTTGCTCATATTTGCCTAAATAGTAGCATACCGCTTATACTTACACCAGATTACCGATAACAATATAAAGGTGGGCATGGACGCATTCCTTCAAGAGCTGAAAAAAACATTTAAAGGCGAAATAGAAACTGATATAGCAAAACGTGAACAATACAGTCACGACGCAAGTATGTTCGAGATTATGCCACAGGCAGTTGTTGCACCTAAAGATAGCAAAGACGTTCAAGCCTTAGTAAAACTCACTGCCAAGTACAAAAAGGACATTCCTGACTTGTCAGTAACCGCTCGTAGTGCTGGAACGGATATGGCGGGTGGTGCCATAAACGACTCTGTCATTATCGATATGAATCGTCATCTGACAGCGATCTTTGAGACTACACCAACTGAAGCACATGCTCAGCCTGGTGTTTTCTATCGTGATTTTGAAAAAGCCACGCTTCAGAACAAAGCCTTAATGCCGTCATACCCCGCTTCTCGAGAACTTTGTACCATTGGCGGTATGATCGCTAACAATTCCGGTGGCGAGAAGTCACTGGAGTACGGTAAGACTAAGGATTTTGTAAATGAACTAAAGGTTGTCTTTGCTGACGGCAAAGAGTACACGGTTAAACCGCTGAATAAGAAAGAGCTCAAGGCCAAGATTGCCCAGAAGGATTACGAGGGTAACATTTATAAGCAGGTATTTGATCTATGCGAGAAGTATTATGATCAAATCAAGGCGGCCAAACCAGAAGTCAGTAAGAACTCGATGGGGTACACTCTCTGGGAAGTCTGGGATCGTGAGACAGAAGTCTTTGATCTTACTAGGCTTATTGTAGGCTCCGAGGGTACACTCGGTATGGTTACGGACATCAAGTTCCGCTTAGTACCCGCTCGCCCAGAATCAGGTTTGCTGGTGCTCTTTTTGAAGAACATAGATGATCTTGGCGAACTTATTCCTGCGGTTATGAAGCACAAGCCAGCAACATTTGAATCATTTGATGATGCAACGCTGCTTTTATCTATCCGCTTCATGCCTAGTTTTCTCAAGATGCTTGGTTGGAAGAGATTTATCCATTTGTTGATTACGCTTATCCCAGATGGTCTGCAACTACTGAGGGGTATACCGAAGCTTATCCTGATGGTTGAATTTAATGGTGACACGGACGAAGAGGTTCGCCAAAAAGTACATGCGCTACACAAGGACCTCGCCAAGTACCGCGCACGTTATGAAATTAATGGGTTTGAAGAGGATGCAACAGAAGGCAAGTCAGAGAAATTCTGGATCATGCGACGTAATAGCTTCCAATTGCTCAGGAGCAAAGTAAAGGACAAGCATACAGCGCCATTTATCGACGATTTTTGCGTACCACCAAAGTATCTAACTGAATTCTTGCCCCAATTACAACAGATTATCAAAAAGTATAAATTATTTGCGACCATAGCCGGCCACATGGGTGATGGTAACTTCCATGTCATCCCACTTATGAAGTTCGAGGATCCTGCAGAACGTGCCAAGATTCAGCCTGCACAGAAAGAAGTTAACGAGTTGGTACTGAAGTATCATGGTTCACTGAGTGGTGAACACAACGATGGACTTGTTCGAGGTCCATGGTTAGAGCAGCAATTTGGCAAAGACGTTACTGACCGCATGCGCGAAATCAAACATATATTCGATCCACAAAATATCTTTAACCCGCACAAAAAAACAGATGCTAAGTGGGACTACTCAATGTCCCACCTCCGTGAACACTTCTAATTTTGTTTTAGATAAGCATCTTGGTAGGCGTCGAGGGCTTCGTTGTATTGGTTGCGGAGGCTTTCGCAGCGAGATTTAGTCGCGTCCGATTGGCGCGCCATAAACAGGTCGTTCGGGTCTAGCGTGCTCAGTTGGTCAGAAGCGTGTTTCACGCAATCGTCCAAGCTGGTCTTAATGACTGATAGCGCTTTCTCGTCACGTGCCTGATCTGCATTCGGCGCTTTTTCGGTACCTGCCCAGAGCACTAGCCCAAAGGTAATTATCAGGCTGAGGGTAATGGCAATAATAGCAAGTTTTGCCCACATGAGTTTTGCGGCGCGTAGATGCTTGGATGTCGCAGTTGGCTCGGGTAGAGGAGCGACTTTGTCTGTTCCTGTAGTGGTGGGTAATAGATAGTGGCTTCGTTTGCTAACTCCGCGTAGGTAATCTTCAGGAAAGAGGCGGTGCTGGCTGGTAAAGATTGCAAATTCCTGGAGGTACTGGCCTTTGGTAAATGCATCTAGCTGCAGACCTTCATGCTGCAGCCAGCCACCATCAAGCATGTGATAGAGCGATTCATGGTGGGATGCATGCGGTTTGAAAGCGTTGATTATCCATAGCCCAAGTCCTGCTTGTATACTGGCATTCTCGATAAAGTGTTCGTCTGCTCCATAGTGATGCTTGGTCATAACTTGACGTAGTACAGCAAGCGTTACGAGGCCACCCACAACCAGTGGGTGATTCCTGTACTGCTCATCAACAATAATCTTTTTAAGGCTTGTGGTTGTTGGCGATTGAGAAGCGCCATATACCACGTCCAAACTATGGGGTTTGTAGCCAAGCCAGCGGTACAGTTCTTTTGCTAAGGCTTGTAGTCCTTCATCGTCAGATAATTTTTCATATAGATCAGAGTTAGGGAGTAACAATTGCCCATGATTAGTAAACCGCGCACCCAGCACTTCAAATAGCTTGGCGGTTTGCTCATCATTAGTTACGAGCAAAGTATTAGTATCTGGTTCCACACCCTTCATTAGTACGTAGTATAACCTACTTACGCTTCGTGCGGGATCGGTGTGTAGAGATCGCGTCTTTTAATCGTCGATTGTCACGCATGCGGGTCAATAACAGCCAATCAAACCAGTAATCAATTGGTCCACGTTTAGCGACAAAGATGGTATACATCCCCATCCTATTTCCGCCTAGTACATCTGCGTGTAGTCGGTCGCCGATCATAACAGTTTGTTCTGGTTTGGTATTGATGTGGTCTAGAACGAATTCAAAAAACTTAGGATTTGGTTTGCGAATAATTTTGAATCCCTCGCGGTATGGCTGATATACATTGGCATCGATTGGATCGCTAAAACGATTGAGTTTGCGTTGGTTATTACTGACTAAATTTAGACTCAGGAACTGGCCAGACGATTGCACTTCTTGTAGGAGCTTCACAACTGCATCCTCTAGGTGTCTGGAATATGGTCGACGGAGTGTCTGATCTAGATCAAACAATAAGTGCCTGACCTTGAGCTTCTTTAACAGTTCAAAATCAATATCAGCAACACTACGCGCTGTAAAATCCGGTAGGTATGAGACCTCAGGTTTTTTCTTTTTGTGGAGGCTATACGCTAGAGCCTTCACAGTCTATCTGTACTCCGGGTTCACAAAATCAAACCGCGAGCCAGCATCCCATTCTGAACGTTGATTGCCGTATGCAGGTATACCACCCGCATCTTTCAGCAGTTTTGCCATATGCATCAAGTTCCAGGTCATAAAGGTGGTGTTTCGATTAGTAAAATCATTATCGATGCCTGCAATAGTTCCATCATCTAACTTATCACCATAGCTTGGTCCTGGCCCGGCTTCACCAATCCAGCCAGCATCTGCTTGCGGAGGAATGGTGTAGCCCAAGTGCTGAAGACTATACAGAGTATTCATTGTGCAGTGCTTTATACCATCCTCGTTGCCCGTTATGAGACTGCCTCCAACTTTTCCGTAGTATGCATACTGCCCGGATGCGTTGAGAATACTTGAGCAGGCATATAACCGTTCAATGATTTGTTTCATCACGGAACTATTATCACCAAGCCAAATCGGTCCAGCTAAGACAAGGATATCTGCTTTCATGACCTTTTTGTATAGCTCTGGCCATTCATCGGTTTTCCATCCGTGCTCACGCATATCGGGCCAGACCCCTGTAGCTATATCGTGATCAATCGGTCGAATAACTTCAGTCGTAACACCGTGCTTTTGCATAATTGCTTGACTAACATCTATGAGTTTTTCTGTATGACTTGCTCCGGGACTTTTTGTAAGTGTGCAGTTAAAGAAGAGTGCGTTTAGGTCATTGAAATTATAATCCGCCATAATGAACCTCCTAATTACTATAGATATTTTAGCACCTAAACAGAGTAATTATTTACGTTTGTGCATTGTTGCCCATAGCAAGGCAGCAATCAGCAAAAAGGTTGCTGAGTAAAAGGCTATTTCACCGTATAGCTCGGTCAGGTAGCCTTCATTGAAGTAATCAACAAAGTACTTAACGGCGCTTGTGGTGTACAGCGCAATTGCGAGTAGGGCAGTGGCAAACAATGCACTACGACTGATGAAAACAGTAGCAACGACAATAGGTACAATGAACAGTAAGACAGACTTACTCGCATAGCCTCGTTGCGTGTAAACGTTGAATGAGGCAAAGGCCAAATCGGCAAAGATGATAGCAGCGATAGCCCACTGGTACATGGTGACAGTTGATTTCCGGTGTTTGGCTACAAACCAAACAGCCGTAGACACTATAAGGAGACTCGAAACAGCAATCCATCGCCGTAACAAGACATCGGGTGTAATCAGTCTACTGGCGTGGTAGATAGCAGTCTGTACCGCGTAGATAAAAACATAGGCAAAATGGAATCGTGATACACGCAAGGTACTTGTCCGTAGATGATCAACAGAAAGTTTTGGTTTTTTCATAGGGTAGCCTGTCTATTTAGTTCGTTCTGTAGCAAGTCGGTATTGGATAATAACGGTGGCAACGGTCATACCTACTACATAGGCAAGCCCTGTCATACAACTCTGTAAGAGGTTGCTGTGGGCAGCGATCACGAGCGCTGTACCAGAAACCAGGGTAGCACCAATAGCAACATATGACTGTTGTAATGCTTTATTGGATGGGCGAACTAACCCACGAGCAGCCAAAGCAATGCTTACTAGGGCGATAGTAATATGGGAAATGAGTAGTAATACCATAAGCACTATATTACACGAGTTACGCGCTTGAGGACAGAAGTGGATTTCTCTTTGAGAACCGCAATAAGTCGTACATATGGTACGGTGCAATGAGGATCGCAGAAGAAAATCCGCTTCTGTTCCAAGAACAGTGGTGGGTAGCCAGCTCTGCTGGGTAGCAGATCACTGAGGCGCGTAACTCGTGTTAGGGGGTCCAGGCATTTAATGCCAGCGCTAGACTAAATGCAGGTAACAAAAGTAGTGACATAAAGAATACTTTGCGTGCCCAGGCACTGTGTTCGATAGTTTTGAGCCCGCTAACAAGTATCGCCAGCCACCACAAAGCAAGCGGGATCATAATAGCTAAGAAGAACAGTCCGGCGTAACTGAACTTTGCCAGTGACACGAGTGCAAGCAAAAACAGAGTACCGTAAAACACCATTTGAATTTTTGTTGCTTTAACACCGTACACAATGCTCATAAGTGGTATCTTGGCATTCTTATATTCCTTGAGCCGATAAATTGATATCGCGTAGAAGTGCACCATTTGCCAGGTAACCAATATGGCAAATAGTAACCAAGCAGATGTATCGAGATGATTTGTTGCCGCAGTGTATCCGGCAACTGGCGGCAATGCACCTGGTATGGCGCCAATGAGTGTTGCGTGTACTGTGTGTCGTTTGAAATAGGTATAGACCCCGGCGTAGCTTACAAGGCCGAAGGCTCCAATTGCAGTACTGAGTGGGTTGGTAAAGTTAGCGAGTATCAGTAGTCCAAGAACCCCAAGAACACTCCCATAAGTCAGCGTTGCCCTTGATGAAATAGCACCAGTAACGGTGGCACGTTTATTAGTGCGTTTCATGTGTTGGTCGATGTCACGATCAAGATAGTTATTAATGACACAACCACTGCCAATAATAAGACCGGTACCGGCAAGTATGGCGAGTAACGAACCTATATGAATGTGCAAAATTGCCCCAAACAAATACCCACCAGTTGTCGTGATTAAGTTGCCATAGATAATTCCAGGCTTAGCAAGAATATAGTAAGGTTTCAGTTTGCTAGTTCGCTCCATTATTACCATAAGTATATCATTTAGGTTAGTGCACAAAATACGACAAAAAATCCCTGGGAAGCACTAGCACTATGGTATAGTTATGACTAAGATTACGCTTATGTTCTAATGGAGTCATATTGATGTCACGAAAAAACAAAACAAGGCACGGCCATGGATGGCTGGCATGGTATATCCCCTTGTTGTTGCTCGAATTCGTGGCACTCATCGCACTTCTCTTACACGGTAAAAATGTCGCACTTTTTAGTCCCCAGGGGTCAATTGCCCAGGAACAGCACAAATTACTAGTCTTTATCCTAGCGGTACTACTCGGGATCGCTGTACCCGTATTGTCTGTGTTGTATTTCACTGCCTGGAAGTACAGGGAATCTAACACAAAAGCAGTACATGATCCTGAAGCTCGTCAGGGTAAATTCTTTGTCACCAGTATGTGGGTGTTCCCAACGGTGATCATGTTACTACTCACTACAGTTTTGTATCCTGCTACTCACAGGCTTGAGCCGCACAAGAAAATAGCTTCCGATGCCAAGCCCATGACCATTCAGGTCGTATCAATGCGCTGGAAATGGGTCTTTATATATCCCGAACAGAAGATTGCAACTGTTAACTTTGTACAAATACCCGTTAATACCCCAGTAACCTTTGAATTAACTGCAGATGAAGCACCAATGAGTTCATTCTGGATACCGAACCTTGGCGGGCAATTGTATTCAATGACTAGCCACGTCAACCAACTTAATTTGCTTGCAGAAACAGCCGGAGATTACCCAGGTAGCTCTGCCGAGCTAAACGGTGCTGGGTTTTCTGGGATGAAGTTCACAGCCCGTGCCAGCTCGGCTCAAGATTTTGACCAATGGGTACAGCAAGTTCGCCAGTCGAATGATGTATTGAGTACGGCTGCTTACGATGACTTACTTAAGCCTACAGAAAACACCCCGATATCCTTTTATTCAAACTACCAGAGTGGTCTCTACGACAGAGTTATTAAGAAATATTCCGGCGCGCACGAAGCGCACACTAATCACGAGGCACACGAATGAAAGAATTTTGGTTGGGAAAGTTAAACGGGCATGCGCTGCCACATGAGTGGTTCACCATTGCAGGTTCAGGGGCATTCCTCTTTGGCGCGTTGCTCGTTATCATGGCACTTACCTATACCAAACGCTGGACATGGCTCTGGAAAGAGTGGCTGACATCTGTTGACCCAAAGAAAATTGGAATCATGTATTTCATCGTTGGTGGCTTCATGCTGGTGCGTGGGGGATTAGACGCAATCATGATCTGGCTCCAGCAAGCTTTGTCTTCTGGGGATTCACATGGCTACCTCACAGCTGACCACTTCCAGCAGATCTTCACGGCCCACGGTAATATTATGGTGTTCTTTGTGGCCATGGCCTTTATATTCGGGCTCATTAACTACATTGTGCCGCTACAAATTGGTGCACGTGACCTAGCTTCGCCCTTCCTGAACACGCTTGGTTTCTGGCTGTATGTTGGTGGTGTAATCATGGTGAATATGTTCTTTATGTTTGGTGGTGAATACGCCGCTACTGGTTGGCTGGCAGTGGCTCCGTTATCTGGACCGGAGTTCAGTCCTGGGGTAGGTGTGGACTATTGGATATGGAGCCTGCAGATCTCTGGTATAGGGACAACGCTAGGCGCAATTAACTTTATTATGACTATCTTAAAGATGCGTGCTCCTGGCATGACTCTCTGGAAGATGCCACTATTCACCTGGGGATCACTCTGTAGCATGGTTATGGCAGTGACCGTTTTCCCACTACTAACCGCAACACTATTCTTGATGTTCTTTGACAGGTCCTTTGGTACACACTTCTTTACAACCACCGGTGGTGGTGACCCCATGATGTATACCAACCTTATTTGGATGTGGGGACATCCGGAGGTATATATTCTGATGCTCCCAGCATTTGGCGTGTTCTCAGAAGTAGTCACGACCTTTAGTCGTAAAAGAATTGCTAGTTACTCTACAGCCGTGCTCGGTATGGTCGGTGTATCGGCTATGGCACTTTCAGTGTGGCTACACCACTTCTTTACTATGGGTGCGAGTGCCAATGTGAATGCCTTCTTTGGGCTTATGACTTTAATCATCGCCATACCGACGTCGGTATTGTTCTTTACGTGGATTGCCACCATGCGTAAGGGCAAGATTCGGTTCGATACGCCAATGTTATGGTTCCTAGGATTTGTCACCACGTTTACTATAGGTGGTCTCTCTGGTTTGATATTGGCTTTCCCGCCAGTCGACTTCCAGTTACACAACAGCCTATTCCTAGTGGCGCACTTCCACTCTAATGTTATTGGTGGTGTATTGTTTGGTATTTTCTGTGGCATAACCTACTGGTTCCCCAAGATTGCTGGTATCAAACTAAACGAACGTATCGGGAGGCAAGCATTCTGGTGTTGGATCATTGGCTTCTGTATGTCATTTATACCAATGTACGTACTTGGAATTATGGGGGCTACTCGTAGGCTTGATCACTACGACGCCTCAACCGGATGGCAGCCATTGTTTATCATGATGCTGATTGGTGGAATCATTATCGCTATCGGTGTAGCATTACAGATTGCCCAAATCATAGCTAGCTTTATTCAGAAGAAACGACTACGTGATACAACCGGTGACCCATGGGATGGACGAAGCTTAGAATGGGCTACTCCATCAGCACCACCGTTCTATAACTTTACGACTATACCTACGGTGAGTACGCGTGACGCATTCTGGGAGATGAAGCAACACGGTCTACCAAAGCCTGCATACGAGGACATTCATATTCCTAAGAACACCGCTGCCGGTATATACATATCTATCTTTGCATTCTTCGCCGGGTTTGCAGCTGTCTGGCACATTCTATGGCTTGCGGTAGCATCCATACTCGGCATTTTAGTTGTCTTCATCATCCGTGGGTTTAATGAGGAGCCAGAATATACCCTAACCGCTGCTGAGGTGCAGAAGCTTGAAGAGGCCAGGATCCGCAAGGCCCGGGCTGCTGATCACGGCAAGGCCAATCACGACGAAGAAGACATGAGCCTAACAGAACTAGTGAAGTATCTAATTAAGTTTGGTCTGGGTGTCATGCGAAAGAAAACAGCGAGGTCCAAGCGATGAGTCATCACTTAGATCACGAGGCAGAAGCCAACGATAGAGTTATGTTCGGTTTCTGGGTATATCTAATGACGGACCTTTTGATGTTTGCGGTCTTGTTCGCGACATACGCAGTTTTGCATGGTAACACAATGGGTGGCGAGACAGGGCGTGAACTGTTCAGTCAGCCATTGGCACTAGCAGAGACCCTGATCTTGCTTACAAGTAGCTTTACCGTTGGTATAGCCATGATAATGGCCAGACAAGGGAAGAAGGCGCAGACGCTTCTATGGTTTGGTATTACCTTTGCGCTTGGTTTAGCCTTCCTTAGTTTAGAACTGAAAGAATTCGCTGAGTTTATACGTGAAGGCCACACCATGAAGAGCAACGCTTTCTTGTCTTCATTCTTTGTACTAGTCGGTACGCACGGGTTGCACATTACCTCAGGACTATTATGGATGGGCACTACATTGGTCTTTGTCATGAAGCGTGGGCTTAATAAGCACCTAGTGCGTAAATTATCTATGCTAAGCCTGTTCTGGCACTTCTTGGATATCGTCTGGATCTTTATCTTTACCATTGTATATTTGAGGGCATTTGTATGAGCAATAAAGTCTATCACAAGACCATTCCGCATAATGATGCACACAAAACCATCGATTCTTACATCATCGGGTTCATCCTATCGTTGGTATTCACCGCAATACCGTACTACATGGTAGTTAAGCAAACGGTGACGGGTACTTCACTGCTGGTAACAATATTAGGATTTGCAGTTCTGCAGATGCTAGTTCAGGTTTTCTTCTTTCTACATTTAGGACGTGGGCCTAAGCCGCTCTATAACGTAGTGTTCTTTGTGGCTACGGTTGGGATCATCCTGGTCACAGTAGCTGGCTCTGTGGTGATTATCAACAACCTTCACTACAATAAGACCTCATCAGACCAAACTAAATCACTCATAGAGGGTGAGGCTATCTACCAGATCAATGGCGAGCATACCGGTGCCTGTCACGGACAATATGCTAACCACCAAGTCACAATTAAGAACGGCCTTGTCACACCACAACACACGAACGCACAGAAGTGCGACACCCTGACATTTCTTAACGAGGACACAGAAGTACGAGAACTCGCCTTTGGCGAACACCCAGAACATAAAGCCTACGCTGGAGAGACCGAATACATCATTCGAGCAGGCAAGACCAAGACGATAACCCTCTCAGAGTCAGGCACCTATCTATTCCACGACCACCTACAACCCGAGACAGCTGGTGATTTCACTGTTTCGGAGTAACAATCTAGCTAATCTTTAATACGATACAAGACAACAATTGGTAATGCACAAAGTGCCAGGACTACTATCAGCCCAGGGATAAAGTAGGGCAAAAATTGACTGTTGTATTCAGGCCGTTCGCGTAGCAGGAACCAAAGTGCTTTTATTACAGTCAGTACCAAAAAGAGTGCAGCGACTACATGGCTCAGTGCAAACAACCAGTCTATCCAAGATGTGGTTGCGCGTTTGCGTACATAGAAAATGTACATGTATGTAACGGATCGAACGGTTAGGGCTGCACCTGCTAGGAAGGTCGTTGTGAATACAGCTGTACTTATAGCGTCTATAGATTTTGTGAACATCATCAGTAGTACAACAAGGGTAAATATGAGTAACGTATGGGTTACTTCCCATGTTGCGTGAACATAGCCCGTTTTACCGGCCTTAGGGTTACGTAGCCGGGCAAAGCTGAGGAAGGTCTCGTACAGAAACGCAGATACAAAAAGTATCAGAGGGACGAGGAATAGGATATAAACAAAGGCGGTCATTTTGCCTCCTTTGCGTTAGCTCGCACGAGCTTGCGGACAGCTAACAGCGTCACTACAAACAGCACGATGTATGACAGCGGAAAAAAGTACCCAAAGCTGGTAATGTCATGTGTTTTGGTCAATGCCTGTTCGGTGGTTACATAGCCACGTACAGCCCAAGGCTGTCGGCCAATTTCTGTCATCATCCACCCTAGTTCTACTACAATCATCGCCATATATCCCGACAGTCCAAGCCCTATCAGCGCCCATGGTTGAGCAGCCCATTTTGGTCGCCATTTCCGGACGGCAAAGAACCCAACAATGATAAGTAGCAGTATGTTTATCAGCGTCATCTTGATATCAAAGAACGTGTGTATTAACAGCGGTGGTTCTTTATCATCTGGTATTGTGTCTAGCCCCTTTACTACGGTGTCTGGTGAGTTACCCGCGAGTATACTCAGCGCATTAGGGATAACAAAGTGTGGCCCAACTATCGTGTCATTATCACCAGCCACTCCACCAACAATTAACGGGGCGTTGGGTTGTGTCTCGTAGTTTAGTTCTAGTGCGGCTAGTTTACCTGGTTCGTTCTTGGCCAGGTACTTACCGGTCAGGTCTGCCGTAATAGCAGAGAATACAAACATTATGCTGGCAAAGATCATTAGTCGTTTAACGATTACCCAGTCAAATGCGTGTTTAGCCCCCAGCCTGTCTTTTTTTGGTGAGCGCAGTATTTTGAAGGCGTACAGCCCAGCAATGGTTAATGCCACAGACAGGTAGTACCCAGGCATGGAGTGAAAAAATTCAATCAGTGCCGTTGGCGAAAACATGGCTTTGAACACATCCACGTTTGCAAACTTGCCATCTATAATGTCAAATCCAACTGGCAAGTTCATCCAGCCGTTAACGCTAGTAATAGCATAGGCACTCATAGTGCTACCTAGTACAATGAACAACCCAAAGAACCAGTGCAGCATTGGCGATATGCGTTTACGGTTCCAGGTGACCATATATAGTGCCAGGAACACTGCTTCAATCAAGAAGGCGTATGTTTCAAACAGGAACGGGAGGCCTATGACCTCTCCGCCAAACTTCAATATACCTGGCCAGACCAAGGACATCTGTAGGGCAATAATGGTCCCAGAAATAACTCCTGTGATAACAAGCAGGGACATAATTTTGGACCAGAACTTGGCAGTGTCTGTGTATTTCTTGTCTTTGCGCCGGATGCCTAGCCACTCAAACCAACTAACCAGAATTGGCAGTGTCAGCCCAAACATGACAAATATAATATGGAATCCTAGGCTATCGCCCATGAAAGCCCGTGCTGCGTGAAGTCCTTGTGTTTCCAAGATGTTCCTTTTTGTTACTACTTAAGCATAAGTATATACCAACCCAAACCCAAGCAAAGTGACCCCAATCACAGTAACCACTACCACCTACAACCCGAAACATCCGGCGACTGTACTATTGCTCGGTAGCCGGGTAAATATTACGTATCCAAAACCATTCTAAAACAGATAAGAAAGGCGTATAATAAGCACAAATTAGGAGCGTATTTTGGATATTCAGCAGATAGAACAGCACTTGTGGGCAGCGGCAGATAAACTTCGTAATAATATGGACGCCGCTGAGTACAAGCACGTTGTGCTCGGGCTCATATTCCTCAAGTATATTTCAGATGCATTCGAAGAAAAACATGCCAAGCTAGAAAAGACACCCAATGCAGATCCAGAAGATCGTGATGAATACACTAGCGAGAATGTTTTTTGGGTACCAGTTGAAGCACGCTGGGATAATATAAAGTCCAATGCAAAGCAGCCAACCATTGGCGTGCTCATCGACAATGCAATGGATGCTATCGAACGCGACAACCCAAGCCTGAAGGGGGTGTTGCCTAAAGAATATGCCAAAGAGCGATTAGATAAGCGTCGTCTAGGTGAACTTATTGATACCTTCAGTAATGTTACTTTTGGCGAAGGACATGAGAGTAAAGACATGCTCGGCAGAATCTACGAGTACTTTATGGGTATGTTTGCAGATGCCGAAGGCAAGCGCGGTGGGCAATTTTATACCCCACGCAGCATCGTAAAGCTACTAGTAGCAGTGCTCGCACCCAAGCCAGGTTCACGCGTGTATGACCCATGTTGTGGCTCTGGTGGCATGTTCGTGCAAAGTGAACAATTTATAGAGGAACATGCTGGGCGCATAGGTGACATTGCTGTTTACGGGCAAGAATCAAACCAGACTACCTGGCGCCTTGCCAAAATGAACATGGCTATTCGGGGTATTGGTGCCGATATTCAGTATGGCGATACTTTACACAACGACAAATTGCCTGACCTCAAGGCAGATTTTGTGATAGCAAATCCGCCTTTCAATGTAAGCGACTGGGGTGGCGAGCTCCTTCGCAATGATTCTCGTTGGCAATACGGTACACCGCCAACCGGCAATGCTAACTTTGCATGGGTACAGCACTTTATCCATCATCTTAGTCCAAACGGCACAGCAGGTTTTGTACTTGCTAATGGCAGCATGAGTAGTCAAAGCAGTGGAGAGGGTGACATTAGAGCGAACATCGTCAAAGCTGATCTGGTGGATTGTGTAATCACGTTGCCATCCCAGCTCTTCTTTAATACAGGTATTCCGGCCTGTCTGTGGTTTGTCAGCCGTAACCGTTCAAATCGCAAGGGGCAAGTATTATTCATAGACGGTCGAAACTTAGGCCACATGATAAATCGTCGTAATAAAGAATTTACGGACGAAGACATCGCCAAAGTATCTGAAGCATACCACCACTGGCGTGACCAAGATGGCAAGTACGAAGATATTGCTGGCTTTTGTAAAGTAGCCACTACAGACGAAATAAAAGAACACGACTACGTTTTGACTCCTGGCCGCTACGTCGGTAGCGAAGCTGTAGAAGAAGACAACGAAGCTTTCGAAGAGAAAATGCAACGTCTAGAAGCTGAGTTAAGGGCTCAGTTCACGAAAAGTCACGAGCTAGAAGCAAAGATTAAAGAAAATCTGGAGAGTATTGGCTATGATAAATAAACGGCGTACAGAGACATACCACCAGCATTTTTACCAAATACAAAATATGATGACTCAAAATACGATAGAGTCGGATAAGTCCTTGGTAACCTTTTCGATTGCTGCATTGGCTGCTCTTGCCGCCATGAGCAGCCAGTTATTTGCGAATTATGGGAAGCTTTCGTTTCTTGCCATTACTTGCTTTACGACTGTAATTGCGGGAGTAATGATTGGATACTTGGTGTCTAGCGAACTTCTCAAAGACGCACAAAGCAAATTAACTAGTAATTACCGTGACGATAAAAAAAGACTAGACGAAGGTACTCAGAAACTCAAGTTCGGAACGCTTTCACGTATTTTAAACTGGGTAAACTTCACGTTTTTCATCGTTGGGGTTGCAATTTTTGTAGTACTTCTCATGACATATATAAAAGGACTGCCTAATGCCTAGAGAACCTGGATTACCCCCAGAAAAACCAGCTCATGTAGTCGGTGAGATGTTTAGTGGTTCAAATGTGGAATTACCAGCGCAGCCACGGCAACCATCGGCAGTACAGGGCGGTTTTACGCCAACAAACATCAGTTTGCCAACACAACCACAAAACACGCTAACGGACTCGACACATGACAATGGATTCACGCCAAGCAGTATCACACAACCAGCTGTACAACCAAAGCCATCAAAAGGCAAAAAATGAGCAAGACAACATTGTTTGGTTACAAAAAAATTAAGGATATGCCCTTTCAGGTGATTGATGGTGATCGTGGGGCAAATTACCCAAAAGGACATGAGTTCTCTAATTCAGGTTTCTGCTTGTTCTTAAGTGCTAAAAATGTGACCAAGAATGGTTTTGATTTCAAACACATGCAATTTATCACCCCAGAGAAAGACTTACAATTAAGAAAGGGTAAGCTCCAGCGTGGTGATGTTGTGCTCACCACAAGAGGTACTGTCGGAAATGTTGCGCTATATGATGATACTGTTGAGTATGAAGATATTCGCATAAACTCAGGAATGATAATTATAAGATGCAACCAAACAGAGATACTCCCAAAGTATTTATACTTCGTTCTGAAATCAAATGTGTTCCAGGACCAGGTCATGAATTTCCAATCCGGCAGTGCACAACCACAACTCCCGATCAGGGATATGCAGAACATGGAGCTGCCGTTACCAAGTATCAAGCAGCAGCAGTATGTGATTAATCAACTTGGTACGTTTGATGAAAAAATTGGGCTGAATCGGAAAATGAACGAAACACTCGAACAGATAGGTCAAGCACTCTTCCGCCATTATTTCATCGACAACCCTGATGCAGAGAAGTGGAAAGAAGGCAATCTTTCGGATATTGCAGATGTCTCAACTGGAAAGGGCTCGACGAAATCCCAATTGTCAGAACATGGTGTAGTTCCACTCTATGGTGCAAATGGTGTAATGGGGACATCAGAGGACTATTTATATAATGAGCCGCTAGTTATTACTGGACGCGTAGGAACACTTGGCAAGGTACGTGCAGTCACCGGAAAGGCTTGGTATTCAGATAACGTCCTAATCATGAAGCCAAGGGTAGCAAGTTTTGGCTTTATTTATTATTTGGCACGAACTTTTGATTATATTTCGATGAACCGGGGAAGTACCCAGCCACTTGTTACGCAAACTGATTTGAAAAATAGGAGGATTCGGATTCCTGATAATCAAACGCTAGGCAACTTTGAGCAGCGGTTCTCTGATTTATTTAAACAACAACAAAGTAATACTCAACAAATCAAAACCCTCATCGCCTTCCGCAACACCCTCCTCCCTCGTTTAATATCCGGAAAAATCGAGGTATAGCATATGGATGGCATAGTTATGAGCGCACAGACTATGCAATTACCATTAGAGGCTGCGCCGCACTTAAAAGAACGGTACGAACGTCTCATTGACGCCATCACATCCGAACATGCGGGCAACATGTGTGATGAGTCCAAAGCTTTCCTAGAGTGCATATTCCGAACAATAATCACTGACAGGAATGGAGAGGTACAAGAAGGAAGTCGTGGACATGCCACCTTCATGCAGCTTTATGACCAGGCAAGGGCCTCTCTAAATTTAAGTATGCAAGGTGATTTGCAGGTCGCAAATGTTATGAGGAGTGCTGCCGAGGTAATTGGAGTGACGCGCAACAACTTTGGCGCAGTATCACATGGGCAGGATGGCTATGAAGAACGAACAGCTGATCTGCAAGATGCATATTATGTGGCACGAGAATCATTATCACTTGCAGCGTACCTGTACGCGAAACATGTTACTGCTATTTCGGACAATGCAAATGCAAGAATCCATTACGATGATAACCCTGAATTTAACGAATATCTTGATGAGGCGGGTGACGTAATAGTTGCTGGAATCGCAATGCTTCCCAGTGAGGTTTTATTTAAAAACGATCCCGTTGCATATAAAGAGCAATTATTAGAATTTAATAATGACCAAGAAGTTGAGTATTATCTCGATATGCATGCACAGCACGAAGCAGATATAATGAGGGGCAAATGAACGAAGACAAAGTTGAGCAGAATGCGTTAGAGATATTAGCCAGCTTGGGCTGGACTGTGTTACGTGGGCATGAGATTGGACCGGATGGTACTAGCGAACGAAATTACATTGATGCCGCATTGACCCGAAGGCTGGATGCGGCTGTGCTACGAATTAACCCAAATATTCCAGCTATAGCACAAGCCGAGGCAATCAAACGTGTATTACGTACGGTTGAGCCAACGCTATTGCTAGATAATCGCGATTTTCATAACCTACTCGTAAATGGTGTAGACGTAGAGTACCGGGACGAAAGTGGCGATGTGCGTACCAACAAAGTCTGGCTTATAGACAATGAAAAACCCGAGAATAACGAATTCGTAGCCGTTAACCAGCTAACAATAATGCAAGATGACTTTCATCGTCGTCCTGACATAGTGTTATTTGTAAACGGACTGCCCCTCGCGGTCATAGAGCTAAAAGACCCAAGCAGCGAAAAGGCGAGTCTAAAGTCAGCTTACAACCAGTTACAAACCTACAAAGCCGAAATACCAGCACTCTTTCGCTTTAACGAGTTGCTGATCATCAGTGACGGTATTGATGCCATGGTTGGGACGCTCAGTGGTAATTTTGAGCGATTCACCCCATGGAAGACCATTGATGGCGAGAAGGAACTTGACGGCGTACCAATGCTTGAGGTATTACTACGCGGAGCCTGTTTCAAGGATCGTTTAATTGATATCGTTCGTAGCTTCGTCGTGTTTGAGCGCAATGAGGAAGACTTATCGTACGTCAAAAAACTAGCGGCGTACCACCAATACTGGGCCGTGAATAAAGCTATCAATTCTACCTTGCAGGCTACACAGCCAGACAGCGACCACCGCATTGGCGTGGTTTGGCACACGCAAGGTTCGGGTAAATCGCTAAACATGGTGTTCTACAGCGGTAAGCTAGTATTAGAGCCTGCGCTCAAAAACCCGACAATTGTAGTGATTACCGACCGAAACGACCTGGATGACCAGCTCTTTGCAACCTTTGGTAACTGTCACGAGCTGCTACGACAAGATCCTGTGCAAGCTGAGAGTCGCGACCATCTGCAAAAGTTATTGCATCGTGAGGCGGGTGGCATTATCTTTACCACGAACGCAAAATTTTTTCCCGAGACCGGGAATGATTATCCAATGCTAACTGACCGTAGCAACATCGTTGTTATGGCAGATGAAGCACATCGTAGCCAATATAACTTTATTGACGGCTTTGCCAAACACATCCGCCAGGCGCTGCCCAATGCGAGCTTTATCGGTTACACGGGTACGCCAATTGAGAATGAAGATAAGTCTACCCCAGCCGTATTTGGTAACTACATAGATGTCTATGATATTGAGCAGGCCGTCGAAGATGGCGCTACCGTGCCA
>CAZXDT010000004.1:0-76588 GCA_964639295.1 uncultured Candidatus Saccharibacteria bacterium | reverse complement strand
CTACATAGATGTCTATGATATTGAGCAGGCCGTCGAAGATGGCGCTACCGTGCCAATCTACTACGAAAGCCGCTTGGTAGAGCTAGATATTGACCAAAATATGCGCAGTAAAATTGATAAAGAAATAGACGAGCTACTCGATGCCGAAGAACTCGACAAACAAGAAGAATACAAAACGCGCAACGCACAGCTAGAGGCAATTGTAGGCAATGGCAAACGTGTAGAGCGCATCGCTAGTGACATAGTGGAGCATTTTGAAAATCGCCAAGACACGATAGACGGTAAGGGCATGATAGTTGTCATGAGCCGTCGAATTGCGGTTGACCTGTATAATGCGATTATCCAAATTAGACCAAATTGGCACAATACTGACGACGACGAAGGCGCCATAAAGGTTGTGATGACAGGATCTGCAAGTGACCCACTGGAATGGCAACAGCACATTCGCAATAAGTTACGACGGACTGCATTAGCTGACAGAATGAAAAAAAATGATTCGTCACTAAAACTCGTAATCGTTTGTGATATGTGGCTAACCGGCTTTGATGTACCAAGCATGCACACAATGTACCTGGACAAGCCTATGAAGGGTCACAATTTGATGCAGGCAATTGCACGTATCAACCGGGTATACAAAGATAAACCTGGTGGCCTGGTAGTAGATTATTTGGGCGTTGCCGCTGCATTGCGTGAAGCTCTCGAAGCCTACACCACGAGTGGGGGAAATGGTCGCCCAACCTTGGACCAGGCCGAAGCTGTGGCGGTCATGAATGAAAAATACGAGATACTAAGTGATCTCTTTAGCGGTTTTGATTATGGGCGTTATTTTGCGGGAGACACCAGCGCACAGATGCAAATCCTCTTAGATGCCCAGGAATACATCTTGGGACTTGATGACGGTGAAAAACGACTCAAGCAGTACGTACTCGAACTGACGAAAGCCTTTGCGCTCAGCGTGCCGAACGAAGCCGCCCTTGATATTCGTGAGCATGTAGCATTTTTCCAAGCCGTAAAAGCAAGACTCGCAAAACTTGGTGAAAAAACGGGCATGAGTGCCGAGGATTACAACTCAGCAATCCGACAGATTGTTGACAAAGCAATTGCACCCGCAGGCGTAGTTGATATTTTCCAAGCAGCAGGACTAGAGCGTCCTAATCTTTCCATTCTTTCTGAGGATTTTTTGGCAGAGATTCGAGGGATGGAACGCAAAAACCTTGCTGTTGAAGCCTTACAGCGCCTATTAGATGGAGAGGTCAAATCGCGTTTTGCTACCAACGCAGTCAAAGCACGCTCATTTGCAGAAATGCTTGAGAAGGCGTTACAGAAATACAAGAACAATAGTATTGAAGCAGCTCAAATAATTGAAGAATTAATAGATATTGCTCGCAAGATTCGTGATAGCGAAAAGGAAGCCGAAAAGCTTGGTATGTCCCCAGATGAGATTGCTTTTTATGATGCTTTAGTGGCTAACGGCAGCGCACGTAAGGTAATGGGTGATGATCAGTTACGTAAACTCGCAGCTTTATTAGTTAAGAGAGTGAGAGCGAATGTAACCGTAGATTGGACTCTGAGGTTGGATGCCCAAGCGAGACTACGCGTCGAGGTTAAGCGCTTATTACGTGAATATGGGTATCCCCCAGACGAGACAAAACTGGCAACTGACCTAGTACTTGAACAGGCTAGCCTGTTCGGTGAAGACTGGGCAACACAGAGTTAAGTTTTTAGACATTGTGTATAGATTATATGCCCCCGCGATACAATAAGGATATGAAATATGTTGTGTTGCTTCGGGGGATTAATGTTGGGGGTAAGAACAAAGTGCCGATGGCGGCGCTGAGGGAATGCCTTGAAGAACGTGGCTTTTCTAATGTTTCTACCTATATAGCCAGCGGGAACGTGATCTTAGAATCCGACAAAAAGGAAGGTGAAGTAAAAGCGCATATAGAAGAAGCTCTACCAAAATGTTTCAAGTTAGACAGTGAGATTATAAAAGTGCTGGTGCTGAGCCAAGATCAGATTAAAAAGGTTATTGATAACAAGCCCAAAGGGTTTGGTGAACGGCCAGACAAATACCATAGTGATGTTATCTTCCTTATGGACGTAGACGTTGTCGAAGCAATGATGGTATTCAGCCCTAAAGAGGGAGTCGATACAATCTGGCAGGGCGAAGCAGTGGTTTACTCCCAGCGGCTTAGTGCCATGAGGACTAAGAGTCGACTCAATAGAATTGTCGGTACGCCTGCATATAAAAACATGACCATCCGCACCTACGATACGGTCACTAAATTAATGGAGCTACTTGATCAACAGGCCTAGAATAACAGGGGTAAACTCGCTCGAGTATGGGGCGGTATTGCCGTAAACGTGTTAGAATAAGGGTACGCAAGTGGTTACTATAACCTCTCCGACTTATATTGGACTCTTTTGGGCTCACTATCATTACGGTTAGACGATACTAAACTCGTGTGATATTAACTCAAAAGAAGGATATAAATCATGGCTACTAAACTATATGTTGGTGGACTCGCATACAGCGTAAACGACCAAGGACTAGAAGCAATGTTTACCGAGTTCGGTAAAGTAGTAAGCTCAGCAGTTATTAAGGACCGCGATACTAGCCAATCAAAAGGCTTTGGTTTCGTAGAATTAGAAGATGCTGATGCAGCTAAAAAAGCTATCGAAGCTATGAACGGCAAAGATGTTGATGGTCGTTCAATCACTGTTAACGAAGCACGTCCACAAGTTGACCGTGGTAACCGCGGTGGCGGTGGCTTCAACAAGTCCTACTAGTCCTAGACTACTAAGATAAACACTAGCCGGCTCCTATAAAAGGAGTCGGCAAAGGTCTCTATGTTAAAAATACCCAAACACATTGAAATTGTGAGTTCTACTGAACTTGGCCTGAGTTCTATGGGCAGAGTCTCCCGTGAGGCAGCCCAACAAGTACTGAGCAAGCACTATGCTTCGGTGGCAGTCACAATTGTAAATAACTTACATGATCTTGAGGCGCTCATCCGCCGTAAGCCTGATTTGGTCTTTTTAGGTACAAAGTTTGTTCCGGCTAATGCTTCAATTGGCCGTCACGATCCACATAAGATTTGGGTTGCTGAACGTTTGGACGAACACGATATTCTATATACCGGTTCGGGCCATGAATCCCACATACTCGAACTCAACAAAGAACTTGCTAAGCAAAGGGTCATGGAAGCGGGCCTCAAGACCTCGGCGTTCTCGTTAGTGCAACAAGGTGAAATACCCGATATTACTGACACTGATTTGGCGTACCCATTGTTTGTTAAGCCAGCTAACCGTGGCGGCGGACAGGGAATTGATACAGATTCTCTAGTGCATACATTTGATGAGCTCCAGGCAAAAGTCGTATCATTATCAAACGATCTTCAAGCAGACTCCCTTATCGAAAACCACCTACCTGGGCGCGAATTTAGCGTGGCTGTACTGAAGCATGAATTCAGTGATGAGTATAGTGTTATGCCTATAGAGTTGGTCTCTGAGGATGCTGTACTGAGTGCTGAGATTAAAGCAGCTAATACCGAAGTAGTGTCGATTGTTACTGACACAGAATTAAAGAGTGAACTGTGTGCTTTAGCAATTGATGCTTTTGAAGTGCTCGGTGCCCGTGATTATGGCAGAATTGATATACGTATGGATCAGCATGGTGTCCCACATTTTCTTGAAGCAAACTTGCTTCCTAGCCTTATCACAGGCTATGGTTCGTTCCCGAAATCCTGCGTGTTGAATCAGGAGCTTGAGTATGAAGAAATGATGTTGGCAATAGTGCGCTTGGCATTTGCACGTGATTTGGAAGATATTGAAGAAGTATTGGAACTGGATCAGTACGTACCGATCCCTATTCCAGTACTAGGTTAGGCGAATACTTAAGCCAAGCCCACCGAACTCTTTGCATATGAATACTGGCTCTTGCGGGGTACTTAAACCTTGATCGTAGTCGTAGCCTAGGTCTTTAAATGCATGTAATTGCTCGGTGTCCGTAATACGTTTAGTAATAAGCCAACTCGCAAAGGCTCCGCGGGCTATTTTGGCATGGACTACTACAAACGTAGGCTCGCTAGTCGTAGGGTTGATTGTAAGAAAACGAGGTGTAATAACCCGTGCTTGGTCAACGTATGGAGTAATAACTTTGCTGTATTCTACGGCCGAGAGGTTAATGATTGGTCCGTCTTCCGGAAGCGTCTTAGCAACTGCATCTCCCCAAAATTCGTATAAGTTAGTCTTTGGATCACCAGGCAGCTTATAGCCCATTTCAAAACGATATGGATATATATCATCAAGCGGTCGAAGTATGCCATACAACCCGGACAGTATTCGAAGAGTCTTGTTAGCGTACTGTCTATCTGCCTCTGACCACTGAGGAACTTGTAACCCACTGTAAATATCCCCCTTAAAGCTATCTATCGCAATTCGTTGCTGACTGGGATCAGTATTCCATTCAGTAATTAAGCTATAAGTTGTGGCTGCGAGCTTTGGGGAAATCTGCATCATTGCGCCTATTTGGGCAGCAGTGAGTTTCTTTAGTTTGGAATCTAGCTTTTGTGCTTGCCCTAGTAATTGTGGTTTTTTGCCTGATGAACACTCCGGCCCTGGGTGGCGCATTGTTTTGGAGGTATGGATCAGGATAATCATGAGGCCAGTCTACCACAATTACGATCGCTTATTATTGGTCCAAAATACACCCCTGAAATTGACATACTATATATGGTATAGTGGTCACATATGAGCAAGACAGATTACGCAATTCAGGTAAAAGGGCTGACAAAGTCCTACGGTACTAACCAAGTTTTAAGAGGAATCGACCTCACAGTTGAAAAGGGCACAATGTTGGCGCTTCTCGGGCCAAATGGCGCGGGCAAGACGACTACTGTGCGTATCCTTAGTACACTACTGCACTTTGATAAAGGTGATGTGCATGTTGCTGGGTTTGACGTTGCCAGTGAGGCAGATAAAGTACGTGGTGTTATTGGGCTTACTGGCCAATCCGCTGCTGTTGACGAACTGCTAACTGGCCGTGAAAACCTGGTTATGATGGGCAGGCTCTATCGTTTGACTAAGGAAAGTGCCACTGCACGTGCGAATGAACTTCTAGAACAGTTTGATATCGTTAAGGCTGCTGATCGCCCAGCAAAGACTTATTCTGGTGGTATGCGCCGCCGTTTAGACCTGGCGGTTAGCTTGATTGCTACTCCGCCTATTATCTTTCTGGATGAGCCGACAACGGGTCTTGACCCACGTTCACGTTTAGCAATGTGGGAAATTATCAAGAAGTTAATGGCTAACGGAACAACCATTCTGCTAACCACCCAATACCTTGAAGAAGCTGACCAACTTGCCGACCAGATTGTGGTGATCGATGGTGGTAAGGTCATCGCTAAGGGAACTGCATCAGAACTGAAGAGCAAAGTTGGTAAAGACCGCCTCGAGCTAACCTTCAAGGATGCAGTCGGGCTTGATATTGCCAAGAAGGCACTTGGTAAGGCAATCGTTGATACAAACGACAAGGAATTTACTGTTAGTCTGGTTATCAGCGACACCAATAAGGATGTGAAGAGCGTGCTTGATACATTAGCTACAACTAAAGCAGTCATCGCTTCTATGGCCGTCCATAAGCCAACATTAGACGACGTATTCTTGTCACTAACCGGTAAGCAAAAGACAGTCGAGAAAGAGGGTAAAAAATAATGGCAGTTACTCTAGAATTTGAGAAGAAACCAAAGTGGCTACTCTACGCGATTGATTCATGGATCATGATCAAGCGTAGCAGCACGCATATTTTACGCAATACTGATCAGCTGCTCGGTGCATTCTTCCAGCCAATCATGTTTTTGGTATTGTTCGCGGCCGTATTTGGTGGCGCGGTTAAAGAATCTCTACCAGAAGGCGTGAGTTATCTTAACTTCTTGATGGCTGGTATTATTGTGCAAACTGTATCATTTGGCTCCACGACCACCGCTATTGCTGTCTGTAATGACCTACAAAAGGGAATCGTAGACAGGTTCCGCTCACTACCGATGGCAAACCTGGCAGTATTAAACGGCCATGTTATCTCTGATCTGTTACGAAACACAATTTCTACTACTGTAATGTTACTGACTGGTCTCGTAATTGGCTTCCGTAGTAGTGCGAGCTTTACTGATTGGCTGCTTATTGCCGGTATTCTAGTGCTCTTTACCTTTGCTTTCTCATGGTTGGCCGCAATTATGGGTGTTATCGCAAAGAGTGTAGAGGCAGTGCAGTGGCTGACGTTTATTATCATCTTCCCACTGACTTTTGCTAGTAGTGCCTTTGTGCCCGCCGAGAGTATGCCGAGTGTACTCAAAACATTTGCAGAGAACCAACCTATTACACAAGTAGTTGACGCAGTTCGTGCGCTGATGCTCAACGCACCGGTTCAGAACTATGTCTGGACATCTATTGCGTGGAGTGTTGGGATTATGGTCGTTGCCATCCCAGTCGCATCAATTCTCTTCCGCAACAAATCTAGTAATTAGTACCCCGTCATACCTAAATCTTTGGCAAGATGACCAACTAGTAATGGCAGCTGGCGATTTAGACAGCTCTGTTGTCGTAGCCGTAGCTACGAGCGGCAGAGTGGATAAGACGTCAGATGTTATTACTTGTTGGTTAGACCCGTAGATTTAGGTGTGATGGGGTACTCAAGCTAAAACTTCGTAGCACACACAGCCAGCCATGCCGGCTGTTGCTTTGAATGGGGCATCTGCGGGTAGCCGTAGTGCGTCGCCAGGCTGCAAGGATATCTTCTTACCCTCTGACCAGACAACAAGCGAACCATCCGCACAGTAAATGGTTGCATCTTGTTCCAGGTTTTGGGCACCAAAGTCGTGAAACTCTGCTGCTACCCACCGTTCGGCAGTTTGATTCTGGGCATCTAAAAGCTCAACTAACTCTTCTTCTGAAGATTCGTATACCTTAGACCATCGAAATTTCTGCAAGTTCATTGGTGGCAGTATAGCAAAGTATTTAGTTAGTGACGGGGCTTATGCTTTAGTTTACAATGTTCAGCATAAATACAGGGAGAGTTTAGATGCCAAAACCAGCAATAATTGCAGCAGGTGCCGTAGGTGCGGTCGTAGTGGTCGCCGGAGTTGTGTTAGTTACTAACAAGAAAGACACACCAACAGCAAGTAACAGTACTGGTACAAGTCAGGGTTCTGACTCTAAGGTAAAGCTTGATGATCCTAACGGTGATTACAAAGTATTTTCTGACCCCAGTGTTACTAAATACCCGGAAAAGGGCGTAGAGTTTGGCAACGGCCAGACACTGACGTTTGAATATGATGGCAGCAAAACAAATAATGATTCGTATGCGACATTGTCATACCAGCTCTACTACATCCAAGCTGACGGCAAAGTTCAGCCAATGGGCGGCGGTAACATGGAAGGTACGGGCGGTAAGGGAACTTTCACTGTATCTAATAAGGTATTTAACTCAAGCGCAAAGGGTGCTGAAGGCTTCTTAGAGCTCCAAGGAACCTACACCACTGGTACGACTGGTACAAATGTTAAACTTGGTATGTACCCAATCAAGTTCACAGTTAGTGAATAAAGACTATACATACTAAAAAGACCGCCCAAGTGGCGGTCTTTTTAGTTAGACAGCTGATATCATGAAGATATGACAAATAAGCATAACAGGCACTTTAATCGTAGAAATGTCTTAATGCTGGTTTTTGTTGTTTTGGCTTTTTGTATTGTATTGCCGCGCCTGTCATCCTTTGGAGACAGTGTTAATACCTTGCAGGATGCAGACTTCGTGTATGTGGGACTGAGTATCCTGGCTTGGGTATCTACCTTTTTTGCAGCTGCATTGGTGTATGTATTTATATCACTGAAGCCTTTACCGTACACCAGAACGCTACTTATTCAGCTGGCTAGCGGGTTTACTAATAGGCTTGTGCCGTTGGGTGCTGGAATCGTTACTCTGAACATTAGCTACCTGGTTAAGCGTGGTCATACAGGAATTCAAGCCGGTGCTGTAGTGGCTCTAAATAACTTCCTGGGGTTTGTTGGGATGGTGATTTTGCTCCTATGTACACTAATGTTGAACCCAGGTTCACTCAGGAACTCTCTTGAAGTTCACGCACATATATCGAGTGGATGGTTGACGCTGATCGTTATGATTTTGTTTGCGGGGTTACTTCTGCTGGTTACTTTTGGCTTGAAGTTAATTCGTAAAGTAAAAAGGGCATTTAAAACGGTGATCAAAAGTAGCCTACATAAACCCGTGCGCTTATTTTGGGCGCTCTTATCCTCTATGGCGATTACCGTAGGCTATACGCTTGCGCTCTATACTATTGGGTTGGCGTTCAATGTGCATCTTTCTATACCGCAGGCATTGTTTGTGCTAACTATAGGCGTGGCTGCCGCTTCTGTAACTCCGACGCCCGGTGGGATTGGTGGGGCAGAAGTTGGAATCGTTGCGGCGTTAGTGTCTGTCGGAATTACGCCTCATCAAGCATTGATCACGGCGTTAATGTACCGTTTTATTACGTATTGGTTGCCTATTGTGCCAGGGTTTGTTTGTCTGCAGGTCGCATTGCGTCGAAGGTATATTTAGTTTAAAAGGGTTGGCGAATAATAGTCTTAAGTTTGGTTGGGTCAGTTCGTCTAGGGTCACCGAGATAGATCTCATGATGGTGTTTTGTGCTTGCCTCAAGTACGCCGCCCTGTTCCTTTATGAAGCCATGCAGTTCTTGTATTGTTGGGCCTTCTTCAGAGTAGGGGCCAACATATAATACTTGTGCCGCCCTGCCTTCCTCGTATGATGCAAAGCGAAGTTTATCTAAGGATTTGGGGGATTTTTTCTGTCTGACCTGTTGGAAGGCTTCATTGAAGACGTCTTCAGTGATTATATCGGGCTGCATGATCATTGCTGTCCAGAGCCAGTCACTCTTGTCTTTGGTGCTAAATTGGGCCATGTCTTCTGTCCACCAGAGGCCTTCAAGTGGCATAACACCAAAATCTTGACCATACTTATTCTTGCTTGTGAATTTGATCGTATATGCAACAGGGTAGAGAGCCTGAATAGCATCAATGTATTCCTGGCTTGTATTAGGGTCACCCTTACCATCTATCATAATAAAGTTCATTTTTGGCAGCTGTACGACGACGGGTTTGTTAACTTTCCCGGTGTAGAATTGCTTTAATTCTTTCTTGTAGTCAGTCTTCATATATTAATTATAACTTTCTATAACTAACGAGACTGTGACCGGAGTCACTTTTCTTATGTGGAAGGTAGTACATGACTGTAAGAAGAGGGGTTCGACTCACGATCGTAAACGGAGGGATTCGCCTCGTCCGCAGAACAAAATATTCTGCTTAGACGACCCCAAAGGCCATAGGCCTTTCTGGGGCAAGGGGCGGGGACTGCCACTGGCAGTCCCGTTCGAATCCCCAATCCGCACAGGCCAAAATAAAAAGTCCAAACTGCAATTTGCAGATGGACTTCATATTTTGGCTGGGATGGAGGGATTCGAACCCCCGAATGCTGGTACCAGAAACCAGTGCCTTACCACTTGGCGACATCCCATTGTTTGGGTGTTGGACCAGTGGATTATACAAGAATTTTGTATCTGATGCTAGAGGGGTGGAGAGCTTCCTTTGGTGAAATATATCACAGATATATCACTCGTGACATATATCACTGACTTTTAGCCTGTACGTATTGACATTATGCGATTTAGGTATTTAATATAGTACACCTTTGTTAAAGTAGAGGTAGAGCTATGAAATACGGACTAAATGTACCCCATCCGCAAATAGTAGAGCTCTTTGGAAGCGGGCGAAAGCTTGACTACAAGAAGGGTGAGATCATCCAACGTGCCAATGAAACCCCGCGAGGGGTTTATTTTTTGGCAGAGGGTTATGTCAAAGAATATACTTTGGCAAAAGACGGTAGTGAACGGTTTCACGTTCTCTATGGCCCCGGCGAATTATTCTCTATTATTTGGGCGTTCCTGGGTATTAACCAAAACGTCTTCCGGGAAGCGTTTACTGACGTAACCGTCACACGTCTTGAGGCAGATGTGGTTAAGGCGGCCATAGAAAAAGATCCTGAATTGATGCAAGAAGTGAATAACATCATGATGCGTCAGATATTTAGTCTCAAAGCTCGCGTAGAGAACCTGGCATTTAATAATGCATATGACAAAGTAGCCTATCGATTACTGTACCTTGCTGGGAGACTGGGCGTTAAACATGAAGATGGTTGGTATATCCCGCTGGCTTTTCGTCATCAACAAATTGCCGATGCGGTGAGTGTAACCCGTGAGACAGCGAGCCGAATGATTGAGAAGATGGAGCGACAAGGGCTCATTAAGCAAGATGGCAAAGGGTACTTCATTATCAGGGATCCCTCAGCTTTAGCGCAGACAATGGGGGCAGAGGAAGTCATGAATACATGGCCTCACCTCAGGCAGAAATAGTCAGATTCCTACTTGTGATAATAATCACGTAAGTACGGTGATGATTGGCACTGAATAAAGAAACAACTTGATCAATACTATGACTTACAAGGGGGAAATATGAGTCACGATACTGTTATTAATGCTAAAACAAATCGAAGTACTGCAAAGACCCAAACCTCAAAACAAAACTCTTGGAAATCCGATGATGTGCACCGACTTGCACAAAGAAGCCCGTCGTTATATCAAACACGATTGGTCCCACAAGTAAAATTTGGGCTCAATGTAAGACAGTTTGGTGGTCATGGGGGCATGTCATGAACAGTCGACAATTTGTTGCCAAGCAGCGCGTCAAATATATCTGGAAGACGATCAAATATAGTAATCACTCAAGTAGGCCGAGTCGTAGAGACACGCAAGATACGAGCGAATTATCATTCTGGGAGTACGAACAAACTCCACGTACATTCTAAGATTACTTAGATTTTACAATACCGACGAGCTGCGTACGTGCTAGGATTTTACCGTTCATTGCAGATACTAGGCCGTCACGAGAAGTCTTGGGATCCAGGCTAATGGTGTCATTCAGTGCGTATAGCTCAAATATATATCGATGCGTACCACTGCCGTTAGGTGAGCAAGGGCCACCATATCCAGCGATACCAAAACTGGTGACGCCTTCTGTCGTGCCAGCTGGTACCGAATGCTCGGCTATATTAGTAGTATCGACGGGTATATTCCAAAGTGTCCAGTGTACCCAATCGCCATTTGAAGCATTTGGGTCGTGCATTATAAGCACAAATTCTTTAGCATTACCTGGTGGGTTTTCTATAGATAATGGCGGATTAACATTGGCACCGCTACAGGTATACACAGAAGGAATAGCCTGCTCTGAATCAAAAGCAATGCTTGTAAGTGTTAGTTTTGCGCCTTCTACGGTCTGAACTGCGGGCTCCACGGATGGTACCTCCCGTCTAAAAGTTTGGCCAATCATTATTCCAAGTGCAACAACCAGGATCACAAGTCCAAAAACGAGCATGGGTGGTCTCAGGTGCTTTATCTGCATGTGTTCTAATTATACATACTATCCGGCTTGAACTGAGTGAGTTTTCTTATTTCCCAAGTTATTTTCAGGGCCGTTGTATATAATAGAGCGGTGCAGCTACCAAAACTTCAGAAGATGCAAATTGTCGGTTTACTCGCGACAATTGTTAGCATTGGTATCTTTATTCGTGAGCCAAGTTTTCCGACACCAGATAAGCTGTTGGTTTTTGCGACATTTATCTGTTTGATATTTAAACAAGCAGAGGAAATGCTGAAGCGTTTTGTGCCATTTGTCGGCTTGCTGCTCGTGTACGAATCTTTCCGCGGTATTGTGCCGCATCTCAACAATCACGTGAACTACATGTGGATGCCGGATGCTGATAAGTTCTTGTTCTTGGGTCACTTACCAACTGCATGGTTGCAGCAACATCTATGGCACGGTACGGTGCAGTGGTATGACTTCGTGCTCTATATCACCTATATGCTGCACTTTGTATTGCCATTTGCTCTGGCGTTTGTGGTGTGGCGGCTGAGGGATTCGCACTATTGGCACTACGCGACGTCGTACCTCACTGTTTCGTTCCTGGGCTTTTTGACATTCTTGGCTTTCCCGGCTGCACCGCCATGGATGGCGAGTGATATGGGGCTGATTGAGCCAATCCAGCGTGTGTCCAGTAGTGTATGGTCATCACTTGGTATTCACGACTTTCCATCTGTCTATAACAGGATCTCACCAAACCCAGTTGCAGCTGTACCATCATTACATGCTGCATATGCCACGCTATTTGCCATTTTTGCATTCAAGCTATTCAAAACACGTTGGAAGTATTTGTCCTTACTGTATCCGGCATTTATCTACTTTGGCACGGTTTACCAGGGTGAACACTACGCAATTGACGAAATTCTAGGTGGAGTATACGCAGTCGCTGCTTACTTTATAGCACCGTATGTTGTGCGCACATTCCAGAAATTTTGGGATAAAATAGAACACCTCAAATCTTATAAGAATTTTCTTAAAAAAATCCCCCACAAAAAAGCGTAAGCAATTTCTTCTCCGGATCAACTTAGTTAGACTATACCCATGAGGGTTCTAGGGTTGCTACTATTTGCGGGGTTTCTTTTATCGCCATTATGGCTGCTTGATGCCGCTGTTCTGCCACAACTTGAACAACTCGAAACAACCTATAGTCAACTTGATGTAATTGCTGCAAAAGCAGCTGAGTAGTAGTTTGTAGCACAAGCAGCATGTGCTACACTGCTTTTAGCCTTTCTTTGATAATTACAAATATATAGAGTGCAGCGAGAGATCTAGCTCAATGACCTGCCGGCAACCCTTGGTAACACGAAAAGGCCGTGAACCCATGAAGGTGCTCCATCTAGCCGCCCATAGCGGAAAGATATATGCTGAATAATCGAATTCCATATCCTTTCTCGCTGTGTAGGCAGAAAGGATATTTTTTATGTCAGATCTATTAACTGGACCTAGTGTGGAGGTTGAGCGAGCACTCTTTGCTGACCTGTTAGTGGAACCAGCACGTACTATACGTGTCGCTAAACTCTTGGGAGCTAGTACGATTGTGCAATTGGGTGAGGGGGTAAGCTTCACTGACATCTTTAGCGGAGAAGTGCCCATTAGTACCGATAGTCTCATTTATGATCGTAATGGTCGCCGTTTAGATGCAGCGGAACTGATTACGCAGGTGGAGGTTAGATAAATGCCAAAGACTAAAGTTATAACTCATTTTGCGAGTGAATCAGTCTGTGCAGGACACCCCGATAAAGTAGCCGATCAGATTAGCGATGCAATTGTTGATGCGGTACTCGCACAAGATCCGAATGGCAGAACTGCCGTAGAAACATTGGTTGCTCACGATAGGGTGACGATAGCCGGTGAGATTAACACTACAGCGAAGATTGATATTGATGCAATTGTGCGCAAAGAAATAACACGACTTGGCTACACCGAACCAAAATGGGGTTTTAGCGATAAGTCGCCAATTGACAACCATCTACACCAACAATCTGCAGAGATTTCTGTCGGTGTTGATGATTTTGGTGCAGGTGATCAGGGTTTAATGTTTGGGTTTGCTAGTAATGAGACACCAGAGTATTTACCGCTTCCCATTACCTTGGCCCATGCACTGACTAAAGCAATTGATACGGCACGTGAGGACGGTACTCTGCCGCACTTACGTCCTGATGGTAAGGCTCAGGTTGTAGTTCGATACGAGGACGACAAGCCAGTTGCTGTTGAGCACGTGACTATTGCCGTGCCCCATGCGGAAGAGATTAGTCTTGAACGGGTCCGGAAGGATATTTACGAAACGATCATTACGCCAGTACTCAAGAACTACGGGTATGTGATAGCCGAAAAGGATATTGTCGTAAATGGTACAGGCGTATGGTACACGCCAGGTCCGTCATCTGACGCAGGGCTTACCGGTCGTAAGATCGTGGTGGACGGTTATGGCGGGTATGCGCGTGTTGGTGGTGGGGCGTTTAGCGGTAAGGATCCAAGTAAAGTCGACCGTTCTGGTGCCTACGCCGCCCGATACATTGCAAAAAATATTGTAGCTGCGGGTCTTGCTGACAAAGCAGAAGTTGCTCTGGCCTACTATATTGGCGCCAAGAAGCCAGTGAACTTTACTATTGATACCTTTGGTACTAATAAGAGCCCAGCAGAGAAGATTCAAGCATTTGCGGAGGCTCTTCTAGATACTTCAGTACAGGGAATTGTCGAAGGTCTAGATCTGAGAAAACCAATTTACCTGCAAACCGCTGCATATGGTCACTTCGGCAAGCCTGGCTTGCCATGGGAGCATGTGCAGTAGACAGTTATGCGCCTAGTTCAAGCGCGAATCTTTTTGCAAGCACAGTGTGTGTTCCGTGAAGAATCTGGTGAACTCTATCCGGGAACATCAGGTTAAAACGGGCTTCCAGAATGTCGTTCTTTGCCATCATTTGTGGAACACTCGTAACTCCGTAATCTTCATTCATGACTGCTACTCCAGCTCCGGTTGTGTTGACGGCATAAGGGAGTAGCTTATCAATATGTCGGACCAGCCTAGCTTCAGTTTGTTCTTGCTCTTCATACCAAATAAGCATGTCGGCAATGTGTGGTGGAAGTGTGCGGGATAGCTTTTCGAGTGCGGCTTGTTCCGCATCATGCTTTGCGGCAAGAGTCGCTTCGTCTGCTTGAAAAGTAGGGGTGTCAAGGGTCTCAAGTTCAACAAGATCGTGTACCAGTGAGAACTGGACCATAAGACCGGCGTCAAGGCCCGGGTAGTATTGTTTACCGATCTCCATACTTGTAAGTCCAAGCATGAAGCTATGTTCGGCGTCATTCTCGCGACGGTTGTGGAAATAACGTGGAATTCTTTCTACCGACGCAAAGTCGATCGTTAGTTGGCTAATTGCCAGTACCGTGTTGCCAATTGCTTGCGCTTCTTGCTCGGGGTTCGTATTTATGTACTCAAACTGGTCAAATATTTCGTAACTCTGAGTCAAGCTCATAATCTATGTTCACTTTTCTTGTAATAATTAACAGATACATACGAATAGTAATCTCTAAATAGTTTCAAAAATAGCTAGTAAAAATTGACTCAAAACAAGTTATACTGATTAACAGATGCACTACATTCAAAAACATATTCTTCGGACACTTATGTATACCAAATGGGCGCGGTTTCGTGATATGCGTCCACCTAAAGTCGACAGCAATGCATATAGTTACCACTTAAAAACACTCCAAAAAGAGGGTTTCGTTGAAAAGGGTGACGAGGGATACCGTTTGAGCCCCAAGGGGCTTTCATATGTTGATAAAGTAAGTATGGAAAAGTTTGAGCCACGGATTCAGCCCAAGCTTACGAACATGCTAGTTATCCAAAACAGCAAAGGTGAAGTATTGTTAATTTCAAAATCTAAACAGCCATTTATAGATACGTGGATGTTGCCGTACGGTAAAGTCCATATGGAAGACGAGTCATTTTTCTCTGCCGCTGTCAGAGAAGCAGATGAGAAATTGCACATAACGCCGGAAGGGCTTGATCATAGAGGGAGCTGCTTTATTAGAGCGATGGTTCGTGGCGAGCTTATTTCAAGTATTCTGGCAAACGTATTTACTGCAACGGTTGACGACAATGTAGAGCTATCCACTGGCACTAGGTGGTGTAGTGTCGATGAGCTAGACACACTCAGACTTGCTCCAGCAACTAAAGAAGTTTTCTCTAAGGTCCTGGGCGCCAAAAGCCTATTCTTTGAACAATACGATATAGATTGGTGAGCGCACTAGCGGTTGCTAATTCTCCTCTGTTATGCGATAATGACATCAAAGGCAGGCGTCGGCAAATCGACGCATTTTTATTGAAATGCAGCAAGATCCAACCAAAATTCGTAATATTGCAATTATTGCACACGTTGACCACGGTAAAACTACCCTCGTTGACGGTCTATTAAAGCAGTCTAAAACTTTCCGTGATAACCAGGCAGAAATGACCCAGGAATTGATCATGGACAGTGGTGATCAGGAAAAAGAGCGCGGTATTACGATTACCGCTAAGGTAACTGCAGTTCAACACGGCGATTACCGTATCAACATTATTGATACTCCTGGACACGCTGACTTCAGTGGTGAAGTTGAACGTACTTTGAATCTTGCAGATGGCTGTTTGTTGATCGTTGATGCTCAGGAAGGCCCAATGCCACAGACAAAGTTTGTGTTGGAGCGTGCACTTGAGGCTGAACTAAGCCCAATCGTGATTATCAACAAGATCGACAAGCCTGCGTCACGTATTAAGGAAGTTGAAGACGAGCTTGCTGACTTGTTCCTAGAACTCGCTGTTCACGAAGAACAACTGCACTATCCTGTGTACTACGCCATTGGCCGTGCCGGAAAGTCATGGGCGGTTGTGCCTGCTGACCCAGAAGCAGATGCCAACCTTGATCCAATCTTTGACGCAGTGATCGAAAAGATCCCAGCACCAAAAGTAGAAGTTGATAAGCCATTCCAGATGTTAGTAACTGCACTTGCGAGCGACACATTTAAGGGTAAATACGCCATTGGCCGTATTACTCGTGGTAGCGTCAAGCCAGGCGACCAGATTACACTTTGTAAGAAAGATGGAACTTTTGCTAAGGCTAAAGTTGATAATGTCTTCATGAGCCATGGTGTCAGTAAGTTCGAAGTCCCTGGCGGTATCGCTGGTGACATCGTGCAGCTTACTGGTATCGCTGATGCACAAATCGGTGAAACCATAGCCGACGCTAATGAACCAGAAGCACTCCCAACTATTGAAGTAGAAGCACCAACACTCCGTATCTACCTTGGCCCAAACACCAGCCCATTCAAGGGTACTGAGGGTGAGTACGGCACTTCACGTCAGATCTCTGAGCGCCTTCAGAAGGAGCTTGAAACTAACGTTGGTCTGCGTGTGGAAGACGATGGTATTGGCTTTACTGTTGCTGGACGTGGCGAATTACACCTTGGTGTATTGATTGAGACTATGCGCCGCGAAGGCTATGAGTTCGAAGTTGGTCGTCCACAAGTGGTGACTAAGGAAGAAAACGGACAAACTGTCGAGCCAGTCGAAGAAGTAATTATTGAAGTGCCTGCAGAACATGTTGGTACGGTGCAAATGGAGCTCGGTCAACGCCGTGCAATGTTGAAGGAACAGTTTGCTAGCCCTAAGGGTGTGACTAAGTTGATCTATGTAATGCCAACCCGTGCGTTACTTGGTATGCGTAACATTTTGTTGACGAATACTAAGGGTACGATTGTTATGAACAGTCTTGTTATTGGATTTGAACCACAAGGCTCTGCATTGCAGCAGCTCCGTAGTGGCGTACTAATTAGCTTTGAAACAGGTGTTTCAACACCGTACTCACTACAGAATGCAGAAGCTCGTGGTACGACATTCATCGGTCCAGCAGAGAAAGTCTACGCTGGCCAGATTATCGGTCTGAACGCTCGTTCAGAAGACATGGAGATCAACATCTGTAAGGCCAAGCAGCTAACTAACATGCGTAGCTCATCAAGTGATGGTGTGGTTCAATTGACTCCACCAGTTGTCTTTAGTCTTGAGCAGTGTCTCGACTTTATTGAAAACGACGAACTACTAGAAGTTACCCCAAAGAATCTCCGCCTTCGTAAAAAAGAGCTCGATCCTAACAAGCGCAAGCGCAACAAATAGGGTAGAATACCCCTATGTTATCTATCTATCACAGTACGGCTCGTGACCGCGAGCTGGCTACTATTGAAAAGCCAAAAGCCGGATCATGGATTTCTGTTGTGGCCCCAAGCCAGGCAGAACTTGAAGAATTAGCTACAGATTACAAGCTTGATATTGATCTACTGACAGATGCGGTAGATATTTACGAGGCTCCACGTGTAGAAACTGACGAGGGGAATGTATATCTCTATACCCGTTATTCACACCCAGAGGGTAAAGAAATTGCCACAGAACCATTACTTTTTATCTATACGCCCAATTATCTGATCACCGTTATGCGCTTAGATGCTGGTTTACTCAACACCTTTACAACAGGTAAAACAGAAGTCGTCACCACGCAAAAAACCAAGACGATGATGCAGATTCTGGAACGAGTTAATCAGTCATATCGTATGCAGATTAATAAGGTGTCCAAAAAGACACTACAAATTAGGGCACAAATGCGCCAGTCAGAACTGACTAATCGTGATTTTGTCAGCATAATTGAAATTGAAGAAGATCTCAACGAGTTCCTGACTGCATTACAACCGCAAGCAACTGTCCTCAATATCCTGCTCAACGGTCGCTACATTAAATTGTACGAAGATGATAAGGATATGGTCGAGGACCTCCGTCTTGGTGCCTCAGAGCTTATTGAGCTTGCTAAGTCTCGCGCCCGTGCACTAGCTAACATTCGTCAAGCATATGACACTATAGCTACTACTAATTTGAACCAGACTTTCAAACGACTAACCTCTATCGCAATCTTCCTGACTATCCCAACCATCGTTGGTGGATTATGGGGTATGAATGTTGCAGTACCGCTTCACGATAGCAAGCATGCGTTTACTGTTGTACTTCTAATAATCGTTGGACTAATGTTGTCGGCGGTGGCAATTTTCCACAAAAAACGTTGGATCTAATTACTTGCGGTTGACGCGGTGATCAACTTCATCGATGATTTCGTGTCCAACAATCTCTTCTAGCAAGTCCTCAATGGTGACAACACCGACAATTACATCGTCTTTTTCAACTGGTATGAGGTGGGTATGTGCGTTGATAAATTTGCGGAACATTGTGTCGAGCGCGGTCATGCTGCCAACTAGTTTGGTAGGGTGTAGCGGCAATGCATCTACAGCCATGGGTGATTTGGCAAAGTTAATATTAACGAGATCCTTCATGAGTAACACACCATAACAAATTGTTAGGTCTTCGGAGAATACGGGGATGCGGCTCCATGATTTGGTTTGGATTTCCAGGATGCGGTGGGCGTCAATGAGAGTATCTGGTGTAAGCCAGTAAGTGCGTTGAATTGGTGTCACTATTTCACGTACACGTTTTTCACTCAAGGACAACGCCCCACGTATGATTTCTACTTCGTCATCATCGAGCTCGCTGCCTTTATTGTCGAGATGTTCGGTTATAACTAGGCCTAGCTCGTGACGACTTTGGAGCGGGTGAGGAGTGTGCTTGAACATGCGGTCTAATAATAGCTGTAGTGGCTTTGACACCGGATATGTTACCAGAATCATAAAATGCATAGCAGGTGTCAGCACACCACAAAATAGCAGTGCCTGTCTACTAAATAACGCTTGGGGGACGATTTCTCCAAGAGTAACAATAAGTAGTGTCCCAAGCAGCCCAGCTAGTATGCCGCTCATGACACTTTCGAGTACAAGTGAAGTTGCTGAAACTACTGCTACGTTTACTAAAAGAATGCTTGCCAGTGTAAGGTGATAATTCCGGCGTAATGGCAGTACACGTTTTGCAAACCTATTACCCAGCCGTGCTTTACGCTTGAGGTCACCTTGTTCGAGTGACATTAGGGCGACATTGAGCCCCGAGCAGATTGCTGACATGCAGATGAGTAGTGTTACTACTAGGACGAGAAGAGTGGTACTCATTGATTGGCTTATTGTACGGCCAAACAGGGAACTTGTATAGAGGTTATCTGTTACAATTTGAGTAGTGGAACTATCCGATCAAGACTTTGAAAAAATAATTGCCGATGCCATGGATTCCTTGCCAGAGCGGTTCTTGGCGCATGTTAAAAATGTAGCCGTTGTATGGGCAGAAGACCCAACTCCTGAACAACGAGTTAAACAAAGGCTTAGCCCGAACCAGACATTATTTGGACTTTATGAGGGTATACCTCTTACAAAACGTGGCGATGGCTATAACCTTGTATTACCCGACAAGATAACTATCTTCAAAAACCCAATAGTGCGGTATTCTCCAGATCTTGATGCGGTTAAGAAACAGGTTAAACATACACTCTGGCATGAGATTGCCCACCATTATGGATTAGATCACGACCGTATCCACGAACTAGAAGACAAACCACAAGACTAGCACCAGCTAGCTGACTTCCTGGCAGAGCCAGAAACTCTGCTAGCCTCTTGGTACCAAGCACAATTTTCTTCTGCGATACTCCCTTCACCGTACCATCTGTACGGCTTGGTCCGTTTCTCGAAGAGAAATTGCACCTGGCACTCAAGTGCTAGCCTTCTGGATTCAAGATTTAGGCAGACTGCTTTTTGATACTGCTAGCAATTGAGAAGGCGATAAAGACAAGACCTACACTACCTGTGGCCCACTCGGGCAGTTCAAAGCCGTAGAGTTTCATAAGCATAATTAGTCCAAGACAGACTATGGCCCAGTGGGCGCCGTGCTCAAGAAACTTGTACTTTGCCAACGTGCCTGATCGCACTAAGTGTATGGTCATAGATCGAACCCAGACCGCTCCTGCCCCCAGCCCAGCGGCAATTAATACGACACTACTCGTGATAGCAAAGGCTCCAATAACACCGTCTAAACTAAAGCTGGCGTCAAGTAGCTGCAGATACATGAATGTGATAAATGCCGACATACCAACTTTTTCCTTGATAGACGACTTAGACTGGCTATTAGAAATTTTGTCAAAAAAGCCCATAATTACATGCAAAGTAATGGCCACAACACCGGCTAATAGGATTGCGTTGCGCTCATTGGAGTCGTAACGGCTTAGGTTACCAACATATATAGCAGCAGTCATAAGAATCATTGTAAGGATTGTAAAGTAGTGTAGCTTACCAGCCTTTGCAAGGGGTTGTTCAATTGCTTTTAGCCAGTGTAGCTTCTTGCCAGCATCTATAAAGAAGCTCGCTCCGACAAGTAATAGGAACGTACCACCAAATGCATCAATCATATGTGCAGACTGATGTAACTCTTCCGCATATTGGTGAGGGTTGTCGAGTGCAAGATGAACCACTTCTGATAGGCTCAGTCCGGCGGTAATCGCAACGATTAAGATAGGGACGAAGAACCTTACAACAAATACGGCCAAGATAATACCTATGGTTAGGAACAAAGTTTGCCAGAACTTAGAGAGTGTAACCAGGATACGGCTGTTGATAACTGCATTATCGAAACTAAAGGTTATCTCAAGAAGTGTTAGGATCACGACTGTTATGAGAGCTCCAAAACCACTGTATATGCCGACGAGAGCCCATACAAGTAGCGTGATAAACAGCGAGAAGCCGTATATCCTGAAAAGCCCTGCTGGATGTGTGATTTTGTCTAAAAAATTCTTCACTGTTACAGGTATGATAACAGAGGGTGTACTTGACTCCAAACCGTAAGGACTTTGGGGTTGAAAAAGCAGTCTAATAGACGTACCATGGTAGTGGAAGTGTGAGGCTTCCAACAATCCCGGGCTTTTGTCCGGGATTTTTTTATTCAGACACCTCACACCTGCTTAGCCTGCTCACGAGCAGAGCTCGCGACCCGCTAAGCTTATTGGTCACTTCGAATTTTCTTCTTTACGGTACGCAGTCACCGTACTAAAGTACGCCTCCTTTGCGATACGCAGAACAAAATCCAAATTGACACAATTGTGAGGCGTCTGTGATCGGTGGTAGCAAGTATTTTGTAATTATCAGTAGATATTACAAGGCTTGAAAGTGTAGGATTGGGGGGCGTAGAATGGGAGTAGAAGCTTTAGCTTCTACCTTAAAGACCCGAATCCGGGTCTTTATTTATTTTGGCAATTTCTACAGAGGCCACGGAGTTCGAGTTGGTGGCCTGTTTCTATGAAGCCTGCTTCTTCTGCAAGCTGTTTCAACTCAAACTCTATAACCCGACTCTCCTCAAACATTTGAGTCCGTCCACAATTAGTACAAGTAATATGGTGATGGTGTGACCTGAAGCTATCACTAAGTTCTAATTTATACTTCCAGCCTATTTGTAGCCTGTCTACGATGCCAAGCTGTTCAAACAGGGCAACTACACGATAGATACTTGCTCTGTCGATCTTACTACCAACAGCTTTTACAAGTTCCGCCATGGTTTGGGGCTCTTTATCTAGTAATGCTTTAAAAACTAACTTTCTAGCCATTGTCAGGCTATAGTTATTGGACTTCAAAGTGATCGCAAGAGTATGTATGGCGGCTTCCATAGTGCAATTATACGCAAAATTGCGACAAATTTGCAATAATAGCTGACCAGACTGTACGATACCACTATGACTATATTTTTACTTACTGTTGCAGCGGCCATCGCAGCCTTAGCTGGCGGCTATACTGCAATTAAAAGCCAACATAAACTACACATCGCAATGAGCATTACGGCAGGGCTGGTCCTTGGGCTTGTTGCGTTTGATTTACTTCCTGAGATTTTCGAAGGCGTAGAGAATAATAATCTAGACCCGGCTTGGCCTATGGTAGCGTTCGCTGCGGGGTTCTTGCTATTCCATATAGTAGAAAAGTTTATTTTGGTTCACGAGGGGCATGAACATGAATACGGCCCACACCAGCATCCAAAACTAGGTGTAAGTCGAGCGCTTGCCCTGATTGGACACAGCTTCCTTGACGGACTTAGTATTGGTGTAGCATTCCAGGTTAGCTCAACAGTTGGATATGCTGTGGCATTGGCAGTGATTGGACACCGCTTCGCTGACGGGTTTGATACAGCGAGCTTCATGCTGTTACACAAGAACAAAATCGTACAGATACAGAAGTTCCTGGGAGTGGTTGTTGTCATGCCGATAATTGGTGGTCTTGCGAGCCTGGTATACACTTTTTCTGAATCTACACTGACAATCTACCTCGGTTTCTTCGCAGGGCTTCTCATGTATATTGCAGCTGGCAACATTCTGCCACACGCCCATACTAAAAATAATTCCTTCAAGTCACTTGGCTTAACAATTCTCGGAGTAGTCTTTATCTTCATTATTACTCGGTTGACATAGTACTATATAGGCATGGATATTACGGTTATTGTTTTAGGGATATTAGTGCTTGGGCTTATGGCTTTTATTTTGAAGCAACAAGCCACGCCAAAGTCCGATGGTAATACCGCATTACTGCTCAAAGAAGACCTTACAAAGCTGAGTCAAGATATCACCCAGCTCAAGGATGGTGTTCAGAAACAGCTAACTGATCAGCTAGGTGCAAGTAATAAGCAGATAGCATCTCAGTCAGCGGCGAGCATCAAGATACTGCAGGATGTGACCGAAAAGCTCACTAAACTCGAGGGTACTAACAAGAATGTTGGTGACATTGCTAACGAACTAAAGACATTACAGAATGTTCTGCAAAACCCTAAGCAACGTGGTGTCATTGGTGAATTCTATCTTGAGCAAATCCTCAAGAACACTTTGCCTCCTGGCGCCTACCAATTGCAGTACAAACTTGCTGAAGGCATGATTGTTGATGCGGCTATTATCCTCGACGATCGCATACTGCCACTAGATAGTAAGTTTAGTCTCGAGAACTACAATAGACTCCTCGAAGCCAAACCTGCCGAACAAGAAGCACTTGCTAAGTCGTTCAAGGAAGACCTAAAGCGTCGTATTGATGAAACTGCAAAGTACATCTTGCCGGGCAAAGGCACACTTGATCAGGCACTAATGTTTATCCCAAGCGAGGCTATCTACTACGACCTACTCGCAAATAAAGTAGGTCTTGGCAATGTCAGTGGCCGTAACCTTATCCAATACGCTAGCGAGAAGAAGGTCACCATTGTAGGACCAAGCACGCTCAGCGCCATGTTACAGACAATCATGCAGGGTCTCCGCAGTATCGAAATCCACAAAGACACAGAAAAAATCCGCAAGAATATCGAGCAGCTTGGTAAGCACCTGGTCGCCCACAATGCATATATGCAAAAGCTTGGTAACTCACTTGGCACCACAGTAAACCACTACAACTCTACGTATAAAGAGCTCGGCAAAGTTGACCGTGACATAGTGAAAATCACAGATAGCAGTCCATCAGTTGAGCCACTGCTACTCGACAAACCAATTATTGAAGACTAATTTTTATCTAAATCGATAGCGAGCGCTGCGGTCCAGGAGAAGTTGGGCGCACCTGCTGCTTCGCCGTTGAGTGGATTGAAATACTCATAACAACCATGTTGTTTGACTAGGTCCAGGGTTGACTGTGTTAATGCCTCGGCGTGATCGGCGTAGCCCATACGCTTAAGCCCTTCAATTAGTAACCAATTGGTGTTAACCCAGGTCGGTCCTTGCCAGTAGCCATCAGGATCAAACCAAGAGGAGCTAATAGGTACAGAAGCGACAGGGAAGTCGGTCCCAAAAACATGCTGATTCTCAAGTAACCTGACAAGCTGCTTGGCACGATCGGGGTTTAGTGTGCCTGCGTACAGTGGCATGAGGGTGGCAATAGAAGGCTCTTTAATCAGACTGTGTGTCACAAAGTCTCTCGAGTAGTATTGCCCAGAGTATGCGTCCCAGAGTTGCTCAAGTGCGGCCTCGGTTTTCTTGGTATGGTCCACAAATTCCTCGGGTAGGTCTTCTTTGAGGAATGTTGCGATGTCTGTCAAGTGCTGGTTAGCCCGGATAAATACACAATTAAATGTTAAATCCTCAATAGAAAACAACGAATGTCTCAATACGCGATTGATGTCATATCTTTTACGACGCAAGCGACGCTGTGTACTAAATAGCCCAAGTGCATCAATTACGTTAATCCTCTGGGCAGATGGGATGCGCTTTGTATCACGGCGGAATAGGTTGAATACCGGCCCAAGGTGTAATTTTTTGACTATCTGAATCCAGACGGCCAGCTGATGGGCATGCATTTCACTCATCCACGGTGGTGTGTTGTCGAGCCCCGTTTCCCAAGGGTGGATTTGTAGCACAAGCCCTTCATTATGTGGATCACGTTCAGCATACAACCACTCATGATAGGACAAAAGCACAGGGTACATTTGTTTGTACCAGCTGCGCCTTTCGGCTTTTTTGAGTTTCTCACCCACTCGTACTACTGCTTCTGCTAGCATTGGCGGCTGTGTAATACCAGATGTCGCTACTCCATCAGGAGAGTTAGGATTGATTGCACTGTTCCAGATAGTACGGTCGCGGTTGTATTTAACGCCGTCAGCAAAAATCATATTCGGGAGCATGCCATTATGCCACTGTCCACGAACAAGACTGAGTAGCTCATTCTTGGCACGATCAACATCGATATGGCGAAGCCCAATTGCGATAAAACAGCTATCCCATAGCCATTGGTGAGGGTATAGATCAGGCGCAGGAACCGTATATGCTCCGCGCCCATTCATATCAAGAACAGCTGTTGCGGAAGCTAACAAATCAGGCTGTTCATCCATGCCCTAAAGTATAACGTAAAAAGCTATTGTTTAGCGGAAGTTTGTGAAGTCTATTGGGAAGTCGAGGTCTTGTGATCGAATGAGTTGCATGACTTGCTGTAAGTCATCCTTACTCGTGGAGGTTACACGGACTTCTTCTCCTTGAATTTGAGTTTTGACCTTAGGATACTGCTCGCGAATGACGGCGGTAATCTTCTTGGCCTTATCTTGGTTCATGCCTTTTACGAACGGCACTTCCTGAGTAGTTTTGAGATTGCTTGTCACAAGTTCTTTGGATGTATCGAGTGTTTTCTGACTTTGGTTCCTGCTAGCTAGTTTCTTGCGAACAATATCGAGGATAGCCTCTATTTGCCAGTCACCAGAACCAGTTACTTTAATACCAGTCTTTTCACCATCAAGCCACTCAATTGCAGCTGGGGTGCCTTTAAAATCGTATCTATTATCAATCTCGCGCTGGGCTTGATCGAATACGTTGTTCATTTCTGCCTTGTCGTAGTCAGAAACAATATCAAAAGAAAAATTTGCCATAGTACAAGTATATATTACTTCTTACCTGAATGTCTTCAGAGAAAAAGTAATATGACAGAGTAGAGCGGGTGTGGGCGGAGATGTGAGCACGGGTGACCGTACAAACAGAGCTCCGCTCACACGCTTCAGTACGCCCGAATGGGAACCTTGACGGCGTAACCCTTTTCATACGGACCCAGGTAACTGAGCTCGTACCCTTCAGCGGTGACAGGTACGCCACAGACGTAGTGGTCTGGTCCGACGAAGTGGGTGTAGATGTGGAACGGGTCATCTTCATGGAAGACGGTGTTCTTGACGCTTGTGGGGACCAGCTGTGTACCCGGGATGATGATGGTGGGGTTCTGAGGACACTTCTGGGCGTGGACGGCGTTCTGCTTCTCGTGCTGGTTGGTGTCGTGGAAGATGGTCTTCCAGGCAACGAACACGAGGATGGCTATCACAATGATCGTGATAGTGCTGACAACTCGCTTGCTGGTGGTCATGATTCTCCTGGAGTTTGTAAAGCTACGGTTAAGTTGGCATTTTTGCGCACCATATGCGAAAAAATGCCAACTTAACTTGGGTCTACTCTGTCAAAGGTCGTTTTCAGGAGTAATTAACTTCGACTGAAAACCTATAAACTATAGCATTATATGATACAAATGTCAATATTCGATACAACCCAGTACCTCTGGTATACTAATTTGCAGATATGAGCTATCAAAACTCCAAAATTGCTGAGGTTGCTGATGTGTTGCGTCAGCGGCTAGAGAAGTTAGAAAACAAAATCGATATTTTAAAGGCCGTTGAACTAAAGGCTTTATATGCGGAAATTCCTACTCTTGACCCCAAGGAACGCTCTGGTTTTGGTCAAGAAATCAACACGCTTAAACAAGAGCTAGAAGAATTAGTTGCAAAAGTAATTGAGTCTGCACAAGTCGTCGAACCAATTGATGTCACAGCGCCATTTGATATTAATGTGCCGGCTGACAAGCGACCACAGCTATTAAGTACCGAACTTGGCGGACGACATCCGTTGATGGTTGAACTGGATGAAATTCTCGACATCTTCTACCGAATGGGATTCCAGGCAGTCGAATCACGCCAGATTGACAATGAGTATTATATGTTCGATAGCCTTAACTTCCCTAAAGATCACCCCGCACGTGATGATTACGACACGTTCATCACGGAAGAGGGCTTGATTGCACCGGCACATACCAGTGTTATGCAGAACCGTGTACTCAAAGAACACAAAGATGCGCTGGAAGAGGGTAAACCAATTGCTGTAGTTGTTCCTGGACGTGTTTTCCGTAACGAAGACCTTGATGCTCGCCACGAACACACCTTTTACCAGCTAGAAGGTGTATATGTTGGTAAGGGCGTGACCGTTGGTAACCTCATGGCAACGCTCAAAGAGTTTATGAAGGCTTACTACAAGCGTGATGTAGAGATCAAAACCCAGCCATTCTACTTTCCGTTCACTGAACCATCATTCGAGTTCGCTATTAGCTGCCCTTTCTGCGACAAAGTAGGCTGTAGCGTATGTGGCGAAGGCTGGATAGAGCTCCTTGGTTGTGGCATGATCCATCCGAATGTTCTAAAAGAAGCCGGCATTGACCCAACTGCCTACACTGGCTTCGCCTGGGGAGTGGGCTTCATGCGTATGGCTATGATCAAATACAACATCGATGACATTCGACACTTCGAATCAGCAAAACTAGAATTCTTGAGGCAGTTCAAATGAGTGATATAAATAATATGCAAGATCGTGCGTTGCAAATAGCGGGGCTTTATGACGAATCAAACCAACAAGCAGGGCATACTAGCTGGGGTCCAAGTGAGTATATGTCAGGACTGGTTGGTGATATAGGTGATCTCAGTAAGTTGATAATGGCACACCAGGGACTCCGTGAAATTGCGGATGTTGAAGCAAAAATTGATCATGAACTTGACGATATATTGTGGTCATATCTAGTGCTTTGTAAGCAACTGGGGCGTACCCCGGGAGCTACTTTTTATGAGACCATGGATAGCCTTGAAGCACGATTTTCCGGGGAAGAAAAATGAAAGTTAGTTTAAATTGGTTGCGGCAGTTTACGGATATTGATATATCTGTCGATGAGTTGGTAGAAAAGATTGGCGTACAGCTTGGTGCCGTTGAAGAAGTCATTGACCTGGGCAAAAAGTACCAGGGAGTTGTTATTGCAAAAGTGGTTGGATGTGAAAAACACCCTAATGCTGACAAGCTCAGCGTTTGTGCTATTGACGACGGGGGTATTACACCCGATGTCAATAGGGACGAAAAGGGTTATGTTCAGGTTGTTTGTGGTGCCCCAAATGTACGTTCAGGATTAACAGTTGCGTGGTTGCCACCAGGATCAACCGTCCCAAGTAGTGTTGATAAAGACCCTTTTGTACTTGAGGCCCGCGAATTGCGTGGTGTTGTCAGTAATGGAATGCTTGCAAGTGCTAGCGAGCTAGCTATTAGCGATGACCATTCTGGCATTGTGGAGCTGGATATTGATGCAGCGCCTGGCAGTTCGTTCGCAGAAGCTTACCAACTGGACGACTACATCATTGATATAGAAAACAAGATGTTCACGCACCGTCCTGACTGTTTTGGTATGTTGGGTGTCGCGCGTGAGGTTGCCGGAATCCAGCACAAAGCGTTCAAATCACCTGATTGGTATCTACAGCCACTTGGTCGTGTTAAGCCTGGCCGTACAAAGTTGCCGTTGCAGGTTAAAAATGAGCTCACAGAGTTAGTTCCGCGTTTTATGGCAGTTGCTATGACTGACGTTACCGTTAAGCCAAGTCCATTCACTATGCAGACGTACCTCAGCCGAGTTGGACTACGTCCAATCAATAACATCGTAGATATCACTAACTACATTATGTTCCTGACTGGTCAGCCAACACATGCTTACGATGCAGACAAATTAAAGAAATATGGTGATCTGAGCCTTGAGACACGCATGTCACGTAAGGGTGACAAGATTAACCTACTCAATGGTAAAGAAGTAGAACTACAAGATGACAGTACTATCTTGATTACCTCAAATGACGTACCAGTTGGTATTGCCGGTGCCATGGGCGGTGCCGATACGGAAGTTGACGAAACAACCAAGAACATTGTTATTGAATGCGCCAACTTTGATATGTACTCTATACGCCGTACGAGTATGAAGTACGGTCTATTTACCGATGCCGTTACCAGGTTCAATAAAGGCCAGAGCAAGCTGCAAAATGAACGTGTAATTGAAGAGACAGTAGCAATGGTCCAGAGTTTGGGTACTGCTCAGGTGGCAAGTGAAGTTATGGATGTTCATGCCGGACTAGCTGAACCAAAACCGGTCAACGTAACAACGGCCTTTATTAATGACCGCTTAGGTGTAGTTTTGAAAGCAAAAGAGATTAACGAGCTGTTGGCCAATGTAGAATGCACCGTTCAAGCAAAGGGTGACGAGCTAAGCATTACCCCACCATTCTGGCGCACTGACATAGAAATCGCTGAAGATATTGTGGAAGAAGTGGGACGTTTGTACGGGCTCGATCATTTGCCATTACAACTACCTGGCCGTGACGTAACTCCTGTGACACCAGATGCAATATTGACTCTCAAAGCTGGCATTAGGAATACCTTGAGTCGTGGTGGCGCAAACGAAGTACTGACATATAGCTTTGTGCATGGTGATCTGTTGAGTAAGGTTGGTCAGGATAATTCCCAGGCTTTCCGTCTGACAAACGCACTGAGCCCAGACTTGCAATATTACCGCCTTAGTTTGACGCCAGGCTTACTTGAAAAAGTGCACCCTAATATTAAGGCGGGATACGGTGAGTTTGCATTATTCGAGCTAGGAAAAGTACACGGCAAATCAGAGATACAAGACGACCTGCCTAAAGAATTCGAGCGACTGAGCCTTGTACTGGCCAAAGACTCTAAGACTGCTAAACCAGAAGAAAGTGCCTATTACCAAGCGAAATACTATGCCGAATACGTGCTTGGACTTGAGACACAACAGTTGAAGTATGTTGTATTGAGCGAAGCTGACACTATGAACCACAAACTATTTGAGCAGATGTTGGCTCCATTTGAGCCGGCAAGATCTGCCGTGATTTACTCTGGTGAAATGCCACTCGGTGTAGTTGGGGAATACAAGTCTAGTATCACCAAGGCACTCAAGTTGCCAGCATACTGTGCTGGATTTGAACTGTTCCTAAACCCGATTGCAAAACTACAAACTGGTGCAAGTACATATACCCCACAATCACGTTTCCCAAAGACCGTGCAGGATATTACGCTCAAGGTACCTAGTACCGTGACATATCAGGACCTAGAAAAAGTTATTTTCGAACAATTGATTACTCGTGAAAATACGTTTGTTTCTCTATCACCGGTAAGTATTTACCAGAAAGAGACAGAACAAGATATTAAACAGATTTCTTTCCGACTGACAATTAGTTCTTACGACAAGACTCTTGTAGCAGAAGAAGTAAACGCGCTTCTCGATGAAGTCGCAGCCAAAGCCCAAAAAGTACTTCAGGCAGAACGGATTTAGCGTGAAGCGATGTATGACTTTATCAGCAGCAATAAGCTTGCTGGTAGTGTTCTTGTTACCGGTTGTTGCCCATGCAGATGTCAATAACTTTACAATTACGAGCTTTAAGTCCGACCAGACGCTAACGAGTACCGACCCTCAAGGTACATTGCACATCGTAGAGACAATTGGTGTGACGTTTACTGACAATAATCATGGAATTATTCGGGCTATCCCGAATGACTACAACGGCCAACCGCTTAATTTCCACCTGAATAGCGTAAGTTCTACAAGTGGAGCTCCGTCACAAGTTAGTCAGTCATTTGATAATGGAAATGTAGATCTGAAGATAGGTGATCCGAGCCGTACAGTAACGGGTGCGCAGGAATATACAATCGACTACACGGTACAAAATGTCATTAGTTTCTATGATGACCACGATGAATTGTATTGGGATGTAAACGGTGATCAGTGGGCCCAGCCAACCACAGCAGTGAGTGTGAATTTGCATTTGCCGAGTGGTATTACGTTGTCTAGCGATAAGCCACAGTGTTTTACCGGTGCATATGGGGAGACAAACAAGACATGTACTATTGCGGTAAGTGATAGGCAGCTTGAATCGAGCGCATCAAACTTAGCTGCCAATCAAACATTGACGTACGTCGTAGGATTCACCAAAGGCTACTTCCAGCCTCAAACAACAGCAGAAAAAATAAAGGACAACGCGACCCCGCTTCTTGCTCTGATTGCCCTACCGATTGTTGCACTAGTGGGAGCATTTACGTGGTGGTGGCGTATGGGACGTGATGCCAAGGGTAGGGGTGTAATCGTACCTGCATATGAGCCACCCAAAGGCATGACGCCACTCCAAGCAGGCACGCTACTTGATTTTAAAACGGATAATAAAGACATCACGGCAACCATCATTGACCTAGCAGTTAGAAAATATATTCGGATCCACGAGATTGTCAAAGATCGCAAAATCCTGAAAGATAAGATTACATATGAGATAGAACTGTTAAATCCTGATGAATCAAAACTTAACGATTACGAAGCTGATCTTATGAAAGTTTTGTTTGTCGAACAAAAGATTGGTGAGAAAACAGACCTAGGTAGCCCAAATGCTGCACTTCAAGATGTAGCAACAAGTCTTCGTACGAATGTTAAAAAAGATCTGAAGCAGGCCGGATACATAAAACAAAGCTCTAACAAATATGGCCTATTGCTTGTTGGTTTTGCTACTATCGCGGTAGTCTTGCTAGCTATTATAGGCGGAAATAGTAACCCTGATGCGTCTGGGGCAATTGTTGTTGGCGCACTTATGTGCGCAGCATGTATAGGGGTATTCTGGGGTTTCATGGCGGCAAGGTCTGATACGGGTGTGGCAATTAAGGAAGAACTAGAAGGTCTGAAGATGTATATGAATGTGGCAGAGAAAGATCGTATTAAGATGCAACAATCTCCAGATGCTCCATATGCATTAAATAAGGGTGAACCAAAACGCACGGTTGAACTGTTCGAGAAATTACTACCCTATGCAATCATCATGGGTGTAGAGAGTCAGTGGGCCAAACAATTTGAGTCGCTGTACACGTCGGCGCCAAGTTGGTATAGCGGGAACGCTAGTACATTCAACTCCGTATATTTGGCAAACTCACTGAACGGGGGATTCGCCAGTTCTATCAATACTAGCTTTACTCCACCATCAAGCTCGGGTAGTAGTGGCTTTAGTGGGGGTGGAGGTTTCTCCGGAGGCGGCGGCGGTGGTGGCGGCGGCGGAGGCTGGTAAGCCCTGGACACTCAAGTGGGAGCGCCCAGACCACAAACAGGGAGTTGATCAGTAAATACTTAACATGTTAAGCTTCATGAGGATATAAGCTTTAGACTATTACGCATCGATTCGAAACAAGGTATAGTAGATGTAAATGAGAGGGGAACTATGATTAAGAAATCTAAGATTATCAAACGTTCAAAATCAACCGAGCCAACTGACAGGCTGTTGCCTAAGCTAACACTTGCACTATTTGGTAAGCCCAAATTGGTTTTTGTTATATGGCTGGTTATCGTAGCCTTCGGTATTACGAGCTATACTACGCTTCTTCGCCGTGAGGGATTCCCTTCTATTAACATCCCCATTGCGGTTGTAAACGGTACTTATATTGTTAACGATGCAACTAAGGTTGATGCCGACCTCGCTAAGCCAATCTCTGAAATTGCGCTCAAGCAAGACGGCGTAAGCAACGTACTTGCCCAGAGTGCTAACAACTTTGTGAATGTCACAGTACAGTTCAAAGAGGGTACCGATGGCCCTACGGCTACCAAGAAGTTAGAAGACGCCGTTAAACAGTCTGGCAAAGTCCCAGTGTCCGCTCAACTATCGTACGCTGTACCATATTTTGGTGCTACCGGTGGTTCAATCGAGAAAATTGATGCAACGATTTCTTTCTATAAAACTCCCAGCTCAAACGATACTAAAGACTTAACCGACCGCGCTACTGCCGCTGTTGCATACCTGAATGCCCACAAGCCTGGCTTGGTGGATAATTTCTTCGTTCAAAAGCCATTCGAGACCGCGAGCAATGCTGCCGGTCAACAACAGGAAGTCCAAAAGACATTTGACCAGTTTGGCGTACGCGAAGGTGACAAGAATAACTTCTATAACTCAGTCATCATTGGCGTTTCGGCAATTAAAAACGTAGATGTTATTAAACTCGACGCTCAGCTGGAGACCGTCTTGGACGAAATGAATAAACTGCCAGAATTTAGCAGTTACGACACGCATATTAGCGCCAGCTTCGCACCATCTATTCAAGAAAGCATTAGTGAGCTACAACGTGTGTTGCTCGAAGGTCTGTTAGCGGTGCTTGTAGTAGGTTCTATCGTTATTGCTATACGTGCCTCATTCATCACAGTCATATCAATGATTACTGTTATTACCGCAACCCTTGGTTTGCTATACCTTACTGGTTACACATTAAATGTGATTACACTATTTGGGCTCATCTTGGGCCTATCACTAATCGTTGATGACACTATCATCATGGTTGAGGCGATTGATGCGGCCCGGCGGAAGACCAAGTCACCACGGGAAGCAGTCAAGATGGCCGTTCGTAAGATTAGCCGTGCGATGGTTGCTGCGACGAGTACTGCAGCATTGAGCTTCTTACCACTGGCGTTTGTCGGTGGAGTGTTAGGTAGTTTCATCCGGGCGATCCCTATTACTATCATTTCGGCGCTTATCATTAGCTTGTTTGTGGCATTGATATTTATTCCATTCTTTGCGCGTTTTGTATTACTTGGCAAGAAGCAAATGGGTGACGATGGTGTTAAAGAAATCGCAGCTGGTATCGAAGCCAAGATTGCACATGCATTGACTTGGCCAATGCATTGGGCTCGTGGATCAGGCAAGAAATTGTGGATGGTTGGAATTACTGCGGTGATGATTGGCGTGTTGTTTATTGGTGGCGCAGGTGCAATCTTTAGTAAAGTTACCTTTAACCTATTCCCACCAAGCAAGGATGCTAACCAGCTGATGGTCATGATGACTATGCCACAGGGTACAACTATTCAATCTGCCCAGGAAATTGCCCAGAAGGCAGACAATGTGGTTGGCATAACCCTAGGCCAAGAGTTTAAAATCGGTTCATACTACGGCTTGGCTACACCAGAACAGGCCAGCTTGTATTTGGAGTTGACTCCTTATACGAGCCGAAAACCGACTTCTAAAGAACTTGCTACTCAATTGCAACAGCAGATCAACAAGGCTCTGCCGAATGTTGTGGCATCAGTCGCTCAGATAGACGCTGGTCCACCAGCCGCAGTGTTCAATGTACAGATCCAGACTGAAAACCGTGATGCTGGATTTAAGCTTGCTAACGACGTTGCAGAGTACCTTAAGACCGCTGAGCTTACACGAGTAAGTGGAACGAAAGCGCACTTTACCAGTGTGGCCGTAGCTACTGAAAGCACCGTAACTCGCTCTAAGGCAAAACAAGTCATTCAGGTCACATCTGGTTTCGATGCGGATGATACTACTACGCTGGTAACTTTGGCCCAAGACGCAGTAAAGAAAGAATTTACAGGCGACAGGGTCAGTAAATACGGCTTGAGCAAGGACGCTGTTGGGTTTGATATAGGTCAAGAACAAGAGAATCAAGACTCATTCAAGGGTCTGGTGATTGCGTTCCCACTCGTTCTGCTCGCGATATTTTTGCTGTTAGTACTTGAATTCCGTTCATTGCTACAGCCGTTGCTTATCTTTATGGCGATACCTTTCAGCTTGTTTGGTGTAACACTTGGGTTGTTTGTAACACACAACGCATTCAGTTTCTTCTGTGCTATGGGCTTCTTTGCACTCATTGGTCTGAGTCTCAAGAACACGATTTTGGTGGTAGATTATGCCAATCAGTCTAGGAGAGCCGGTATGGGGCCAATTGATGCGGCAACCGCTGCTCTTGAGGAACGATTCCGTCCTCTCATTGCAACCAGTTTGACTGCAGTATTCTCCCTGATACCATTGGCAATCACGAGCCCATTCTGGCAAGGTCTTGCAGTGGTACTTATCGGCGGTCTACTCTCAAGCACATTCCTAGTGATTACAGTTTTCCCTTACTACTACCTTGGCGGTGAGTATTTGCGTACGCATGTTTCACGCAAAGCAGCACTCACGTGGCTGGTAAGTGTTGTGATTGTGGCAGTATTGCTTGGCAAGGTCGGCGGTGGTAATGCTGTACTACCGTTAACGCTGCTATTTGCAGTACTTTGGCCTGTTGTTAACAAGATCCTTCGTAACCGCAGTAAGAAGGCTTAGGGTCAATGCGTAGAGCTGTAAGAGCGATCATCATCAAAGACAAGCAGTTGCTTGTCATGCACCGTAACAAGTTTGGAACAGAGTACGAAACACTACCTGGCGGTAATATTGAAGTAGGTGAGACACCAGAGCAGGCAGTTGCCCGTGAAGTTGATGAAGAAAGTATGATTGTCATTGCCAACCCTCGGTTGGTATTCACTGAAGAAGCGGGCGACCCATACGGTACGCAATATATATTCTTGTGTGACTACGTCTCTGGCGAAGCTCAGCTCAGACCAGACAGTGAAGAAGCGCATATTAACAAACTGGGTCAAAATCTGTACGATCCCCGTTGGATTGATCTGGACAAGCTTGCTGGCCTACCGTTTCTCTCTGAGAAATTAAAAGCCGCTATTCTACAGTCTGTGGCAACTGGATTTCCTACAGAAACACAGCAAATCCGCTAGCACTTGTTTTTTGTAGGTTGTATACTAGAACGAGTTACAAAAGTGAGAGGGTAATATGGCTTCAAATACAAAGCCGGGACAACGGGCTTTCGCCCTTGTTATGGCGCTAATTTTTCTGGTAACGACGCTTGCAACGAGTGCGTTCGTTATCTACACGATAGTGTCAGAGAATAAGCAGAAAAATCAGACGACTGATTCGTCAACAAACCAAACAACAGATAACACGGCCACACAGCCACAGGAGGGTAAATTGCAAGGAACTAAACTTAACAACTTCACACCAGTCGACAAGGTTGATTCACTACAAATCGTCGATATTAAAGAAGGTACCGGCGATGTCGTAAAGGCAGGCGCTACAGTAACTGCTCACTACACAGGTGCGGTTGCAGCTACCGGCATTATATTCCAGAGCTCACACGACAGCGGACAACCAGTTCCATTTGGTCTTAACCAAGTTATTAAAGGCTGGACTGACGGGGTCCCCGGTATGAAAGTTGGCGGTACTCGTCGACTCATTATCCCTGCCGACCAAGCTTACGGTGCTAACCCACCAGCTGGTTCTGGCATCCCTGCAAACGCACCACTCGTGTTTGATATTGAACTTACCGCTGTTCAGCAGTAAATAGTCAAAAAACACAACATATGGGGTATTGCCAGGTGGCATAAGCGCTATATATAATAGCCACCATAGTTCGTAAATGATAAAAATATACACAATATAAGAGGAAACCATGGTCAAGAACATCACTATCTTTACTACCAACACCTGCGCCTACTGCGTTATGGTTAAAAAGTGGCTAGGCGCTAAAGGTATCGGTTACGAGGAAGTTAACTTGGATACCAGTCCAGAACGCCAACAGGAAGCTTTTGCTGCCAGTGGTCAGTTCGCTGTCCCAGTAACGATAGTTACCAAAGCAGATGACTCACAAGAAGTTATTGTTGGGTATAACCTCGCTAAACTAGCTCCGGCAGTTGCTTAAAGGACTGTATGAACGATCAGCCAGAAATTCATGATGTTATTGCTATCGGTGCGGGACCTGCTGCATTAACTGCGGCCATTTACACAACGCGTGAGGATATGGACACTGTTCTGTTTGAGAAAGGTGCTATTGGTGGTCTCGCGGCTATTACTGATTGGGTTGATAATTACCCAGGCTTTCCTGAAGGTATAGCCGGGCTTGACTTGGCTGATGGACTCACCAAACAAGCTGAGCGATTTGGTGCTGATATCCGACTCGGAGAAGTGTTAAGTATCACTGATGAAGGTGACTTGAAACGACTTGAGACAACTGATGGTGATATCCTTGCCAAAGCCGTGCTTATTGCTACTGGTAGTGACTACAAGAAATTGGGAATCCCCGGCGAAGCAGAATACTACGGCCGAGGCGTGCACTACTGCGCAACCTGCGATGGTGCATTCTACCGTGATAAACGTTTGGTAGTTGTTGGTGGCGGTAACTCCGCTATCCAAGAAGCTATTTTCTTAACCCGTTTTGCTACTCATATTGACGTTTTGGTCCGTGGCGACAGTCTGCGCGCTTCTGAAATATTGCAACATGAATTAACCAAGTTCGAAGATAAAATTACGGTCCACTTCAATACAGTTACTGACGAAATTGTAGGCCAAGATGGCAAAGTGGTGAGTGTTACCGGGACAGACAAGACTACTAGCCAACAGGTTAGCTTTGAGACTGACGGAGTATTCGTGTTCATTGGTTTGTTGCCAAATACAGGTTTTCTTAAGGATTCAGGTGTTGAATTAGACGAGATTGGCATGGTTAAGACCGATAACCAATTAGAAACCAGTGTACCAGGTGTATTCGCAGCAGGTGATGTGAGGAGCGGTGCGACTATGCAAATAGCTAGCGCAACTGGTGAAGGTGCAACTGCCGCTCTCGTTATGCGTAAATATATTGAAGACAAGGCCGCTCACGAATCTCACGCAACAGTTCAGGCCGTGTAAGATATTTACTTTACGCCCTGTACAATCCAGTGCATGCTGGATTGGTAACAAGATTGGAGTCAAGGTATGAAGATGTATGAAATATGCTTGTTGCACGCCCGCAGCGACCGGGCAATGCGAGCAATTATTGCAGAGCGCCTAGAGGGGCTCAATATTACTATGATGGAGTGGCTGCTTTTAGGTGTAGTAACTGAGGGTAAGGGCCAAGGGCTGACTATGTCAGAGATTGCCAACACACTACAAGTGACACTACCTCAGGTAACAGCTTTAGTGAATAAGCTCCTGCCGCTTAAACTTATCAAACAAAAATCTGCAAGCAACGATAGAAGAAGTCGTCTAGTGACTATTACTAGCAAGGGCCAGTTGGCACTTGATGACGCTAATAAGGCTCTCGATGCAGCTATGGAGACATGGCTTGACGGTGTATCTAAAGAGCAGCTCCAGATGTATATAGCCACGCTCGAAAAATTCGTTTCAGCACGTTAAAAAGCGCTATACTTGTTTCATAAGTGATAGGGGAGTGTCATGAACAGGAAAGTGATTTTCAGTGTTATTGGTCTAGTCGTTCTAGCTGGTCTTGTTGGTATTCTGGTGATGAAGAAACCAGCATCTGCACCGTCTGGTACCTCAGATATGTCTAATATGCCAGCTAACACTAATACAACGAGCCAGCAGAACACTAAGGCCGAGGCAACTGACAAGGTGGCTATAAAGGACTTTGCGTTTAGCCCGGGTGCTATTACCGTCAAAAAGGGAACGAAGGTTACCTGGACTAACCAGGACGCAACTAGGCACAATATCGCCCCAGACGACGAAACGGCTGATTTTAAAACGAGTGACCTACTAGCAAAAGGCGAAAGTTACAGTGTGACATTTAACACTACTGGAACATTCACGTATCACTGCACTCCACACCCTTATATGAAGGGTACGATAGTCGTAACTGAGTAGCTAAATTGTCCCAGCGTAGCCAGGGAAGTAATCAGTAATGAGGCGTGAAGGTTTCACGCCTTTTTGCTTTAGTTCGGCAAAAAAGACTTCAACCATTTCCTCGGGACCAGACAAGTAAATGTATGGGTTATCAAGCGTAGAGGACAAATTGTAGATATCTGCAGTGGTTATGGAACCGACAGGTCCACTCCAGCTAGATGTGGGCTCCTGAATCAAGTATTGAGCTGTTTTAGCATAGGTATCGAACAAACCCTTAAAAGCTAGCTCGTTGTCGTTGTGTGCGGCGTAGAGGATATGTACTTCACGTTGCTCAGCAGCATCTACGAGCCACTTAACCATACTGTGAGCCGGAGTTACACCAATACCACCCGTGACAAAGAGTAGGGGTACTTTTTTGTCCTTTGGTAGGACGAAGTCACCCATTGCATCGGAAATCGTGACTATGTCCCCTTGCTTCATAGCAAAAAGGTATTGCTTGAAGCTACTTGGCTTAGTTGCTAGCTTGGTAGTAATAGAAACCAGGTTATCGGTTGGTGATGATGACAATGTAAACCAACGCCGAATGCCCCTGTCGTCAGGACTGTCATGAGGGAGTGCTAACTCAACAAACTGGCCAGCTTCATATCGCAAGTCATGTTCTGGCTTAAACCAGAATGTCTTGATATGTTCGGCAATGTCTTCAATATGGTCGAGAGTGGCTTGCATGGTTACTTCTTTTTCTTGTGTATCTTGAAAGTACTCTTATCGTTAGATCTCAAAAATTGCATTAAGTGAGGTCTGTCGGTTGTTATGGCGATTTTTGGAAAAAGTAAGTTCAAAAACCAAGCGATGGCACGTGAGTTAACAGTGTATACAATAATATCTAGTTTCTTGCGCCTCGCCATGTAATAGGTTAGTGGGTTAAGGATCCAGAAATTCATATCTACTCCGGTAAACCGATTCTGTTTAGCTAGCTGGATGACGTCGAATGGCTTGGTCTTTTCTATGCTGTATATAGGGATATCAGGTACTAATTTAGCAAAATTGCCCAGCTCATCGTGATTAAATGAAATTACAGATGCGTCCGTGGGCTTGTGTTTCTTAAAGAATGTAGCAAGCGGCTTGGCCCAGTTCGCTCCCTTTGCCTCAATAATAACGGGAGTTTCGCCTGCTGCGAGTAATGCTTCACTCAATGTTGGTAATTTCTCACCATTCAGGAGAATAATGTTGCCGATATGCTCGGCAGCAACTTCTTTGATTACGTGCTGATGTTCACTGACGCGCGCAAGGGTGTGGTCGTGGCACAATACAAATTCGCCATCCGCGGTCAGGCGTACGTCGAACTCAACAGCATCAACGCCCGCCAGTTTAGCGGCTGTTATGCTTTCCAGTGTATTTTCCAGGGCTAGTCCAGCCGCTCCGCGATGTCCGATTACTTTCATGATCTTATCTGTCTAGTGTACAATATTTGTGACGATTATTTCTGATAAAAGGAGAAAAAATGGCTGATTTTAACCAAGTACTGACACCTGGTGATTACCAAAATGGCACCGTGAACACTGTAATTGAAATTCCAAAGTGGTCTACGCTCAAAATTGAGTGGGATCGCAAAATTGCTGCATTTAAACTGGACCGCGTTGAACCAAGTATTTTTGCCAAACCATGTAACTATGGCTTCATCCCGCAAACACTTGACGAGGATGGTGACGAACTCGACACATTGGTACTGACTAACGAACCTATCCCAACTGGTGTTTACCTTGAAGGCAAAGTAATTGGTGTACTTGATTTTACTGATGATGGCGAAGCTGATCACAAGATTGTAATCGTACCTGCGGACGACCGAAATGTCGGCAAAGCAATTGAGTCCATAGATGACTTGCATGATCAGTGGAAGCTTAAAATTGAACACCACTTCAACCACTACAAAGACCTCAAGAAGCCTGGTTCAACCACGGTGAACGGTTGGGGCAACCTGGATGCTGCCAAGAAAATCATTGCCGAATCCATCGACCGCTACAACCAGAGTAAATAATGCAGCAGACAGCTGATTTTTATGCGGCGGCCCAGGTTTGTATTGAGAAAGTTGTAAGACAGTATCGCCCTAAGATATTAGATGCTTACGGCAATATTGATCCATCGATCAAGCCTGATGCCACTCCGGTCACGCTATATGACCAAGAGCTTGAACAGTTACTGCGTGACGCGTTGACAACATTTGATCCGTCAATCGGTTTTGAAGGTGAAGAGCTAGGGAAGTCTGGCAATGAGGATACTTTTTGGCTAATCGATCCGATTGATGGTACGGAGAACTTTGTGCGGGGACTACCTTTTGTGCGCAATATGGTGACATTGATAGCAGGTGGTCAGCCAGTTTTTGCATTTGTCTATCGACCAATCACTGATGAACTATTTGTCGCCTCAGATGGCCACGGGACACTCAAGGATGGTAAGCCGGTGAGTGTGAGTCAACGACCACTAGGTAGGACCTGGCTTGATATCTCGGCCCCACCACTACAACAGGGCTTTAACTCGATTATGAATGCAGTCACACCGCATATAAATGGCTTTAGAGTTATTGGAGAATTTACGTATGTTGTAGAAGGCAAAGTAGATGCACAGTTGTTGTATACATCTGGCGGTGGTCCGTGGGATTATGCACCGAGAGCACTGCTATTCAAGGAAGCTGGTGGACGTGTCGCAAATCTTGGCTCAGATACGTATGATTTTCGTAATAATAATGTCCTCATGGCAAATACCTTAGTTTTCGACGATCTAATGAAAATTATCACAGAGACAATATAATCCTCTTCTTGAGAAACAATACCGTATAGGGTAGACTTTAAGCATAAGCCGAATAAGGCTTACGTATCTTTTGTGTGGCAACACTTCACTTTTGACTGACTGCAAACTCTCACTTATCCCTCAAGGTAACTATGGTTACCTTTCGTGCTAATTGAAAGTTTTCGCCCTAGCCAAAAGCACCGTGTTATCTACAAAAAGACACGAAAGCCTCATTACTAATTCTAAACAGGGAAAATACATGAAAACACGGGTGGCGATTAACGGATTTGGGCGCATTGGCCGTAATGCTTTTAAAATTGCGTTTGAACGCAGTGATTCAGAAATAGTAGCAATTAATGATTTGACCGACACAAAGACCCTAGCATATCTGTTGAAGCACGACAGTAACTACGGTACTTACCAACACGAAGTAAGCTTTGATGCTACGAACCTGATCGTCAATGGCAAAACCATCAAGGTTACAGCAGAGAAAGATCCTGCTGCATTGCCATGGGGTGACATGAAGGTTGATGTCGTTATTGAATCTACAGGGCGTTTTACTAAGAAAGAAGATGCTGAGCTGCACATCAAAGCTGGTGCACGTCGTGTTGTTATATCTGGCCCGACCAAGAGCGAAGGTGTTGATACCATCGTTCTAGGTGCCAATGATGACAAGCTTGCTGGTGCTAGTGAAGTTATTAGTAACGCAAGTTGTACTACGAACTCTCTAGGTGCGGTCATGGCTATCTTAGAGTCAGAGTTTGGAGTTGAGAAATCACTACTGACAACAGTCCACAGTTATACTGCCAGCCAGGCTCTCCAGGACGCACCAAACAAGGATTTGCGTGAAGGCCGTAATGCTGCAGAAAACATGGTCCCGACCACTACAGGAGCCGCTATAGCGGTCACATTGACTCTTCCGCAACTCAAGGACAAATTTGACGGTATTAGTATCCGTGTACCAACCCCAGTCGTGTCTATTAGTGACATCACCGCTGTTCTGAAGAAGAATGTAACAGTTGAAGAGATCAATGCAGTCTTCCAGAAGGCAGCCAAAGAGCCATTTTACCAAGGAATCTTAGCCGTGAGCGAAGAGCCACTGGTTAGCAGTGACTACATTGGCAATAGCCACTCTGGGACAGTTGACCTCTTACTGACTAAGGTTGTTGGTGGCAACTTAATAAAAGTGTGCGTTTGGTATGACAATGAGTGGGGTTACAGCAACCGTTTGGTTGAAGTCGTAGCTGATACTGGACGGATGTTACACCAAAAAGAAGACCATACTCCTCACCACGAGTAGGATTTCATGAAGATATACATCGGAGCAGATCATAACGGATTTCACCTCCGTAACTCACTCATAGAGTATTTACGGCGGGCTGGCTATGATGTCGTGGATGATGGTGATGAAAAGCTACAACCAACCGATGATTTTCCTGTTTACGCACAAAAAGTCGTCAAAGATGTTTTATCGAGCGAAGATCATGATGCTCGTGGAATATTGATATGCGGCAGTGGTCAAGGTATGTGTATGGCTGCAAATAGATTCAAGGGAATTAGGGCTCTTCTGGGATACGATCGGGAATCAGTCAGAGCTTCACGTAATGATGACGATGCGAATATTCTATGTTTGCCAGCAGATGTACTTAAGAAAGACGTTGCAAATGTATTGGCCGAAACATTTTTAGCAACTCCATTCGGGGCTGCTCCTAGATACAGTAGACGTATTAAAGAAATTGATGATCTAGCTGGTGCATAAGATGGCGGATATCTGTCCAACGGTTACAGCTTACGATCTGAGTGAATATCGTACACAACTGCATAAAATTTCATTTGCAAAGCGAATCCATATTGACCTTATGGACGGTGTTTTTGCGCCAACTAAATCGCCCGATCTAGGTGATATTTGGTTGCCACATCACCATACTGTAGATGTCCACTTAATGTACCAAGATCCGATGAGTGCGCTCGACCAACTTGTTAAACTAAAGCCACATATGGTGGTGATTCATAACGAAGCAAATGTACATCATATGCATTTCACTGCCGAACTGCACAAGCATGATATAAAGGTTGGCTTGGCTATCTTGCAGGACACCCCAGTAGAGTATGCTTACCAGATTATGCATAGCTTTGACCATGTGCTGGTATTTAGTGGTAATCTTGGCCATCACGGTGGTCAAGCGGACCTAGGATTGCTAGATAAAGTACGCAAAATTCGCGAGCATCATCCAGATGCTGAAATTGGCTGGGATGGTGGCATTAACGAACACAATACTATGCAACTCATTGAAGCTGGTGTAGACGTACTTAATGTCGGTGGATTCATCCAAAAAGCCTCGGACCCACAAGCTGCTTATGCTACACTGTTAGCAGTAACAGAAAACAGAGATGAAGACTAAACTAACACTTGAGCAATTAGAACTCAAAGCCAACGACATCCGTCAGGACATTATTAAGGCTTTAGAGCATGCTGGCAGTGGCCATAGCGCGGGTCCATTAGGCCTGGCTGATATCTTCACGGCGCTGTACTTTGATGTCCTGAAACACGACCCAAAGAATCCGGATTGGGATCAACGTGACATTTTGCTTCTCAGTAACGGGCACTGTGTACCTGTGCAGTACACATCCATGGCTCATGCTGGCTATTTTGATGTGAAAGAACTTATGACACTACGCCAATTTGGTTCACGCCTGCAGGGGCACCCAGAGCGTACTAAATTACCAGGACTCGAGAATACGAGTGGTCCACTTGGGTCCGGCCTCAGCCAAGCCGCTGGTATGGCGCTTGCTATGCGTATGAACAAGGATCACCACCGTTGGATATATACCGTTATGGGCGATGGCGAGCAGGACGAGGGCAATGTCTGGGAAGCCGCAATGCTGGCTAGTAAATACAAGCTCAACAACATTATTGCCATCACTGACCGCAATAATATTCAAATTGATGGTCCGACAGAGACAGTGATGCCACTTGGTGATCTGAAGGCAAAATGGGAGTCATTTGGTTGGCATGTGATAGAAATTGATGGTAATAACATTGAAGAAGTTATTGATGCCTGCGCTATGGGCCGTGCAGTTGTTGAAAAGCCAGTCATGATCATCGCCTACACAGTGCCAGGCAAGGGTGTCGACTTCATGGAATATGATTTCCACTGGCACGGCGCTCCACCAAATCACGAACAAGCAGTAGTTGCGCTCAAAGAGCTCCGCACTCTAAAAGGCAAAATCCGGAGCGAACATGAGTAATATGCACTTGGTACCAGATATCTTGGCTAAGGATTTGCCGGCGGAGCCAATTCGTAAGGGGTTCGGGCGTGGGTTATTGGAGGCTGGTAAGCGGGACGAGAATGTCGTGGCCGCTTGTGCTGATTTGACTGAATCTACCCAGATGCACTTATTTAAGAACGAATTTCCGGACCGATTTGTAGAAATTGGTGTGGCTGAGCAAAACCTCGTAACCGTTGGTTCTGGGATGGCTGCTATGGGCAAAATACCGTTTGTTAGTAGTTACGCAGCATTTAGCCCAGGACGAAACTGGGAACAGATTCGTACGACTATCTGTTTGAATGATCGTCCTGTAAGAATAGTTGGTTCGCATGCAGGTGTTTCTGTTGGACCTGATGGCGCAACACACCAGATGCTTGAAGACATCGCCCTTATGCGCGCATTACCTAATATGATCGTGATTGCTCCTGGCGATAGTGTTGAAGCAGAGAAGGCTACCCTGGCGCTTGCTGTCGATAAACGACCAGCCTACTTGCGCTTAGCACGTGAAGCTACACCAATCATTACAACTGATAAAACTCCATTTGAAATCGGCAAAGCTTACGTATTGGCCGAGGGTGCTGATGTCACAATTATAAGCACCGGTACCATGACATATCACGCGTTAGTTGCCGCAGAAATGCTGTTCAAAGACGGCATCGATGCTGAAGTCGTACACTGTCCAACTATTAAACCGCTGGATGCCGTAACCATTCTCAAGAGCGTACATAAAACAGGCGCTGTTATTACAGCCGAAGAGGCTCAAATCAATGGCGGGCTTGGCGGAGCAGTTGCAGAGTTACTTTCTGAAGAAGCTCCGACAATCATGAAACGCATCGGTATGCGCGATAGATTTGGTGAATCAGGCAAACCCGACGAATTGATGCACCACTTTGGTCTGACAGGTAAACACCTAGCCATCGCCGCCCATGAGTTAATGGATAAAAAGAATAAGGAATAAAATGTCATTGAGCCTAAAACAGATACGGAAAAACTGTGAGGACGCTCGCAACGCCATGGCTCGTGCTCGAGCAGAGCATTTTGCGCTTGGTGCGTTCAACCTTGATAACCAAGAGACATTGAAGGCCGTAGTCCGAGCAGCGGCTAATAAAAAGGCCCCGCTCCTCGTGGAAATTAGTCAGGGTGAAGTAGACGCTCTTGGTATAGATAACGTGCGTGATATGGTAGACAACTATAAGGCTGAGTTTGGTGTTGAAATATATATCAACCTCGACCATAGTCCCACTATCGCTGGTGCAATCGCTGGTATCGAAGCCGGATTTGAATTTATACACATTGATATTAGCCAGGCACGCAAAGATGCTACTGTAGAGGAAATTATTGCTGAGACAAAGCAAGTTGTTAATTATGCGACTCTTACCGGGGCAATGGTAGAAAGTGAGCCGCATTACTTTGGTGGTTCTTCCAATGTTCATAAAGAGGCGATTGATTACAACGAGATCAAGAAGACCTTTAGTACTCCAGAAGGCGCGCGGGCTTTCGTTGAGGCAACGGGTATTGATACTTTTGCCGCCGCGGTAGGCAACCTGCATGGTAGCTATCCGGTGCCCAAAAAACTTGATATTGAGTTACTCCAACAGATTAGAAATGCCATTGATTGCAATATTAGTCTGCATGGTGGCAGTGGTACCCCTGGTCATTACTTTGTTGATGCTGTGAAAATTGGTGTCACCAAGATAAATATTAACTCCGACATGCGTGTGGCATACCGCAAGACACTTGAGCAGGTTCTGGCGGACAACCCAACAGAGTATGCCGTGGTTAAACTCATGGATACGGTTGTTGAAGCAGTACAGGCCGTCGTAGAGAGTAAACTTGATATGTTTAATTCAGCAGACAAGGCTCGTCCGTAATAGACATAAGCGTATTGCCAAAACATCGGTAGCTGTGCCATAATTGAGCAAAACATAAGCTAGTAAATTTGAAGGTGGTGGGATGAGTCAAAAACTGGATGTGCTGAGTATCGGCGATGTCGTAACCGATGCGTTTATTAAGTTGCTTGATGACCGCGCTACGACATACGAGAACGACAAGGGCAAATGGCTTGCAATGCCGTTTGGTACTAAGATCCCATTTGACCATGCAGAGGTTATTGAAGCTGTCGGTAATGCCAGTAACGCAGCTGTTGCATTCGCACGACTTGGGCTTAATAGTGGATTAGTATCTAATGTGGGATCAGATGACCATGGGCGTGACATGATTAAGGCCTTACATGACAGAGATGTCGACAGCCGATTTGTTCATGTTAACCCAAAGAAAACCAGTAACTACCACTATGTTCTTTGGTACAAAGAAGAGCGAACCATTCTTATCAAGCACGAAGAATATGATTACCAATGGCCGCGCTTCCGCGAGGCAGACGAACCAAAATGGGTATACTTTAGCTCTATTAGTAAGCTTGCACTCGACAACTACCATGATCACGTTGCTGACTGGCTTGAGGAGAATCCTGATATTAAGCTGGCCTTCCAGCCAGGTACCTTCCAGATGGAAGCAGGTGTTGAGCGACTGAAGCGCTTATATGCTCGCACAGAAGTGCTAGTACTGAACCGCGAAGAAGCGGTATACGTATCTGGCGGTAGCTATGACGACATTCATGACTTATTTAACAGATTCCACCAACTAGGCGTTAAGATTGTTGTAATCACAGATGGCCCAGCTGGTGCATATGCAAGTGATGGCGAAAACCGATTCAAGATGCCCCTGTACCCAGATCCAGCTCCACCAGTAGAACGAACTGGCGCAGGCGATGCTTTTGCCTCTACATTTGTAGCTTCAATCATAAAAGGTAACACCATTGAGGGTGCATTACAGTGGGCTCCGATTAACTCAATGAACGTCGTACAAAAAGTCGGTGCTCAAGCAGGACTTCTTACGGAGAACGAACTAGGTGAGCTACTTAAAGCTGCACCAGAATGGTACAAACCAGAAAGATTCTAAATGACACGAGTGCTGTCTGAGTTGCTAGCCGCTGAAGAACCCCTCTTTAGCATGGCTATCAAACAGCTAGAGCAGGCCAGCGGTAACACTAGTGTTGATGTTCGACTGACAGCAGAGATTATAGGCAAGGTTCACCTCAAAATGCGTTCACTAGGTCTTGATCCTAGCGACACAACTGGCCGGGAGCTATATAGGGCACTATTTAATCTCGTGAAAACACATGATGCTTTCTTGGCTGAGCGGATTGGTGGGGAAGACCCAGAAGACGTGCAGAAAATGCTTGCCAGAATAAAAGAAGTTGTAGAGGCACTTGATGTACCGAAGAAAGCCTGGCTCCTCAAGCATAGTGTCGCCAAACGACTCCTTAAGGCTATGCCACCGAAGAAGGTAATGAAACAACTTGGCTACCGATCTATTGATTCTATGCTCAAGCGCGAGCCCGTTGGGGAAATCTACGGCGCGATGCGATTCTTGGAGTCTCCAGAGTGGTTTGACCGATTCATAGGCTCATACAAAACGTTACATCCAACTGACTTTGAAGTTCGTAATATTGAGATTATTCACGTCACACCAAGCAAGTGGAGTGATTCGGCTGGCAAGTTTGTTAAAAACAAGCGTCATAACATCACACACCTCAAAGAGCTGGGTGTTATCTTAATGTTACCTATGCCGATTGAGCGTATGCCTGGTATAACGATCACTGCACTGCCGCTTCTCCTCCATTACGTGAACGAAATACGTTTGTACAGTTCATTCTTCAAGATGCAGCAAGTGCGGTCTGACTTTAGTTCTATCTTGGTCAATACATTAATTGGTGATCATGGTAAGCACGCTAATATTGGCGGGCAGCACGTCCATTGGCGCGTTATTCATCGCCACTTTGGCACTAAAGACGCAAGTGAGCACCCTGATATCTTTGAGCCACATGTTGAACCAGATGACCTATTGTGGCGTAAGACGGAAGAAACGCTGTATCGGCTTGAACCTGCGCTGCACTTCTGGCATGACATTGACTATGTAGCTGTGGAATTTGATGGCCGACCAGTGTCGTTTAACCTCATGGATATGGCGGTGAGTTACGTGAATGATCTAGCGTATGGCCAGCAATCTGTACATCATTTCAGAGATAGCCTGTGGAATGAGATATATATGCGGTATTTAGGTGAGAAAACCCTAGAAAAACAGGTGTTAAAACAATTAGATAATGAGATGATAGAACCAGAAATATTGGCCATCGGACTGAAAGGGAGATTGTAAGTGTATCAAATTTGCGTATCGGGCGCGGCCAAGGGCCAGAGTGTTGAAGAGGGCAAGGAATTAGCTCGTGCTGCAGGTAAGGCTCTAGCTGAGGCTGGGCAAAGCTTACTAAGTGGTGCGACCGTCGGTCTACCCAACTACGCCGCAGAAGCTTATAAAAAGGCTGGTGGTTCTATGAGCCTGGGAATTAGCCCTGCCGCGAGTAAGATAGAGCATGTTTTGAAATATCGACTACCAACAGAAGCGTATGACGCAATTCTATACTCTGGGCTGCACTATATCGGCCGGGACACGCTACTCATTAACTCTAGTGATGCAGTCATTAGTATTGGTGGCCGCTTGGGCACGCTCCACGAGTTTACTATTGCCATGGAAACCGATACGCCAATTGGTTTCTTACAGGGTGCTGGCGGTGTTAGTACAGAGATTATGGACATTCTCCACGCTGCAGGCGAATCTCGTAGTGAAAACGTCGTTTTCAGCGATAACCCAGAAGATCTCGTCGCTAGATTAACCGCTCTCTTGGATATCCGTAACCAACGCTACAAAGAACTATTTAAATAGAATCTCAACTCTTGTTACAATATTAGGATGACTAAATTCGAGCTAGCATCTGACTATAAACCCTTAGGTGACCAACCGACTGCTATTAAGCAGCTGACGAATGGTCTTATTTCTGGTGAGAAAGAGCAGACGCTACTTGGTGTAACAGGCTCCGGTAAGACGTTTACCATGGCGAACGTAATTAACAACGTACAACGACCAACATTGGTTTTGAGTCACAACAAAACCTTGGCCGCACAGCTGTATGGAGAATTCAAGAAATTCTTCCCAAACAATGCAGTACATTATTTTGTGAGTTACTTCGACTACTACCAGCCAGAAGCATATATAGCCCGTTCTGATACTTTTATTGAAAAGGACAGCCAGATCAACGAAGAGATTGATCGACTTCGCCATGCTGCGACTGACGCCCTGCTTACGCGTAAAGACGTTATTATCGTTGCGAGTGTTAGTTGTATCTACGGTATTGGATCGGTAGAAGATTACGGCGACATGGCCGTAGTAGCTACTCGAGGCGAACGCCGTGTCCGCGATAAGTTTCTCCGCCAGCTGACAGATATTCAGTATCAGCGTAATGATATTGATTTCCATCGTGGTACCTTCCGTGTTCGCGGTGACGTGGTTGACGTCTTTCCGGCTAGTGAAGAAGTGGCATATCGTATTGAATTTTTTGGTGACGAGATTGACCGTATTACTAAAATCAATCCACTCACCGGTGAGATTGAAGCCAACTTAGATGAACTAAGAGTATTTCCAAGTAGTCACTATGTGACCCCACAAGAGAAACTTAAAGTTGCTCTGGGTAACATCGAGAATGAACTAGATCAGCGCCTTAAGGAATTCAAGAAACAAGGTAAGTTACTAGAGGCACAGCGTCTTGGGCAGAGAACTCGATTTGATCTAGAAATGCTAGAGCAGACGGGCTTTGTAAAGGGGATTGAAAACTACAGTCGCTACCTGACTAACCGTGAGCCGGGAGAACAGCCAGCGACATTACTTGATTATTTCCCAGATGACTATCTGATGTTGGTTGATGAGTCACACATGACAATGCCACAAATTCGCGGAATGTATAATGGCGATCGAGCCCGTAAGGAGGTATTGGTAGAACACGGGTTTCGATTGCCGAGTGCGCTTGATAATCGCCCGCTAACATTTACTGAATACGAAAAACACGTGAACCAAGTTATTTATGTATCAGCGACACCGGCACAGTATGAACTGACACGTACACCACCGCCAGCCGAGCAAGTTATTCGTCCGACAGGTTTGCTTGACCCACCGATTGAAATCCGCCCAATTGAGGGCCAGATTGATGACCTAATTGCAGAGATTCGAGATACGATTGCCAAGAAACAACGTGTTCTCGTAACAACCTTAACGAAACGAATGTCAGAAGACCTGACTGAGTATCTGCAGGAAATCAATATAAAGGTCACGTACCTTCACAGTGATGTTGATACGCTTGATAGAACGGATATACTACGTGATCTGCGTCTTGGTGTTTACGACGTAGTTGTGGGTATTAACTTGCTACGAGAAGGCTTAGACCTTCCGGAAGTGAGCCTGGTGGCAATTCTTGATGCGGACAAAGAAGGCTTTCTACGAAGCGAGCAGGCGCTTATTCAGACAGTTGGTCGCGCCGCTCGCCATGAGGAAGGGCGCGTTATTATGTATGCGGACAGGGTGACAAAGAGTATGCAAGCTACGCTTGATGAAACAGTACGTCGCCGTAAAATTCAAGAAACATACAATACTAAACACGGTATTACACCAACAGGTATTAGTAGGTCTATTGAGAAGGGTATGCGTCCAGATCTACCAGAAGAGGCCAAGACAGCCAAACTTAACCTCAAGAAGATTCCAAAAGATGAATACAAACACCTCATTAAAGACCTAGAAGGTCAGATGGACCTTGCATCACAAAACTTAGAATTCGAAAAAGCCGCAGAACTACGCGACATCATCGCCGATATCAAATCTAAAATCTAGTTGCCTAAGTCGTAAGAGTAAGATGGGTTTTTGGTTGCGCTGCAAAGATCGTGGCCATGTCTATCAGATCCGTGGCGGTACCTTCTGGGTCGTTCATAGGACCTAAATGATCATTATCGCGGATCCTGTATTCATCGAAGTAATCACCACTGTGTTCTAGGGCTTTTTCTGTAGAAAATACTACCGATCCGGTCATGCCTAGGTAACCAATTCGGATACCAAGTATATCCCGGGCATACCCCAGTGTTTCTGTCATATCACTGTGTAGAGTATTTTTGGCCTTCCAGGCTTCTCTGAAAAATCGTGTTGGGTCACGTCCTAAATAGTGTACCTCGGCTGCAGCAGCATGAAGCAGCTTGCTCATACCATCACTCGCTAAACGATCTGCAATAAATGGTGGGATCTGTGTTTTGATCATTTTGAGGAAGTCTTTACCTGTTTGCTGTAAGTTGTGAGGGTGTAGACCAACGGTGTCCATAAGCATAATGCTTTCCACCAGTTCACTACTAGCGTCACCATGGTGGTCGATAAGTGATTTTGTAGATAAACCACCCAGGGAGTGTGCGGCAATAACAAACTTATCATAACCAAATTGTTCGCGTGCTCCCATCATTGAGCCATATACGGCTTGCCCAAGTAATTTTTCTGGGTGAGTGAAGTGCTTTGGGTGGTAGCCAGTTGCACCACTTGCACGAGGCGGTTTGTAGGTAATTGCACGGTAGCCGTTTTGTGCCAATGTATGACGAAGGTCCACATACGCATCTTCTATCCCACAGATGCCATGAGCGATTACAAAAGCGGTGTCACTTTCTATATGTTCAGGATTAGCAGGTTGCTCAACCGTAAAGTGTACGGTTGCACCACCGATCTTGCGGCTACCTTGGTCAGTGAATGTTTCGATTTCGGGCTTTGGTTCAAAAAGTGGAATAACATTAGCTGCAGTGATCGCTTCTGGTACAGTTTGAATACTCATATTGCCTCTGTTTAGGGTGATTATATATCTTAAGCACAATCATATTCCTTTGTTTGGGATTGTAAATAGAGATTTTGTTTTAAGTATAAATATCCTCTGGATATATCATTAGCGGTATAAATTGGATTAGTTGACCTCTGGAATTCAAGAGGCACTTACTGGTATACTGTTGGGAAATGGCACAACTATCGCGAGAAGATATCTTAAAATTGGCCCAGCTTTCGAGGCTAGGGCTTACTGACGATGAAGTCACAGAGTTCAGCACAGAACTTACGGCTATTCTTCAATATGTCGAACAGCTTGGCTCTGTTGACATTGACGGGCTTGAGCCAACTAGCCAAGTAACCGGCCTTACAAACGTTACTCGTTCTGATGAGGTAAAAGACTATGGCTACGAGCCACTTGATCTACTTAAGAACGTACCAACAACCGAAAACAATCAAATTAAAGTCAAAAGGATGATTGGCTAATGGCTTGGGATCCCATTGCTACTATTGCCGCCAAAGTACAGAGTGGTGAACTGAAAGCTACTGACCTCGTTGAAAAATCACTAGCACTTATTGCTGAAAAAGATTCATTTAAGTCTATTATTGCTACCACGGCAGAACGAGCTCGTGAACGGGCGAAGGCGATCGATGCAGGTGATAATAAAGGCCGTTTAGCGGGAGTACCGTTTATAGCCAAGGATAACTTCCTGGTATTTGGCGCAGAAACCACGGCTGCAAGTAACATCTTAAAGGGCTTTAATGCTCCCTATCAGTCAACAGCTATCGAGCGTCTAGAAGCCGAAGGCGCAATTTGTGTTGCTAAGGCTAACTTAGATGCATTTGCGCATGGAAGTAGTACGGAAAATTCAGATTTCTTTACCACCAAAAACCCACATGACGAAACACGTGTTCCGGGTGGCTCTTCTGGCGGTTCCGCAGCTGCCGTTGTATTAGAATTGGCCCCATTTGCCTTGGGTACTGATACAGGTGGCTCAATTCGTTTACCTGCAAGTTTCACAGGTTGTGTGGGGTATAAACCTACATATGGGCTTGTTAGCCGTAGTGGAGTTGTTGCGATGGCGAGCAGTACTGACGTAATTGGTCCGTTGACCCGTACTGTCGATGACACAGCGTTAGTATTGGACGTAATGTCCGGCAAGGATGAACTCGATAGTACAACTATTGACCGTAACGAACACGGCTACCTGGATGCTCATATCAAGGTTGAGCAGACTAGGGTTGGTGTCATTAAAGAATATATGAGTGAGGGTGTTGATCCGGCTGTCAAAGCTCAGATTGAGCAAGCTATAGCTAAGCTCAAGTCTGCTGGTGCTGAAATCGTAGAGGTTAGTTTACCCTCGTTACCACTTGCACTAGCCGTTTACTACATCATTTGCCCCGCAGAAGTCAGTAGTAATCTTAGTCGTTATGACGGTCAGCGTTTTGGCTTTAGCGCTAATGATGCAACGGATCTCACTGACAGCTACATCAAATCGCGAGAAACTGGATTTGGCAAGGAGGCTAAGCGCCGTATTATCATTGGCACATATGTACTGAGTAGTGGTTATTACGATGCTTACTACAAAAAAGCACAGACAGTACGCACTAAGCTTATTAACGAATTTGCTGAAGCTTTCAATAAAGTTGATTTTTTGGTTGGCCCGACAGCACCGGAAATTGCCTTCAAAATTGGCGAGAACAGTGAGGATCCACTTAAGATGTACCTAACTGACATTATGACTGTAGCTGTTAACCTTGCAGGCGTTCCTGCTATCAGCATCCCTGCAGGAACCGTAGATAGTATGCCGGTCGGAATACAGATTATTGCACCACAACGTGCCGACCGCGCACTATTAGGATTTTCCGCCGCAACGGAGGCAATTATATGAACATAGGATTACTAGTGAGTCTTTGTGTAGGCATTGCTGCGTTGCTTATAGTTGGTAGTCTTGTATACCGACGCATTCCTAAGAAGCTAAAAGTTGACCAGTTTCTTGGTGATTGGAAGGAACTTCAGGGCTATTGCCGCGATAAAGCAACGTGGCCACAAGCACTTGCCGAGGCAGACAAACTGCTAGATAAGGCGCTCAAGCGTCGTAAATTCAAGGGCAAGAGCATGGGTGAGCGTATGGTTTCCGCCCAGCGAGCTATAACCGATAATGATCGTCTGTGGTTTGCTCACAATCTGGCAAAAAAGATCATTGCTGACCCAAAGACTAGGCTTAAGGAAGCCGACGTGAAGACTGCGTTGATTGGTTTCCGTCAGGCGCTTAAGGATATAGGCGCGTTGAATGTTGCAGAACCTACAGCACCAGCAGAAGAGGTCAAGAAGTAATGGCTACGGCAGAACTTAAAAAACAGTACAACGTAACTATTGGTATTGAGTGTCACGTACAGCTTAAAACTAAGACTAAATTGTTTAGCGGTGCCGATAATGACGCTCGTGTGGCGCCGCCAAACACACTAGTTAACCACATTGACTTTGGTTTGCCAGGCGCATTACCTGTGTTGAATGCCGAGGCAGTGCCTCTAGCTGCTCGTGCAGCGTTTGCCCTAGGTACCGTCCCACAACACTTTAGTAAATTTGATCGCAAGCATTATTTCTACCCAGACCTTCCTATGGGATACCAGATCACCCAGTTCGACCAGCCGATAATTCTTGGTGGCCAGATTGAATTCTTAGTCGAGGGTACACCAAAAATTGTGAGTATTACTCGTGCGCATCTTGAAGCAGATGCTGGTAAATCAACTCACCCTAGCGGGGGCGATCATAGCCTTGTTGATCTTAACCGCGCAGGAACGCCTTTACTCGAGATTGTAAGTGAACCTGATATGCATTCTGCAGCAGAGGCAAAAGCCTTCGCAAAAGAGTTATACCTCCGTATGAAGTACGCAGATGTTTCAGAAGCTAATTTGTACTACGGCAACATGCGTTTTGACGTAAACGTCAGTGTGAGCAAATCAGGTGATATGGGTACACGTACAGAGACCAAGAACCTTAACTCTTTCCGTAGTGTTGAAAAGGCAGTGGAATTTGAAGTTAATCGCCAGATCGATGAACTAGAAAAGGGCAACAAGATTATCCAGGAAACCCGTGGCTGGGACGATGCTAAACTCGCTACGTTCAGTCAGCGTACCAAGGAAGATGCCCATGACTACCGTTACTTCCCGGACCCTGATTTACCACCTGTGACTGTTACGGAAGAGTTTATCGCTCGAGTTAAGTCAGAGATGCCACTTCTACCAAACGATTATCGTGACATGTTTGCCAAGATTGGACTTACCAGCGAAGTAATAGAAGACATTATTGCTGTACCAGAGACTGCTCAGCGGGTTGGACGTATTTACAATCTTGCAGATGCATCACATGCTAAACGCGTAGCATTTTGGCTGATGCACCCCCAGACAGAAGAGCCAGAGTCATCCGAGCAGACTTCTGCTAAAGCTACTGACGAGCAGCTGATTGCATTGTCACAGATGGTTGCCGACAACAAGCTCAGTTCAACTGCAGCCAAGGAGGTACTATCAGAACTCCTTGCAAATGGTGGTGATCCAGAGCAAATCGCAACCAGTAAGAACCTTATTCAGGAATCAGACGAAGGTGCTATTGCAGAGATAGTCGCTAAAGTCCTCGCAGATAATCCTAAAGCCGCAGAAGACGTCAAGAATGGTGAAATGAAAGCCATAGGATTCCTCACAGGCCAAGTCATGAAACTCTCCCAAGGCAAAGCCAACCCAGGCCTTGCCCAACAACTCATCAAAAAACAACTCGGCGTGTAGTAAATCACGACTAGTTTGTTATCATTAGCATGATGACACAAAAGAAAGTTAGAAAAGCAGTGATTGCTGCAGCGGGATTTGGAACACGGTTCTTGCCACAAACTAAGGCAATGCCCAAGGAAATGCTACCACTCGTTGATAAGCCAATTATCCAATATATTGTTGAAGAGTTAGTTGATGCAGGTATAGAAGATATCGTGATTGTTACGGGCTATCATAAACGCTCGATTGAAGATCACTTTGATGCAATTAGCGCTGATCTTCGTGATAATTTAGCTATGGGCGGCAAAGACCAAATTCTTGAGGATGTACAGCGAGTCTCTAATCTAGCAAACTTTGCGTATATCCGACAAAAGGGCCCATATGGCAATGCAACTCCAATTTTAAATGCAGCGCACCTGATTGGCGATGAACCATTCATTTACACTTTTGCCGATGATTTTGTGGTTGCTAAACCGGTTTCTAGGTTTAAGCAAATGATTGAGTTGTATAACAGCACAGGCGCAAATGTATTAACCTGTATTAAAGTTGATAAAGACGAAGACTTTAACCGCTATGGTATTGTCGCAGGAGAGACGCAGGAAAACGGCTTGTTAAAGATGAGTACCATTGTCGAAAAGCCAGGAAAGGAAAATGCGCCCAGTAATCTAGCGAGTGTTAGTGGCTATATCTTTAACCCGGAACTATTCGACTACTTGCTAAAAGCCCGTGAACACCTGGTTGAAGGTGAAGAATTTGTGCAACAGCCCTCAATGCAACAGATGATTAATGATGGGCATACATTCTATGGCCTTGAGATTCAAAACGGTACATTTTACGATACTGGTAATAAGCTGGAGTATCTCAAAACAGTCGTCGATTTCGCACTCGAAAATAACGATTTGAAAGAGCCATTCTTAGAGCATCTTCGTGACGTAGTAGCAAAAAGTAAGTAGTGATATACTAAGTACATATGGATAACGCTGAACAAATTCTGATTATAATTCTTTCATCAACATTGACGATTTTCCTGATAGTTAATATCGTGGCTTTGGTGTTTATTATCAAGCTCGTTAAAAGCGTGCAACGGATCAGCGCAAAAGCTGAAACACTGACCGATAAGGCAGAGGCTGTGAGTGAGTTTGTGCAGCATGCTGCGGGCCCGGTTTTAATGGGTAAGGTACTCGCTGGTATCTCGGATCACTTTTTTAGTCGTAAATCAAAGCGTAAATAAGGGGAATAGCTATGGGTAAAGGAACGAAGTTTGCTGTTGGTACTGCTATAGCCGCCGGAGTTGGCTATGTAGTCGGCGTATTAACCGCACCAAAAAGTGGCAAGGAAACACGCAAAGATATACAGGACAAGGCCATAAAAGCTAAGACCGAGTCAGAGAAAAAGCTCAAAGAACTAAATAATGAGCTTAACAAGCTCATTACAACTGCTAAGACTAAAGCCAAGTCAGCTCAAGCCGGCGCTAAAACTGAGCTACACAAAGCACTTGAATCTGCTGTTGGTGCCAAGGAAAAGGCTCGTGAAGTTATTAGTGCCTTCCACGAAGGCGAAAGCGAAGATAAGGATCTGCAAAAAGCAGTCACGGATGTTAATAAAGCGATTACGCACCTAAAATCTTACCTTGAAAAGCATGCTCAAGAAATCAAAAAAGCCAAATAAACCACTCGATTACGAACAGCTCGGTAAAATGATGGAAACCATCTATGAAACCGGCTATGCGAACCGCAAGAGGGTATATAAAATGAGCTTCTTGAAAGGCGTCGCTGCTGGGTTTGGAGGCGTAGTTGGCGCAACCATCATAGTGGCAATTTTGCTTTGGGTTTTGAATCTCTTTGACCAGGTGCCGCTCATTGGCCCATTCACAGACAAAATTCACGATACAGTCCAGATAAAAGGCGAATAACTCTTCTCACGTGGTAAAATAAGGTGATCAAGAGGGGTTATTACTAGGTGTCTAAGACTTTGCCACAACCAAGTGACTATGTTCATCTTCACAACCACACTCAGTACAGTTTACTGGATGGTTTGACGCGTATTGGCCCGCTGATGGACTTTATTAAAGACCAGGGTATGGAAGCAGTGGCTATGACTGACCACGGCACACTATCCGGTGCAATCGACTTTTACAAAGAAGGCCACGATAAAGGTATAAAGCCAATTATCGGGATTGAGACATACGTCGCAGCACGCAAACATACCGAAAAGGATCCAGTTAAAGACAAACAGCGTTATCACCTCATTCTCTTGGCCATGAACAACACTGGCTACCAGAACATCATGCAGCTTAGTACGACTGCGAACCTTGATGGATTCTACTATTTTCCACGTGTTGACCATGACTTATTAGAAAAATACAGCGAAGGTGTTATTGCTCTGAGCGCTTGTATGGGTGGCGAAGTTGGCAGCGCGCTAAAAGAAGGACAGTATGATCAGGCCAGAGAAATAGCTAAGTGGTACAAATCAGTTTTTGGCGATAGATATTATCTAGAGATTCAGGACCACGGACACCCAGATAACCCACTGCACAGTAGTGAGCAGCAGGGGATTAACGAGCAAGTTTTGAAACTCGGTGAAGAATTAGATATTCCTGTCGTCGTAACATGCGATGCCCATTACTTACGTCACGAGGACCAAGAAGCACACGAAATTTTACTTTGTGTCGGTACTGGTTCGTTCCTGAGTGATGAGAAGCGTATGTCACTCAAGGACTATCCGTTGCATGTCACGGAACCGGCAGAGCTCATAGAACGCTGGGGTAAGGATCACCCAGAAGTTATCACCAATACCAAGGCGATCGCCGATCGTTGTGATGTCAGTATTGAACTTGGTAAAATCCTCATTCCAAAGTTCCCGGTACCAAAAGGTGAGGATGAGAAGTCATACCTCCACAAGCTAGTTTACAGGGGGCTTGCTTGGCGATATGGTGGCAAAACAGAAGACGAAGCCAAGGGACTAACTATTCCCCAAGCGATCAAGACGCTACCCAAAGAAATTGCTACTCGTGCAGAATACGAATTGGGCGTTATTGCAGGCATGGGCTTTAACGGTTACTTCCTTATCATCCAGGACTTTATTAACTGGGGTAAGGACAAAGGAATTGTCTTTGGACCAGGACGTGGATCAGCGGCAGGATCAATTATCTCGTATGCACTCAAGATCACAGAACTTGACCCAATTGAATATGACTTACTGTTTGAACGTTTCTTGAACCCTGACCGTATCTCTATGCCTGATGTCGATATTGATATCCAGGATACGCGCCGCGATGAGGTTATCCAGTATTGTGTACAAAAATACGGAACAGATCGTGTTGCTAACATTGTGACCTTTGGCCGAATGTTTGCGCGTAACGCTGTACGTGATGTCTCGCGTGTACTCCAGGTACCATACGCAGATGCCGACCGTTTGGCTAAGATGATCCCGGCACCAGTCCAAGGCCGTCATATCCCCCTCGCTGACTCACTAAAGAATGATATTGATTTGAAGCGCGAATACGAGACAAATGATATTGCTAAGAAGGTCCTTGACCAGGCAGTAATCCTCGAAGGAACAATTCGGAGTCATGGGGTGCACGCAGCGGGTGTTGTGATTGCACCTGATTCAATCGTAAAGTTTGCGCCCCTTGAAATGGCTCAAAAGGGTGTCGTCACGACCCAATATTCTATGGGCCCGGTTGAAGAGCTAGGATTACTCAAGATGGACTTCTTGGGACTTAGTAACCTAACAACTATCAAGAATGCACTCCGAATTGTCAGGAAAGTCTACAAGACGGACGTTGATATAAACACCATCCCATTGGATGACGAAAAGACCTTCCAGCTACTCCAGCGAGGTGATACAACTGGAGTGTTCCAGCTGGAATCTTCTGGCATGAAACGCTACCTAAAAGACCTCAAACCGACAGAGTTTGATGACATTATCGCTATGTGTGCTCTATACCGTCCTGGACCCCTAGGTGCTGGGCTAGTTGATACCTTTATCCGTCGTAAAAATGGACACGAAACAGTAGTTTACGATCACCCATCTATGGAGCCAGCACTCAGTAGTACTTACGGAGTACTAGTCTACCAGGAGCAGTTTATGCAGATTTCCAAAGACGTCTGTGGGTTTACTGGCGGTGAGGCTGACACGTTACGTAAAGCTATTGGTAAAAAGAAGCGTGACATGATGCTCAAGATGGAGAAGCGCTTTATTGAGGGCGCGATTGAAAACGGCATTAATCGTAAATTGATTGAAGATTTTTGGGCCAAGCTTATTGGCTTTGCGGATTATTGTTTCAACAAATCCCACTCCGCTTGCTATGGCCTGATTGCATACCAGACTGCATATCTAAAAGCGCACTACCCAGCAGCATTTATGGCAGCTGTTATGACCAGTGACTATGACGATACTGACCGCTTGGCAATCGAAATCGCAGAGTGTAAGCACATGGGAATCGAAGTCATGCCACCAGATGTGAACGAATCATTCGTTGAATTTGCTGTCGTACCTAAAACCAATGCAATTAGATTCGGCATGGCTGCAATCAAAAATGTTGGTACCGGTGCAGTGGAAGAAATCCTTCGTGCACGCAAAGAAGGCCAATTCCAGGATTTAGATGACTTTTTTGCCCGTGTTAATACTCGAATAGTTAACCGTAAGGGTCTAGATAGTCTGATTAAGGCAGGCGCATTGGACCGCTTTGGTGAACGGAGTTATCTGCTACACAACCTTGATGTGATGCTTGCATATGCTCAGCGTTTGCAGAAGGAGCGTTCAAGTGGGCAAGTAGATTTATTTGGGAATATCTTAGATGATGCTGCAAATCTGAAACCACAGTTAGCACTAGAGGCTGCAACTATAATTTATCCCATGCGTGATCAGTTAACATGGGAACGTGAACTCTTAGGGCTCTATTTGAGTCAGCATCCACTTGAGGCATTTGAATTAATACTTGCAGAACAAACAGTCCCGCTCAGTACACTCAAGCCAGAGCATGATGGTAAGGCCGTCAGTATCGGCGGTGCAGTCATGGAAATGCGTGAAATTATGACCAAAAAAGGTCAAAAGATGGCTTTTGTAAAGATTGCCGATCAGTTCTCTGAGCTCGAACTTATACTATTTCCGAGCATCTACCAACAGACAATTGGCATATGGGAACGTGACAGAATCGTACATGTAAAGGGCAAGATTAACGCCAAAGATCGTGATGGCAACACTACTAACGATCTAAAAGTTCTCGTAGATGATGCGCGTGAGATTACATCTGAACAAGCTGCAGCCTATCAACCAACCGGCAAGAAAAAGAAGACTCCTAAGCCAACTAAAAAGGTTGCTATGGCGCCTAAACCAAGTGTCGTAGAGCCGGTGAACCCTCGTCTGTACATTCGTGTAGAACAAAGCGATGATACTGATACGCTGATGACACTAAAGAGTAAGATAGACAGCATGCAGGGTGAGACAGAAGTTGTTCTTGTAGTTGGCCCAGAGGCCACTAAGCAAATTATCCGTTTGCCTATGCGTGTTCACGCACAGAACATAATGAATGAAATATCAGAGCTTGTCGGAGCTGATAACATCAAACTCCATTAGTGAGCCAGAGCTAATCTAGCGGATGACGCCGGCAGTTTGGGAAAGAATGTATCCAACCATAACCAATCCGACCAGGACTACATCAAGTACTGGGTGGTGGAGGAAGAATTCCTCGCCGTGAATGAAGGCCCGTTTGAAGGCTCGTCCATGTTTGAGCGCCATGTAAATGAGTGACGCACCAATGAATAGTCCGACTGCAAAGCTGATCCATGGTGCACTTCCACCAGTAAGCGACTGTATGCGTGATACTGCAAGTGTTGCGGGCTCGCCAAAGTGTGACGAGTTGCTTGTTATAGGTCCATCATTGGTCGGTGCAGCAGTAGGTGCTTGGTTAGCTCCAGTCTGTGGTTCGCCGTACATAGCTACAACTACAGTTTCTGGACCCGACTTATTGAAGTTAGCAACATTAGCATAGCCAAATCCAACCTCCTTGTAGGCTCCATCTAGGAGGTTTTCTCGGTGTGATTTACTGTTCATCCAGCCAGCAACAGTATCAGAGCTGCTATCGAAGCCGTATGCCAAGTTCTCGCCAGCTTTTTGGTAAGCGTATCCAGAGTCCTTTACAAAGACCCACGGTGCATTACCGTCAGGCGTTGTGTGTGACCAGTAATTACGCTTAGCCATATCATTAGCCTTTGCTTGTGCGGCTGATGTTAGCTTGTCGTTGATTACAAGGTTTGACTTACCGTTAGATTTACGTTGGGAATTAGTTGTATCAAGTAGTTTCTGTAAGCTAATTTCTGTCGCATATGCAAGGACGCCATGTACCTGAGGTCGGGACAACCAGGAATTAAAAAGTAGACCGCCAAGTACGACAAGTAGCATTGGTACGTAGGGCCAATAGACCTTCGAATAAGCCTTACTTCGTTTGTGGTGTTCACCCTGCCGCTTGCGGTGGGTAACGGTATTTGGTCTAGCTTTTAGTTTTTGCATAGTTTTGGTTTAACTTTCGCTATAGCATATTGTACTAACTTACTCTGTAAAGCGCAAATGGTACAGGCTCATTGCAGCTGCTTGGACAACATTGAAAGATTCTTTGGTACCGTACATCGGTATTTCTAGTGTTGCATCGAGGAGTTTGACAAGTTCTAGCGCAATACCCTCCACTTCACGTCCTAATAGAAGAGCTACTTTTGTCGGTGGTTGGTATTCATTTAGTGGTGTTGAATGTTGTGTTTGTTCAAGCCCGATAAGCGTGTATCCGTCAGCTTTCAGTTTAGACAGAATTGGCTCAATTGTGTCAGATTGCTCCCAAGTCTGTGAAGTTTCGGCCCCAAGAGCAGTTTTGCTAATCTGTTTAGTTAACTTTTCTGCTATATGTGGCAGACGGGGATCATTGGTCTTTTGTGGGTAGGGTGTGTAACCTGTAAGATACACTTTGGTAGCCCCCAAACCCTCTGCGGTGCGCAGTAAAGAGCCAATATTGTGGCAACTTCGGATATCGTGTGCAATTAAGATTATGTCTCTCATCCGTTCCAGTCTACGTTTTATGTCTGTTCATTGGAAGTGCTTGTGGTTATAATGAACCATATGTCACAAGATGCCCGTCGCGACGAGGAGCTCAATGCACAGCGTCGAGCTCAGATATTGGGCCTCCAATACACTGATACCTCACAAATTGCGCAGAAAACATTATACAAAGACCTTCTGACCATAGAAGAGCTGTATTCAATGCGTGTTATTCCAATCGTTGCCGATCAGAGCAATGTGACTTTTGGCGTAACAAACACTACCTCCAGGCAGACAATGGAGCAGCTCCGCCAGCGATTCCTAGATCAGCGTGCAAACTTTGTACTTATTTCTGACGCTGGTTACCGCGAATACATGAAGCTATATGACCCACCTAAACAGGTAGTCTATCAAGATATCTCGATCAATTCTGATAATGGTGCAGATCTCATGAAGCAAGTCTCTGCAACGCTTGAGCAAGTGCGTGCAGATGATATGCTGGCATATCTCGTACAACAGGCTCACCGACTTGGCTCATCTGACCTTCATATCGAAAACCAGAAGGAATTTGTTCGTATCAGGTTCCGCATTGATGGTATCTTGCACCCTATCGCGCAACTAAGTTTTGAAAAGTACCGCGTGCTTATGTCTGCAATTGCGAGCGCGGGCAATATCTCTACATCCTCTGATGAAGCCCAGCAAGGCCATGTCTCACAAAAGATCAAAATGGCTGACGGTACAGAAGTAGACATTAACCTTCGTCTGGAAACAGTACCCACTGTTAATGGCATGGATATGGTCATGCGTTTGTTTAATATGGACCAAGAAATGTATAACCTTGATCGACTTGGCTTGTCGCCACCCGAGCGTGCAATCGTCGATGATATTATTGCTAAACCAAGTGGACTGGTGTTGATTGTTGGTCCAACTGGTTCTGGTAAGACAACCACTTTGTATTCCATGCTTAACTCGCTTAACAGCGAAGAACGTAAGATTATTACAGTTGAAGACCCTGTCGAGTACCAGTTCGAAGGTATTACCCAGATTCCAGTTAGTAGTAATACTGTGAATGAATCAGGCTTTGCTAATAAACTACGTGCCATCCTACGACTTGACCCAGATATTGTGATGGTCGGTGAGATTCGTGACATGGATACAGCTAAGACTGCATTGCAAGCCTCACTGACTGGTCACTTGGTCCTGTCTACATTCCATGCATCCTCTGCGGCAGCTGCAATTAGCCGTTTAATGGACTCTATTGGCCAGAACCCGTTGTTTGTATCTGCTATTCGTTTAATTATGGCTCAGCGGCTTGTAAGGCGACTCGATGATGCTACCAAAGAAGCCTACACGCCTGATGAAAAGACGCTTGAGGGTCTCCGCCATGTCGTAGATAATCTACCGCACGGTGTCGAAAGACCAGACCTAACGAATGTTCAACTTTATCACCCAGGCAAATCTCCAGAAAATCCTTTTGGCTACACCGGGCAAATTGCACTCCGCGAACAGTTCACAATGAACGGTGAGATTCGCGCCCTACTAGAGCACGGTGGTCAGCCATCTGCCCAAGAAATAGAAGAAGCTGCTATCAATAGCGGCATGATGACTATGCTTCAAGAAGGCATCCTCAAAGCCATAGCTGGCGAAACATCATTAGAAGAAGTGCTTAGAGTCGTTGGTTAGACGATGACTTTGGCGATTTCGGGGACGAGGCGTTCATCGAGGACGGACGGAATGATATTTTCGGCGGTAGGGTTTTCTACGAGGCCGGCAATCACTTCTGCTACTGCTAGTTTGTGATCATCGGTAATCTTGGTAACTTTGTTATCGAGTGCCCCGCGGAATATGCCCGGGAAGGCTAGGGCGTTATTAACTTGGTTAGGGAAGTCACTACGGCCGGTAGCCATGATTGCTACACCTGCCTGCTTCGCAACCTCAGGTAGTATCTCAGGAACGGGGTTGGCCATTGCAAAGATAATAGGATCCTTTGCCATTGTACTGACCATTTCTGCTGTCAGGAGTCCAGCTTTCGATACACCAATAAATATATCAGCGTTTTTGAGTGCATATTCTAACGAGCCGCTAACGGATTCGTGGTTTGTAAACTCAAGAAGCTTTTTCTTCTCATCGTTGAGATCAGTTCTGTCAGAGCTGATGATACCCTTGCTATCTACTGCAAGGATTTCGGCACCTTCGGCATATTTGTGAATGAGCTTCATAATTGCCGTGCCAGCAGCACCAGCACCAACGGTGACAATACGGCAGTCGTTGAGGTTACGACCCGTAATCTTCATTGAGTTAATGAGTCCAGCTAATACAACTATGGCCGTGCCATGTTGATCGTCATGAAATACCGGGATGTTTAGTTCTGCCTTGAGTCGTTCTTCGACCTCGAAACAGATAGGGGCAGCAATATCCTCTAGGTTAATGCCACCAAAACTGGGTGCGAGTGCCTTAACAGCCGACACAATCTCGTCAGCGGTATGTACGTCTAGAACAATAGGCACGGCATCAAGCCCTGCAAAGTGCTTAAACAACATTGCTTTACCTTCCATGACAGGCAGTGCACCGTAAGGGCCAATATTACCAAGGCCCAGCACCGCAGAGCCATCACTAATAACCGCGACTACGTTATTAAGCCATGTGTAATCACGCGCTTCTTCGGGGTGTTCAGCTACATAACTGGATACTGCGCCAACCCCTGGAGTGTAATAAGTACTTAATTTTTCTCTGCTGTCTAACTGGTCTTTAAGTTGCAGGCTAATTTTGCCTTTGAGTTCTTTATGCTTCTGTAGGGCGAGTTCTGAATAATCCATATCTACCCAGTATAAGCCATTGATGTATGAAAAATATATGGTATTGTATGAATAAGTAGGAGAAATAAATGTTTGAGCATTTTTCAAAAGAGGCACGTGATGAACGGCGAGCAGAACGTGAGGCAACGGCATGTTGGGAAATTCGACGAGTGTTATCACATCGTATTGGGCTGCATTTGGACTTTGAATTTAAAGGAAACTACGACAATGTAAATATGGACCTCATAATTGCCAATACGGGCATGGGACGTGCGCTTGAAACAAAGGACTGTGACTTTACGCTAAATAGTCTCGGCGGGGTTGTTTGTGATATTCACACAGTTCCGAATGTTGAGACAGAGCCCACTACCGTTGATGTCAGCTAACAGATGTGATAAAATAGTGGAAACGCAAGGTCTCTTTGGTGGCAGTGCTTGAAAAAAAGAAGTAATTAGTGTAAGGTAGTTTAGTTATGCAATCAGTAATCCAGAAAATTGAAGAAAAGTTTAAGAAGGCGCAAGTCGTTGATGTTATGCCTGGTGACACTGTAAAGGTCCACCAGAAAATTAAAGAAGGCAACAAAGAGCGTGTACAGATCTTCCAGGGTCTTGTTATTCGTGTTGACCGTAAGGCTACTCACACTTCACGTATCCTTGTCCGCCGTATCGCCAGCGGTATTGGTGTAGAAAAGAGCTTTTTGCTCCACAGCCCACTTGTTGTGAAGGTTGAAGTTACAAAGCGTTCTAAAGTTCGCCGTAACTACCTTACTTACATGCGTGACCGTACTGGTAAGCGTGCACGTCTAACTGGTGTTGATTTTGATAAGAACGCTGTTAACGAGATTCCAGAGCCAGTTGTTGAAGCTCCTGTAGTGGAAGCAACTGAAGAAAAGACCGAAGCTTAAATAACTTTGTTCAAAAGACAAAACCTCCTGAGTAATCAGGAGGTTTTTTGTTATGCTTGATTCATGAATTCAACCTTTGCACTTGAGTGCTCAGTGCATCTTATCCTTGAGGAACGGAGTGGGTCGTACAAAAAGTACCACCCGCGAGTACCGCAAAGGAAAAATGTGCTGAGTGCCAAGAACGCCTCACAAGACCACACTTGGTTTGGGCTAGGGAGGCGTGGTGTATATGTTAGTTGGGATTGATGAGGTAGGAAGAGGTTGTTGGGCGGGGCCATTAGTTGCCGGTGCGGCTATTCTACATAGCCCAATTGCGGGGCTTGATGATTCCAAGGCACTTAGTAAAAAACGTCGAAATGAATTAGCAGAAATTATACAGGACAACGCTGAAGTTAGTTTAGGCTGGGTGACTGCTATTGAGGTTGATGAGTTGGGGCTGACCGAAGCCGTTCGACTAGCTATGCAAAGAGCAATTGATGGACTTGTAACTCAGTATGACGAAGTCATAATCGACGGTAATTATAATTATTTGCCTCATATTCGGGGAACAATGGCTGTTATTAAGGCAGACGGCAGTGTGCCTGCTGTTAGCGCTGCCAGTATTGTCGCTAAGGTTGCTAGGGATACCTACATGGAGCAGCTCGAATCAAAGTACGCTCTTTGGCAATTCGAAAAGCATGTGGGTTATGGTACGGCTCTACACAAACAGTTACTGAGCGAACACGGTATATCGGATATACATCGTCGATCATACAAACCAATACGGGCATTGTTGTGACTAATCACGCATCAGGTCACGAGGCTGAGAAACGGGCTGCAGTATACCTAGAAGAGCAGGGATTTAGGATAAAAGAGCTCAACTGGAAGACTCAATACTGCGAAATAGATATTGTGGCAGAAAAAGACAAAACAATATGGTTTATAGAAGTAAAATCACGCAAAAATAGCAGCCAGGGCTATGGTTACGAGTATGTAACACCTAAAAAGCTGCAACAAATGCACTTCGCTGGGGAAATGTGGGTCCAGTCAAATGGCTGGAATGGCGACTACCGTCTAGCTGTGGTAAGTATTGATGGTGACGCAGTGACTTTTATTTCTGAGCTTTGAAGAAGGTTTCGATTGCTTTTAGGTCTCTTTCGCGCCAAGCTACGCGGGCAGCAATTTCTGCGTAGGCGATCTCAATATTTCGGCCAATGATGGTACTTTTTCGTTTAGATTCAAAGAACTCATGGAACTTCGCTTCCCACTCTTTGGTCTGGAGCGGTCCAGAAGAGTACACAACCCAGTGGTCGAGTGATTTATCGCCGATTTCTTTGGACACGTAGTCCCAGTTGTTGGTGAGCCATGCCCATGCTTGCTCGCGCGAATACTGATTGCGCATGAGATAAGCAAACCATCTAAAGCTGTCCTGGGGTCTAATGTAACCTTTCTTGCCAAACCCATCATCTATTAAACGTTGTACGACAACAGGGTCTTTGGTAAAGGTGAGTGCACCAGAAAGTGCGAGTAATAAATCAGGGTTTGCTGTAGTTTTGTAGAGTTCTATCAGCTTAGTTATGTCTGCGGGGTCGGTGCCATGGCGCACAACTGTTCCAAGCAGTGCGCCTCTTCTATCAGCTGGGATATCATCGAGAGCGGTAGTTTTATAAATATCCAATGCGTGACTAATCGCCTCTGGGTCTTCGGCGCCCAGCATGAGACCGATCATAGTTGCTCTGAGGTGTTTTGTATTTGGATTGTCATTCTTCTTGTCAGTCCAGCCTAGTTTTTTGTACTGTTCATGGGATAGCTCATATCGGAATCGCTTGAGACCTTCTTTAATTTGTTCGTTACCTTCGCATAAGTTTGCTGCGAGACCTAGTGCGCGTGACATGAGCGCCCAAACAGCATCGCGTGGTTCATCTTTAAGTTGGCGTACGAGCTTCAATGCGTCAACAAGACTATCATCACCTCTGCGCGCTAATAACATGAGATCATTTAAGGTATTGATTCGGGCTTGTGATGGTGCAGATTCCAAAGTAATGCTTTCAATTATCTTAGCTAGGTCATCATCAGACGTGTAATGGGTCACATAATGCCCGCTACCATTGACGTTCAATATTGGTAGGTCACCAGAAAATTCTATTTCGGCATTCGTACTCTCTAGCATGTCGAGTTTTGTCGACTTACTTGGTAGCAGCGGTATTGGCCAGACAGAAGTGTCTGTGTTGGTATCAAGAGCAAACCGAGACTGACTGATAGTACGTTTGGTAGCTGATAGTGGTGAGACCCTCAGTACTGGCATGCCGGACTGTTCAAGCCAAGGGTCCATAAGTGCATTGATATCCTTTCCGCTAGCAGCAGACATTTCTGCCCACAGGTCATCACGGGTCGTGTTTTTGTATGCATACTTAGTGAAGTATGTTTTGAGCCCCTTCCGGAAAGCCTCTTCACCTATGTAGTCGTGCATCATTTTAATAAGGCGGCCGCCTTTGGCGTAGACAATGGCTGGGTCAAACAGTGTGTGGATTTCATCGGGATGGTTGACGGCAACGCGAACGGGCTGAACGCTGCTGTATATATCTCGGTTTGAGCATGCGATGAGGTCACTTGCTGCGTATTCTTCCCATTGGTGCCACTCAGGATGTAATGCATCAAGTGCGACATGCTCCATAAGGCTCGCAAAGCTTTCATTAAGCCACAGATCTTCCCACCATTTCATCGTAACAAGGTCACCAAACCACATATGAGAGAGTTCGTGAGCAATCACAAGTGACACATATTGTTCACTTGTTAGGGAGCGATTCTTGCTGTCGGCCAGTAGGGCAATTTCGCGGAAGGTCACGAGACCCCAGTTTTCCATAGCACCAGACTCAAAGTCCGGAAGGGCTACCTGGTCAAGCTTAGGCAGCGGAAAAGGTGTTTGGTAGTATTCCTCAAAGAATTCTAGGATTCGAACAGCTTCGTCACGGGCGTATTCCATGAAATGTTTTGGTTGCGCCACAGTACCCCATGTTCGAACCGTAACGCCGTTCTTTGTCTTGCCTTCAACGTAGTGCAGCTCACCTGTTACAAATGCAAGGAGGTATGTTGACATGATTGGCGTTGTTTCAAACTCGGTGATTAATAACTTGCCCTTTGTCTCTTGTTTTTTTACTGGGGTATTTGCGAGTGCTTCTTCGCCGGCGACAGTGGTCAGTGTCAAATCAAAGGTTGCTTTGGCTTCAGGTTCATCAATACATGGGAATACTTCACGTGCATGGTGACTTTCGAACTGAGTTGCGAGGAGCTGTTTTTGCTTACCATCATGCTCAAAGAAGCAGGGGTATAGGCCATTCATTGGCTGGGTGATCTTACCACTAAACTCTAAGCGGACGGTATACTCGCCGGGATAAAGCATTTTTGTACTGTGGAGGCGGACTTCGTCATAGCTGCCATGGTGGTTGATGCGGTCAACTGCAATTTCCTCGTCACCTTTTTTGTCATGACGTGTAATCGAAGCGTCAGTAATTTTGAGACCCTTCTGGTGGAATGTGAGTCGTTGGCTAGGCCTTTGTAGCTTTTTACCGGTTATAACTACGCTACCGGTGAAGGTCTGATTTTCCTTGTCTGGAATGATGTGGAGTTTGTAGTTTTTCGGGTGAAATGAAGCGTAGAGGCGGGTAACGGTTTTAGTCATATCTGTTAAGTATAACAGATAGGTTTCATCCTTTGGGCCAGGTTTCATGACATGAAATCAAACTATAAGGAAGAAAAGACAAGCAGAGAAGATAAGAGATGGGGTAACACAGCTGGCGGCCGTGAAGAGCAACAGGTTTCCCTGGAGTCGTCACGGCCGCCGGGCAGCAGGTGCGTCAACTTTGACGTCGTTTTTCGCGCCAGGCACGGATCCCACTGATGACCAAGAGGACCAGAACTGGACGAAAGAAAAATCTGCCTATCACGGAGTGTTTCCTTCCGGACTTAGTCTTGCTCCCGGGGTGGTGCTTGGCGTTCGAAGTTCATGATGAGGTACCTCGCGATGAGGTGCTTCAGCCTGTCGAGCATCTTCATGTCTTGCTCCTTCAGTGGCGTCGGATGTTGCTCTGGTTGTTGGGCGTGTTGCACTTCGCGGATGTGGAATGACTCGTGCAATCACCGTTGTTTGGCATCGGGCCGAACAGGATGAAGACGCTTCCACCGAGAACCATGATGATCACGGCTGCCATGATGATGACTTCCTTGATGTCCCACGGTTCGTAAGTACGAGGCGTATCAGTTGTCGGATTCCCCATTAAAGATTCCTTCCGGACGATTGCTGGCTGTGTTGTTCTCAAAGATGAGATTCCAAAGCCAGGTTGGCACTCGAATCTCATCTTTGATCTCAATTATCTCTCTGCTTGTCAAAGGACGTTTTGCGAGGTTTACCTCGAGCAAAACAGTATATATTATACCACATCCGTCAATACTTATCAATATGAATGATTGACATTAACTAAGGTCATCTTTATAATGTGGGCTAGTACGTCGGCCAACAGGTCGACTTTTTTCATACAGTAGACAGAAAAATAAGGAGAAATACTATGGATGATATGGATATTAAGCAGTTAGCTGCAGCTGTTAAAACAATTGCAGAAGAAAAGAACCTACCTGAAGAAACGGTTCAAGAAGTAGTAGAGCAAGCACTTGCTGCGGCATACCGCCGTGACTTTGGTGAACGTGAACAAGAAGTTCGTGTCAGCATGAACCTCAATAGCGGTGATGTTGATGCGTACGTTTCAAAAGAAGTTGTAGAAAAAGTTGGTGACGAGAACTTTGAGATTAGCCTCGGCGACGCTCAAGTTATTCGAAAAAACGCCAAGATTGGTGAACTTGTAGAGATCCACGAAAAGGTAGAAAACTTTGGCCGTGTTGCTGCACAGACTGCTAAGCAAGTTATCTTGCAGCGTCTCCGTGAAGCAGAGCGCGAGATCGTTATGGCTGAATACGAAGACAAAATCGGTACGGTCATTAACGCAATCGTGAGCCGTGTAGAAGGCCGCATCGTGCGTGTTGATTTGGGTAAGGCTCAGGGCATTATGCCTGGTTCCGAGCAGATCCAAGGCGAACGTTACTACCCAGGTCAGCGTCTCAAGGTTTTCCTTAAGGATGTTGAACGTGGTTTCCGTGGCCCACAACTTGTGGTCAGCCGTGGTAACACTCAGTTTGTTGAATGGTTGTTCCGTGCAGAGGTTCCAGAGATGGAGAACGGTTCTGTAGAGATTAAGAAGATTTCCCGTGAAGCTGGTGTACGTACCAAGCTTGCAGTGACCAGCACAGTTCCTGGTGTTGACCCAGTGGGTACATTCGTAGGCGGACACGGCACACGTGTTAACGCTGTTATGGGTGAAATCGGCGAACAAGAGAAGATTGATATTGTTGTCTGGAACGAAGATCCTGCAACCTTTATCGTGAACGCACTGAGCCCAACTAAGGTTGCTCGTGTCGAAATTGATAAGGAAAACAACAAGGCTCGCGTCATCGTACCTGAAGACCAATTGAGCATTGCTATTGGTAAGGGCGGCCAGAATGTTCGTCTTGCAAGCAAGATCACAGAACTTGATATTGATATTATTGCTGAGCAAGAGGCTATGCCTGTCTCAGAAGCAGTTATTGAATCTAAGCCAGTACCTGTTACTAAGCTGAAGAAGAAGGAAGCCCTCGAGAGCTCACTTCTAGAAGCTATTGAAGAGCACGGAGAGTAATTGCTACTTCCTGAGTAGGGAAATCAAAAAGGCGGATTCATTCCGCCTTTTTGATTGCTTTAATAATTTTATATTGCTATCGTCAAATATATGAGTGAGAGGTGTCCATTAGAGAACGGTACTATGCACTGGGACAATGAATCCCTGTTTACTATTCCTGATGTCTGCACAACACAATGCGGAGATATATGGGACGCCGCAACACAGGAAAAACCAGATGATTTAGATACATTTGACCCAGAATGCAAACATTTTACAGAGTATGGTGGTACATCGTTATATCGTTCAGAAGGAGCACTACGAAGCGTAGGTATCTTGCAGCTTTGTATGAAAACAGGTGAAGAGGCTTTCGCAGAAACTTGGTCATTTACATGTCCGTTTGAAGATGTAAATTAGCACTCTTGTATGGTGAGTGCCAATTGGTGTATTATGAATGTAGCGAATATATAAAACGTCGCTAGGGGGCAAAACCAACTATGATGCCTAATTCATCCGATTTCCAAGAATTTTTGAATCACCTAACTGACAATGCTTTGAGTAGTCTCAAGCATGCTGACGCCATTGCACGCAGCTTTGGTAGTGCATATGTTGGCACCGAGCACCTACTCCTTGGTGTTTTGGCCCAGGATACGAGCATGGGCTCAAAGGTCCTGGAAAACGCTGGTGTCACCCTAGACCGCGCACGTTTGGCATTGAACTTAACACCTAAAACCCTGGTTATTAACCTGGGCGCTAAGGGTTTGAGTGAAACTGCTAAATTGACTCTGAAGATGGCCTACGATGTAGCCCAGGACTTCAACCAAGAGTTTTGTGGCACCGAGCACATTCTCTACAGTATTCTCAGCCAAAAGAATGCTCGTGCAACTATACTGCTCCGCGACATGAATGTGGATGTGGATAGTCTCGTCAGCGAGCTAGAGCAATTCCTTAATCGTCAGCAGTACGAAGAAGACTCCGAACAAACCGGTGAAGCCCGTCGTCGTACTAAAAAGGCAAAGAAGACTGCACTTGATTTCTTTGGCACCGACCTAACGGCAGAAGCACGTAAGAACAAGCTTGATCCTGTTGTTGGCCGTGAACCGCAGATTCGCCGTGTTGTGACTATCCTGAACCGCCGTACCAAGAACAATCCGGTGCTTATAGGTGAGCCGGGTGTTGGTAAGACCGCAATTGTAGAAGGGCTAGCACAACGTATTGTGAGCGAAGATGTCCCTGATAGCTTGCTCGACAAGCGTATTGTTATGCTTGACCTTGCTGGTATGATTGCTGGCACGAAATATCGTGGTGAGTTCGAAGAACGCCTCAAGAAAGTTATGAGCGAACTAGAAAATGACAAGAAGACGATTGTCTTTATCGATGAACTTCACCTAATCGTTGGCGCAGGTGCTGCTGAAGGCGCCATGGATGCGGGTAATATCCTGAAGCCAGCGTTAGCTCGTGGCAAGATCCAGCTTATTGGCGCAACTACTACAAATGAATACAACAAGCATATTGAAAAAGATGCTGCTCTAGAGCGCCGCTTTCAGCCAATCCAGGTTCCGGAGACTAATCCCGTCGAGACGTTGGCTATCCTTAAAGGTCTTCGCCGTCACTACGAGGAATTCCACCATGTAAAAATGAGTGATGAAGTACTAGAAGACACCGTAACTCTTGCAAAGCGATACATTAATGATCGATACATGCCAGACAAGGCGATTGACCTATTAGATGAAACTGCGGCACACCTGCGTGTAGATAAAGGCAAAACTCCGCCAGAAGTTCGCAAACTACAGAAGGAACTCAAACTGGTTAACGGTCGTATAGAAGACGCTGTCGACAACGAGAACTACGAAAAAGCAGCTGAATACAAACAGCGCGCTAGCCAGATAAAAGAAGAACTCAAAAAGCTAGAAGCCAGTGGCAAAAAGGCTAAAGAGCTGACTGTTACCAGTGACGATGTAGCCGAAGTTGTTGCTCGTATGACGGGCGTTCCGGTCACTAAGGTTATTAAGTCAGAAGCGAAATACCTTTTGAACCTAGAGAAAAACCTCGCCAAGCACGTCATTGGACAGAACGAAGCGGTTGAAGCGGTGTCAAAGGCAGTACGTCGTAACCGCGTTGGTATCGGCAGTGGTACTCGACCAATTGGCTCATTCATTTTCCTTGGACCAACCGGTGTTGGTAAGACCGAGCTTGCTAGAGTCCTGGCCCGTGAATTCTTAGGTAGTGAAGACAACCTGATTAAGATAGACATGAGTGAGTTTAGTGAACGCCATAACGTGTCACGACTTGTTGGTGCGCCTGCTGGGTATGTTGGCTATGATGATGGTGGACAACTGACTGATAAGATTCGCCGTCAGCCATATAGCCTCGTACTCTTTGACGAGATTGAAAAGGCTCACCCAGAAGTATTCAATATGCTATTGCAGATTCTTGAGGACGGCACACTTACGGATGCCAAAGGTCGCAAAATTGACTTCAGCAATACGATCATCATTATGACAAGTAACATAGGTGCAGAGAAGTTACAGAAGGAAGCTAACTTTGGCTTTACGGTGAGTAATACTGGTGATCTTAAAGACCTGGATAACCTACACACTGCAAACAAGGCAAAAGTCCTTGATGAGCTTAAGAAAATGATGCGCCCAGAGCTGCTCAACCGCATAGATAAGACAATTGTCTTCCGTGCGCTGACTAAAAAGGACGTGTCCAAGATACTTGAATTGCAACTTGATGAGCTGCGAAACCGTCTAGTAAAGCATGGCTTGGGGTTGGAACTAACAACCAAGGCCAAGAACTACTTGCTTGAGAATGGCTATGACGCACACAACGGTGCTCGTCCAATGCGCCGCCTGATCCAGGAAACACTTGAGGACCATATCGCCCTAGAGCTTCTTGATAACAAATATCACAAGGGCAGCATTGTTCATGTAGACACCAAAGGCAAGGAACTTGTCTACCAAGGACTTACAGAAGTTGCAGCGCCAACACCCAAGGTCAAAACTAAAGCCCAAGGCAAGGCACTCTGAAGCGACACCAAAATTAGCTAGCTAATTTTGTTCTGGGGTCGTATTTTACGAGAAGACATATCGGTGGATATGGTGACGAGAAAAAACGATTTCAGGGCGAAAATAGCAGATAATTTGTGATGGTTCAGGGTGTTTTGTCTTTGCATAAGTTATACTAGTTCAGTAATGAATAAGCGTATTGTTTCGTGGCTTGCAAGCCTCATCATACTGTCCATTCCCGCAATCGGCTGGCTAAACCGTAATGCGATATATGACGCCTACAGACTCCACAACTACACCCCGTCTTCACAGGTTGTGACACTCGCTGACGAAACGACAATGACACCTGAAGCACGTCATTTGTTTTACGTATATCGTCCTGAGCTTGATGATAAGACTGCCTTTGGAACTCACTGTCCTGAGAATGAACAGACTATCGTGCTCGGTTGTTATATCTTACACAGGGGTATCTATCTGTATAACGTGCCTGACAATCGGCTCAAGGGTGTGACAGAAGTCACGGCTGCTCACGAAATGCTCCACGCTCAGTACGACCGATTGAGCTCAAAAGACAAAGCAAATGTTAATAGAATGACCGCTGATGCGCTAAAGGGCATTACGGACCAGCGTTTACTTGAAACAATAGAGAATTATCGTAAGAAGGATCCAAGTGTGGTTCCTAACGAACTGCACAGTATTTTGGGTACTGAGGTCCGTAATCTTTCTCCAGAACTCGAGACTTACTATAAACGCTACTTTACCAACCGGGGTGCGGTAGTAGACTTTGCCGATGCCTATAAAGGTGAATTTACCGAACGTGAACAGCAGGTAGCCAATGTCGATAAACAACTTGCAGACATCAAGAAGCAAATCGATGCGCTCAATGTATCGCTTGAGACTCAGCAAACTACACTCAAGAACCAGTATGCTACGATGCAGCAACAAAAGAAGTCCGGGCAAATAGAGCAGTACAACCAGCAAGTGCCTCTCTATAACCAGGCAGTAAATAGCTACAATGCAGACGTGAATCGTCAACGCTCGCTGGTAACGCAGTACAACGCACTCGTAGAGCAACGTAATAACCTAGCAGTAGAAGAAAACCAACTCAT
>CAZXDT010000003.1:0-129844 GCA_964639295.1 uncultured Candidatus Saccharibacteria bacterium | reverse complement strand
AGCAGAGGACTCATAATCCTTTGGTCGATGGTTCAAGTCCATCCACCCCCACCATTACGCTTATGCTTAATGACCTCTAACCACAGGGGTTATTTTTATTAGTATAATTGACAAATAGTAAAGCTTATGCTATTATTGATTACATGGAAAAAGAAACAAACATCCCACAAACTGAATTAGCCCCTACTTCGCCAGAAGCAGTTAATGAAGCCGTTGATACACTTGCGACAGCTTTTCACGAAGATTGGCGTAAGACGCGCCAGAATGAAGATGGTTCTTTTGAGCCTCGCGTAAAACAGACTAGTGATGCTGCATGGATTGAAGCTCATGGTACAGACCAGGTTGATATCGCGAATAGCACATACGGCGAGTTACCATCTGATTGGCAAGCCGAGAACAAAGCAGCTGCAGAAGTTGTAGTTAGCGTACTTGACCAACGTAACGGAAATGTTGACTTAGCCGACCCTGAAACGCGTAGTGCAGTAGGTGAACAAGTTCATACTGCATGGTTATCTCGAAACGAGTGGGCTGCAGGCGGTGAGCTTGACGTACCGTTTGACCAACTCTCTGCAGAAGAACAAGCCAAGGACATAGACCAGGTTGTTGTTGCTCAGCGTGTCTTCGCTGGTGAGTAACATCTGATTCTAAGATAGTCTGGTAGTTGTATATGGGGAAGCTCCTTCAGTCAATGAAAGCTCCCTATGCAGTTCCTTTAGATAAGTCAGTATCTGATTCCAATTCGAGTCAATGACTCCCACCAATAATGCCTGTCTTTTGACGGGTATTTTTATTTGGGCACGCAATACGCTCTTCTGTTGGGAAAATGCTGATCTGGGGCTGACGTTTATTAGGCAGACCATCGGGCATTACAAACGCTTCCCACTCACCAGGAGTCTTAACGATGGATAAGTGTAAGCCCTTAGTCAAATTAGTGCGGCTCAGCACATCAAACATCCAGAATTTACCTTTTGAGATTACCGGGGGTAGGCTATCATTTTTTGCACACCGTATTAGATAATCAGGATTTGAAGAGGCCCATATGTAAGATTTCTTATCTAAAGTGAGAAGCTTACGCTTCTCGTCAATCTTCCGCAGGGAGTAAGTCCCAGAACAAATAGTTTTCATATATCCGAAGTGTAGGCTACAACCACTTTAAAGTAATTGATTCTCGTCACACCAATATGTGTAGATTATATTACAGCTAAATAATAGATCTTGCTTCACACTGTATACAGTTAAGGAGGGAATGCTATGAACAAGTTCGGACCAAAAGCTGGAGAAAAAGTCCACGAAGCAATGCACGAAATGAAACAAGGCAAACTTCGCTCCGGCAGAAGTCACAAGAAAGTTACTGATCGCAAACAAGCGATCGCGATAGGATTATCAAAAGCCCACGAAGAAGGTAGCAAAGTTCCTAAACAATAACCATTGGAGAATACATGCGTATACAGCCCAAATATCTTGGCGCTACTGCCCTATTGATTTTAACAATTGCCACTATTGTGCAATTACAGCGTACGAAGGTGCCAGAAACCCCAAAACTTCCAGAGCCTTCGTTGCAGGCATTGGCAGCAAAACACAATCTTAAACTTGGCAATTTTGCGATGCCAAAGTTGTACAATGAAAAGCCATACAACGACATCCTGACATCACAGTTCGATTTAGCTCTGGTGGACAATCAGCCAAACTGGCACTTTACAGACGCGGACTTACGCCCCGGACCCACAAAATTTAACTTTAGTCGAGTGGATCAAGTTGTTAATTATGCCCAGAAGAATCATATGGAAATAGAGATGCACCACTATATATGGGGTGAGGAGAAATGGTTGCCCGACTGGCTAAAAAACGGTAACTATAGCAAGCAGCAGCTTATGGATCTCATGCACAACCACATTGCTACCATGGGTGCTCGGTACAAAGGTAAGGTTAGCCACTGGAGTGTAGTGAATGAGGCATTTACTCGCGGCCAACACATGTACGGCCTCCACGACTGGTGGGCTGATCATACCGGTAATGATCAGAGTTATATCGACCAAGCATTTATTTGGGCACGTCAAGCTGATCCAAACAGCAAGTTACTACTGAATGACTTCCAGAATGAGGGGAAGAATGATGTTTCTGACGCCATGTATGACTATATTAAAGTCGCGAAGGCTCGTGGTGTACCGATAGATGGTATTGGTATGCAAATGCACATTGATGGTACGCACCCACCCACTAAAGACGAAGTAGTAGCTAATATGTGGCGTTTTGGCCAGCTGGGTGTGAAAGTATACGTGACCGAACTGGATGTGAACATGAATGACGTGAAGGCCGACCCCAAAGCACGAGATGAGATTCAATCAGGCATTTACTACGAAATGATGCGTGCTTGCATAGAATCCAAGGTCTGTGTGTCATTTTCGGCACTGGGTATAACTGATAAAGAAACCTGGTATAACTACATGCCTGGTACCACGAGTGCGACTCCATTGATGTTTGATAAGGACTATAAGCCAAAGCCTGCTTTCTACAGCTTCCGAGATGCTCTCCAGCAAGACTAGTGTTGAAAAATACCAGTCGCTGGCGCACACTCTAAGGTATTAATTGGAGTGTCTAAATGGATAATAATACGCCGACCCCTCAGCCTGCTAAAAATGGCTATATAAAGGTTTCAGTAAACCCAAAGTACCTCTGTATAGTACTGCTGGTTGTAATCGCTGCAATGTTAGCCCTATGGAGGCCATGGACAACCGATACCTCCGATACCAATCGAGTAGTCAAGGTAACGGGTGAGTCTACTGTAAAAGCAGCACCCGATGAGTTCGTATTCTCACCCACCTACGAGTTTAAGAATGCTGATAAGGCGGTTTCACTTGTGGATTTGACTAAGAAGAGCGACGAGATCACCAAAAAAGTAAAAGAGCTAGGTGTGTCTGACAAAAACATTAAGACTAGCTCGAGTGGCTACGAAGGCTACACCTATTACTACGATCCATCATCCAAAGTTTTCACTTACAGTCTACAGCTAACAATCAGGGTAGATAATAAAGAGCTAGCTCAAAAGACACAAGATTATCTAGCGACAACCTCTCCAACAGGCGCTATATCCCCGCAAGCAGTCTTTAGTGATACTAAGCAGAAACAATTGGAGCAACAAGCGCGTGATGAAGCCACAAAAGAGGCCCGCAAGAAAGCTGATCAGTCCGCCAATAACCTCGGATTCAAAGTCGGCAAGGTAAAGAGCCTTGATGACGGTGGATTCAGTGGTGGCGGTTGTGGTGGTGGCCTTTGTTCAGGGGTTGCTTTGAGCGTAGCCGAGGACAGTAGAAAAACAACACAACTTGCCGTTCAACCAGGCGAAAACGAGCTCCACTACTCGGTGACCGTCGAGTACTTCATTCGCTAACACCCAACGTGTATCTGTTACGTGATTAGGTTATAGCGTCGGACGGGCGTATACTAAGAAGTAATTAGGCCATCGATAGCCCAAAAACTTCTAGTTCTGCTAGCTAAAAGATTGTCGTTGGACTACTCCAATAATTAACGGGAGATATTACAATGTCCAGAGACAAAGGCCGTAAAGAAGTAAAAAAACCTAAGCAGAGCAAGGCTAAGGTATAGCCATGGCGAGCACTAAAAAGCGCATTAACTTCTTTGAATCAGAAATTGGCCAGCAGGTTAAGGAAACACTCCGCGACATGATTGCCGACGAAGCATTTAATACCAAGCCAAGCTACAGCACCGATAGTGAGCAGTATCCAGATAACTTGATGCCGTTTGTTGATCGTCACATGCATTACCTCAACACGCACCCAAACGTTGATCCACAGCACTATATTTCTAACCTGCGCCTGTCTACTCGTCTCCGAGTCTAGACATAGCAGTCATATAAAAAGCCGCCCATCACAGGCGGCTTTTTATATGAGGAATGCATCCTAGTGAGGCATCAAAGCCTGAGGATCAATTTTGTTGCCCTTTTGCTGCTTAATAAGCAACATAGCAAGGATTGATGCAGTTATCATAAACCCTGTTGCTACATAGAACGCAGTGTGGAAGCCTTGTACTCGTGCAGTTACCTGGGCAAGCTGGTCGTGAGCTCCAGACACTTTATTGAGGTGATTTGCAGCACTAGATGTAGCCACGCCCGTCAATATAGCCAAGCCTAATGCACCACCAATTTGTTGGGATGTATTAAGTAATCCGGATGCAAGACCAGACTTCTTGGCTGGTACACCACTAGTTGCGGCAATAGTGATAGCCACAAATGTAGCACCCATACCAAGCCCCATCAGGATGAATCCTGGCAAGATATCGTGTGCGTATGTGCCATTTACCCGGATGTGTGACAGCCAGAACAAGGCGCTCGCAGTGATAAGCGGTGCGACCACCAGAATTGGCTTGAAGCCTACCTTTTGGATAATACGAGGCACATTGGTTGCGGTCAGACCAATAACAAACGGGATAACCAAGAAGCTAAATCCTGTTTTAACTGGTGAGTAGCCAAGTACTGTCTGCACATACAGAGTGATGAAGAAAAACACAGAGTACATGCCGGCAATGATAGGCAATTGTACTAAGTTAGACGCAGTAACGTTACGAATCTTGAAGATATTGAGCGGTACCAACGGGTTTTTAACGCGTGATTCATTGAAGATAAAGAATGCAACCAACGCGATACTACTTGCAAAGAAGAGTAGAGAGCTGTGTGCTGTCCATCCAACAGAAGGTGCTTTAACAAGACCATATACGAGCAACATCAGTGCTCCAGTAATAGAAATCGCACCTGGAAGGTCTAGATCAGTATGTGTTTCCTCTGATTCATGGCTATCGACTAATCTCCATGTTGCGTAGAAGACCGCCAATGCTACAGGTACGTTAACAAAGAAGTTCCAGCGCCAACCGAGGTATTCAGTAATAATTCCACCGAGTAGCACGCCAGCAGCGGCGCCACCGGAGGCTACGGCACCCCATACTGATAGAGCCACGTTTCGTTCGTGACCCTCTTTATAAGTTACTAGAACGATTGACAATGCGGCAGGTGACATTAATGCAGCGGCTAGACCCTGAGCACCTCGAAGCAAGATGAGCATGGTTTCAGATGTAGCAAGCCCATCAAGCAGGGATGCAACGCCAAATAGGGCTGTACCGATAAGGAACATACGCTTACGGCCAAACAAGTCGGCGGCGCGTCCGCCAAACATTAAGAAACCACCAAATGCCAGTGTATAGGCGGTGATAATCCACTGCAGATTTGTCTGCGACATATTAAATGCTCTCTGCATTGCTGGCAGGGCAACGTTCACAATTGATACGTCCAAGACGATCATGAACTGTGCGAGCGCCAGGACAATGAGGATAAGCCAGTGGCTACGGGCTTTTTCTTTCATAGGAACTCCTTGATTGTTTGTTAAAAGGTGTAGTAGAATTACTGTACGAGATAATTGTAAATGTCAATGATTGACACTGTCAAGCATTTTGTAAGGAAATTATTATGTCTTCACCGTTACCAACTACCTTCCATAGGGAACTTATCAGTTTCTTGCTTCGCGCCAAACAAAACGTGGCCGTGGCTGCTGCTCAATTTGATCTTTCTGGCCCACAAGCTTTTGCATTATTACTTGTAGACGATGCAAAACCACGTTCCATGAAAAGTTACAGCCAAGCCCATTCATGTGACCCTGCGAATATCACTGGTATCATTGATGGGCTAGAGGACATGGGACTCGTGACCCGCAAACAGGACCCAGCTGATCGACGTATCAAGGTTATTTATCTAGAGCCTGCGGGCGTTAAACTAAGAGCCCAATTATTAGAAGCTGTGACTATAGTTAATAGCCAGCTACTTGCCCCTCTGACCGCCAGCGAGCAAGCTGATCTCGCTCAGTATATTTGTCGAATCACAGACGCATTTACTGAATAACCCCTAAAGTATTGCCCAAGAGCGTTCTCTAGATTATAGTTATGCTTAATATAAGAGGTGGAGCCATGGCTACTCGGAAATCAAGCAAGAAACCCGTCAAGAAACAATCTACAAGCGTACGATTAACTACAGTATGGACAGACAAAAAGTTCCGCATACTTACATATGTTCTAGGTGTGGTCCTGGTACTGTTTGCTGTACTGTATCTATCAAGAAGTTGGGTCCGTGTAACAGTTGTGCCCAAGGCTGTTTCCGTGTTCCATGCGTCTGAAGTAACCAAGGCAGCCGAGACTGAACTTGCGATCCTGGGCGATCCATTGACGGCCATGGGGTATAAAGATTCTGAAGTTACACATAACTGTACGCTGCTGTCTGCCGAGGGGTTCACAGAGCAGGTATATTGTAGCTATAACGTGCATGGATATATGGAAGTGCCAACTGACGAAGTTGGCAAGAAACAGATTGTTGATACTGCTGCCAGTGTTCAAGAACAGCTACAGGCAAATAACTGGAACGGAACATTCAACAATGAGAGTGAGTACGCTTCTCTCAATAAGCTAGTTTCTGGAGCTGCCAACGGTATTGACTACACCCCCGATGCTTTTTATTCTAAGACAACTAATGGCGTGAGCTGTACCTTTGATACTAACATTGCTTTCTCCCAGCCCAGCCCAGCCGCGATATCATCTAACTTTAATTGCGTAAAAATAATATCAGTCTTCACTTCTGAGGTAGACCCCATTGAATTTCCTCAGCAACAGCAACCTGCAGTAATGCCAGAAGACGATAAGGGTGTGACAGAGGGTCTGTGATCTTGATATTTGCGCATGAAGGCCATGATCACGCAACAGAAGCAGTGGCAGCTGTAGAGCATAACGGTAGCAATGGGCAGCTACTACTCGGCATCGGATTTCTACTGATAGCCTCAGGTCTTATTGTGTACTTGTTGCAGTCCAAAAAATCGGATTCTGAGAAAAAATCTTAGTACACTTCACAATGTGATATTTCCGACAAAAGTTTATACTGCCTTAGCCTATAGTAGTGTATGTACAGAAGTAATTTTGTGCAGGAGGTAAGTATGAACTATACCAATCGACTTCCGAGTGAGAAGGACATTATTTGGCTCAGTAAACTGGCCACATCCTACCCCGTCACTCGCAGGGAAATTCTACGTATTGCGAGAATGTGGAATTTCAAACCGGAAGTAATATCATTTTTGCGTTTGTTTTCCCCTGATCAGCAGTTTGATACCCGTACCGACTTCGTAACACGCACCGAACACTTAGCGATGCTTATTAGGCAGGAGTGGGAAGCTCCCCACGAGACAGCTCAAAGTACTCAAGACTAGCATAAGCTTATTGACAAATAAGCAAACTTATGTATAATAAGTACTGTTATATCTAGATAAAACAAAAACTATCAAATAAATATAAAAAGAAAGGAACAGCAGTGAGTGTACTCACTCTTCCTCAGTTGGCATATGAATTATTGCCAACAAACAGCGAAGAAATCATAAGTCTTGATAAAGATTTCAGTGATATCTACTGCTAATATCGTCATGTTAATACAAGACATTCGTCCTGCAAAACGTCAGACGAGCAAAAAGCTCCGCCGCGTCAGTAGCAGAACTAAGCGATACATAATCATCGCTGCCTAAATAAAAAGCCCCTCATCACGAGGGGCTTTTACTATAACAGTACGCTCAGTTTATCTATGGCCAGTAAACTAGCAGGGGTAACATTATTCATTTGTGGGATCTCGGCAGGCGCCACCCAAATTCCTGAATCAGGCAAGTGGATCTCTGAATTGAGCCCCATATCAAAACTTTCGGCTGCAGCCAGGAAACAAGCAACCTTTACTATGGTGCCGGCACGTCGGCCGTGTTTGATTTCGTATCTAGTATCTAATGGTTCATGGCTTAAGAACCTAACAGGAAATCGGAACTCCTCGCTCACTTCGCGGTCAGCAGCTAAAAAGGGGGTTTCGTGTTCTTCAATACCGCCGCCAAAAAACTCAAACAAGCCTGCTTGCTCACCGCTTGCACGAGCAGCCATCGCTATACGGCCTTTATGTTCAATCGCTACTCTTGTCGAGAGGATAGGTACTCGTTGTGTTTCGTATCTCATATCTGTTTTTATTAAAAAACTTCCTTAGAAACTATTATACGCCTACTTGGCAAGGGGTAGGGTATTAGGCAGCTTGCGCTTGGTGGTTGAAGTGTATGGTAACTTCCTCGGCTAGTGGTTCCTCCGTAGCAGTATTTGGTACCACTCCCACTAGTTCAAGGAGTAAATCGAACCGTTCCCCATTACCAATGTGTGTACCTACGGTGCGCGAGAGGTCAATATATTCTTCAAATGTCCCCGCTGGTGCGTCTGCACGCCACTTTTCAGCTGCTTGGGCAGCGTAAACAGTTGGGTCGTGGTATTGCCCGCGTACATAAATAAGCTTATCGATAATTGGTGGGATGGGATTAACAGCTGGTGCTCGACGGATACTCCGGCCTTCTGCGGCGGTTTTGGTCAGCGGGGTACGCCCAAGAGAACTATGGGTTGTGCCCTGTAAAACACGTTGTTTTAGACGCTCAGCGGTTGCGGAATATTGTAAACCGATCGCACCATTAAGCCATCGACTTCTGGATGGTGTAATGTCATTACCATCATGGGGCGACGCATTGAACACGACTGTGCCAAATCCACCTAGCTGCTCGGCAATACCTGTCCGGTGAGCAACTTGCAGTAATCTCACTACATTAAGTGCGGCTCTGGATTCAGCAACGATATCAGGGTGCCAAGCACCGGTTTCGAGTAGCTTCTCTAGTGTCACCATACTGGCTTCATCTTCGTCGATGGTGCCCGAAGGGCTCTTTTCTGGAAGGCGAGTGGCAATAATGTTAACCCCAGAGGTTCTTTGGACCAGCTGGCTGTAGGCTTCTTTGCCTTCCTGTGCACAGCCTACTTCCCAAAGGAGTGTTCGGTCCGCATTCATCAAGTTGTTAGCGCACAGTTCAGTGTTGGTTCGTCTTTGAGATGCTTCGTAGTAACCCTTTGCAAAGTCAGTTGCCAATAGGGCCCCTGCCAAGACAGCGCCACCAAGCTTGAGGAGGTGAGCAGAAGAGGAATTTACTTCAAAATTTTTATTTTGTTCAAACATTGTTTTTTTGCCTTCATATCTCGTTATACGCCTAAACAAGCGTTTTGCAAGAGTCTGCAAATATGGTATCCGTTTATGCTTGTCTAACATCATAGACAGTATAAAAACACAAAATTAATGGCTACTCAGCCATTAATTTCACATATATGCAATTCAGAACTTGTTTGGTAGCGGCGACGGGGTTCGAACCTGTGACCTCAGGCTTATGAGTCCTGCGCTCTAACCAACTGAGCTACGCCGCCCCAAAGAAATTCTGAATTGATAACTGGGGTAATATAGCAGATTTTATCCCTGTTGGCTAGTACATGGAGGGCTATTTTAGCTGAATAAGGTGCGGAGAATCCATGAGAAGTTTATGAAGACCCAAATAGTATGACTTGATCTCGGGTGAGACAGATACTTTGGCTATTTTCTTGTCGTACAGCATCTTTATCGTTATGGACTTTTCTTTCCAGGTAAAGCCTTGATTTATATAGATTGTGACTTCGGGCATTACCTTATCAAGTGCATACACAAACTTTGCTTCAGCTGATGCTAGATTTTCGTATTCAGTAATATGCTCAGCTAAACCCTTAAAATCAGACCATTCTTGCTCGAGTTTTTGCAATGCTTCCATTTCGCGTGCTTTTTTTGAAGAGAGTTCTGCTTCATCCGCAAACACGAAGGTGTCTCCAGCGTGAATCTCAACCAGGTCGTGAACAAGCGCAAGACGGATCGCACGATCTTTATCAATCCCAGGAAAGTAATCCGCTAGAAACCATGTGGTCATTGCCAGGTTGTAACTATGTTCACTATCGTTTTCTAGAACATAATCCTTATTTGAAGATGATTTGCGGTGTATTACTCGATCAATCTGGCTGAATCTCAGGAGCAAGTGTTGTAGCTCAATAATTCGCTCGATAGTTGGCTTTTGCATATAATGAGTATAAATGAATATCAGCGTTCAGCCAGGAACATATGTTGTGGCGGTGTCGGGTGGGGTCGACAGCATGGTTTTGTTGGACCTTTTGCGCCAGCAACCTAATGTAAAACTTGTCGTAGCCCACTTTGACCACGGTATTCGCTCCGACTCAGCCTTTGATAGAGAATTAGTGCAAAGAACTGCACAAAGTCACGGGCTCCCGTTTGTGTATCATGAAGCCAAGCTGGGACCAGGAGCGAGTGAAGAGACCGCACGCAAAGCTCGTTATACATTCCTCCATGCCGTCCGGGAGGCAAGTGGGGCGCGGGCAATTATTACTGCACATCATCATGATGATGCACTTGAAACCGCCGTTATTAATCTGTTGCGGGGGACCGGCCGTAAGGGCTTGAGCTCACTGCAATCTAATCACACAGTCCACCGCCCATTGTTACACCTGGAGAAACGAGCACTCCGTGACTATGCAAACGACCAAGGACTTACTTGGAGAGAAGACTCAACAAACGAAGATACAAAATACCTCCGCAACTATGTTCGTCACAGAATTTTAACCAAGTTTGGTACAGAAGATCGTAACAAGTTGCAGTACATTGTTCGCAAAGCCGCACATATAAATAAAGAACTCGACACTCAGCTTATGAACTACCTACATGTGCAGACTAAGGCGGGGAAGTTGGATAGAGAAACATTTTTGCGTCTGCCACACGCTGTTAGCAAGGAAGTTATGGCTGCCTGGCTGCGCAAACATGACATCAGGAACTTTGATTCAAAAGCACTCGAACGGCTGGTTGTTGCCGCTAAAACACTTCGTCCCGGTAAGTCGGCAGATGTGTTACAGGGCCATTCGTTAAAGATTACCACCAAGTATTTGGCACTCCAGACACCAGACCGCTAGCGCACAAACAATTTCATCTGTATAATATCCTTCTATGGATAAAAAACCTTTTCGTGTTCCCAAAACTGGCGGTACTAGCCCTAAGAATCGTGGCGCCAAAAACGCTGGATTTGTTGCACTACTCATACTATTCGGCCTGATAGTCTTTGCCTCATTTGGCAACCAGACCAAACTTCAGGATGTGCCTATCAGCACTGTAGTTCAACAGGCTAATGCCGGTGATTACGAGAAGATTACACTCAAGGGTGATTCTATTGAAATTACCAAGAAGGGTGACAAAGACCCTACACTCAAATCTCAAAAAGGCAAAGAAGTAAGCCTTAAGGAAGAGGGTGTTGATTACAGCAAAGTTACTGTTGATACCAAGGATGAATCTGGCTCAGGCCAGTTCTGGAGCAGTCTAGCGATCACACTATTGCCTGTGATTATCATCGTCGCTGTATTGGTGTTCATGATGCGAAGCGCACAGGGCCAGGGCAACCAGGCAATGAGCTTCGGTAAGAGCAAGGCTCGTCTCTATGGTAACGAAAAAGACAAAGTTACCTTTAAAGACATTGCGGGCTACGAAGAATCCAAACAAGACCTCGAAGAAGTGGTAGAGTTCCTCAAGTTCCCTAAGAAGTTTGAAGCCGTTGGCGCCAAGATTCCAAAAGGTGTCCTATTAGTTGGTCCTCCAGGAACGGGTAAGACTATGATCGCTCGTGCAGTTGCTGGCGAAGCGGAAGTACCATTCTTTAGTATTTCTGGTTCAGAGTTTGTGGAAATGTTTGTGGGTGTTGGTGCATCACGTGTACGCGACCTCTTTGCTAAGGCAAAAAAGAATGCTCCATGTATTATCTTTATCGACGAAATTGACGCTGTAGGTCGCAAGCGTGGTTCTGGTATGGGTGGTGGCCACGATGAACGTGAACAGACACTCAACCAAATTCTTGTTGAAATGGATGGCTTTGAGCAGGGTACCAACGTGATAGTTGTAGCTGCTACTAACCGTGCAGATGTACTCGACGCAGCACTACTCCGTCCAGGTCGTTTCGACCGACGTGTCGGTGTAGGCCTGCCTGATCGTAAAGAGCGTGAGGCAATCCTCAAAGTACACTTTGCTAAGAAGCCAGTCGCTAAGACCGTTGATATTGACGCGCTTGCTGCTAAGACTGCCGGTTCATCTGGCGCTGACCTGGCCAACATCGCTAACGAGGCTGCTATCGTTGCTGCTCGTCACAACCGTAAAGAAATCACCCAAGCCGACGTAACCTCTGCCTTTGAAAAGGTTGCTATTGGTCCAGAGCGTAAGAGTAAGATAATGAACGACAAAGAAAAGGAGCTGACCGCTTACCATGAGGCCGGTCACGCTATCGTCGGACATGTATTGCCTGACAGTGATATGGTGCACAAAGTTACTATCATCCCACGTGGTGGAACCGGTGGCGTTACCTGGTTTATTCCACCAGAGGACAAGAGTTACCACAGTATTATCGAATACAAAGACGTACTTGCTCGTATGCTTGGTGGTCGTATTGCAGAAGAAGTTATATACGGCAAAGACCGTGTTACGACTGGTGCCGGCTCTGACCTCCAGAAGGCAGCCGAGTTGGCTCGAGAGATGGTTGTGAACCAGGGAATGGGCAGTAAATTGCGTGATCAAGTCTTCCACATAGAAGAAGGTATGATGATGGAACGTATGATGCACGAAAAGCAGTACTCTGATGACACTGCAAAGGTGATTGATAACGAAGTCGAAGCGCTTATTACAGAAGCCGCAACCCGTGCTCGTGAAGTAATCAAGGCTAACAAGGCCAAGCTCGAAGAGCTCAAAGACGCCTTACTTGATAAAGAAACAGTCGAAGCCGACGAAGTTATTGAGATCCTAAAAGGGTCACACATGCCTAAAATCGCTTCTCTGTACTAAATTATCCATTTCTTGATTCTAAATTTGCCCAACAACACCTATAATTGGTAAGAATGGTTAGTCCGCGAACAAAATTACTCCGCCGTGCGAATAAGCGCATCTCACTAGGCGGCGCTGCTAGTCTGTTAGTTGCTGCCGCACTTTTTGGTCAGGCACTCGGATTTTTGCGCCTCAAGCTAATTAACGCTAACTTTGATGAGTTTGGCCCACAGAGTACAGACGCCTTCTTTGCGGCCTTTAAACTACCGGATTTTTTCTTCTACACGATTGCTGCTGGCGCATTGGGTGTAGCTTTTATCCCTATCTTGTCTGACCATTTGCAGAAACATGACCGCAAGGGTGCTTGGGAATTAGCGGTTAGCCTCCTCAACCTACTTGCTATATTTATGGCGATAATTGGCTTTATTATCCTTATTTTTGCCGAACCACTGGTCCACTTAGTGGCACCTGGACTGAAGTCACAGGAGCAGGTTGATACAGCGGCGACTATTATGCGACTCATTGCCTTTAATCCGTTGCTATTTACGTTGTCGGGTATTTTGACTGCTATTCAACAGACGGTTGGACGGTTTTTCTTCTTTGCTATCGCACCATTCTTCTATAACGGTGCGATCATTATCTCAGCCCTTATATTCAGTACAGTCGATTCAAATAATGGTGGTCCAGGCGGACTTGGCCTGGTTGGGCTGGGAATTGGCGCAGCAATAGGTGCGATACTGCAATTACTTGTGGTGATGTTTGGAATGTATGGCACCGAATTCAACTGGAAACCAAAGATTCTTAAGACTAGGGACTTCAGACTGGTACTTAAACGCCTACCAGCTCGTTCAATCGACCAAGGAATTGATAGTATTAACAGTATTGCCGAGACCGGTTTTGCAAGTCGTCTCCCGACAGGAAGCATCACCTACTATGAGAACGCCTACACACTACATACAGTGCCTATACAACTTGTCGGTACCACCATATCTACTGCAGCATTTCCACGCCTAACAGAGCGTCTTTCATCTGGCAGAACCGATTTATTCAGGAAAGATTTCTTGATGATCCTCCGTGCCATGATCTGGATCATGATGCCGATTATTGTTGTGAGTTATTTTGCACGAGGCTATTTGTCTCGTATGATTTTTGCCCAGGGAATTTCCCAGATTTCACTTGTGTTTGGCTACCTAGTCGGTGCCATATTCTTCCGAACGATCTATTCCATTATGTCGCGTTGGTTCTATGCACAGAAAGATACTAAGACCCCACTGTTTGTCTCGTTATTTGTAATTGCCCTTAACATCTATCTTGCATACACACTTTCTCAGCCAGATGCGTACGGCATTGCAGGTCTTGCTATGGCGCAGTCAATTGTTGCAGCTGTAGAAGTACTGATCTTGACCGTAATTATGTTGGTTCGTGATCACAAGCTCTTTAATGCAGAGTTCTGGCACGGCATATTGCGTATTCTGTCAGTGACTGGGTTTAGCGTGACGGCAGCCTTTATCATGATCTCACTCCTACCGCTTAATGTTGGTGACCGTGGTATTTTGACACTAGGCTCCAAGCTTGGCGCAATCGCCCTCGTAACCTTCAGTGTGCATGTTGGAATCTCACTTATCTTTGATCTTAGTGAGGCCAAACCGGTGATCGCAAGGGCTAAGCAATTCGTCTTGAAGCCTATCCGTTTGTTCCAGTAGTTTTATCTTGAGACAAACCTACGGTTTTTCTCAACGCGCCGGCAAAAAGGCGTGACTTTTTGTCGGGCTGCTCTTTTCCCTCCATCTCTGTTATAATTGACCCCTGATGAATCAGGGAAATATTAGAAACTTCTGTATTATTGCGCATATCGATCACGGTAAGTCTACTTTGGCTGACCGACTATTAGAGATGACCGGAACCGTTCAGAAGCGTGACATGAAAGCTCAGATGTTGGACAGGATGGATCTAGAGCGTGAAAAGGGTATTACCATCAAACTCGCCCCTGTTCGCATGAAGTACAAAGAATACGAACTGAACCTTATAGATACTCCTGGGCACGTAGACTTTAGCTATGAGGTCTCTCGGAGCCTTGAGGCCTGCGAAGGGGCCTTGCTAGTGGTTGATGCTAGTCAGGGTATTCAAGCCCAGACACTGGCCAATGTGTACCTTGCAATGGATGCTAATCTCACCATTATCCCTGTACTTAACAAGATTGACCTGCCTGCAGCTGATGTAGAACGAGTAAGCGCAGAGGTCATTAATCTGTTGGGCTGCAAAAAAGAAGACATCCTTCACATTTCTGCCAAAACTGGGATGGGTGTCGATGCCGTGCTAGAAAAAGTTGTGTCTGATATCCCGGCCCCGACGAGTGGTACTAACGAAGCAACTCGAGCACTTATTTTTGATAGTTACTACGATGATTACCGTGGCGTAATCCTGTATGTTCGTACTTTTGATGGCAAAATCGGCAAGGGCGATCAGATCCAAATGGTGGCAACCGGCAGTCAGGGCATCGCACTTGAAGTTGGTGCACTGCGACCAGAAATGTCATCACTCCCCGCACTCAATGCAGGTGAAATTGGATATATTGTAACCAACCTCCGGAGTACTCGTGAGGCAAAAGTGGGTGATACGGTAACTTTGGCAAAGAACCCCTCAACTGAGTCTCTGCCTGGCTATAAAGAAGTCCAGCCATTCGTGTATGCTGGCTTTTTCCCAGAGAGCAACGAGCAGTATAACGAGCTAAAAGACGCTATTGAGAAGTTGTCGCTTAGTGATTCCGCACTTGCTTGGGAGCCTGAGAACTCACCGGTACTTGGCTTTGGTGTTCGTATTGGCTTCCTGGGGTTACTACACATGGATATCGTCCGTGAGCGACTTGAGCGTGAGTATAACCTAGACCTTATCGTGACTAACCCGAGTACCGATTACCAGATTATGATGACAAAAGGCGAGCAAATTGATATCCGTTCTGCCGCTGACTTGCCGGACGTGGCAAAGATTGAAGAGATCCGTGAACCTTGGATCAAGGGAGAAATCGTTGTTCCTAAAGAATACGTTGGCGCAGTTATCCAGCTTATTATTAGTAAACGGGGTATCCAGAAGAACCTGTCGTTTGTCGATGCACAGCTGGCTGTAGTAGCATTTGATGCACCGCTTGCAAACCTTTTGACCGATTTCTATGATCAACTCAAGAGTGTAACCAGCGGCTACGGTAGCTTTAACTACGAACTAGACAATTATCGCGCAGAAGACCTCGTACGTGTGGATTTCTATATTGCTGGTGACATGGTTGCAGCGCTGAGTATCATGACGCACAAAACAGAGGCTCAGGCTCTGGGTCGCAGTACAACCAAGAAACTCAAAGAAGTTATTCCGCGCCAGAACTTCCAGGTATCAATTCAGGCTGCTATTGGTGGCCGCTTTATCGCCCGCGAAGACGTGAGCGCCTACCGCAAAGATGTAACGAGTGGCCTATACGGTGGCGACGTGTCCCGTAAAAAGAAAGTGTTGGCTAAACAGAAGAAGGGTAAAGAGCGCCTTAAAAAGTTCGGTAAAGTAGACATCCCAGCCGAAGCCTTCACCGTGATGCTCAAACGTGATTAACTATCATTATGACAAAAAGCATTGTTCCATTTACAGATTTAGACGATAAGATTATTGAGAAAGCCCGCCAGAAGCGTGAAAGTGTAGCTGAACGTTACCCAATGTCGTTCGCGCTCATAGGTACCTTCGGGCTAGTATCAACTTTTTATGGCTTCGAGAAGATGATTGATCGAGTGCATTTATTCGTAAATCACCCCTGGATATTACTTATACTGGGTGTCGGTACACTTTCTGTTACCGGCTTGGCTCTTCGCAAGCTAAGCTAATCTGATACAATTACTGGAATTATGAGCGAGCATTCAACGGGATTTAGCGATTTCGAGCCATCAAATGTGATTCATGTAGGTGACTTCTCAGCGCTTCATGCGCGAAAGTACCTTATCGAGTCATATGGCTTAGATTTAAGTATAGAAGACCCAGGCTGCCCCGAGGAAGCAGTAGTTCTTGGTGGTATTGGGAGGTTCGTTCCTGGTACAACGCCAGATGTTCGCCTTGCGCAAGCTGCATACTATGAAAATGCCGCTTACACTCAGGCGATATTTTTTGCACAAGCCGGGCGTAAACCGCCAGAACACGGGGACATTTCTTTTTAGACTCCTGTGTGGCTTGCTGCAAATGCTACAAGCGCGTCAATAATGTCTTGAGTTACGCGGGCAATATCTGGAGTGCCGTCGATCTCAATTAATAAGCCCATCTCCCGGTAGTATTCAATAACTGGTTGTGTTTTATTCTGGAACTCCGCAAAACGCATATCGAGTTTGTGGTGCTGGTCATCAGCTCGCTCGCCACGGGTGAGGTGTTCTTGTGAGTGTTGCCACCGTTCCAGTGCTACTTCCTGGCTAACTTGCAACAAAATAACAGCTTTGAGCTCGTGGCCACTGGCCTTGGCTGCGGCAATGACACCCTCTTCCTCGCCATGCCATCGTCCTACTGAACTCAGTATTAAAGGTTTGCCAGCAAGTTGCTCACGAGACAAGTAGGGCAATACGATCTGGACATAATCATCGGTAGGTGCAAGCTCGCCGGCATCCATCTTTGTGCGGACGTGATCAGGTATAACGCTGTTTCTAAGAACTTCACCACCGCCAAGCACTACACCGTCTAATTGCTCGGCTAGTGTTTCGCCATGAGTGTCTTTGCCGGCAAAGGGTAGCCCAAAAATATTGATCGAGCCAGCCCCCAACCATTCTTTGATAATTTGTATTTCTTTTTGTCTCTCGAGTTCTTTCATTCGGTAATTATAAAGGAAACAACCTAGCTGTTCAAGCTAGCACTCTTGCTACTTGACTGCCAACGTTATAGAATAGATCTATTATGACGGAGCGTCAAAAACTCATTTTACGAGCTGTAGTAGAGCAATATGCCGAAGTTGCGAGTCCAGTGGGCTCTAGCTTACTGGCTAAAGTCTTTAATGTATCGTCTGCTACTATTCGTGCAGAAATGGCAGAACTTGAACGGCTGGGGTTCATTCAACAGCCTCACACCAGCGCTGGACGTATCCCTACAGACAAAGGTTATAGGTACTACGTTAATGGACTAAGTGACGAAATAGAAACATCTATGGAACGTCGAGGTAACCGTGCACTTGCAGCCCGCGTAGAGGGCGGTGGCTTGCCTGAGCGAACCATACGTAATGCGGTAGATACGCTTGTTGAGCTAACGCACAACTTAGGGATGGCAACAATCGGTGATCAACTCTATATGAGTGGTCTGTCGAACTTGTTTGGCCAACCTGAATTTGTTGGTGGTGCACATGTTCAGCAGGTTGCACGATTGCTGGATAACCTTGAACCATGGCTCAAAGAAGCAGCCCCTAACGAACCATTAAGTGTCTACATTGGCGCAGAGAACCCCATTGGCCGCGCTGCCAACTGTACCCTCATTATTAGCAAATTCCGTAGCCCATATAGCGATCGTAGCTACATTGGTGTCTTGGGTCCAACTCGCCAGAGCTACCGAAATGTCATGGGTCTCGTAGAACACGCTGGCCGTTCACTGGAGGACGTATTATATGCCTAGTTCCGAAGAGGGGATCTACACACTTATGGAGCTTCACCTAGTTAACAGCGTCTTAGATGTCACGTCCGAAGGGGACTACGAAGATCCACAGGATGCAAACACATTTGAGCGTTTATTGGGCGAGCAGGAAATCATTGATGATCAGGTAGAGCAAATACGTGAGAGCACAGACGACGAAACATTTAAGGCGATGACTCACGAAGCGAAAGTTCGATGCAGTGCGCTCGCAGGTGAATTATTGTCACTACAAGGAATCGAACGATGACCAAGAAACCTACACCCAAAGAGTACGAAGAAAAAATTGCCGAATTAACAGAGGCGCTACAACGTGAACGTGCTGATGTGATTAATGTCCGTCGCCGTCATGACGAGCAAACAGCTAATCTTAAGACTATTGTTAAAGCAAATGTCGTTCGAGATCTACTGCCTGTTATTGATAACTTTGAACGTGCACTCAAGCACGTGCCACAAGAGTTAAAAGGTAACGATTACATAAAGGGTGTTAAGGGCGTTGTCGCTCAGTTTGAAAAGACATTAGAAACTATCGGTGTTAATCGTATCAAGACTGTTGGTGAAGTTTTTGACCCCGTACTCCACGAAGCCGTCAGTATGGAAGATGGTGATGGTACTACTGAAGTCGTTAGCGAAGAGCTTCAGGCAGGTTATAAGCTAGGTGACGAAATCATCCGCCACGCAATGGTTAGGGTCAAGATTCAATAGAGCTTGTAATTCGCGGCGAAACGGCTACAATTACCATTCATTATGACTCAGATATCTCCATTTGGTCTATTCGATCCAACCTCCGGACCAATATCACTTGAATCAACTGATTTCTTCACGTGTTATTACAACGATGATGAGATGTATAGATCAATACATGACCCTGAGCAGACCCTAGAGCAACGACTTATTGAACAGCGGGGAGTTGCCCCTCATCATGCTCGCCTATTTGCACTTTTTGCTCGGGATTGCATTGACCGCGAGCTAACCTAAGCGAAGGCTTGAAATTAGCACTCTAGGTACTTGAGTGCTAATTATTTTATGCTACAATTGTATTAGCACTCTAATAGAGTCACTGCTAGTTAAGGAGTAGATTCATGCCTGAAGTACTAGGGAAGCTTGACCCAGAAGCAGATGCTTCAATGCTGACTGACTACGATAGTCTAGATCGTCTAGAGCAATCTCAAGTAACACTTGCGCTAAGTTCACAGGCTGAGCGTATGATGACCGAGGCACAACAGAGTGAAACAGGAGTAGCTGCGGGCAAGTTTATTGTTGCCATGGAAGATGGCAGGGTATTAGCGGCAAACTACAGAACTATAGTTAAGAAAAAGGAGAAATAATAATGGGAAAAATTATAGGTATCGACTTAGGTACAACTAACTCAGCTATGGCTGTCATGCAGGCTGGCAAAGCAGAAATTATTGCAAACTCAGAAGGCAACCGCACAACACCATCCGTTGTAGCTGTTAATAAGAACGGCGAACGTCTGGTTGGTCAGGTGGCACGACGCCAGCAGGTGACTAACCCTAAAAACACTATCTACGAAGTAAAGCGCCTCATTGGACGTAACTTTGATGACAAAGAAGTTCAGCGTGACCTCAAACTTATGGGTTACGAAATCATCAAGTCTGGCAACAGTACCAAAGTAAAAATGGGTGACAAAGAGTACAGCCCAGAAGAAGTCAGTGCTATGATTCTGAGCAAGCTCAAGGCAGATGCGGAAGCTTTCCTAGGTGAGCCAGTAACAGAAGCAGTTATTACTGTTCCTGCATACTTTGACGATTCTCAGCGCCATGCAACCAAAGATGCTGGTAAGATCGCCGGACTAGAAGTTAAGCGTATTATCAACGAGCCAACTGCTGCAGCACTTGCATACGGTCTTGATAAAGCCGACAAAAAAGACGAGAAGATCGCTGTATACGACCTCGGTGGTGGTACCTTCGACGTATCTATCCTCGAGCTTGGTGATGGCGTGTTTGAAGTTAAGTCTACTAACGGTGATACTCACCTTGGTGGTGCCGACTTTGACCGCGTAATCGTTAACTACTTTGCAGACGAGTTCAAGAAGGAACACGGCATTGCAATTACTGACGACAACGCAGCTATGCAACGTCTCCGTGACGAAGCAGAAAAGGCCAAGATTGAACTTTCTACAACCAACGAAATCACTATCAACCTCCCATTCTTGACCGCAGATGCAGATGGTCCAAAGCACTTTGAGCACAAGTTGACTCGTGCCAAGCTGGAAAGCCTTGTTGGTGATCTCGTCGACAAGACCGCAGATCCTTGTGAAAAGGCGCTTAAAGACGCTGGCCTCAAGGCAAGCGACATCGACGCCGTAGTATTAGTTGGTGGTATGACTCGTATGCCAGCCGTTCAAGAAAAGGTCAAAGCTATCTTTGGTAAAGACCCAATGAAGGGCGTAAACCCCGACGAAGTTGTAGCCGTTGGTGCTGCTATCCAGGGTGGTGTGTTGCAAGGTGATGTTAAGGACGTACTTCTTCTTGATGTAACTCCACTTTCACTTGGTATCGAAACACTTGGTGGTGTTGCAACGAAGCTCATCGAGCGAAACACAACCATCCCAACTAGCAAATCAGAAGTGTTTAGTACTGCAGCTGACAACCAGCCACAGGTAGAAATCCATGTTGTTCAGGGTGAGCGCGAGCTCGTCAGTGATAACAAGTCACTCGGCCGTTTTGTGCTTGATGGGATCCCATCTGCACCACGTGGCGTACCACAAATTGAAGTGACCTTTAACATCGACGCAAACGGTATCTTGAACGTTACTGCCAAAGACAAAGGTTCTGGCAAAGAACAGAACATTACCATTCAGGGCAGTGGTAGCTTGGACAAGACAGAAGTCGAAAAAATGGCTAAAGAAGCCGAAGCCCACGCTGAAGACGACAAGAAAAAACGTGAAGCAATCGATGCCCGCAACCAACTAGACAGCGCTATCTATCAGGCAGAGAAAATGAAGTCAGACAATAAGGACAAGATCGCAGAAGAGGATGTTAAGTCATTGGACGAAGCAGTAGAAGCGGCAAAGAAAGTTGTTGCAGACGAAAAGGCAGACAAAGATGCACTTGAAGCAGCAGCCAAAGAACTGACTGACAAGATTATGCCAATCGGTGCCAAAATGTACGAACAAGCCCAAGCGGCAGAAGCTCCAGCCGAAGGCGAAGAAGCATCAGAAGAAAAGAAAGACGACAAGAAATCTGATAAAGACGAACCCGTAGAAGGTGAAGTCGTAGACGACAAAGACGACAAAAAGGAATAGTTACCAAAAATACTTGAGCCAGATCACAGTTTACTCACAGTAAAGTGGTATACAATTGCTGGGATGGTCCAAAAAAAAGTTAGTCCAAACGGCTGGAAACAGCTTGTATTTGGATATAAAATCCAACAGGTTCTTCCGTACATACTCATTATTACAGCTGTAATTGGTTTTGCGGCATCATTTGTTCTACTGATAGAGCACATAGCCCTGCTCAAAGACCCAAATCACCAACTGAGTTGTAGTATCAATCCAATCCTTAGCTGTGGACCAGTGATGTCTAGCCCTACCGCTACTCAGTTTGGATTTCCGAACCCTATTATGGGATTGGCTAGTTTTGCTGCCCAAGCGCTGCTTGGTCTAGTGCTGTTGGCTGGTGCACGGATGAAATCCTGGTTTTGGAAATTATGGGGCTTACAAGTGTTAGGTAGCGTAGCATTTACCCTCTTTCTCATGCAGCAAAGTATCTTTGTGATTGGCGCTATATGCATTTACTGTATGACTGTGTGGATCGTACTTAGCCTTAGTACGTGGTACACCTTGCAATATATGCTGGCAGAAGGGCATATTGGTAGCCTCCGGAGTAAAGCAACTAAGTTTATACGGAAATATCAGCACGATATTCTATTTGTCTGGTTTTTGACCATTACATGTCTCATTTTGTGGGAATTTTGGTACTACTTTGGTCCCAAGCTTGGTTTTTAGCTTGCTGGCACTCTAGACTTTTGAGTGCCAAATTAGTATCATAGTAACAGATGGCAAAAAGAGATTACTACGAAGTTTTAGGTGTCAAAAAAGACGCATCCGCGGACGAGCTGAAAAAGGCTTTCCGCCGTGCTGCTATTGAGCATCACCCAGATAAGGGCGGTGATGAAGCAAAGTTCAAGGAAATCAACGAAGCCTACGAAGTGCTCAAAGACAGCAGCAAACGGCAGCGTTACGATCAATTCGGCCACGCCGGAGTAGGTGGCAATGGTGGCGGTAATCCATACGAAGGTTTTGGTGGATTTGGCGGACAGGGACAGAACGTCAATTTTGATTTTGGCGACCTAGGACTTGGTGACATATTTGGTAGCTTCTTCGGCGGTGGCCAGCAGCAACAGCAGCGTCGCAACCGCGGCCATGATGTAGAAACGGCTGTAGAGATTACTTTCGAGGATGCCGTATTTGGCACAGAAGTAGAGCTCAGCCTTAACTTAGATGACACATGCGAACACTGTAAGGGCAAAACCGTAGAACCGGGTCACGACATGAAGACTTGTGACAAGTGTAAGGGCTCCGGCCAAACTGTCCGCATCATGCGTACGATGTTTGGTGACATTCAGCAGGCTGCGGTCTGTGACAAGTGTCATGGTGTAGGCAAGGTCCCGGAAAAAGTCTGTACAGTCTGCCACGGCACTGGTACGCAACGCAAAACACAGAAAGTTGGGCTCAAAATCCCAGCTGGTATTGACGATGGCTCCACTATTCGCCTGCGCGAGCGTGGTGAAGCGATTGCCAATGGCCCCAAAGGCGACTTATACGTAAATGTTCGGGTTAAGCCACACAAAAAGTTCACCCGCGAAGGTGACCTTATCCTATCAGAAGAAACAATCGGCATGGTTGATGCTGCCCTCGGTACAGAGATAGAAGTTGATACTGTCGATGGCCCTATCAAGATGAAGATCCCAGCGGGTACACAAAGCGGTACAGACTTTAAACTTTCAAATCACGGCGTTACGCACATGCGCAAAGAAACCCGCGGTGCCCACATTGTGACAATAACCGTAGAAACTCCGACTAAACTCAGCAAAAAGCAGCAAGAACTCCTCCAAGAATTCAAAAACAACAAGAAATCCGGCCTCTTTAGCTAGGGGTACACCATCTTGCGCGATTACGATATACTATAGCTAATATGCATAAGCTGAAACAAAATCAAAACGGGTTTATCCCGATGATTATTACCATTTTGGTGATCATAATCGCAGTGATTGCCCTAGCTTACACCCGAGTAGCTAGCAAGTAGGGTCAAATGATATACGTTGTTGATAATGGATCAATACACGTAGATGAGATAGTGGCGTTAGCTGGACAGTACGCCGAGATAACCATTGTACCTATCACAGAGCTATCCGCAGACAGTATCCCTTTGGGCGCAATAGTAGTACTTTCTGGCGGTCCATTGGATGTATATGATCACCGAAGCCGTTATCAGTCTGAAATTGATTTAATCAAGCAGCACCAAGGACCACTTGTGGGGATATGTCTTGGTCTAGAGCTTATTGTCTGTGCGTTCGGTGGAGAGTTGCAAAAAATGCCTACATATCACAAAGACGTAGTTGACATACCAATAACCAAAAGCAACGAAGATTTAGGGCTTCAAGAGGGAGAGTCACTCCGTGCATATAAGTCTCATGGGTGGGTGGTCACTGCGCCACCTGACAATTTTGAGAGTCTTCTGGAGAGTGATACAGGTATAGATATTATGCGACATAAAACCCGTCCTATTTGGGGATTTCAGTTCCACCCAGAAGTACTTCAAGACGGCTCAAATGCGCACAACGTGCTGAATGCGCTACTAGAGAAGATTACCCTTGCAAATACTATAAAAATGTAGTATAGTATATCGCATGATATCCGAACGTGCTTCTTTGTTAATTGAACCTCAGCAAAGTATTGATGAGGAGCTTTTTTCACGTTTAGTTGAGCAACAGGGCACAATGTCCGTAAGCGAAGCATTATTGCCCGATGCGACGACCCTTGCGGAACAAAAACAGGCATTTTATGACTCAGGCATGCAGCAAGCACCAGACCTACGTCCTACTACTGTTGACGTAGATCAAATTGAATCACGTAATAAAGCCTTAATACAACTCGGCCGCACGGGTATAGACGAAGACACGGATCCTACCGTAGCCCAGTTATATCGTTGGCGTATCAACGAACTAGTTGCCGAGAATCGCATAGTACAAGCAGCTGCAACAGGTGATACGCGTCGTTTTGAGGTGTACAACAAGTTTGTATACGGTACTCCAAGCACCGAGGTTTTTAGAGCAACAGCTGGTAGCTTTAGGGCTGATGCACAGGCTAGCTTAGACCATGATAACCCAAACGTACGTGAAGCAGCTGCTGAGGTTCTGGCAGTTGTTGATGGCATCCCGGAGAGTGAAACTTCGCTTACTCCATCACCCGAATTATTTGGCGCAGTACGCGAGCTACACTACCGCAAAACCGGATTTTATGCCTTACTACTGAGCGGCGTAGAGCTGCCTGATTCTGGTACAGTTGGCCCTGATGTTGGCGAACCAGCCCTCGAGCGAATCCTCCATAATCTAGAAGCGGGATATAGTCGTGCTGAAAACCCAACAGGCAAGTCATGGGCTATTTCACATGCGCGCAAAGAATTCCTTGGTCCGCTTGACTATAAGCTTCCCGTAAACCGATTTATTGGGCTACCCGCAGGTCATGAAGCAGGCAGTCATATACTTGAGTACGTTAATGGTATGCGTTCAAAGCTCCAGTTAATGGCAATTGGCCTTGATAGATATGAAGCCGGTAACGAAGGTAGAGCATTACTGCGCGAGCAAGTAGTATACCCGGACATTGCTGAGTTCTCTAAGCTGATTCGCTGGCAAGATGTGCTTCGTCGACACTTTGCAATTTCGTTGGCAACTGGATTGAAGGATGATGCTGTTGATTTCCCGAGTGTCTACAAAGCAGTCAACGCAATTGATAAACTATGGGAACGTAAAAAGAATCCAGATGATCCTGATGCTGCTGACGCAAAAGCCCACACTCGTACCTGGAGCTTACTCGAGAGAGTACTAAAGGGTACGGACGGAACAGGCGGTGCGTACCGAAAGGATATTGTGTACCTAGAAGGTAATGTCGCAAGCTGGAAAGCTGCAGAAGCCGATGTGTACAACATTGAAAGTGGTGATCTAGGCAAGTACGATATAGCAAATGACAGACATACTGAAGCACTTGGCAAGCTTGGTGTTTTAGAGACACGTCAGTAAAATAAGGCTTACCATGTCACATCATATGAGCCTCCAAAAATTATTGAGTGTATTCCCAGATGCTCCCTATGTATACCTCAAAATAACTAATTACGAAGCAGCGTTGCAGCGTTTCTTGGAGACAAACGAAACAGAGAACCCTGACTTTAGCTATCCAGAATGGCTTTCGTTGACTCACCTTAAAGAGCGCAAAAATCAGCTTCAGGCACATCTTGATGCAGTTGAGGTTGAAGCACCAGTAGGAGAAGTAGATATCATTCGTAGTTTCTTGAATCGTCGCATACAGGAAACTGAGATGCTTGAGGCGTTCTTCCATGCAAAATATGCTAAGAATCCTGATACCAAGATTGATAACATCCGTATACTTCGTGAATTAAATGAAGATTTATATGACGTACCCACAGAAGAAATATTTGCTGGTATTGTACAAAAGATTCTTGTACACCCACGCACCTTGAAGGATCCCGAAGCGCTACGGTTGGTTGAGGAGATTAAGGGCTTCATCCCACATGCAGTCATGCAGCTAAGGCCTCTATTCCGCCCAAGTCCCGAGACTTTCAGGCACTATAGAGAATTTACCAATGATATTTTCGCTGATCTATTGGCATTTATAGATGAGCTCCCAGAAGGCCCATACCATAGCGAGGGATTGGTAGAAATTTTCCAGACCGCACTTGAAAAAATCTCTGCTACTGACGAAAAATGGCAGGCAGTTACACTCATTGGGTTGCCCCACGTTCGAGTGTCACATCGCACCAAACAAGTTTGTGTAGGAACGTTGATAAAGATTGATAATAAGAGCAAGTTGAGGCAGTTGCTCTTGCACGAGCTTGGGTTACACGTTACGAGATCTATCGGTGAGTCACTTGAGCAGACGGTTCGCCGAAGGCTCGAGACAGAATCGTTCGCCGAGGGTGAAGAAGGTCTTGCGGTTGCTTTAGAACAGCTCAGCCTTAGCCGTTTCACGCATAAACGTACGTTTAGATACTTGATTGCAGGGCTTGCGCTGGGACTAGATGGTGAAAAACGTGACTTTACTGAGGTATTTAGGGTAGTATGGCGGGTTGTTCAACTGCAAACAGGGGTTGACGAGTTGTCAGCCAAGAAGAGAGCCTTTAAGGAATGTGCACGGATTTTCCGGGGAGGGCTCCCGAATGAACGAGGCGTAATCTACCACAAAGATATATGTTACTTAGCCGGAAATATAAAAGTATGGAAAATGTTAGAAGCAAAATTATTAACCAAAGACGAGTTTAAGCGGCTGTTAGCCCCAGGAGTAATATCATGAAAACAGTAGTATTGCTTGGTAGCAAAAACCCGGGTACAAAAAACGATCTAGCCCAGATGCAAAGTGTCGTTGCGACAACGGTTGTGGGCGCCACTATTCGATTAGTATATTGGGAAGATGTAGTCATCCAGATTAAAGATGGCTTAGTGACGGTCGTTGATGGAGCGGGCTTTGATCTAAAAGATGCAGCTCTGGTATTCTCTGCGGGTTGGTATAAGCCAAATATGGTCGACTTTGCTTTGTCAGTGGCTTCGTATCTGTCACATCACAACGTTGAATTGTGGAACAGTGAAATGGCCAAGACTCGTTCAAAGAGCAAGTTGTCGGCTATGGTTATCTTGGGGCTCGGTGGCGTTCCTGTCCCCGACACACTGTGCAGTCTTAGCGGGGCGTCTGTAACAACATCTGTTGAAGAATTCCCCGTTGTTGCTAAGGCAGTCAATGCGAGCAGAGGTACCGATAACTATCTTGTTGAGAGTGAAGACGCTCTAGGCAAGATCCTGACAGAAAATGACAAACTGTTTATTGTACAAAAGTTTGTTGAGAACAAGAGTGATCTGCGTATTATCTGCGCAAACTCAAAGCCAGTTATGGTGATTGAGCGAACGAGAACTGACGGTTCAACACACCTGAATAATGTTTCTCAGGGCGCGACTGCGGCTATTGTTCCAATGAATGAGATTGACCCTGAGGTGCTGGAGATAGCAACCCGGGCAACAAAGCTGTTGCACCGCGAAGTTTCTGGGGTTGATATTTTACTATCGGTTGATAGAATGAGGCCGTACCTTGTACTTGAAGTGAATGCATTGCCGCAGCTTACGTCAGGTAGTTATGTAACCGAGAAGATGCAGGCAATCGCCACTAGTATTAATGAAGCAGTAAAGGGTAACTAATTATGAGAATTGCAATTTTAACTCGCAAGCCAGGTTACACTGTGCGTCGTATCAAGGAAGAGGCTATTCTACGTGGTCACGAAGCTGTTTCTATTAGGTTTCCTGAATGTTACGTAGAGCTCGAAGAAGATCGACCCGCTGTACGTTATCGTGGTGAGTCACTAGATAACTTTGATGTAATCATACCCCGAATTATGCCAGGTATGACAGCGTATGGTGCGGCTATAGTCCGACAGTTTGAAATGATGGGGACATACACCACAGCAAAATCAATTGCTATTGTCCGATCACGCGATAAGCTTCGCTCAACACAATTAATGAGCAAAGCAGGCATCGGGATCCCAAAGACCCTCTTTTCCAGGGAAACTGATCAGGTTGATGACTTGATTGACCGTATTGGTGTACCAATGATTATTAAACTAGCTAGTGGTACACAAGGAAATGGTGTTGTATTGGCAGAAACTCGCAAGGCTGCAAAATCTGTTGCACAGGCATTCTATGTGAACGATACCAGCTTTTTACTCCAGGAATTTATCGAGGAAGCCGGCGGGTCAGATATACGAGCGTTTGTTATTGGCAGTCAAGTAATTGCTAGCTATAAGCGCCAGAGTTTGGACGATGACTTCCGCTCTAATATTCATCAAGGTGGCACAGGTACCGCGATTAAGTTAACTGAAGAAGAAAAACGAACTGCAATTAAAGCAGCTAAGGCCATGGGCTTAAGTATATGCGGTGTTGATATGATACGTTCCAACCGTGGACCATTGGTGCTTGAGGTCAATTCTACCCCTGGCTTAGAGGGAATTGAACAAGTGACTGGTCGGAATATTGCCGGAAAGATCGTTGAGTACATAGAGCGTAACGCTCACCGCGGTCACCGGAAAGACCGTGTTGGCGCGTAAGAAAAAACTGCTGATATATAGTTCTATTCTATTCATTGGTGTTGCCTTATTTTTGTTTGGCAGTTGGTATGACAATCATACAAAAATGAGTATCAATGGCATGCGTTTTTCTTACGAGATTGCTAAGACGCGTGAAGTACAGGTTCGTGGGCTCTCGGGTCGTAGCTATCTAGCACCAGACCAGGCAATGGTATTTAGTTATCGTAACACTGCAGAGCAATGTTTCTGGATGAAGGATATGCTGTTTTCGATTGATATTGTTTGGCTTGATGATCAGAACCGTGTTTCAGCTATAGAACCAAATGTGGGGAACGATACATATCCAAAAGAATTCTGCCATCAAGGCCGTAATGTCATTGAGTTTGTAGCAGGCAATGCCGCCGGGCTTAACCTCAAAATTGGTGATCAAGTTCACCTCTAGTATTTGTGCTATCATGAGCGTATGATTCCGCTTATCGTTTTTGGCGCAATTATTGTTGTACCAGTGTTTTTGGCACTGGTTTTTCGCGTTCATGCGGTACATGTATTTATGAGTATTTGCGCGGGTTATTTATTACAAATGGCGCTGAGTGATAGCGTTGATTTAGTACTCGCCACAATTATTAAAGGCTCAAATTCTGTCATCGCTGCCCGTGTAGGGCTGCTTGTTTTACCTGTTATCCTGACTCTATTTTTGTTACGGAAGACACAGGGAAGAAGTGTAGTTTTCCAGTTTATTCCATTAATTTTTTCTGGAATGCTTTTGGGCAACTTACTATTGCCGTTGCTTGCACCAGGTTTCTCACAGAGTATTTACGATTCAACATATGGTGGGTCTATTCGTAATTCGCAAGATCTTGTCACGGCAGTCGCCGTTGTGTCTAACCTTGTTCTATCGTGGACACTGTTCAAAACTAAGGGTCACAGCAAACATCACTAGAGATAGTGGGCGATAGTTGCAGCAAATACGACCAAGCCCAACAGCCTTCGAAATACATTGACACCATTGGTTATTTCCAAGGTCGCCCAGATGAGCAAGGAAAGGGTGCCAAGGATATTGAAAGTGTTAGTAAGTTGTTCGTTTGAACTTAAAAGTGCTGCTAGTTTGAATACCGCCCAGCTAGTGATGGGGATGTTTGGACGTTGGTATATTACAATTTCGCCAGTAGAATCTTTTAAGGGTTGCATAAAGCGCATCGCCTAACTATAGCAAAAAACTCCCGGAAGGGAGTTCTTTGTTTGGAGGGTCCAGTGGGACTCGAACCCACGACACCCTGCTTAAAAGGCAGGTGCTCTAACCGGCTGAGCTATGGACCCTTAGCTGGTAAATTAACTCCTTACATTATCCAGATTTACAGGGAAAAGTCAACGTAAACCATATACACGGATAAGGTATAATTCTGCTTATGAAGCATGGGCGAGTGATATTGTGGGCGTGATTGAGCGACGGAGACGGTTCTCGGTAGTCATTTTGGCTCTGTTGTTGATTATCGCTGGAGCGGTATCAAGTGCGGTTCAAGAGCAGTTGGCTCAAGAACCCGTACCTACTCATACTCAGAATGTCGTTACCGAGCAGACGCCTGTTACGTCTACTCCGGCAATCCAAGCCCTTGATAAGTTGCAGATAAAAGGACGTGCGCCAAAGACTGGCTATACACGCGAACAGTTTAGTAATGATTGGGGTCGAATTAATGGCTGTAGTTTGCGTGAACTGATACTGCTCCGTGATTTACAGAACACCACATTAGATGAAGATGGCTGTAAGGTGCTCAACGGCACGCTACAACCAGATCCATACACAGGCAAGACCATTGCGTTCCAACGTGGCGCAACTAGTAGCCAGACGGTACAGATTGATCACGTCGTCGCTGTGTCAGATGCTTGGCAAAAGGGCGCCAAGCAACTTACACCAGATTTGCGCTACCAGTTCTACAACGACCCCCTCAATCTACTAGCAGTAGATGGCCCAGCGAACAATAACAAAAGTGATAGTGACGCAGCATCATGGCTCCCACCAAACAAAGATTACCGCTGTCGTTATGTTGCTAGGCAAATAGCCGTAAAGATTAGATATAACCTCTGGATCACGGATGCTGAGAGGAACGCGATGAGATCTGTTCTAGTAGCCTGTCCAGGTCAGCTACTGCCACAATAATTTCTAGGCAGTTTGAGTCTCGTTCAGGAAAAAAAGAGATTATAGCGCATGCGGGTATCTGCACCAGGGGCTGCTTAATCAGGCACCTACTACTTTTTAGGTATATGATCCCATACAAACTTCAACGCCTCACCAACTGGCTTCCTGTACGCGAATACGACTGCTACTACACACATCACTGTAATACCAATTAACATAGGATTTGGTTGTTTTATCCGTATGCGAATAGTAATGGTCTTGGCCGCAAATTTGTAAAGAGCGAAAGACATGAAGAGAAACGCAATGTAGCCGTAATATCGTATTGCATCGAGTTCACCAAATGCGGCGATTATTATGTACCCCACAATGCTAATTACTAAAGCACTTGCCGCTAACTCATCCTTAACGGTAGCCGTGAAACCTTGGAATGCTCCAGCGAAAGATGCGGCCTTCCCTGCCATAGCATCATTAGATGTCGGTGGTATTGCAGCTTCACCGGTCTTCTCCGTGGTGCTATTCTCCACACTTTCGTAAGATGCTCGGTACGAGCTTAAGTTCGTACCATCGCTTTTATTTTCCATAATTATCACCACTGATTAGCTTCAATAAATTCTTAAAAACCTCTTCAACCTCTTTCCAACACTCCTTAGCAATAGTGGGTGAGTTCGGGTATGTGACTCCGTCGAGAGTATCGTCATATATATCAATATCGAAAAGAAGCCCGTACTCCGCCTTGATTACACCCGGCTTGTTATAGACAACAGGGTCTTGCACGATTTGATTCACAAACTGATCTTTAGTAATTGGGGCAATTTGGAGATGGCCTTTTTTATCGCTCTTTGTGAAATCGAAGTTATATATAGTATCATTCACCGAGCCACCTAGTGCCTTGTCAAACTTGACACTATCTTCAATGAAGCCCTCTTTATAGAACCTCTTAATTTGCTCGTAGCTACCCAGGCCCTTCCTATAGTAGAAAATACTCGCTTTTGTTCCAACGCGTATTATCTCCGTGGATTCCAAGGCGCCTTGAACATGTTGATTATTGGAAAGCTGGGTTATTGCTGCTCCGAACTGCTTGAAATCACTTATAGCCTCACGCTGCACGCCAATATTAACCGTAGAGAAGAATAGCTTCTCAGTTAAGTCATCTGAGGCAACGTCAATCTTGTCGCCAGTTATCGCGGTTTTTGTATACCGATCTTCGTCAATGAGCTGATCAACAAGCTTGCCTCTTTCGTCTACTAAACCAAATCTTTTCTTACGGAACCTAAACTCCGTAACAGCTCGCATAACTAGGACGGCGGGTTGTTTTTGATTACTCATGATCTCCCTCTTTTAAGCCATTTTCTATCTAAACACTCAAATGTGCAAGTATAAGCACTTTGCGAGAGAGGGTGATTTTGTTTTTGTTATGCTTGCAAAGTAAATACTAGAGGTGTATTACATATGTAATTAATGTAGGGCATTACTGTGGGCGAATTACTCGGAAATCCAAACACTAAACGCAAACGCGTAGTTGTTGTTATCGGTGCCAGCTTGGCTAGTTTGGCCTTAACTAGTTGTGGGTTCAAATTAGCAGACTCTCATGATTTTGACTCTTCTGCTCAGTTCCGTGAACGGGCTAGTGTGGCAGCACGCTATGGTTTTGATTACTCTGCCGGTTACCCAGAAAGAATAACGGAAGATGGAGTTGTGAACTCTTGCCTGGAAGTCTCGCCGTATAAAATGAGCAGAGTTGTGGTTGCACAAGAAGGGGATGACGGCGTAAAAGTTACTCCTGGGTCAAAGAAGTTTGAGACACTTCACTTTATAGGATTAACAGACCCCGACTCACCTTTGCAGGCAGCTGATGATTATACGGCGGCCGTACTACAAGATTACGGTTGTGATACAAAGCCGGATGGAGAAATCCAACCCTGGGACTAATTCAGGGATTTGAAGGACCATTAAATTTTGTGCTGGGGTCTTGCGCTGGCTTCTTTGACTTATCAGCTTTGGATGGTTTTTCTTTGGTCTTGGTGGGTTTTCCAGTATTAGTCGTAGAGTTGCTGCCTCGCCTAAGAATCTGTTTCATAAACCTGCTGGCACGGCCTTGACGTTCTTCAATCGGCTTAGCTTGTGCGCCCGCTTCACGGCTCAGGAACTTCTTCATTAATTTGCTGCCACGTTCCTGTAATTTATCAAGGTTAGGGTATAGCTCGGACGGGCCAAAGAATGTACCTTTTGGAATTTTTTTATCCTTCTCGTAATTGAAATCCTTGTCCGGGGCAATAAATGCATCAACCACAAGGCCTTGAGCAACCAAATCAACTAAGGCCATAAAGCTTTCTTGGTCACTTATGTCTTGTGGGCCGTTGTCTACATGGGTGAGCGAGTGCCACTCAACAAACCGCAAGTCTGCAATTATATGCTCAGTAACTTCGTTAGTATCGGGGTGGATAACCATTGTTCTCATCACCCCAACGCGTCCGACCGGAGTGCCCGGTTTTTTGGTATCCATGTCTATATCATAATCGCGATTGATCACGAGCTCCCGATTCGCACCTACAAAAACTGTCGGTGGACTGTAACCATTATCTCCTTCAGGAAAAATAAAAAATGCCTCATCAAGAGGCAAGTTTTCAATGGTCAGTCCAGTTAGGTGTTCGGGTACAAGTGCGCGGTCGTAGTGTTCACCATTATCCATAACCTGATTAAACTACAGGTTTTTGTAAAGTCAAGCTTTTAAAGAAGCGATGTAGATGCAATGTGATACAATAACAGGGAAGAATAGTGATTTAAACGGAGTCTCTGCCCATGTCTGGACACTCAAAATGGGAAACAATTAAGCGCGCAAAAGGCGCAAATGATGCCAAGCGTGGCGTCTTGTTCACAAAACTTGGTAATGCTATTGCCCTAGCTGCTCGTGGCGGTGTTGACCCTGATACTAACTTTGCGTTACGTCTAGCCATAGACAAGGCAAGGGCTGCCAACATGCCGTCAAGTAATATTGAGCGGGCAATTCAGCGAGTGTCAGATAAAAATGCTGCACAGTTACAAGAAGTGATGTACGAGGGCTACGGTCCTGGTGGTACCGCAGTCTTAGTGGAGGCCGCTACTGACAACACAAATCGTACGCTCCCTGAAGTCCGTCTGGCATTCAGCAAACATGGTGGCAACATGGCAGAGAAGGGCTCTGTGGCTTTCCAGTTTGAGCGTAAGGGCGTTATTCGTGTAAACGGTACTGGTGACGACTTGATGCTACAAGTTCTCGACGCGGGTGCAGAAGACATGCAAGAAGAAGGCACGGAATCCATTGTCTATACCGACCCTAAAGAACTCGCTAAAGTTCGTGATGCCTTGAATGCAGCAGGTGTAGAAATCCTGGAAGCTTCACTGACGTATGTACCTAACAACACGGTCGTTGTTGAAGATGCTGTAACGGCTGGCAAAATCATGCGCATGATGGATGCTCTAGATGATCACGACGATGTCACTGCAACCCACGTTAACTTCGACATCCCAGAGGAACTTCTCGGTGCCTAAACGGCATAAGGCGATAGTATTTTTAGTTGTTGTCTTGCTACTAGGTTACGCAACAGCTCGGTTAACTGAGCAGTTTAGATGGAATCAGATGATTGTTGACGCACCGACTTGCGAAATTGACAGTGCCCTTGGTTGCGAAAAAACGTCTTATCAGAAGGGTGGGGCAAATGCGGGCTTTCCAATCCTAGATCACAGATTGTTATTAATTGATGGTGAGTGGCACGTATTTGATAGATACAACTACGCTTTAGGCATGAGTGGTCGTCAAGCAAACATGTTGGTGTATGCTGTCCTGTATTCTGCATCGGCTGTTGGTTTTATAGGGATACGAAGACTAGGTAAAAGAGAATGAATACATTCAGGCTTGAACAGGGATTTAAGTTTTGGCGGGATGAAGTTGACGGGCTTGAGAGGCCGGAAAAGATGACTCCCTACATTCCTGCTATCGCACTTGTTGGTATATACACTGCGGCCATAAAAGACCCAGAACTGCTTAACTCGTACAATTGGCGACAAGCTGTTTTGCAAAACGATGATGCAATAAAGGGGATGTTTAAGAGTGTGTCTAGTCTTCATAACGATCGGATTTATGAGGAATTTGAGATGCCTGTGGACCTGCTTAAGCCGGAGGAGGATGAAAGGGTTGCCCTGCAGCATGTCTGTGCTTATGCATCACTCATGGACGGCTTGCCACAGGGAGTCACGCATGTTCCAGATAAAGAGATGTTCCTAGCAGAAACCCTCGGGCATGCAGAACACGATTACGGAGTGACATTTCACCCTTTAAGGCTTGCTGCCGGAGGTTTAGAAACAATACGTAATAACTATCCAAGAACATTTGAACTCGTAGGTAGTGATCAATGAGAATACTAGGGATTGATCCAGGAACGGGGATATTGGGGTTTGGGGTTATTGATGTTGACGCTCGCGGCAAAGCTACGCTTGTTGATGGCGGCGTAATACGTACGCCAGTAAACCAGGCGGATAGTGATCGGCTGGTAACTATCTACGATGAGTTGCATGAAATTATTACAGAACTAAAACCAACCGTTATGTCGGTTGAGAAATTATTCTTTGCCCAAAATGTGACGACGGCGATGAGTGTGTCACAGGCCCGTGGTGTAGTACTACTCTGTGGTAAACAACACGGCATGGAATTATATGAGTACACACCTATGGAAATTAAAATGGCAGTCAGTGGATACGGCAAGGCTGATAAAAAGCAGGTTCAAGAAATGGTGCGCGTAATTTTAGGTTTGGAATCAGTACCCAAACCAGACGATGCGGCAGATGCAATTGCAGCAGCACTTACATGTGCGCAGAGTGTGAGACAATAAATTTATGATTTTGACACTCAAAGGAACAGTTTCGGAGAAAATTGGTACACAAGTTGTACTTGATGTTGCTGGTGTCGGCTATGGATTGAGTGTGACGGCAGAAGATTTTGGTCGGCTACCATCTGGCGAACAAGCAAAGTTGTACGTATATGAGCATATCCGCGAACAGAGCTATGATCTATTTGGATTTGTGAACCTAGACACTAAGAAATTATTTGAACAATTGTTAGGTGTAAAGAATGTTGGCCCCAAGGTAGCATTAGCTGTGCTTGATATAGGCAATGCTGCTGGTGTTCGTGGCGCAATCGCTGCGGGCGACGTAAAACTTCTTCAAAGTGCTAAGGGCGTAGGTAAACGTGCAGCAGAGCAGATCGTTGTAGAACTTCGGGACAAAGTAGGTTTAGTATCAAGTGATGCAGCAGAAGGAATTGTCGGACGACCCGGCATAGTTAGTGGTGATGAAGCGGTGGAAGCCCTCATGAGCCTGGGTTACTCCCCACAAGATGCCGCAGCTGCATTAAAAGATGTAGACACAGATCTCTCAACAGAAGAGCGTGTTACATTGGCTCTCAAATCCAAGTAGCGTAACCTTTTTGCAAATTAGGCTATAATAGCCAGTAATGATTGAACGAATAGTTGGCACTACGCCGCAGGCTGAGGATGAAGTTGAGCAAGAATTTGAGGTCAAGTTACGGCCGCATGATTTTGAAAGCTATATTGGTCAGGACCGTTTAAAGAAGAATTTACAGCTTGCTATTCACGCAGCTAAGAAGCGTGGTGAGCCGCTTGATCATGTATTGCTGTATGGCCCTCCAGGGCTTGGTAAGACTACTATGGCCAGTGTTATTGCTAACGAGATGGGCGCGCAGATACGCATTACTTCTGGGCCGGCCATTGAGCGGGCAGGTGATCTCGCTAGCTTACTTACCAACTTGCAAGATGGTGATATTTTGTTCATTGATGAAATTCACCGATTACACCGATCTGTTGAAGAGATCCTCTACAGCGCGATGGAAGATTACAAACTAGACATTATGTTAGGTAAGGGTCCAAGTGCACGCAGTATGCGCCTGGATTTACCTAAATTCACACTCATTGGCGCAACTACTCGTACCGGCGCACTTGCTGCACCACTCCGCGATAGGTTTGGTCACATTCACCGCTTAGAATTCTATACACCAGAACAAATTGGCAAGATTATTGAACGTGCTGCTGGAATCCTGGACGTGAAAATCGACGATAAGGGCGCACTACTACTCGCAGAACGTTCACGTCTGACACCCCGTATTGCTAACCGATTGCTCAAACGCGTTCGCGACTATGCTGACGTTAACGGAGATGGAATTATTGATACTGTGGTGAGTCACAGCGCTCTAGACCTGCTAGAAATAGATAAACTTGGGCTTGATCCAGCTGACAGGCACTTACTACACACAATCATAGACAACTACAATGGCGGCCCGGTTGGTGTCGAAACACTCGCAGCACTAACCGCGGAAGAACGCACCACAATTGAGGACTTCATTGAACCATATTTAATGCAAATTGGACTGTTAGAGCGCACACCCCGTGGCCGAAAAGTCACCCCAAAGGCATACAAGCATTTGGATAAAAAACAAACAACTGACCAGGCCAGCTTAGAGGTATAACAATATTTAATATTGTTGAAACGGGCCGTACTCCAAATAATCATGTGAACACGTTTATTTCTCCGTTCCTACGGTATAATACTTTTATGGAACCACAACAAACACCGACAGACCGAGAACAAGCTCCGCAACCTGAAGCCGTACAACCAGTAGCTCAGCCTAAGGAGATTCACTTACACAAAAACTCAGGCTCAATTGAGGCAATTACCGAACCTGGCGAAGTGTTAATCTTCCGGGTTAAAAAACATCCTTTTGGCATCATAATTTTTTACATCCAGGCAATTCTCGGGTTTGGCTTGGCGAGTGGCCTGCTATACTTCTTGGTCCCTGACCTGGCAAGTGGCACGCAGATCGATTCTGTTAAATCATGGCTCAAGCTTGGAATAACATTATTTGGTGGCTTGCTTGCAATAATTATGATTATTGTCACGTGGATATATAGGCAGAATGAACTGATTCTTACGGACCGTAACGTCGTTCAGGTTATCAAGAACGGTCTGTTTGACCGCCAGGTTTCACAGTTAACATTGAATAATATCGAGGATGTTACGGCTGATAAACGCGGCATCTGGGCAATGATCTTTAACTTCGGGCAGATACGTATAGAAACTGCGGGTGAGCAAAATAACTTTCACTACTCATACTGTCCAAACCCAAATCATTATGGACAATTGCTAGTAGACGCTCGGGCTAAATGTATTGGCCGTCACGGTGGCGGAAATACTCCCTAACGAGTTTACTTACTCAGTGAATGGGTTTTGACGAGCCTGTTCGAAGAGAGACTTAACTTCTACATTTTGGGACTCTAGGTCAGTGATCTTCTTGACGGCGTCTTGGTCAATCTTGAGTTGGTTGACGGGTTTGAGCTTGCTGTCGATGGCCGCTTGGGAAGGTTCATCCTGTATGAGGTGCCCAATGTGTTGTACTAGGAATAGATACACGAGTAAGAAGGCAAGCGTAAACAAGAACACCGCATACTTCTTTGCAAAAGTAAGATAGGGTTTGATTTTTGGGAGTAGTGTCTCGAGGTGTAATTGCATAGTCGTTACTTCTTTATGTATACGTTAAGTGTCATGGTGAAGGTCAGGTAATTTCGCTTGCTGGAGTCAGGGATAATGTTGATGTTACCTACTTGTGATGTGCGACGGTTTTGCTCAAGTTTCGCCAGGAAAGAGATGAAATCAGTATAGAGCACTGGCTTTGTCGTGTCTGATGCAATAGTTATTTCTAGTCGCTCTACGTTGCTGATACCATCAACCTTTTGTGTTTGTGTGTTACCGCTAGTACTGGTAGCTGCAGGTGCCCCAGTAGCCCCCGCTGTTGCTTTGTTACCGAGAGTGGAACTAGGGAAGCTAATACTTGCAAGCTTAATATTTGATTCGTCAGCTATCTTAACGATCTCACGAACTGTTCGGGCCTGGTCCTTCTCCTGTGGAATGACTGTTTTAACGACCTTTTCAATATCGGAGTAGGCGAGAATGTCTTTTTTGGCTTTTGTTAGTGAACGCTGTACGTCCTCTAGGGTGTTTGCTTCAACCTTAAGATCGGTGAGTTTAGTGGTTTGCTTGGCCAAGATCTTATTACCAAAATATACAGCAGCAATACCAGAACCATTGATGAGCACAATCAAGGCAATCAAGATGTAGTAAAGGCGTTTACTGTTCATTTGGTTGCCTTAGTATTGGTTACGTATTGGAATATATTATCTTTAGCAAATAGGGCACGGATAGAGACGGTACAAGGATAGGCACTCGTTGCAGTAGTCGCCGGTTTGCTGTCACAGGTAACATTCACGATGTCAGCCTTCTCAAAAATCTTGTTGTTTGGATCTGCCAGGTTAATTTGCACTTGTGTAGCGGTCTGATAGGTGGTTGCTCCAGCAGTAAGGTCAATACCACCTTGGGTAGAGTTAATAGTCAGGCTCTGCAGCGAACTACCATTTGGCATGGCAGTAGCTACCTGAGACAGTAGCTTAGAGAACAGTATTTCACGGCCAAGGACAGCAATTGCGAGCTTGATACTGTCACTAATATCGGTGACTTGTTTCTGAGTTTCTTCGAGCTTCTGTGCATTTAACTGTTCACGAGTCTGGTTGACTTGTCTCTGGGAATTAACAGTGGAGCGACTGATGAAGATCTGGCCTACTGCAATGATAAGGACAATCCCAAGTACTCCTGCGCAGCTCATGATCACCCAGTTTTTGAGCGCGGTATTCCTGCGGGCAAATACTAACTCATCCTTATAATCAGGAGGCAATAAATTAATCATCGGGTTTCACCCTCTGGACGCACTTTGATGTTATTAACAAGGAAAATCATGAGAGCAGTTCCTTTGGCGGGGTCAGGGCAAGGCCAGAAACAGTAACGTACATGGATTTCTCCACGCTGTTAGGTGGTTGTAGGCCAGAAAAATCAATATTCTGCCATGGATCACACATACGGACAGGAATCCGGAGAAGATTGGTTAGGTATTCTGATAGTCCTGGCATATTGGCGCCACCACCCATAGTGACCACCTGGGTAATCTTGCGTTCGGTACCAGAACGTTCCTCGTAGTATCTAATCATACGGCGTACTTCTTTAGTGAGCTGTTGTAGTAGGGGAGTCAAACCCTCGGTAATCTCACGCTGTTTTTTACTCACACCAAGACCGTATTTCGTTTTGATAATGTGGGCTTCTTGATTAGTCACGTTCAATGTAGAGGCAATAATATCAGTAAAGTTGTCGCCACCACCGGAGACAGTTCCAGTAATGACCAGCCCTTTATCATAGATTGTTACGTCAGATGAGAGTGAGCCAAAATCAATTAATACAGTTGGCGTATCAGTACTTTCTGCCTGCAGGAACAAGCGACCGGCTGCAGCGATACTTGGCTCAACGCCAACTACATCAAGATTCAGTATTTTTGCAAGTTGGAGGTAGGAGTCGACGACCTTCTTTGGTACCGCTACCACAATAAGCTCAACACCCTCAGCCGTCTCATCGATGGTTGTGTAGTCAATGTACAGTTCGTCGTTGGGGACGGGCACATACTGCTCAACCTCTAAGAGAACAGCGTCGTGTAATTCTTTGGTGCCAAGCTTTGGAAGGTGCACGTTGCGACTATACGAGCGTGAGGCAGGGATAGACAATACGACACGGCGGGTAGTGATATCACCGATAAGGTTTTTCTCGAATAGCTCGTGGGTTGCCTTAGCTATAGCTTCTGGGTCGGCAATAACGCCTTCCTTGACTGATCCTGCGGCAAAACTAGTGGCTCCGTAGCCAACAACAACCTGCTTCTTGCCAGAAGTATCTGCTTGGAGAACTTTGAGACTACTATACCCAATATCAAGACCGAATATCGGCTTGTCTTTGAAGAAAAGGGTTTCTTTGTTAGTCATGTATTATTTGCCCACCATAAGCAGTATGTTTGCACTCAGTATACCAGAGAGAATGTTCCTCAACTAGAAGGTTCTCTTATACGATTTAACTACCCAAGCTAACGGTCCTGTGAACCCATCGACGCTAGCGCCAAAAGTAATTGCCGATGAGTTGCTCAAACTGACTGTTTGACCCACAAGAGCACCAACATTACCACTGTTATTAAGGTCGATCTTAGACCAACGAGCATAAAACTCTGTCTCTGCACCTGATGCGGAGTTTTGGATACTAATCGTAGTTTTGGATTTACTGTTGAATAGATCACTACCAGTAACATCACACGCCCCAACGGCGGCGGTAGAACAGCCAACGCTACTCGCATAAGTAATAATTTTGAATCCAACTGGAGGCAGGTTAAGATTTGCAATTAATGAGGCAGAGTTCTGTATCGTCAGCCCGTTGTCACCGTCCACCATGATGACAGGTGGTGTTGTGACGCCCGGCTTCACGATAAGGATCGCTGAATTTCTAAGAATGAGATTACCAGTAATCCACACGTTGCCCTCAACTGTCACTATACACAAACCAGAAATTGTCACATCACCGGTAATCTTAGTATTAGCTTGCCATGTTTTCACCCCGAGCGAGCAACTAGATGAAGCACCGCTTGCTGTGTGGGCTACTGCATTAATTTGTGCTTGACGGTCATAATCTGGTAAGTCAGCTGGTGAAGGATTTCCGGCAACGAGCCCGGGGCTATACATATAGGTGTTGTCAGTTTGGTTGGTCGCCTTAACTTCGCCATAAATCTTAGCTGGGTTACTAATGTTTACTGGTTCTGGAGGATGGTCGGCTGCTGTGCAAACGCGTGGATATGTGGCATCAGCAGGAATAGGGCAAGCTTGGTCTGCGACAGAGACGTTTACTGGCAATAAGCTCATACCAATTTGAGATGAATTAGTCATAGTTAATGTTCCATTAACATATACCTGGCCGCCAAGAATTTTGGAATTATTTGACATCTCAAGACCACCCACACCACTCACGATGGAGTAGTTACCGCCACCAACACCACGCATTTCCACCTGATACTTACGGGTATATGATGGCGTTGAACTGCCTGCTGGGACAAAAGTTTTAGCAGTCACGTCAATGAACTTTTGAAAATCAGTTGAGCCGGCAGTAACTACTGTCTGGTAGGTTGTCTTAAACTTGGGGTCAGTGAGTAGTGTTGTTTCGACGCCTGTGCCCGTCCAAGTATTATCTTGATTCAAGTGGCGGACTGCATCATCAATACCGGCATCGGCTGCAAACTGGGCATTAATAAGGTATCGTTCAGATTTAGCTGTGCGAAGGTTGCTGGTAATCAATTGCAGTGAAGCCACACCAACCATCATGATAAACACAGTAGTCATCAAGACCGCCAACAAGATAAATCCGTCATCATTGTTACGCCTGGTCATGGGTATGTATTCCTTATGGTTATACGAATATTATTATCGAACTGCAGTGTCTTACCAAATGTTTTGCGTTGCATTTGTATGAATAGCTTGATTGAACGGGCGTTGGGGATGGATGTGGTTACGGCATCATCCTGGTCATAGAATATAAAGCTTAATGTTTTAAAGTTAGTGCTCATAATAATGTCTGGAGGGCAGGATGAGCTTGAAGAAGCCTGGGGACAGGTAGTTTTGCGTGTGTTGCCAGTTGCAGCCGCATTTGCCAGAAAGCGCTTATATAAGGTGCCCCCGGATGCAAAATACACAATCTCGTTCTGGTATGGATACCCCGTGTCTGAGTCAATAATGAAGTTATTACTACTATCGAGTGCTGGTGTGGAAATAATAAGGATAAGGCTGCTATTACTGGTGGTCCAGCCGCCGCCAGGGGCGTTAGCATCGGGGTTGGCGTTACTTGTACGGATTGAAGAACTCTGACGGAGCTCTTCGACCACTGAACGAAGTATGGTTTGTGATTCGGTGGCTAGTTGTGAATACAGAGAGGATCGTAACGTATCACCGTACATATACACACTGACAGTCATGAAGGACAGTAGTAGTACACTGGCAATACCTACGACCACCATTAGCTCAACAATCGTCACACCCGCTTGGTTGAGTTTATGATTCTTCTTCAAGATGTTCTTAATACTGGCCAACACCGAGCTCTCCTATGTAAGTACGGTAATTAACGGACTGGGTGGTACCGTGGTCATTGTATGAAACTGCAACATCAACCTGTTTGATGCCTGTCGTTGGTATTGTGACTGTATAGGTGGCAGTTCGAGGGCTGCCAATGCTGGTAGGAAGTTCGCTCACAAAAGAAGTTGTGCCAGTGTTTATGGCACTATAGCCAACACTTCTAAGGCTCTCAACCTTATTTTCTGCTAATGAGTTTACGAGTGTTAGATCACGGGCACGGTCATTAAAGCGGTTGAGAGTGTTCACGAAGCCGGCAAGTGTTGGCACCATTATGCCCACAACTGCAATAGTGACTAACAATTCAATGATTGTGAACCCTTGCTCTGACTTTTTTATTCCCACGTAATTACCCCTGTTAGAACAAGTATAGCATAAGAGGTATGGTGGGGTCACAAACAAAAAACCACCTGGATTCCAGGTGGTTTAATGCATTGTCAGAAGTGACTAGTTAAGGCTCTTCTTGACGTATGGGTTTGGAGTCGTTGTAGATGGCTTCTCAATAAAGCTCTTCAAACGGTAACCAGTACAGTTGTTAGTACAACCGGTTGGGTAAGCGATGTATGCGTATGATGCAGCACCAACGCTGTCAGATCCAGGTGCGGCTTGGTTATCAGCAGCAGTTGCATCGGCAACTACAGTCTGAGAAATAGTGTCACCACCGATAGGGTCCTTAAGTGATTCACCATCGATACCAGGGAAGGTAGCAGCAGTAAATGTGCTTGGGTATGCGTTGTTCTCGTTGTAGAACTCTTCGAGCTTACCGTGGATGTTGTTGAGGTCAGTTGTTCGCTGTTGGTCACGAGCCTTAGCCTGTGCACCTTGGAAGTTATTAAGTACTAACAACGCCAAAATAGCGATAATTGCGATCACAATCAAGAGTTCGATAATAGTGAACCCTTTTTGTGCTTCTTTTTTAAGTGTTTTGAACATAAGAATGCCCACCCTTTTCTGTTCTTACTAATAGAAAGCCACGTTATTAATCGTTATGAGGCTTATGCTTATACACTACCACACCCCAGGGACTATGCAAGAGTTTTGTGAGCTAAACCTGTGAAGATAGTTTGCTAATTGGGCCGATAACACTTGCGGCGATGAGTCCCACCATAGTACCCATGACAACAATCATAATTGGTTCAAGGATAGAGCTAAGGCTTTCCACGACGGCATCCACTTCTTCTTCATAGAAGTCAGCGACTTTGATAAGGATTTCGTCGGTTTGCCCTGTCTCCTCACCAATGGCCATCATCTGACTCACAATTGGCGGGAACACCTTGCTTGTCGAAAGTGGCACAGATAGTTGCTGGCCGTTTACTACCGCTTTACTGGCAGCCATAAGTTCATCTTCAATTACTGCATTACCGAGTGCTTTTGATGTGATGGTTATAGCGTCCACAACATTAACTCCAGCGCTCATAAGGCTTGAGAAAATACGTGCAAAACGTGCAATAGCAACCTTCTTAATAATCATTTTAAGTACGGGTAGCTTCATGAGGGTTTGGTCCCGTCTACGACGCCCTTGTGGCGTTGCTGTGTAGCGTTTAAGCCCAACGACGAGGATAATTGTGCCACCGAGTAAGATGTACCACTGTGAGGTCATAAAGTGGCTAATACCGAGCATTGCAGTAGTCAGTGGCGGCAGTGTGGCATCGGGGCCGCCGAGGTCCTTAATAATTTTGCCTAGTTTTGGCATAACCACGACCATGAGTCCAATGAACACAATAGTTGTGATGGACAACAGGATGATTGGATATGTCATGGCGCTTTTGAACTTTGCCCTAATATGCGCATCTTTTTCTTGCTGGATGGCGAGTTTGTTCAAGATTTCATCCAAAATACCACCGGCTTCACCAGCACGAACCATGTTGACGTAGATCGGCGTAAATACATGTGGGTGTTTTTCTAAGGCATCGGCAAAGGCCATACCACCTTCGACGTCCTTAGTAACAGCTACGATGTGCTGCTGGAATGCGGGGTTTTCTGTCTGTAGCTGCAGAGTTGCAAGTGATCTAACAAGGGGTACTCCGGCGTTAATCATGGTTGATAATTGACGGGTAAAGATCATTAATTCTTTGAGCTTTACCTTCTTATTGGCAGCGGAGAAGGGTGATTTTGCGAGCAGCCCACCTCCCTCTGACTTTACGGATAGTGGCTTGAGGCCACGTGATTTGAGTGAGGCAGTGGCGGATGCTTGGTTTGCACCCTCAATAGCACCAGATATTTTCTTACCAGTTTTATCAATCGCGATGTAGTTGAATTTCATATATGTATGCTTCTTACTTTTCTGATGTTACGCGTAATATTTCTTCAATAGTTGTCAGTCCGCGGAGCGCCTTAATGAACCCATCAAGCTGCATTGTTACCATGCCTTCTTTGATGGCTTGGTTCTGAATAACATCACTTGTGGCGTTACTGACAATCAACTTCTGTACATCACTGGAGTTAGACAATACTTCATAAATGCCCATTCGTCCCTTATAACCTGTGTGTCCACAGGTTTCGCAGCCACCCTCGTGAGCCTTAAAAATACGCGTGATTTTAGAGTCAGTGGTTGATAACGTAGATGTATCAACCTTGGACTTACCAGTGCTGACTTTTCCGATACCACCTTCAAGTGCTTGTTCTTCTAGTTCATGGATGTGTTTCATGATGCCGCCAGTACTGGTGCCGTATATTTGACCGATTTGTTTAAGCGTAGCAACATCAGGTGTCGTTTCCTCACGGCAGTCTACACATAGTTTACGAACAAGTCGTTGACCAACCACCACGCGAACGGTACTAGCAATCAAGAATGGCTCAATGCCCATATCAAGCAAACGTGGTAGACAGGTCGCGGCATTGTTGGTGTGTAATGTTGCAAACACCAGGTGCCCTGTCAGGGCAGCCTGGACGGCGAGGCCTGAAGTTTCTCCATCACGAATCTCACCAACCATGATGATGTTTGGATCTTGACGTAAGAGTGCGCGGAGCCCAGCCGCAAAAGTCATGCCGGCTTTAGCGTTAGTTTGCACCTGGTTGGCGCCAGGGATTTTATATTCAACGGGGTCTTCTACGGTAGAGATGTTAACGGTTGGTTTATTGAGGAGGCTGAGTGTACTAAATAGACTGGTTGATTTACCTGAGCCTGTTGGACCAGTAACGAGGACCATTCCGTGGGGCTGCTTTATAGCTTCGTTTACTGCATCGAGCGAAACACCCCAGTAGCCGAGTTCTTCAAGTGTAGATGCCTTGCTTGATTCGTTAAGGATACGCATAACCACCTTTTCACCTTCGGTGATGGGTAGAGTTGAGACACGCAGGGCATAGACACCACTGCCAATTTGAATTTTAAATCGACCATCTTGCGGTACGCGTCGTTCATCGATCTTCAGATTAGAAAGAATCTTGATACGGGAAATGAGGGCGCTATGGACCTTCTTTGGTAGCTTGTTGGCTTCACGCAAAATACCGTCGATACGATAGCGTACAGATACAAAGCTGTCTCTCGGTTCAATGTGGATATCACTAGCTCCAGAGCGGATGGCGTATTCAATGAGTAAGTTAACTGTCTGGGCAATAGGTGAATCTTCTGCTAAGTCTTCTTCACTGACTTCTTCCTCTTCACTATTGGCATCGTCTTCTGGTGCTATGACTTGAGTTAGCTCGCTACCTATGGTGCCACGGTACTGGTCGAGTGCTGCCTGAATGACACTTGCCGGTGCCACGCTGACTTTGATCTTGTTTCCAAGTTGCTTTTGTAGGAAGTTAATTGCCAGGATATCGTCCGGGTCCTCCATGGCAAGCAACTTAGTGCCGTCTTCTTCGACACCAAATAGTACAACGCCGTATTGACGGGCAATACGTTCTGGAATAAGTTTTAGAACTTCGCGTTTGATTTCCTTGGGGTTGAGGTCAACATAGGGGATGTCAATTTCATCGGCGTAAAGCTTGGTTAAGTCTTTCTCTGAAATCATGTTGCCAGAGATAGCCAAATCTTGCATCGGCTTTTTCTCGGCTTTTTCTTGTTCTTTGAGCGCAGTTAATTGATCAGAGGTAATTTTATCTGCCCCCACCAAGAGTTTTTCCACCAAAGCATCAGAAATGCGCATACTTAGGTGCATTATAGACCAAAATGCTTACGTATAACATAGAGTAACCACTGTTTAATTTGCTATACTATTTGTAAATAGGTGGGTATTAATTAACGGAGGGTAATTCTGTATGGCTAAAAAAGATAAACCAGCAAAGACTATGACTGACGCTGCCACTGAAGGTAAAGCAAAAGCACTTGATCTAGCACTTGAATCTATCGAAAAACAATTCGGTAAAGGTTCGATTATGAAGTTAGGCGAAGGCCACAAGCAGAACGTAGAAACTGTTTCTACTGGTGCCTTGAGTCTAGATTTGGCACTTGGCGGTGGTATTCCACGTGGCCGTGTGATTGAGATTTATGGTCCGGAAAGTTCCGGTAAGACAACTTTGACCCTACACGCGATCGCAGAAGTCCAACGTCAAGGTGGCACAGCGGCATTTATTGATGCAGAACACGCCCTTGACCCTCAGTACGCTAAGCGTATTGGCGTAGATATTGAAAACCTTCTGCTGTCGCAGCCAGATAACGGCGAGCAGGCACTTGAAATCGTAGAGACACTTGTTCGTTCTAATGCTGTTGACTTGATTGTTGTGGACTCTGTCGCAGCGTTGGTACCTAGGGCTGAAATTGAAGGTGACATGGGTGATTCACTCCCAGGTCTTCAGGCCCGTTTGATGAGCCAGGCACTCCGTAAGTTAACAAGTGTTATTAGTAAGTCCAAAGCAACAGTTATCTTCATTAACCAGATTCGTATGAAGATTGGCGTGATGTTTGGTAACCCAGAAACTACTACTGGTGGTAATGCATTGAAATTCTACGCATCACTCCGTATGGATATTCGTCGTATTGCACAAATTAAACAAGGCGATGCGGTAGTTGGTAACCGGACCCGGGTGAAGGTGGTCAAGAACAAGATTGCGCCGCCATTCCGCGAGGCCGAATTCGACATTATGTATAACGAAGGTATCAGTATTCCTGGAGATGTCTTGGATCTTGCGGTTACCTACAATATCGTAGAAAAAGCCGGTGCATGGTTTAGTTACAACGGTGAAAAGGTCGGTCAAGGCCGTGAAGCATCTAAAGACTTCCTGAAAGAAAATCCAAAGCTACTGAAAGAACTCGACGCCAAAGTCCGCGAAGCCGCCACCAAGGAGTAGGTTATGAATGGTCCAGTACAGTTTGCTTATAAACACATGTGGGGTGAAACCCTCAAGGATGTGGTTGAGAGGAATCCTGGTGGTGGTCGTCACAACTCATTTCGGAACATGGTTGTCTTACAGACTGCCGGATTTGCGGCATTGTCTGGTGTGATATTGTCACCTGTAATCAAAGAACAGATACAAGAGGGCAATATTTCGCCCATAGACCATGTGGCTTCCGTAACGGATGATCTCCCCGAGATCGCCATTGGAGGAGTGACTGGCTGGATGTCAGTTGAATGTGCTGGTCTTGCCTTGGCGATACGACGACGTCAACAAGAAGTGTAATGAAAATTACTAAGATAGCACGGCAGGTTAAGCGGGCGGATCGGTATTCTGTTTATCTGGATGGAAAGTATTCTTTTTCTGTTGGTGAAACTGAGCTACTCAAACTTGGGTTGCATTCGGGACAGGAGTTAACTGAGCAAGAACTGTCCAGTTTTCGTGAAGAAGGGGACTACGGGAAGTGGTTTGATAAAACCCTAAACTTGTTAAGTTATCGCATGAGGTCCGAGTGGGAACTACGTGACTACTTAAAGCGCAAAAAAGCACCAGAAGAGTTCACGGAAAAAATACTTAACAAGTTAAGCGTTAATGGTTATGTCAACGATGAGCAATTTGCCAAGCGGTGGGTAGAGAATCGTAGGTTACTCAAAGCAACCAGCCGTCGTAAGCTCACTATGGAACTCAAACAGAAACGTATCCCCGGTGACATTATCGATAGGGTCCTAGCAGATGACAAAGAACAGGTAGATGAGAGAGAGCTACTCAAAGAATTAGTTGAAAAGAAACGTGCTCGCTACCCCGATAAACTCAAATTCATGCAATACCTCGCTCGGCAAGGCTACAACTACGATGACATTAAGTCAGTCCTTGAAGCAGAATATTAAGCGGTCATGATGAGAAATATTGCTGCAAGTGGCATGATGGTCGCCATCGCGTAGGTCGCAAATTGCTCACCACCCTTGAGGGCGAGTTTGGTACCTGCATGAGAACCAATAAACACAGAAACCATGCCAACCAGTCCGTAACTGAGTATTACGTATCCACTCAAATACAGTGCAATAAATGTGATAGGTACCAAGACGGCGGAAACAGCGCGTTTTGTAGCGTTTGCTTGCAGCTTTGAGGTTCCAAATAATAATGTCAGTACAAAAATCGCAAGCGATCCCGCACCAGTCCCAAATAGCGCCTGTAGGGTGATCACGAACGTATATGCAACATACCCAATAATACGATGTCGTTGGTGCATGCCAGACAGTCGCTTTTTAATAAACAGTGTTGGTGTGAGTAGTAGGAGTAGTACGCCAAGAAGTATTTGAAAGGTACTGCTTTCTATCCGGTTAAAGACAAAAGGCGTGGTTACGCCAACAAGTATGGCTATGGGTATCATGACTTTGACGATATCTTTGCGGAAGTGACCACCGTGCCTGAATGCAGCTAAGCCACCAAAGTTAGCACCCAGTCCGTTCATTTTACCCGTCGCTACAGCGTGCAAAGGGGACATACCTGTTAGGATAAATGCAGGGATCATAAGCATGCCGGCCCCTCCACCACCAACACCCGATAATACTCCAGAAACAAGCCCGACGGCGGCGATAAAGAGGAGGCTCCATATGTCCATTTGCCTCAGTCTAGCACCAATATTAGATTAGGAGAATAATGATCTTTATACTGCCGGAGCCGTGGCCGTCATACTGCCTTTAATTGGCTTTTCAAGGTCTTTAATCACAATGCGGCGATTAGTAATCTCTACTATTTGATCGCGGTCAATGCTAAGTTGCCCAGAAGTCAGGCTCTTCATAATCGATGGACCGGCATACAGTTTTTGAATATAGAGTGTTTGGTCGTCTACAGCGAAATCAGTAATCTTACCTACCTTGTGCTTGCTGACCGTCTCTACGGGTTTTCCTATAATATCGAATCCCAGATCTATAATGGACTTAAGGCGCACCAGTTCCTCTGGCTCCGTGAGAACGTCGTGGTCATTTACGATGATACCTTGCTTAATGTTGTCACGGATATCCTGGGTTAATAGTACGAGGCGCTTGCGGCTGAACTTGTCGGCACAGAAGAATCCCTCGATTTTGAGGTTATTGGGATTAATAATAGGAGCCTCAATAGTGGCAATCTCACCACTGGTACGGAGGCTTACGACAGGACGATATGCAAGTGACGCGCTGAGCTGTAACATGTTACTTCTAGTATACCTCAAGCACCTGTTCATTAAGTGCTTATACTTGCGGCCATAGTCTGTTTTGAGATAGCATATGACAGATATGAGTACTATAAAACATTGCCAGCTGACTTCAGCTAATCCCGACCAAACCGAGGCGCTCGCAGGTCAGATTGGCGCTAAGCTTCGTGGTGGTGAGGTAATTGAATTGGTCAGTGATCTGGGTGGTGGCAAAACAACATTCACTCGTGGTCTTGCTGAGGGTGCGGGTAGTACAGATGTAGTTGCTAGTCCAACGTTTACGGTTAGTAAAGTGTATAAAACGGACAAATTTGAGATTCACCATTTTGATTTTTATAGATTGGCCGACGCTGGTTTGATCGCACACGAGTTACAAGATCTGTTAGATGATCCGGGTATTGTCATTGTCGTTGAATGGGGTGGTGTCGTGGAACATGTTCTACCAGAAGAAAAAGTGGCCATTACAGTAACTCGCAGTGGCGAAGATTCCAGAGACATTGTTATTAACTATCCAGGATCACTGGCTTACCTTACGGAGGGCATATGCTAATTCTGACGCTCAGAACAGACAAGCCAGAATCAGAAATTGGGTTATTCGACGATCAAACACGGATTACTTATGAGACGTGGCAGGCGCATAGGCAATTAGCGGAAACAATTCATTACAAAATCGCTGCATTATTAGAAGCACAAGATAAGACTTGGGCTGACGTACAGGGGATCATAGCTTATCAGGGTCCGGGTAGTTTCACGGGACTCCGAATTGGGTTCTCCGTAGCTAACGCATTAGCAAGTAGCAACGGAATCGGTATTGCTGCAACAACAGGTGACAATTGGATTGATAACGGAATTTATGACTTGCTTGATGGTAAGACTACAAAAGTAGCTTTGCCGGAGTATGGCGCCCCCGTACACATCACCCCACAGAAGAAATAGACCTCACACACGTTGTAAACGAGTCATCATTTAAGCATAAAAGGCTTGACAATATAACAGGGGAGACTATATTACAAAGTGTAGTAATTTATAACAACAAAACAGGAAACAATAAAATGAAAAGACTTAAGAGGTTGAGTTCTTTAGCGACTGCATCTGTACTATCAGTATCGGCGTTACTTAATATCGCGTTTATCCCAGTTGCGCATGCGGCTGTTGATACGTGTACCTGGACAGGCGCAGTTAATAATAACTTTGATAACGACGGCAACTGGAGTTGTAGCGTTGATGGTAACGTAAAGCCTCAAGACGGAGATACGATCCGTTTTGAGAGGTTAACTGGTGGTGGAACCAAGGCACTTGTGAATGATCTGACCGGCGTAGCTTTTGCAGGAGTAACGATAGTTCCTGGTGCCCCAACAGATACTACGACGTACACCGTAGATACCCTAACACTCAAGGACAACGCTGTAGTCAATAGTTATAACACTGGTACTACTGAAGTTAGAATGGCAGTGGCAAACTTAACCGGAGAAGGTGACGTCAAGCTCAGGCAGTCAGTTGTAGGTGGTGACATTGGATTTTACATGGCAGATACCACAGGCAGTATTACTCTTTCACTTACTCTTGAGTCCGGTACTAGTGCCAATATTGATCCAACTGCGCTTACTATCGGGAACCGTATCGTAGTAGAGAAGGGCGCATACCTTAACCTACTAACAAGTACAGCAACGAATGCGTTCGCAAGCCCGATGACACTTGGTGGTGGTACCGGCACCAGTAGGCCTGATGTTAACTTTGGGTGTGTGCCTGGAGGGTTTAGCTGTGCTACTACTCCAGTAACGTGGAATGTTACTGGCGCAATAAATGTTCTTGATAACTCAAAATTTACCGCGTACTCTCCAGTTACAGTTAACGTTACTGGCGCCCTTACTGGTACCGGTGACATAGGCAACAACCCCGTTGCTGACGGAGTTTTAAATGTAAACCCGAGCTCGAAGGTTTCAACAACTCAGGAGACAGGAAGACTTGAAAATCCAACAAAAACTACTACCGTTAGTGACAGTCAGCCTACCACAGATCTGACAGTCGTTAATAAAGAAACAACTATTCTTGATGGATCTCGTCAGAATGTGGAAGTCCTTAGCGGTGGAATATTAAAAGGCACGGGTACCGCTTCCGTGTTGAATATTATGCAGGGTGCTATAGTTGCACCTGGACACAGCCCCGGCTGTATAAATAGTGGCAATCTATCTCTGTTTGGAACTTACCAAGCTGAAATCGGTGGTACAACAGCCTGTACTGGCTACGATCAACTGAAGGTGACAGGTACGGTTGATCTGAGTGGTTCTACGCTCGAATCAACGCTTTACAATGGATTTGTTCCTACTGTTGGACAGAGCTACACAATTATTGATAACGATGTTGCAGACGCTGTTACTGGTACGTTTACCGGAATTGCTGAAGGTGGAAACTATACAAATCAAGGAGTTACTTACTCAGTTACCTACAAAGGCGGTGATGGCAATGATGTCGTGCTGACGGTAGAATCAATCGACGCATCATTACTTCCAAAGGCCCCAAACACTGGCTTCAAGCTTCTTGCTGCTAACCCTATGATCACACTGATTACAGCAACAATCGCAGCAGGTGCAATCTTGATTGCACGTAAGCGTTTGCAAAAAGCACCCGCAAAGCGTCGTTAAATCTTTACCTAAAAAATAAATTAAAAACAAAAGATAGAGCATGACAGACAGACCATTAAGTGGGTTTACCCATTCTCAAAATGGCCAAGCGCTGCGGTATAAACGCCGCAGTTCTGTCTATTCTAGGCGTACCACAGATGGAGTAATTTCTCTTGCAGTTAAGCCTCCTACAGGTGCCCAAGTAGTACCTCTATCATCACCCAGCCCAAACAATCTAGTTAATAAGGCGCATAAGCCTCAGAGCACCGCAGTAGGGATAGATTTTATTCCAGTTCGCCGCAAACCCCTAGTGCCGGCCGTTCAAAGACCACAGCACAAACAAATAGCTCTTTCGTCTGAGCCTACCCAGGACTCAGCGGCCAAGAAATCTATGAAGCAACGTTTGTTTAGTAAAAGTAGTGCACTTGCTGGCATGGCAATGGTTGTGTTTATACTTGGGCTAGGGGTAAGTGTGAACTCACTGCTTACGAACAGGAATGTTACGCAGCAAGTTCAGGCAATGAGTAGCGGCAAGAAAAATACTAGTGACGATGGAACAAGTGGTAACGAGAAGCCAGACGAATCAGATATACACCCCAACGCAGTTAGTAGTTACAAGGTGGCCCCTGATTTACCTCGCAAGATCACTATTAAAAAAATTGACGTTGCAGCACGCGTAAAGCCACTCGGTGTCAGCCGGGATAATCAACTGCTCGCCCCGAGTAGTATCTATGATGCTGGTTGGTACAACGCGAGCGCTAAGCCTGGTATAGATGCTGGTGCAGTGTTGATCGATGGCCATGTACATGGCCCAACTAAGCCCGGTATATTCGTAAATCTCAAGAAACTTGTGTCTGGTGACATCATTGAAGTTGAGCGTGGTGATGGAAAAGTTGTGAAGTACAGGGTTGAAAAGACGGCTCAGGAATCTGCAGATAGTCTGAATATGGCTACCCTGATGAAGTCAGCTAAGCCTGGTAAGCAGGGGCTCAATCTTGTAACGTGTGGCGGAAAGTATGATACAAAAACGGGGCACTACGAATCTCGTGATGAAGTCTTTGCAGTGCAGGTAGACTGATGGGAGGCACGCAGCCAAAAGATGGTTATAAACATAGAGGTCAGGTTGATTTTATACGCCGGGGTTCTGTTTACCACCAGGCGAGCCCAGAAGAAGTAGAGGCAATCATCGATGTAACAAGAACCATTGGAGGTGTGTCGAGGGAAGTGCTTGATCTGGATGAACGGGATATATTTATACCACCCAAGCAGCCAACCCCATCAGTCATACTACGTAAAGACATGATGGCCAAGCAACGTTCAAGAATATCCCTGTAGTACAAGTATAAGCAGGTTGCTAAAACGGAGTGGGCTTGTATACTAAATGTTGTATATTCTGTAACGAATTGTTAGAGAAGTAACTGGTGGCAACATAAACATGAACGATCCAAAGCACCCGCTGAGTAGTGAACCAGGACGGCGTTACGCCACTGGTCGTACTGGTCTGCGCCCTGATGTTGATGTGAGCCCCAGGACAGTTCCAAGAAGTACCACTCAGCCAGAATTAAAACAGCGTACTCCACTAACTCAGCCGAGTAACCAGAAACATCTCGACTTTGCCCCGCAACACACCTCTCGTAAGCCATCAACCACCAAACCCGCATTACCGCGCCAAAATCGTTCGCATGTATTGAAGCGTCATATGGTTGAACGAGCGGTTGAATATCGTAAAGAAGCTCGTAGTATGCGAAAGCGTCGATTTGCCGGATTTATTGGCATGTTCATGATTATTGGCGCATTACTCGTGATACTGTGGTCCTTCTGGGATTTCTTCCCAAACATCAGGTCCATATCTATACCTTATCTGCATGACACTCGCCACGGTAATACGGCCGCTACTGCCTCAACAAAAAATTTGAGTACACTTGATGAGTCCATCCCGACTCCGACTGATCTGACTAACTTCCAAGCAGCTGCAGATGCACCGCGAATTTTACGCATTAGTAAACTGGATGTTGAGGCTCGGGTAAAACGAGTTGGTGCTTCACTAGTTGGTGAGCCAATCTCCCCAAGTAATATTCATGACGTCGGCTGGTTTGATGATAGTGGTAGACCAGGCCAACCGGGTGCAGTGCTTATTAACGGTCATATTTCTGGGAGTACCAAGAATGGCGTATTCCATGATCTACAGTCGCTACTGCCAAATGACGAGATAGTCATAGAGCGGGGCGACAAGACAATTATTACGTACAGTGTAGTCAAAGTGCAGACTTTTACGGGCGATCAGGTTGATATGAGTATTGCGCTTGACTCCATAGATTCCAGTAAAAATGGCCTGAATCTTGTTACGAGTTCTGCGAACTATGATGGTGGCAATAATCAGAATATTCAGCGTGTGATCGTGTTCGCAGTTCAGCGATAAGAATGCGTAGTAATTCATTGCATTTCGTTATTTCCAGCCGTATAGTAAACAACAGGATTTACTTATGTCTGTCCAATTTCTAATAACTTTGATTTTCTAGAGTCCGTTTGAACTAATGAAGTGATAGTGATTGTTCTTGTAGCGGAGCTCTAGTACCGATAGAGAGGTGTAATATGGACCCAATTACCATAGTACTGGCATTGGCTGGTATTGGTGTTGGTTTTGGTGGTAGTACCGTCGTGGCAAAGCGCCAGCTCGGCAACGCACAAAACCAGGCCAACAAAGAACTTAGCAAGGCCAAGAAAGAGGCAAGCAAGCTCATCGAAGAGGCTCGTGAAGAAGTAAACAGGGCTAATGAAGAGGCTCGTAAGCTAGAAACAACACGCCGTAAAGAACTCAAGGATGTTGAGCAGCGGTTACTTGACCGTGAAGTTAACCTTGATAAGAAACTCGACGAGATTGATAAGCGTGCAACAAACCTACGTAACTCAGAAGACGAAGTAGAAGGCCTTAAAAACGAAATCCGTGATATCCGTATCAAGCAACAGGATAAGCTAGAAAAGATTGCCAAATTGAGCAAGACAGATGCCGCCGATAAGCTTATGCAAATGACCGAACGTGATATCCGTAACGATCTGACAGGTTTGATCACCAAGCTTCAGGCCGAAGCAAAAGAACTCGCAGAAGAAAAAGCCGGCGCCATAATTGTTGAAGCAATGGAACGTATGGCTAGCGAAGTAACTGCAGAACGAACAGTGACTGCCGTGAAGCTCCAGGACGAAGAAATGAAGGGTCGTATCATTGGTAAAGAAGGCCGTAATATTCAAGCCTTGCAGCGTGCAACTGGCGTGGACATTATGGTTGATGACACTCCAGGCATGATTATCTTAAGTTCGTTTGACCCGGTACGCCGCGAAGTTGCACGACAGGCACTTGAGTTGCTACTCAAGGATGGTCGTGTGCACCCTGGTCGTATTGAAGAAGTAGTTGAAAAGGCCCAGAAGAACGTGCTCAAGGAAGTCACTCGTGCCGGTGAAGATGCTGCCCGTGAAGTTGGCATCATCGGTGTTCCTAAGGAAATCTTGAACCTGCTTGGTGAGCTTAAGTTCCGTACAAGTTACGGCCAGAATGTGCTCAAGCACAGTACTGAAATGGCTCACATCGCTGGTATCATTGCCGAAGAAGTTGGTGCCAATGTTAAGACTGCCAAATACGCTGCTTTGGTTCACGACCTAGGCAAGGCGCTAACTCACAAGGTAGAAGGCAAGCATCACCATATTAGCGGTGAAATGCTCCGTAAGTACGGCGCTCCAGAAGAAGTGGCTTTGGCTGCAGAGCAACACCACGACGATGTAGAGGCTACCAGCACGGAAGCGATTATCATCCGCGTAGTTGATGCCATTAGTGCAGCTCGCCCTGGTGCACGTAATGTTTCTGCAGAGAACTTTGCAGAGCGTATGAAGGACCTTGAAAACGTCGCTAACGGCTTCAGCGGTATCGAGAAATCATATGCTATTAGCGCCGGACGTGAAATTCGTGTATTTGTTAAGCCAGGTGCAGTTGATGACCTAACTGCGATCAAACTAGCTCGCGACATTGCGACTAAGATCGAAAGCACCATGCAGTACCCAGGCACTATCAAGGTCAACGTCATCCGCGAAACCCGCGCCATAGAATTCGCTAAGTAGTCAGTTACAATTAGTGTATGAAGGCAGTTATCTTACATGGTACAAGCGCTAATCATTTAGCAAACTGGTTTCCGTGGCTTCAGTCTGAGCTTATGCGACTTGGTATTGATGTTTGGGTGCCAGATCTTCCTGGTGCTGATAAGCCCGAATTAAACAGTTACACTAACTTTCTCCTGGGACAAGAGCATAACTTTCAAGATAACCTACTTATTGGACATTCATCGGGTGCAGTTGCGATTCTAGCACTCCTTGAGTCATTGCCTGAAAACACCAATGTAGATACGATTATTTTAGTAGGGGTTTTCAAAGGAAGCCTTGGCTGGGAGTCCTTGAGTAATCTTGAAGTAAGCCATGATTATAAAAAGATACGTTCAAAGGCAAAAAGAATCTTCGTTATTCACTCTGATAATGATCCGTATTGTCCACTAGATGGGGCAGAATGGATAGCGGAACAACTTCAGGCTGACTTTATTTTGATACCAGGCCAAGGACATTTTAATGAAGGATTTGATCCTAAATTTAAGAAGTTTCCAGACTTACTAGAGATAATAAAAGAAAAGGTACTCTAGTGAATAAAGTATCCAAAACCCCGGAAATTAGTCGTGATACTAAGATTTTAAGTTTTGATTTAGAAGCTGATAATCTACATGGCAAGCCGTTTGCTGTTGGTGCCTTGGTGATTGACGGCCATGGAGTAGTACATGATAGTTTTACGGCCCGTTGCCCGATTGACGGAGAGGCTGATGATTGGGTGAAGGCAAATGTGCTCCCTGCAATCAAAAACATGGCTCAGACACATGGAAGTTATGAGGATTTGCGGGAAGCATTTTGGCGCTGGTACGTTCCAGCTGAAGAAGCATCTGACTATGTACTGGTGAGCAACGGATACCCAGTAGAATATCGATTTTTGATTGATTGCCAAGAAGCAAATTTGGACGAACGTTACTGGCAGCACCCGTTCCCGATCTTGGACCTGACATCTATTTTGGTTGCCAAAGGGCAAAAATCGGGTGTACTCAAAAACCAAGCCCGTAAAAAAGTCCGCAAAGAAGCCAGCTTTTCACAGCATCACCCATTTGATGATGCTAAGCTGGCGGCACTCATGGCCTTTGAAGCATTTGGCTTGGGCTCGTAATAAACCTCTGGAAATCCGCGGTCTAATCTGTTAGAATTACCGAGGTCTGAATAATTTCGGGGTGTGGCGCAGTTGATAGCGCGCTCGGTTTGGGACCGAGAGGTCGAAGGTTTGAGTCCTTTCACCCCGACCAAATAAAAGATCCATCGCAAGATGGATTTTTTATTTGGTCAGTGCTCAAGTCCTCAAACCTTCGACCGCAGATTTTGCTAGAGCAAAATATGCATGGTCGAACGGTTTGTTCGTGAAGTTGCGCACGCAGATGCTTGCATCGGCGTACTAGAAGAGAAGGTAAGAATGTGTTTACATATTCTTACCGAGCATCGCAGGGAGGAACGTAGTGACGTACGCAACAAACGCGCCGAAGGCGGTCCTTTCACCATTGCAGTTAACCAAGGACTATCGTTTAATACCTACATGATCACACGGATACTGATATTGGTTGCAGCGCTTCTGCCAGCGCTGCTGGTGTTTCAGTGGCTCAACGACAAATACCGTAAAAATAATGAAATCTTTAGGAAGATTATTCATATATTTCATGGGGTGACTCTTGCGGCTTTAGCTTTTATCGCACCACTTGGGCTTCTAATTGTTGTTGAAGGATTCTTCCTGGTGTCGATATTCATAGCTCGCTATCTATCAGATAACTTTAGTGCGGTGCCTTGGATAGGTTACATGAGTCGTGTTTATAAAGTGGACAGAATTTCATACGGAGAATACCTTTACCCTATTAGTGCAATCTTAGTGATACTACTCACGAATGATAAGTGGATCTTTGCAGGGTCAATCTTAACACTAGGACTTGCGGATGCAGCGGCTGCACTCGTTGGTAAAAAATACGGGAAGAAGACAAGCTACACCATACTCGGCCAGAAGAAGTCACTTGTAGGTTCTACGGCATTTTATATTGTGGCTTTGTTTGTAGTGTTTGGGTTCACTCGTCTAGTAGAGCCGAGCATCTCAGTCAGCATCGTTACGGTGCTATGGGTAACGCTCGTTATTACATTTTCGGAAAACATCGGGGTATATGGAACGGATAACTTACTTGTTCCACTTACCGCGGCTTATTTATTGAGTGCCTTATAGTTTCTTACTGACAGCACCATGAGCGCGTAGGGCAAGGATGATGACTGCAACGTCCACAAATTCTTGAACGATAGCACCTTGGAGGGCGGTGAATTTACCGGTTGCAAATACAGCCATTAGGCCGAGACTGAGGAATATACCTACCAATACACTTTGCTTAGCAATGAATAACGTACGTTTAGCAATCTCTACACCACTCGCAACCTTGGATATATCATCCTGCATTATGACGACATTGGCGGTTTCGCTAGCTGCAGTAGAGCCACGTGCACCTAGTGCGATACCAACATCAGCCACAGTCAGCACAGGTGCATCGTTAACACCATCGCCGACAAAGGCTACAGGAGCATCCATTTCTTCGATAGCCTGCATTTTCTCTGCTGGCAGGCAATCAGGGTAGACATCGACTATATTAAGCTTCTGGGCTACGCTAACGGCCGAAGCTTCGTTATCACCGGTAATAAGCGCAAACTTACGGATACCGGCCTTACGCAGGCGAGAAAGCATTTTGGTGGCCTCTGGGCGGATTTCGTCCTTAAAGGTAATTGTTCCAGCTAGTTCGCCTGCAATCGCAACGTAGGTTACTGTTTGACTGAATTTCTTTGCTTTAAGCTCCTTAGGCAGTTCAATATCAGCTTGCTTGATCAAGCTAAGGTGTCCAACTAACAAATCTTTACCTGACAAACGTCCAGATAGGCCGTGCCCGGAGACTTCTTTGACTTGTTTAGCACTTTGGAACTTAATCTTTTTGGCAATTGCCTTATTGATAATCGCTGTGGCTAACACGTGAGTTGAACCTTGCTCAAGCGCTGCTGCTGCTTGCAGAACTGCTAATTCAGAGTGTTGGTTATAGGTGGTTACTGTGTCGACAACAGGGCGTCCGGCAGTAAGGGTACCAGTCTTATCAAAGGCAATAGTCTGTACTGCTGCAAGTTGCTCCAGGGCCGAACCAGTCTTAATGATGATACCGTGCTTTGCAGCCCGGCTCATGCCGGAGATGATAGCAATAGGTGCACCAAGTAGTAGTGGGCATGGTGTAGCTACAACAAGTACTTCCAGGAAGCGTATAGCGTCGCCTGTAGCAAACCAAGCCGCTCCAGCGACAAAGAATGCTATAGCAGTAAAGGGCACACTGTAGCGGTCTGCAAGACGTACAAAGGGCGCTTGGCTTGAAGTAGCGCCCCGGACTAGCTTAATGATCTGTTCGTACTGGCTGTCTGCTGCTCTGTGCAGGGCACGGACGGTTAGTTGTCCGTCAAGGTTTACGGAACCACTGACAATGTCGTCCCCTACGGATTTGGCTACTGGAACGCTCTCACCAGTAATACTGGCTTCATCAAGACTCGTGCTGCCTTCTAGGATAACCGCGTCCGCTGGTACGACTTCGCCTGGCAGGATCACTAGCTTATCGCCGGTCTTTATCTCGGAAGCTTTGATATCAGTTGATTTGCGTCCTTTTAGTAAGTGCGCTTTTTTAGGACGGCGGGCAAGTAGGGAAGTTAGCTCATTCTTCGCGCGCTTCTCGGCGTACTCTTCTAATGATTCACCACCAGTGAGCATCAGAACAATGACGATGGCTGCCCAGTATTGATGCAAGACAACTGAGGTGATTATTGCAGTTGCGGCCAATACATCGATACCAAAATGGCCAGCCTGGAGCGTTTTAACCATATCCCTAACAAGGGGGATAGTTAGAGCAAGTGCACCCGTGCCAAGCACCCAATGCGCCGCACCATTGTAGTTTGCAAGGTCTAAAATAAGACCAATTACTGCAACAATCAGTGCAAAACTTAGTTGACGATACTCTCTCAAAAAATGCGTAACACGCTTTAGCATGCAGCCCCCATATATTTTAGCTTTCTTTACGGTTATTATAACAGATGTAATCTGGTATAATATCGAGGTTCATGCGGGTGTAGTACAACGGTTAGTATGTGAGTTTTCCAAACTTGAGATCGCAGTTCGATTCTGCGCACCCGCACCAGATTAGTTCATTCTTACTTTACAATGTAGTGGTGTATGCCCTGGTAGCTCAGCTGGATAGAGCAGGAGACTTCTAAGCTCAAGGTCGCTGGTTCGAGTCCAGCCCGGGGCACCATTGATATAACAGGGGTAATCTGTTAGTATCAGACAGTTAAATATTATGGCGAGCTTAGCTCAGTTGGTTAGAGCGCCGGGTTGTGGTTCCGGAGGTCGTGGGTTCAATTCCCATAGTTCGCCCCAAATAAAAAGCCCCTCGCGTAAGAGGGACTTTTTATTTTGTATTTATTTCTAGTCGTTTAGTTTAGGTCGCATCATGAACCAGTAGTATGCGCCTCCAGCGACCACAAGGATTGCTGCGCCGAGGGCGTACCACTTGCCGTTGCTTGAAGCCTTGGCTTTGGTTGTACTTGCACCTAGTGCGCTACCAGAATTCTGGTTGTTGGTAGTGTTAGCAGCATTTGGAGTAACTTGGCCGTTGGTTGTAGCTGCGCCGTTAACTGCGCCAGCAGCGTTTCCTGCTCCTGTACCAGCATTTGCGCCAGTGCCAGCAGCCGTACCACCACCGTTAGCTGCAGCTGTGTTTACATTCACAGTTGTAACAGTTGGTGTTGGACCATCTACAATCTTGACGGTCTTGGTGTCAGTGTTCTTTACTTCGCCAGCTGACGTGTTGTTTGCAGAGATCTGGTACTTGTATGTACCATTTGCGGGAAGCGCAATGTTGAATACTCCAGAGTTTCCACCCTTGCCGTGGTCAACATGCTGACTATCAACTAGTACTTCGTTTTGGTAGAGGCTGACATCATAGATATCACTACTAACAGTTGAGAGTACACTATATGCAACATTTAATGTGTGATCCGAACTTGAGGCAGCAGGTGTCATGATCTGAGTTTCCCAACACCTAACTTCCGGGTGAAGACAGTTATCAAAGGCTAGCGCTTTTGCTGAGAATCCAAGGCTAAGAGTAATTGTTAGGGCGAGTGCGATGAGTAATTTTTTCATTACTTTACTCCTTTCTTCTCACGGCGAACCAGTGTAATGAAGGCCGCTCCAGCGAGTGTTATAGCTGCGAGAGTATTTATCCATACATCAGATGCACCAGTATTTACGTAACGGGTAATGTTTGCAGCGAGGACTTCAGGTCGGACGATACTTACGTTTGTTCCAACGAATGGAGTGCTTGCTCCCGTTGATACGTTGGCAAAGACTGCGGTTGCATCAACATTCGAACAATCAACATCACAACCTCTTGCAAAGGCGAGGTCAGGGTAGGTACCGTTACTGACGGTTGTACCGATGAGTGCCTTGTAAGTAAGTGTGACAATTGAACCTGGTACAAGGTAGCCAAGCTTCCATATACCTGGTGAACCATACTGAGGTTCTGCTACTTCGATTGGCCCCATGTTAGATTCTGCAGTCCAGCTTCCTGGTATGTAGGTGAAGCCTTCTGGTGTAAGGTCGGTGACTTCTGCACCAAATACTGCACCACTGTCTTCAGGAACTGTTACGGTCAATGTGTAGGTCACTGTTGTACCAGTATTTACTGGGTTTGGCTGGTCGTTTGCCTTAGTGAGTTCTAGGACTGCATCACGGTAGTTGCCTACAGAACAGTTAATTGTTCCGCCAGGAGTTACGTCGTTGATGTAGTATGTATCACCATCAAGTCCAGCTTGGTCACCGCTACAGACGATGCTGCCAAGGTGCCAGTTACTGTCTGCCGGGATTGTTTCGTTCAACGTGTAGTTGTTGTTTGGCTTTACGCTTGTAAATGTTGTTGTGCCGTCTTGGCCAGTTGACTGTGTCTTGTCTTGGCAAGAGTTGTCGAGGATTTGTACAAGCCGTTCTACAAATTCTGGGTTGTTACAGCCGAGAGTGAACTCCCAGTCTGGTAGCAATTCGTCACCGTTGTCAAATACACCGTTACGATTTACGTCGTTGTACTTAGTAACGATTACTTTAGCGAGTACTACAAGTGTGTGCGTGTCTGTGTCGCAGTCTTCACCTTCAAGTGCATCTTCGCCACAGACAGTTACGACATTGACGACATTACTATCCTGGTTTGCGGGGATTGTGTAGTCAATCGTGTATACCCAGGTTTCAGAAGTGTCTAGCAGTTCATTGCCATTAGTATCGCCGCCAGGTTGAAGCACTGCACCATCAAGTGCAATAGAGTCATGAACCTTAGTTATATCCAAAGGAGTGTCACCCAAGTTTGTAACAGTGAATGTGTAGGTTACGGTGTCGCCTGGGTTTGCTTCCTCAGTACTTGCAGTCTTAATGACTTGGAGCTCTGGGTGAAGCACGTCTAGTGTGTGAGTGTCAGTATCGCAAACCTTGGTCTGAGCTGGGTCAAATCCACAAGCCTGGCCAGTGTTTACGACTGAGTTGGTGTCTTCTGGGATTACGTAGTTAAGGGTGAAGTGCCAAGTCTCGGTCTTTTGTAATAGACCGTCGTTGTTTGTGTCACCGCTTGCGTAAACTGCGTTGGTAACCTGGTTGCCAATGGTGTCATTGACGGTTACGTTTGCAAGTGTTGCAGTATCACCAGTATTGGTAACATCAAATGTGTATACAACTTGGTCACCTTCGTGAGCAGTCGCAGGTCCATTCTTGACGATGTTGATTGCTGGGTGAGCAACATCGTCATTTGTGATAGTACATGTCTTGGTTTCGCCGACTGCGATAGTACCGCTACAGTCACCACTGAATGACTTAGTGTATCCTGCATCCGCAAGTTCGTTAGCGCTGTAGTTACCTTCGTTTAGCCCAACCTCGGTGCCGTTCTCGTCGCCAGGGAAGTTAGGTACAAACTGTGAGTTGCCAGTGACAGTCATAGTGAAGTCATCAGCTGAGCTGGTGCCGCTATTGTCATTGATAACATGCTTGATAACAGTAAGTTTAGGCTGAATAGCTGTGTTGGTTAATGTACAGGTTTTGCTTTCGCCAATTACGAGTAGAACAGTGATGCCACTTTGATCAAGTGTACAGTCACCACTTACGCCAGTGAATGTGTAGCCAAATTGCTGTATCTCGGTAATAGTGTGTGTGCCTGCATTAAACTGGCTTCTTGCCACACCACTAGTCACTGATGTGCCATCCACAAACAATGGGAATGCAGAAGGGCTGAGTGCTGTGCCGTATGGGTTCAGTACCTGCTTAAGCACTGTCAAGATTGGCGCAATATCACTGTTAGTAATTGAACAGGTAGTAACTTGGCCGTTTGCCAAAGTAATCTGGTTGTTAGTAACTGTCACATTATTAGTACAAGTCCATGCGCTCGCAGCGTAGCCACTTGGGCCACCGCTTTCGCTCAATGTGTATGTACCAGCAGAGAATGTAGGTCCGCTTATAACATCACTGTTACCAGCAGCACCTTGTCCTGAAATACTCGTTGGTCCGTTAGCAGTTAGCGTCCATGCGCTTTCTGTTGCGGTACCGCCGTGTAGGTTGGAAACGAGTTTGTTGAGCGTCAGGCTTGGGGCCTGATCGTCGTTTGTAATCGTACAGACTGCATTCTGTGCAAGGGTGAGCGTTACATTACCATTACTTGTACAGTCGCCGCTCCATGTTGAGGCGGTGTAGCCAGCGCCACCAGGAAGTATCGCAGATTCACTTGCGCTGTGTGAACCAGCGTTCAATGGAACTACTGTGCTCCAGGCAACATTGTTGCCATCGATCTTGCCTTGGAAATTACTTGCTGTAGCTGTTCCACCGTTGTTGTTCGTAACATTCTTTACAATTGTGAGTGTTGGGCTAATGTCATCATTCGTAATAGTACAAGTGATATCTTGTCCGTTTGTGAGGTTTACGAGTCCATTAAGTTGCGCAGGACAACCAGTACCCGTAATGCTTACAAAGCTGTAACCAGCTAGACCAGCTTCGTTAATAGCGTATGAGCCAGGACTAAGGGTCACCTTTTGTCCTGAAGTTACGCCATTACCAGCAATGCTTAGTCCAAATTGATCAGGAGTTGCGCTACCACCGTTGTTGTTTACAACGTTCTTTATGAGAGTAATGCTACCTTGTTGCTTAGTGTTTGTAATGATACAGACGATATCGGAACCATCTGCTACTGGAACGCTCGCAAGACTTGTTGTTGCTCCACTAGCAACTACAGCGCCTGTACCGTTCAAGTTTTTACATTCAATACTAGAGGTGTATGAGGCAAGAGAAGTGTTTGTACCAGCAAGCTCACCAACACTGTGGTTGCCAGCAGAGACAACAACTTCACCAGTTGTTCCGTTGTCGCCAACGTTTGTAACCTTGGTCACGGCATCTATCTGAAGGTTAAAGAGTCCAGAGTCGGCATCAGGCACGAGATTCTTTATGACTTCAAGTTTACCGGCGTTTTCACGAGCAATTACACAGTCAGAAGGGTCTGAGTTTGGCTGTGATGATGGGTATGAACATACATCAATCAACTTTGCAGTTGCACCACCGACTGCAGCAGTGCTGACAGTACAGGTGCCTTGTGTGTCTTTTGGATAATCATCACCGGTAGGGAATGGATCAGAATTCTGCTGACTTACAGCACAGACAGTAGCGCCGTTTGCAATTGGTGTTGCAGGTGAGGTACAGCGGTCAACCTTGTCGTCGCCACATGAATAGGTGGTTGTACTTTGGAGTACAGCTGGCTTACCAGTTGTGGTTACACAGACTGCATAGTTAATGTTGCCGTCACCGTCTGTATCGAAGAGGTTACAAGCGTCAAGGGTGTTTGCGCCACTTGTCCCAAGTTCATCCCAACCCCATGTTGTGTTAACAGTACTAGGCAGTCCTGCATAATCAACACATAGTTTAGTAAGGTCCTTTTGCCCCGGTTCATCATTTGCACCAGCCGTGTCGTTTACACAAATGGGTGCTGCACTTACCGTAGCTGCTGGTAAAAATGGAACCAAAGCAAACCCTGCTTGGGCACCAATAAATACCGATGCAACTATGACATTACGTAGTCTTTGTTTTATGTTGGAGAAACTAAGGTGTCTCATATGGACCTCCCCTTGGATTAGATTTGTGAGGTAAGCGAGTTGTCCTCTTGAGTAGTAAGGCATTCTAAGCGTTGCTTAAATGGATGCCATAAAACCCCAACCGCTCATTTGATGCTCTTTGTTCTTAATACATTATCCAACGTTACTTAACAATATGCAAGAGTTTTATGTAATCCAGATTACATACAAATCTTGGAAATAAGTTATGTACAATAGGTACATGCATGGCATTATTACCCATCGTCGCCTTAATAATGGTTTAGCAGTAGTAGTTATTGTTTTGGCGTTGTATATTCTTGCATGGCCATTTTTACCTGCATTAACCTGGTGGACGCGATATGAGGCGCCCGTGATTTCACATAAAGCTCCAACCAGTGTTGCTGTAAATGCCCCGATCCCTCAACAAAACACATTGGTCATTCCAGTACTCAATATGCGAGAGGAGGTGTTTGATGGACCAGATCAACACACTCTTAACAAAGGTATATGGCACCTACCAGATAACAGCACGCCAATTATTGGTGGTAACACAATTATGGCAGGGCACCGATTCACTTATAGTGGCAAAGCAGTTTTTTATTACCTCGATAAAGTACATACCGGTGATGAAATGACATTATATTGGCAGGGCAAACGATACGATTATTTGGTAACTGGTGTTAACCAAGTACCCCCAACAGATACATCACTCATAGCTCAAACAGCAGATCCAACACTAACGATCTACACATGTACTCCATTATGGTCCGCAAAAGATAGGTTAGTAATTACAGCTAAACTTGCAGAGGTTCGCCCATGAAAAACCTCAAAGAATGGCAACGAACAGTCATATTAGTGACACTCATTGTTATAGCGTTGAGCTACATTATGTATCTAAAGACAGGCTACAAGTCTCACCTAGAAGATCTTCTACGTTAGCCAGCATTCATACCAGCCAGCCTGCTGTCGAGCGGAGCTCGCCATCCGCTGGCCTCTTGGCCCCTTCGAATTTTCCTCTTTACGTGACGCAGTCACCGTACCTTAGTACGGCTCCTTTACGTTTCGCAGAACAAAATCCAAATTGGCTCAAGTGTGAAAGCTGGCTAAATCTCGTGCATTAGGGAGATATGCGCCCCGACACTACTGAGTCGTTCTGCAAAATCTTCATATCCACGGTTAATGGAGTAGACGTTACGTAGCACAGAGTCACCATTTGCAGCCAACATACCAATAAGAAGCAGCATTGCTGGGCGCAGTGCAGGTGGGCAGACGACATCAGCTGCACTCCACTTGGTTGGCCCGTCAATGTATGCACGGTGTGGATCGGCTAAGGTGACGTTGACGTTTAGTTTACGCATTTCTGTGTAGTACAGCGCGCGTTCTTCATAGACCCAGTCATGGATCAATGTGCGGCCTTTAGCGACTGCGGCAATTGGTACAAATAGTGGCAGGTTATCGATATTAAGCCCAGGGAAGGGACGAGCATAGATCTTTTCTTCTAGCGCACGTAGTTCGCCGTTGTGTTTATGGACGGTAATGTCCGCAAGATCAGTGTGTCCGTTATCGGCTTTGTACTTTTCCGATACATCAACTTTGAGTCCCATTTTCTTGAGCTTAAGGAGTTCTAGCTCCAGGAATTCAATCGGTGAGCGAGAAATAGTGAGCTTTGAGTTGGTAGCAACTGCAGCAGCAATGAAGGTCATAGATTCAATAGGGTCTTCGCTTGGTGAATACGTAACGTTCTTCTTAATGTCTTTTACGCCACGGATCTTGAGTGTGCTGGTACCAATACCGTCAATTTTGACACCAAGTTTCTTAAGGAAGATACACAGGTCTTGGACCATGTAGTTAGCACTAGCCATCTTGATAGTTACTTCGCCGTCAAATTTGGCAGCAGCCATAATGACGTTTTCTGTAGTGGTGTCACCAGATTCGTACAGCACAATCTCTTCTGGCTGCTTCTTGGTTACATTAACCTGGTAGAAGCCGGTCTTGGCGATGATATCAACGCCAAATTCCTCAAGAGCAAACAGGTGCGGCTGAACGGTACGAGTACCAAGCTTACAGCCACCAGCGTATGGGATCCGGAAATCGTCAAACAGGTGCATGAGTGGGCCAAGCATCATAATGACACTGCGGGTTTTACGTGCAGCGACATTGTCCATCTTGCTCATGTTGATTTCAGCAGGGGGTTTAATCTCTAAATCATTACCAGGTAGCCATTTAACACCGACACCAATACTCGTCAGCACTTCGATAATTCGGTAGACCTCTTCAATGCGAGGCATACGTTTGAACCGCGTTGTTCCTTTATTGAGTAGGGCAGCAAATAAGAGACAAACCGCAGCGTTCTTGGATACATTTGTTTGGATAGTCCCACTGAGTTCATGGCCACCTTCAATTTTGAAGTTCATCGCGTTGGTGCCAAGGGTAATCAAGGGCTTCTTCAGTACATCACTGATGCGGCCGAGTGTCTCAAGGCTGAGATTCTGTTTGCCGTGTTCTATACGGTTAACGGCTGATTGACTGGTACCGAGCTTGCGTGCAAACTCTGCTTGCGTCATACCGCGTTCTTGTCGTACTTGATAAATAAGGTGACCAATTTTCTCGTTTGTATCTGACATAATGCCCATATTATACTCCCTGTGATATAGGAATCAATGACTTTGTCAATTTAGTTATCCACTGTAATATAGGAACATGATCTAGCTACTTATCTCTCAACCACACAAAATACGTAGCTAATGAGGGAGTTTTGATATGAAAGACACAATTGTAGAGAAATATATTAAGGGTGAAGAGCAGCGCCAGCGCGATGGGCTGGAACTTATTCCATCAGAAAATTACGTCAGCCGTGACGTATTAGATGCACTTGGCAGTGTATTTACTAACAAATATTCAGAAGGTTATCCAGGCAAGCGCTACTACGGTGGCCAGGAATACACCGACCAAGTAGAGCAGTTGGCAATTGACCGTGCTAAACAACTGTTCAAAGCAGATCACGCAAACGTGCAGCCACACTCTGGCGCACCAGCTAACGAGGCAGTGTATAGCGCCTGGCTAGAGCCCGGTGACACTGTACTTGCAATGGATTTGAGTCATGGTGGCCACCTTACGCACGGTGCGCCAGTTACTCGCAGTGCTAAGTTGTACAACTTTATACGCTACAAAATGAAAGACCCAGAAACAGGGGAGATTGATTACGACGAACTTCGTGAACTGGCGATCGAGCACAAGCCCAAGATCATCCTCGCAGGTTTCAGTGCTTACCCACGTGAACTGGACTACGCCAAGTTTGCAGAGATCGGCAACGAAGTAGGCGCACTGCTTATGGCCGATATGGCCCACATCGCTGGTCTGATTGCTGGCGGCGTGGCCAAGAATCCCTTCGATTACGGATTCCATGTTATCACAACGACGACACATAAGACGTTGCGTGGCCCCCGTGGTGGTTTGATATTGAGCAAGGGAATCGTTGGCAACCCACTCAAAGCTCCAGAGAAAACACTGGAAAACATCCCAACGCTTATTGATCGTTCTATCTTTCCAGGTATGCAGGGCGGTCCGCACATGCATGCGATCGCTGCTAAAGCCGTAGCTTTTGGCGAGGCGCTTGAGCCTTCATTCAAGGAGTACGCGCAGCAGATAGTCAAAAACTCAGCGGCTCTAGCAGATGCACTCCAAACACGCGGTTTCCAACTCGTCACCGGTGGTACAAGTAACCACCTGATTCTGGCTGACGTTTATAAGAGCTTTGGTATTGATGGCAATGTCGCAGAATCAGCACTCGATGACGTTGGGCTCACACTCAACAAGAACGCCGTAGCCGATGACCCGTTGCCACCGTTCCGTCCCAGTGGTATTCGCCTCGGCACACCAGCCATTACCACTCGAGGACTCAAGGAAGAGCACATGGAACAGATTGCCGAATGGATGAAACAAGCCATAGACAACCGTGATAATCCAGAAACACTCGAGAAACTTCACGCAGAAGTAACCGCCTTCTGCCAAAAATTCCCCCTCCCAAGCGATACAAAATGACACGTTGGCAAGATAGGCACAAAATAGTACCGGCCGTGTATCTTATAGTTGAACGTGATGACAAGTATTTACTCATGCGGCGTGCCAACACTGGCTACCAGGACGGCAATTACAGTTTTCCAGCTGGTCACCTTGATGGCAATGAGGCACCTACCTTTACAGCTGTAAGAGAAGCTAAGGAAGAAATTGACCTTGATATAGACCCTAAAGATCTGCGCTTGGCTCATTGCATGGTATATCGGTCAATCGAAGGGGATCATGAACGTGTTTCACTTTTCTTTATCGTTGATAAATACTCCGGTATTCCAAAAAACATGGAGCTTGATAAATGCGATGAGCTCAGTTGGCTACCCAAAGATTCATTGCCTGACAATGTAGTGCCTGAAGTGAAACATGCACTTGTGCAAATCCTAGCCGGCAATGTCTATTCAGAAGCCAACTATTAGCCGACCTTACGGCGGAGGAATTTGAGGCCGGACCAAGTTTCATCGATTGCAGCCACTTTTGTGTCTACCCAACCAAGCGGCAGTATGTAGTCACGCAAATCTTGCTCTGTTACGTCGGTTTTAATTCCCGAAGCTTTCTTTGGCCAACTGACCCACAGTGACTTTTCAAGTTCTTCTACATTATAGTTATCGAGGAAGTTTATAAGGGTCGACTTAGTATCGCAAAATAAGTGTACATGCGTTGCAGGTAACCCTGCTTCAAGCTCAATGTCATTTTCACTGAGCAGTTTCGAATACCACACTGGAGTATCTTCGACGTATACTGTGTCACCTATCTCGAACCCCAATTTCTTCAAGAGCGGTGTTTCGGAATACCCGGCACTCATGGCAGCAGTTCTGGTTCTTGTACAAGGGTTATGTTGAATTTGCTACTGACAGCATCGAGAATCTTTTGCTTGAAGGCGAGTAGCTGAGCGGTTGATTCAGCATGTTCGTTTACGAGCACTAAGGGCTGTTTTGGCCAGGTTCCCATGCCAGTTTCTTGGTCGTGGAAGTCTTTAAAACCAGCTTGTTCGATAAGCCAAGCCGCAGAAATCTTGACCATGTCGTTCTCGATTGCCCAGTGAGGCACATCAGGGAAGTCGGCAGATAGTTGTGCAAAGGCGCCCTGATCAATAATCGGGTTAGCGAAGAAGGATCCGTTATTAGCAACTTGCGCAGGGTCAGGTAGTTTTGCAGAGCGAATAGCAATTACCGCATCACGAATCGTTTGGATACTAATTTCTGTAATATTGTTTTGGTCGAAGTACGTCTGTAGTGCTCCGTAGAACGGTGGTTGCGGAGTGGTTTTCTGGAGGAAGAATGTCACCCCAGTTATAAAGAACCGATTCTTGTCGGTAGTCTTAAAGCGACTTGTACGGTATCCAAACTCACAGTCGCTACCCCGTAGTGTTACGAAACCTTTGGTCTGGGTATCATAAGCCTCAATCGTAGTGATTGTACTGGATACCTCCGCGCCATACGCTCCGACGTTCTGCACGGGTGTTGCACCAACAGTACCGGGAACAAGTGATAGAAATTCCAAGCCAGATAAACCCTTGGTGACAGTTTGTGCGACAAAGCTATCCCAGTTCATACCAGCCCCAGCAGTGATGTAGGTCCCCGTATCGTATTCTCCTGTGACCTCAAAACCTTCTATCTTATTAATCAGTAAGAGCCCCGGGTAACCCTCGTCCTTCCAGACAATGTTACTGCCTTCACCAATCATCATTACTGGTAGCTGTCGTTGTTCCGCCCATGCAATAGCCTCAACGACATCGTGTCGATTACTCACATCCGTCACATAAGCAGCCACGCCACCAAGTCGCATAGTGGAGTAGCCGGTGAGTGGTACGTTTTCTAAAATAAACATTGATTCAAGTATATCCTTTTCGGGGGTTGATTAGCTAGGGTTTGGAGCGTACCATGGTTACAGAGATGGCAGACACAAACCAGGAATTTCCATATAAAACACTCGGTGCACGAATACGTGGCATGCGTGAATCTTTGCGCGAGAGCCTCGCCGAGGTTGCTGGAAGTGTAGAGATTGATACTACTGATCTGTCTGCAATCGAGCAGGGGATGACCCGTCCAGCCGAAGATATCCTACTGCTCCTCATTAGCCACTTTGCCATTAAAGAAGACGACGCAACCAAACTCTGGGAGCTAGCCGGTTACGACCAATCTGACACCGGTACTATCAGCATGAGTGCCGATGCAATGGGTGCAGTTAAAAACGCTGTTATGGTTATGCCGGTTGATGCTCGTATTGTTTACACCGATATGGCACACGTGATTGTTAACGAACACGGTGTGGTCATGAACTTTATGCAAACAGGTGGCCCTAACAATCAGCCACTTGTCGTATCACGCCTCGGCATGAGCCACGATCACGCCAAAAGCGTATTAGAAATTTTAGAGAAGACCATGGCCCAGCAAGAAGCCGGATCAACTCCAAAATCACTCCCAGCCCCAGAACAAATCAAAAAAGACACCAAAAAATCCGACCAGACGTAGAACAACCAGCCTATTCTGTTATTAACAGATATGGTAATCTGTAAAGGCTTTCAAGCACCCGTAGCTCAGTGGATTAGAGCACTGGTCTTCGGAACCAGGTGTCGCAAGTTCGAATCTTGCCGGGTGTACCAGGTGAAATTTAAGCCGCTTCCTAAGGGGGCGGTTTTAATTTCAACTCGATTTATCGAGCCTGGACTCGATCCATGGTTCGGTCATCAAAGCCACGCGCAGGTGCTCGCACCGAGCATGGCTAAAGATGTGCACTACCCAGCCCGGTGTACCAAAAACGACCAGCGTAAGCTGGTCGTTTAGAAGTGTAAAACTAATTTACTGCTTGGGTTCTACGGGACCACCATCAGATACGAACTCAGTAGGTCCTTCGGTAGGACCACCATCTGAAACAAATTCAGTTGGGGTATCCGTTGGTGTGACTTCAGGAGTAGTAGGCTCAGTAACCATTGGTTCACTTGGCATCTTCGGTTCAGAAGGTTCAGTAACCATTGGTTCACTTGGCATTCTAGACTCTTTAACATTGTTGTCATCAGAGGTTTCAGCAGGTGTTTGAACCTGTTCATTAGAATCCTGTGTTGACTCTACTTGTACCGGCTGAGGCAATTCAGTGAGTGTCTCACCAGGAACAACTACTTGCTTCTCAGGCGCTGTAACTTCTGGGTTTGCTGGAGCTGGCTTTTCGCTAACTGCATGTGAGGCAGTGTCGTTTGACTGTTCGACAAGTGCTGCGCCACCTACTAAGCCGGTCAATGCAACTACTGATGCTGCAGCGGTAAGGGCTTTCCTAAATTTATTGTTTTTTGATGCTTCTACAGTTGTTTGATCTGTTTCAGCTGTTTGTGGGGTGTTTTGGTTTGATTCGTTCATGGTTACACTATACTACTTATGTTTATATTTGTCAAGTGTATTGTGTAATAGTATTTGTGTTACCTCTGGAGTTTTGCGGACAGCTAGCGTACATTGAGAATATTCATTAGTAAAGGAGTAGGCATGAAGAAGCAACTAAAGAACTTTATGGGATTTGTGCGTGAGCATGGTGTTGTAGGCCTAGCTGTCGGTTTGGCTATCGGTACACAAGTGGGTGCCGCGGTAAAGGCGGTTGTTGATGGGTTTATTAACCCTCTAGTTGGACTTCTGGTGGGGAATCAAGATGGCTTACAGGCTGCACACTTTTCACTAACTGTTGGTGATCGCACGGCTGACTTCATGTGGGGAGCGGTAGTATCAGCACTTATCGTTCTGCTAGCAGTATCTGCGGTGATTTACTATGTCGTCGTAGGCCTTAAACTAGACAAGGCTGACAAGAAAAGGTAATTACCTGGCTGCTGTCCGGCTACGTATGTAGTACAGTATATCTACCATAATAAAGCTGATCACCATAAGCAGGAGCCATGAGCCGACTTTATGAAGACCGACAGGCTGCCATGCAATGAGCTGATTTGGGTACAGCCATACATGTGTGTAAGTTGCCAAATTCTCCGCAATCCAGATAACCAGTGCTATCAGCGCAAAGCCAACTAACAGGGGCATATGCCTTGTTTTTGTGTTTATTCTGTAGCTGACGGTTACTCGTCCATATATCAGCACCATAGCTACGAATAAAATGTAACGGGCATCGAAGATATAGTGGTGAGTAAAGAAGTTGATATAAATTGCTGTACCAAGTAGGCAAGTTAATACCCGCTTTGGGTAGTGGCTAAATTCAAGATTAAGTACTCGCCATGCGCGAGCCATATAGCTACCGACTGCTGCGTACATAAAGCCAGAGAACAGAGGTACATTTCCTAGATGGAAAAATGCCTCACCCGGATACGACCAGGAGTTGATTTGAGAAGATGTTTTGAATAGTTCCATACCGAGCCCAACCAAGTGAAATAGAATAATAGTTATCACTTCATGTGGTTTCTCAAGCTTGGTCAGCAGCATAAGTCCCTGAATAGCTATTGCCATGACAAACAGCCAGTCGTATCTAGCGAGAAGCGGCAGGTCAATGTATTTAGTCACAATAATTGCAAGCAGCATAAGCCCCCCGAACAATGCAGCCCAGGCTTGTTTAATCGCAAAGGTCCATAGGTGCCCTAGTGGCCAACGCTCAATACGCGAAAGAAATTCAGACTTGTTCATGGCTTATGCTACCTTTTCAAAATGTTGATAGTCTGAGTCTTCATCCCAGTTACCGCCCCAGCGCCAGCCCAGATCTTGGAAATACTTAACAAGTTTACTGTCCGGTAAGATTGTGCCAGACACATGTGGGTCGTATGTGGCGTGGGGTGGATATACTTTTTCTCCCGGGAAGTAGGGATTGTGCTTTGGGTTGATATCAATTGCTCTTCCGGTGGCATGGTTCGACATTATGTCCGTATCCCTAACAAGCCTGTAATTGAATGCCGAAGTGTTGTTTTCGACTGTTGAAATATCGTCCTGCCACATGAATCTATCTTCTGAGATGGGAATTACTGATTGGATGGGGAACTTATCTTCAAGAAGTAGTTTAAAAGCGCCTTTTACATCATCTGCCAGATCTTTGTGGATGACTACCTGCCCGGTATGGACTTTGCGGTCGAAGGAGTAGTAATTGACAGTAATGAGGACGATCTGATTGAGTATCTCTTCGGGGCAGGGGGATTCTGGGTTCTGCTTCGTTGCTTCGTCTCTAGAGAGTGCTGAATCTACAATAGGCATGTGCATGGGCTGACTATAGCAAACAAAAACACCTACGGCGAGGTAGGTGTTTTTGTTTGGAGCGCTCAGCTAGCACACGTATCCAGTCGACACGCTGGCCTAGCTGCTAACTCCTATGAACAATTCTAGTGCCCTGTCATAAATGTGGCTGCCTGAGTGAGCTGGCTCATACTATTACTGAGCCCGAAGACGATAGTAGCGACAACTACTAGTCCACTGACCACTACAATTGTTGCTATTCTGCGATCCATAGTGATTACTGACATTTGTAATCTCCTTATAGTAATTGATTAATATATGTACTTTTCTTTTTTTTGATGGTATTCCTATTTAAATTTCTTGTCAACCATCCATAAACAACTTCGGGTCCGCAGTAATAGACCGTGGTGATACAGCGAGTTATATGATAGATGCGTATCCTGAACATATAGAAATTCCGAATGTTCTAAGAAAATTAAAAAAGTCGAAGCCCGGAGACTTCGACTCACTTCTAAACAGTAAGCAGCAAATATGCGCACCTATACGAGATTACATATACTAGCTAATACGTTAAATTTCCCCCACTACTGATTTAAAATAGAGTATATAAAACCGGTTCGTACAATTTAGCTAAGAGGGTGTGCTTCTTCAAGTAAGGCTATCAGGGCTTTTGTCTCTGCTTCAGAAACAAAACTTAAACCTAATTCATCTTCATCGGTACTTGATGCTCGCTGTGCTCTCATCCTTATCAGAGCACTAGTAAGGAGTGAGGAACCATCATTAGCGTTTGTATCAATATTTGCCAGTTCTGTGCTTGGGTCAAATGTGTGCACGTGTTTTTCTATTTGCGGACCATCCGGAGATGCAACAATAGAATAGTTAGTTACGAGCTGTTTCCCATATGTATTATCTGGCCATTCAACACGACGAATACTGGCTAGACGGGGAAAAACATCTTCTGGAAAGTTTGTAGTTTGTATTCTGCCTTTTGCTTCTTCCGCAAAGGCAAGCGTTCGGTCGTCAGCTGGGTTAGTTGCTATCAGGTCGAGCAACGCTTGCTTGCTCGCTTCCGTGGCGGGCTGCATAGCTTCTGGATTATCGGCAACTTCTGGATGTTCACTAGGGTTGGGGCCTGGAAAGTTTGCTTGATTCATAAGAACATATTAACATAAGCAAGTTAAATTGTCAATAGTTAAAAACACCAAGGATTCGACTTCTCTAATGAAGGGCGTTGTATTAGAACAACCCGGTAAAATTACTCTGTAGCCCTCGGCTACCCCTACTAGCGAGAAGCCTTTTATGATGCTTATGCTTGGAGAGCCGGGAGGAACATTGAGTTTGCGCAAGCCATCTGGAGGGCCAGGAGGGACTCGACCGACTTTCAGCCGACCCGTCGCAACATCTTTGCAAACCAGTTTGCAAGAGTTGGCTCCCTTGCGAACTGCCACAGGCAGTTCTCACCTCGACACCCTTTGGCGTGTCGAGAATTCGAGTCCACATAGCTCAGCATAATAAAACACCCTCGGCGAGGAGGGTGTTTTATTATGGAGGGCCAGGAGGGACTCGAACCCTCGACACCCTGCTTAAGAGGCAGGTGCTCTAACCAGCTGAGCTACTGGCCCTTATTGAACTATGTGGTGCATTTTTGAGTAATACACCCAAAAGACCAGACGATTGTATCAGTTTACCTCTGTTCTTGCAACACCTTATGGCGTACAATGGTGCCAATGAAGTTACTCAATGGTAAAGAATTAGCCGGCTACATACAGCAACGGCAGGTTGGGCAGGTGCGCGCATTGCGTCAAGGACGCGGCATCGCACCCAAACTAGCAATTATTCGTACCAACCCAGACCCAGTAGTTGATAGCTACATGAAGATCAAGCAGAGCTACGGCAAAGAAGTCGATGTTGATGTTGATGTACACACAATTGAGCAGTCAGAGGCACTGGGTCGTATTGCGGAACTTAACAAAGACCCGTCAGTTCACGGTATTATTGTGCAGATTCCAGTTCCTGACCCCACTCAAACAACAGAGATACTAAATGCTGTCGCAGCAGAAAAAGATGTCGACGGGCTAGGGGAAAACACTACGTTTGATGCCCCAACTCCACTAGCTATTACTTGGTTATTGGCCGGTTTTAATGTGGATCTACGAGGTAAAGTACTGACGATTGTTGGAAATGGTCGGTTAGTAGGGAAGCCACTTACCAAATTATGGGGCGAATCAAACCTCGAGGTAACAGTTATTGATAAGTCGGTTCCAAACCTTGCGGAAGTAACCAAAGATGCAGATGTTTTAGTCTGCGCAACAGGAGTGCCAGGCCTTGTAAAAGCAGATATGATCAAGTCTAATGCGGTAATTGTCGACGCTGGTGTCGCTACAGACAGCAACGGGCTTATTGGCGATGTTGCCCAAGACGTGCGTGAATTACCTGATATAACTATTACGCCAGAGAAGGGCGGGGTAGGTCCCCTCACCGTCTGTGCCCTGTTCGACAACGTCATCCGTGCGGCAAATAATACAATAAAAAGCGATGCTTAGCCTAGGTATTATCAGTGGGCTCGTAAACTTAGCTGGAACTGGTGTATATATTGCAGCCGTTCTTCAGAAAAGATCATCACCAGAAAGAGCAACCTGGTTTATCTGGCTTCTTATGGGTTCGGTAGCATTTTTGAGCCAAGCAGCAATTGGGGCGCATGATTCATTATGGTTTGTGGGACTTCAGACCGTGGGAGTGGCAATAGTTGCTCTGCTCTCACTCAAGTATGGCGAGGGCGGTTTTAGTCGTAACGACTCTCTCCTTATCCTGTTAGCGTTGACGGGAATCATTACATGGCTCGTGACAGATAACGCACTATTTTCGCTCGTCATGGTTGTAATTGTTCGTGCAATTGGAGTAACCGCTACGGTCATTAAGACATACTCTCACCCTCGTTCAGAAACGGCCTTACCTTGGCTCTTGTACGCGGTAAGTGCAGTTCTGGCAATGTTATCAGTCGGCAAGCTAAATTTTGAGCTTCTTTTGTACCCCGTATACGTACTTACTGCTGATTTTGCAGTGATGTTTGCAAAATATCATAGATCTCTGCAGGTAGCTCGTTTGGCCCAGGAGTTTGCCAGTTATAGTCACTTGGAATCTCAAAAGTAAACTTGTTCTTAAGCTCTGGGTAGGTTCCGAAAGCTAGTTGCATGGCAGAACGAGACTCTTTGACTTCGCCGACACAGTCTAGCGGCTTGTCACCTTCGATACCAAGCAGTTGTCGGTAAGTGGGCTCAAGTGAAGGGTCGAGTAAAAGATTTTTACCCCAGAGGTTTTCTAGCTCGGATCGTTCAATAAATGGTGTTAAAGCAAGAAATACGAAGGCACACTTAGGACATTCACCACACCAGGACATATGATCGCTGGTGTGTATGAATGCACGGTTACAGGAGCTGAAGACATCTTTGTACTTTTCGAATCCTACTTTCGAGAATAATTCGCTAATGTACAGTTCACTATATGAACGAAGCAGGGAATAGTAACGTAAAGTATCCCCGAAATAATGTTGCAGTATCGCTTGAAAATCTATTTCAAATTCCTGTGATTTGGAATATTGATGGTTGATAGGTACTCCATTGTATTCAAGCGTGGGCTCATTTGCTGACTGTTCGTTAGATACCACGACATCTCGCTTGCCAGAGAGTATTGCTACAACTGAACCGACACAGGCAAATATGGCGGAGATGGGGACGTGCCCGTTAAGAGCATCTTGTTCACTGAGTGCTAGTAATTGCCTGCCCCAGGTTCGTTCAACCCAAAAGTGGGGTAAACCAATCCGTTTAACCAAGGGGGTCAGTTGTGACTTATGGCCAACGCTCCAGGTCGCAAGGTTCGTCTGTCCACGAAGTAGTTCAATGCTCACAAGTGAATCTTTACCGCCACCCAATCCCACCAACTGCCCTGCTCCATTAACACTTAACATGTTAAGTGTTTTACTCGTGGTGGCTTGGAAGGGAATCGAAGTACTAGGATCTAACTGATTGACGTAGAAGAACTCACCAAGCCCCTTCTGGTATGTCTTACGTAAGAAAGTTGCCGTTTGTTCGTCAAGCTCGCCCGCTTCTATACGGATTTTTGGCGCTACATAAGCTTTGTAGTAGGAGACACCTGCTATAAAGAAGAGGAGTTGGCACGCTCTATCAAGCACAGCTGGGTCATAGTCTACAAAATCAAAGTCAAATTTGAATGTTTCTGTAAATAGTAACGAGTCATCATATCCATACTGGAGGCTCAGCACTTTAGAATTGGGGTCAAAAGCGTATGACTTAAATACGAATGATTGGTATTTGCTCATAATGCGTCTACTATTTGGTTAAACTGATTTCCACGATCTTCGAAGTTTTTAAACATATCATAGCTCGCAAAACCAGGTGAGAGTATTACTGCATCACCCGTTTGTGCTTCTGAGGTTGCTGCCTGAACGATCTCTTCCATGTTACTGGCGCTGGAGCGTACAAAGTTACTAACATTGAACCGTTTGAGGTTCTGAACAACACGATCACCGGATGCGCCGATAACAACAAGTTTTCTGATTTCAGACTTCTGTGACTGTAACGATTTACAAAATTCGCTCAGGTCAAGGCCTCGTTCATGACCACCAATGATGATTACCTTTTTCCCTGGTATAGCACTCACGGCAGCAATCGTTGCGCTTGGTTGGCTTGCGAATGAGTCGTTATAATAGCGCACTCCATTAACTTCACGACGGAACTCAATACGGAAAGGCAGGCCAGAGAAGTTAACTAGAGTCTGTTTAATTGCTTCAACATCCTGGGTAATCTGCCAAACCGCAGTAATTGCTGCACAGACATTCTGCCAGTTATGCTTACCTAGTAGCTTGAGCTCGCTGGTTTTACAGAGCTCTTGATTGTGCATAATGACAGAGTCACCTTTGATAATTGCTCCGGGGATCTCGTAATATGGTATTTGCACACCTTCGGATGCATCAGCAATGCTTTCCGATATCTCGTTCTTGGCATAGTAAATTGCGACATCGTCGCTATTTTGGTTGATGAACAGTTGTTGCTTGGCGGCGATGTATTCTTCCATGTCCTCGTGCCAGTCCATATGTTCTGACTCTACCATCAAGCAAACAGCAATATGCGGGGAGTGGCGTAGGTCAATAAGCTGGAAGCTAGATAATTCTAAAACTACCCAAGAATCTGAAGTTAGCTCGTCAAGGAAAGTAAGGGGTGGTACACCAATATTTCCACCAAGAAGTACGTGCTTACCGGACTTTTCGAGCATTGCGGTTATCAGGGAACTGGTGGTTCCCTTTCCCTTGGTTCCTGTTACGCCAATGATGTTCTTGGTGGGTGAGTGCTTAAAGAATATGTTGGTCTGCGAGGTTATTTTGTCTGCCACGGTAGGGTTCTTTGCCAGAATCTTGCCAGGATATAGCCCAGCGGTACGTACTATGACATCGAATCGGTCAAGATTATCTAGATATGTTTCGCCAAGTTGTGAGTCTACCCCATCCGGTACTACAAGATCAGGATTCTGATCACAAATAGTTATCTCGTCGTTACGAGACAGGAAGTGTTCATATGACACCTTGCCTTCAATGTCATATCCGACAATCGCTACTTTCATTACAGATATTGTATCAAGGATTATCTATAAACTATCAAGAACTCAGTTCTTGCTTCACCATTTCGGCTACTTGGCGTGGGGTCATTTCTGCCTTTACAATAAAGCGCCGTACGTTCAATGTCTTTAGAACTGCCGGCGCTTCTTGCTCACCCATGTTGGTTAGGATGATTACTTTGATGTCTTTGCCCCACTCCGTGGCACGGAGCTTTTGTAGGGCTTCATCTCCGTTCATTTCTGGCATCATGAGATCCAAGAGAATAATGTCTGGTCGCATTTTATCGGCCAGCTCAAGACCAAGCTTACCGTTCTCGGCAGTTTCGACTTCGTAGCCCTCTGCCTCAAACTTAATACGATACATCTGGCTGATAGCCTGATCGTCTTCGATAATCGCAATCTTGGTCGACATGACTTAACTATACAAGCAGTACGGAGGAAATTCAAAGCTTGCTTTGTATTTCCGAGTAACTGCGCCGTAACCAGAGGTATACAGACACAAGCACCTTCTTGTAAGCGAGCGTATAATGGTAAGTACAAGGAGGGTAGGTTATGAAAGACTTAATTTCTTTTTCTCAAAAGCAGCAAATGTTGCAGATGCGGGCTAAATCTCAAAACAAAACAACTAATAAACCAATGTTAGTTGGCCAATTACACCGTAGGAATAAGTAGCCTCTGCACACCATAGAATTGCCGGGTGTGCGAGAAAGTCCTTTCCTAGGCACCATATTACGTATAGACTCATACGTAATATGAACGATGCTCTGATTGCAATTTTGGCTGGTCTTGCGGGTATGTTGGGTTGGGGATTTGCGGATTTCTTTGCCAAGAAGACTATAGATATTGTAGGTGACATGGCAACTCTTGCGTTAGCACACGTTTTTGGACTGAGTGTCCTGACGGGTTTGGTTGGTGCGTGGTTCTTTGCTGGTGAGAGAACAATGGTATTGCCAGATAGCTTTGGACAATGGTTGGGTTTAGTAGCGTTTGGGGTCGTTCAGGCTCTTGTATACTTCTTTGCATACCGTGCATTCGGTAAGGGTAAGCTGGCGCTTCTCAACCCGATATTCTCTTCTTATTCAGGTTTTGTTGTATTGATGTCAGTCCTCTTGTTCTCTGAAGTACTTGGGGCTTGGAGCCTGGTCTGCTTGATTGTCATATTCAGTGGTGTGTTCCTGGCTAGCCTTGATAAAGAGTCATTTGCACTCAAGCGCGTAAAACTTACGAAGATTGACGGACTGAAGGATATTCTTGTCGCAACTGTATTGGCAGCTGGCTGGACAGTATGTTGGGGTAACTTCGTGGTTGATAGGGATTGGTTGGTATACGCAGCCTTAATGTACGGCTTCATGACGCTAACAACGCTTATTATCATTCGTGCACAACGGGTAAGTCTGACTGTCCTACATAAGATCAATTGGCTATGGTTTTTGGCAATTGGTGCTAGTGAAGTAGCTGCCTACGTTGGGGTAAGTCTGGGGTATAGTCTGACTAGTAAGACGAGCATTATTGCGGTACTAAGCGCTGCATTCTCAATCCCGACCGTGATTCTCGCACACAAGTTCCTTAAAGAAGGGGTTACGAAGTTTCAGACGGCCGGGACTTTCCTGATTATCCTTGGAGTTGTGGCTATAGCTCTCAAATAGTTTTTGCAAAGTAAAGCGTTATCTGTTACTCTTGGCTGGAAAGTAGAAAACAAAAATGATCCCAAACGAAGTTGAAATACTCAAAGAAGTTCGTGAGCACGATTATCAGACCCCCTATTTCTTCACGAGCAGGGAAATACTCAGGCACAACTACGGTATGTTTAGGCATCTTTTTGATAAGCCCGAAGTTTGTTATGCGCTGAAAGCTAATTCCGATCCGAAAGTGCTGACCTACCTAAATGAGATCGGCTGTGGATTTGAAGCGGCATCCGCCTATGAAATAGATCAGTTACTGCAATTAGGTGTAGAACCTACGAACATCATTTACGGAACTTCTGTAAAGCCAATTGATCATATACAAAAAGCATTCAATAACGGTGTTGACCGTTTTGCTGCTGACTCAGTTGAGGAGCTAGATAAGCTTATAGCACATGCACCAGGATCAAGAGTCTTTGTGCGTACTGTTGTTGATGATGAAGGAAGTGTCTTTACAATGTCGGAACGATTCGGTGCTCCGGTAGATACGGTCACTGACCTTATGTTATATGCTCATAAACATGGCCTCAAACCGTATGGTTTGAGTTTTTATGTGGGGTCGCAGGCAACAGTTGCAGAACGATGGGCGAATGCCATGAGAACAATCAAGCCCGTGATTGATAATTTATATGCCAAGAAGATCAAACTAGAAGTTATCAATGTTGGTGGCGGTTTCCCTGTGGTGTATGAGAATCACCAGAATGCGCCTCACTTAGCTGAAATTGTCCAAAAACTACACAATGTCATGCACGAGCTGCCTTATATGCCAAGTATTCTCATGGAACCTGGTCGTGGGATAGTTGCTTCTTCAACGGTCCTTGTTGCATCAGTAGTATCAAGGTCAGTGAGGAACGGTCGTACGTGGTTGTGCTTAGACGCGGGTATCTACAATGCACTATATGAAGCGATGATACACCAAGGCTCTACTATGTATAAGGTACAGCCATTCGTACAGCCTAAGGGTAAATATGAATCTATGTTGTGTACTTTAGCGGGTCCTACAGGCGATAGTTTAGATATTATTGCTCGTGATGCCGTATTGCCGGCGGATATCAAGATTGGTGATAAGCTGATATTTGAAAATGCTGGCGCTTATACCTTGAGTTTGGCGTCACCATTCAACGGTTTCCCTACGCCCGATCTATACATTCATTGACAATCTAGATGAAAGCGGTTACGTTTAGTGTAACTAAACAGGGTAGCTCATGAAAAATACCAACATATACCAGAAACTGATTGCCGGATTTTACGGTGTTCTCGTGATCTTTTGGATTGGCCTCTTCGTTACCAAGACAACAGAGGGTAATCTAAATTATCTGTATTCTTTACTGTTTGGGCTTATACCATTTTTTGGGGGTCTGATTGGCATGTTCACCGCAAGGCTATGGGGTGGGCTCAAGAGCGCTCTGGGTAGAGCAGTATTCTTCATATCTCTGGGTCTATTCCTTTGGGGAATGGGAGAAAACATATGGTCATACTACAACTTCGTCAAAGATGTTCCAGCCCCATACCCATCGCTCGCTGATGTTGGATTTGCTCCGAGTATTTTCTTCTGGATATTAGGGGTAGCTTCACTGTCCAAGGCAACCGGTGCAATGTATGCCTTACGCAAAAAGCGAAAAGCAAAGATACTTGCAATAGGGGTACCACTCTTACTCCTTATTCCGTCGTACTATATCCAAGTTGTGCTTGCCAGGGGAGGAACGCTTGTCCCAGAAGGTGAGACAGTCCTCAAAGTCGTGCTTGATATTGTATATCCGTTCGGTGACTTCTTGGCAGTTGTCTTTGCGAGTGTAGTGTTCCTACTGTCATACAAGTACTTTGGTGGGCTCTACAGGCGGGCAGTAGTATCTATCCTTGCAGGCCTTGCGGTTATGTATTTTGCTGACTCCGTATTTTCTTATACCACAACAGAGGGAACTTACTACAATGCTAACTGGGGTGACTTATTGCTAACTACCGGTTTATTCCTCATTACTTTTGGTGTATTGGCATTTGCTACTAATCCCACGGCTCCATTAGCGGATGTAGAACAATCGCCACAAGAAACACCTCCGGAAGTTCCAGCAAATCCAAGCCCAGAAGGCGGGGAGGTTTGACATGGATGTCTACGCTCAGATAGCTGAGAAAATCATTGAGCACCAAGAAACTATTATTGGCCCTGTTGCCGTACAACAAGCCCAGCAAGTTAAAGGTCTTACGATTGACTGGCCAAACCACACAGTGTCAATCACAGGTGATGAAAAGGTAGCAATAGAAAGCCTCATTGAAGCCTATAGGGTATTATTTGGTCAAATTGCGGTGGAAGTCAGTAAGGATGCCGTGGCATACCTTTCTAGTGGGCTAAAACCCGAAGAACTCCCTAACCTGCTAAAATAACTACCAGTAAACTCTAGCTGTTTGAAAGGTAAGGGTGGAAGAGCAAAAAACACGTCTTAAGAAAGTATTCACCGCCAGCAAGAAAAAGCAGCTGGAGTTGGATCTTGCTGAAATATCACAGCAGATGTATAAGAGAAACCTTGAGTTGGCTGATTCGAATCAGGCTCTTTCTCTTCTCCGTACTATTGATAGCCTCGTGCTTGAGTCTCACGAAGAGCTGGAGATACTGTGCCAAAAAGTTGCTGAAGCCATCGTTACCCATTCTTCGTATCCATTGGTGGCAATCTTGCCCAATCCGCCGCATAAAGACTATTTAGCCTTATATGGCGTTGCCAGCTCATTTCAAAACGTACCGGACATCAGTCACTACAAAATTGGGCTTGATGATCACAGTGAGTGGATAGCAACACCTGAGCGCAGCATAATACGGAGTGTTCGGGACATAACAAATGAGCATCTTGCAGCTATTCTTGGCGACAAGAAACAAAAAGTTGCATTACTTAGGGCGGCATTACCAATCAAGTCAGTCGTCGTCGTTAAGCTTTTGTCTAGAGATCGGCTAGTAGGCCTTATGGTAATAGGATTTACGCAGGATCAAGAAGCAATTTCCGAGAAAGATAAAATGTTACTTGAGCGTCTGAGTGAAGCAGTGGGGATCGCACTTGACAACAAACTACTGTTTGAAGAAAACCAGCAAGTCCTTCGTCAGCTACAGAAAACCAACGAGAAGTTAAAGGCCTTGGATGAAACCAAGGATGAGTTTATTAGCATGGCATCACACCAGTTACGCACACCACTGACTTCTGTTAAGGGTTATGTCAGTATGGTCCTAGAGGGAGATGCAGGAGAACTTCAACCAATGCAGCGTAAGTTATTGGAACAGTCTTTTGCGAGTAGCCAGCGTATGGTTTATCTCATTGCCGACCTGTTGAACCTGTCTAGGCTTAGGACCGGTAAGTTTGTTATTGAGGCTAAGCCTACTAACCTAGCGGACGTTATTGAGAGTGAAGTAGATCAACTCAAGGTTGCTGCGGCTGGGCGTAATTTAACTCTTCAGTACAAAAAGCCAGAAGATTTCCCAAATCTCATGATCGATGAGACTAAGATACGGCAAGTTATTATGAACTTTGCTGACAATGCTATTTACTACACCCCAGCCGGCGGGGCGATAGAGATTAAGCTCAAGCAGACAAAGGATAGTGTAGAGTTTACAGTTAACGATAATGGTATCGGTATACCACCTGCAGAACAACACCATCTGTTTAATAAGTTCTATAGGGCTAAGAATGCTCAGAAGGCTCGTCCGGATGGTACTGGGCTGGGACTGTTTATGGCTAAGAAAGTGATTATCGCCCAGGGTGGCGCAATCGTGTTTAAGAGCGTAGAGAACAAGGGAAGCACCTTTGGATTCACATTTAGTAAGCAGAAACTCAAAGTACCTGATCATTTGGCAGACAAGAAGGCCTAAACAGGGGTTGCAAAACGCTTGTGTTTTACCGTAAAGGTGTTGAAAGTAATTGACATAAAAGGTATTTTGTGGTATATTTAGAGCATCCTTGTTTATGGGTGTGAGGTTTTAACCCGTAACTGGACTTTTACAGAGGTGGAATAGTATAGCAGACCAGCAATGGCTCTGCTTTTGCTGCTTCTAAGAGGCCAGGAATTCATAGACAGCGGGCACGTTAACAAGTCAAATCATTACAGAGTATATAACCGGTATCAACAGATACCGGAGTTCTGCTAAGGAAAGTAAACAGTGCAGACCGAGTAGTATTAGGTGGTTAGTTCTTCTTGTCACGCTAGTATTAGACGGTCTGCACTGGTTGCAGCGTCTATTGAGGTTTACCTCTAGAAGCTCCCATGCAGAACAAATACACACTGTAACCAATCTATTGTTTCGATATTTCCTTAGGGACAGCATGTTCGCAGTTAACGAGTTTGACTGCAATCATGCTGTCCCTACTAGGGAGACTACAGCTATAAGAGTTCCGCATGGAGCTCTCGAACTGGTTCTACCTCCCTAGGAAAGGGGAAATCTCATGTTCAAGCTCGACCGTGTCGACATCCGTCGATTCATCACCGCCGTACTGGGCATCGTGGGCACCGCCTACGCCGTTCACTACTACGAGTGGCACAAGGACAAGTTCAGCTTCGGCGATTCCTTCGGGAGTCTGCTGTGGGCCGTATGTGTCGTAGTCGCCGCCGGCGCCATCATCTGGCTGCTGAAGGGAGACGCCTCCAAGTTCAAGATCATCGCTTCTGCAGTTCTGACTGCAGTCGTGGTCGTCTGGGGCAACAAGGTTCTCGATGGCATCGAAATGCAGGACCTCTGGGTTCTGGTCGGTGTCGCCGCTGCGATCCTCGTGTACCTCGCGCTGATCCTGTTCGACAACATCCCGTTCCTCGACAAGCCGTCGCGGAGCTAAATCACCGGAAGGGGTGATTCAAGTGAAGTTCAACATCAAGAACGTCGGCCTCCTTCTGGTGGCTGTTCTGATGGGTGTCACGCTCACCGCTTGCGGTAGTGGCACCAAGCCCGTTTCGTCCAAGGTGGACTGCTCCAAGCAGGCTGTCCAGCTGAAGGACGCCACCTCCGCCAAGGAGAAGGCTGACAGCAAGCTGAAGGACGTCAAGGGCACGCCCGACGAGAAGCAGGCCAAGAAGGACATCGAGGCGGCCCAGGCCACCATCGACGCCCTGAACGCCTGCCCTACTCCGAAGGCTGACGACAAGAAGCACGAGGTCGTTGTCGACGTCGTCCGCAAGGCTCTGCGTCAGCAGGGTTTCAAGGATGACAAGATCGTCACCGACCCTGCTCTCATCACCGAGAACACTGCTGACCCCGGTCACGGTGTCTTCGGCGAGATGGTTTCGACTCCCGCAGAAGCGGTTGCTTTCATCGGCTCGGGTACCCCCCAGGCTAAGGACGCGATCAAGGCTGCGAAGTACGCAACCAAGGATGGGTGTGCTCCGGTCACCAAGGCTCAGCTGCTCGATCCGAGCAACTGGGTTGCGGCACAGCTCAACGAGATGACGTCTTGGGGTGGCAACACTTACTACCACAACGGCATCAAGATGGCTGGCAGCACCAAGGTGGACAAGGCGGGAACGATCACCATGATCTTCGTGCCTCCGGGTCAGATCGAGTGTGGGAAGGTGACTTCGGTCTTCGCCTTGCGCGGAGCCTGCACCAACCCGCAGTTCGATCTGCCTCACCCGACCACCAACTGCGAGAAGCAGGGGACGTGTCCGAAGCCGAAGTGCATCCCGTACGTTCCGTATGAGGACCGATGCGTCAAGCCCAAGGGTACGAACGACCCTGGTGGTGCTGGTGGAAACGGAAGTCCTGCGAAGCAGCCGGTCGGTGAGAACCCTCAGGGTCCTTCGAATCCCAGCGGCACGCCTCGTCCGACGAGTCGTCCCACGGGTGACCCCGACGGTGGTTCTGGTGACGGAGGAGCTCCAACTCCCACCGTTCCGGATGACGACTCTGACAGTGGACAGACGACTTCACCGTCGCCATCGGCTACGCCGAGTCCCTGTGGAGTCATTCCCACCTGTTGAGCACATGTTCACGCGCCCTTCTGGGTCTTTGAGGCATTCGCCTGCGTGATCTCTGGTTGTCCCGGTGTTGCTGCGTTTAATCGCACAGTTCTTGATTCGTCCTCACCGACGAGTCAGCTACTGCAGCACCGGGACCACCAATCCCATTCGAAACAACGTTGCTTTGCAACAGATAGGTTACAGGTGTAGCAAACAGGGGCCAGGTTGGTGAGTGATGCTTAGGCATTATTCTTACGCGAAAGCGACCATCCTGACCCTGTTACACCCTATATAACTTGTAATGATTTGACTTGCATTAGTGCGCCAGGTGGCGACCTTTAACAACTCGTGTTCTCAGCAGCAAAAAGAATGTTCAATGTGGGAACCTTTCGGAATTAACCGATACTGTAATTTTAATTTAAGGAGTTGTTATGAAACTATTTTCATACCTAAAGCGTGCTCCAAAGCGAGTGAGCCTATTTATGGTTACATTACTTGCTTTGATTGCACTTCCAATCCACTCTGTGATGGCAGTTGATGTCCTCATGGAAGGATCTATTGGCGTAGCCAACCAGACTACTGGTGAAACTACATACAAGACAAGCACAAATGCGAAGTATGACGAAGTTGTAAAATTCTCTGTCTACTACCACAACCGCGAACTACCGGAATCTAACCGTGTTGCGGAAAACTTTAAAATCAAGATTGATATGCCAACTGCTGCTGGTACGAACCAAGTTGTAAAGGTAACGATGAAGGGTGATAACACCAACACCATTACCGACACCGCTACGGTTAACTTAAACCGTGCAGACGCTAACCTAGAATTTATTCCTGGTAGCGTCTACTGGAAGCACAACGTTGGTACTCGTACCGACCAGAACCTTGTGACACAGCAAATCAACGATAGCATTATCCTTAGTGGTGCAGTTATTGAAGATGTTAAGCCTTGTCACGAGTTCGAAGCAACCGTTACTTTCATGGCTCGTGTTAAGATCCCATCAGTTGGTATCTACAAGTACGTGCACAATGAAGGTGGCACAACTCAGGCTACTGACAACTTAGTTGCACAGCCTGGTGCTCGTGTTGAATACATTGTTCAAGCTAAGAACTTGAGTAACACAAACCTTACTAACGTATACCTCCGTGACCCACTTCCAAAGGGCGTAACATTCGTCCCTGGCACAGCCAAGAAGTTTTACGGTTCATACAATGGTACGGTTATGACTGCTGATGAAGCAAACGCTTTCTTCAGTGGCCGTAAAAATGTCGGCACACTCTTGCCAGGTGCTTCTGCGTTGATCACATTTGTGGCAACAGTAGACCCAGGCACAAGTCTTGCTTGTGGCATGAACAACATCAAGAACATCGCAGTTGTTGATACTGACCAAACTGGTCAATACAACGACTCTGCGACGGTTAACGTACAAAAGGATTGTGTAACTACAGCTCCCGAGTACAAGTGTGATCTCTTGCAGGTTGCTAAGCTTGATGGCCGTAAGGTCAACCTCGGTGTTAAGTACACTGCCAAGAACGGTGTTACGTTCAAGAACGTAACATACGACTTTGGTGATGGTTCTACGCCACTTGTTACTGACAAGGTAGCAAATGTAGAGCACACATACGCCGAAGATGGTGAATATTCACTTACCGCAACTGTTCGATTCAATGTTAATGACGTTGATCAGACAAGCGTATGTGAAGGTAAAGTAAACTACAACACTCCAGAGACTCCAACTAAGTTGGTAGATACTGGTGCTGGCGATATCCTTGGTATCTTTGCTGCTATTACAGTAGCTGGTGCTATGGCTCACCGCCTTGTGTTAGCTCGTCGTAGCTAACCCGACATTCCATACCAGCCAGCCTGCTCACGAGCGGAGCTCGCGACCCGCTGGCTTCTTGGACCATTTGAACTTGCCTCTTTTTGCGGGGTGCAGTCACCGTACTTTAGTACGGCTCCTTGTACTCCGCAGAGTCGCATCCAAATTGTCTCAAGTATGGATATGTCGGTCCCAGCCAAACGAGTAGTTTGACTGACCGCTCCGGCCTATAGGCCAGAAAACCCCTCTCTTTCACTAGGGAGGGGTTTTCAATTGGCCTCTGTTATGTTATGATTTTTTGGTTGCAATTGGCAGAATTATGTTTGCCACAGTACGGTCTCGTCGTCTAACGGTTAGGACACCAGGTTTTCATCCTGGTAACAGGGGTTCGACTCCCCTCGAGATCACCAAAACAAGAGCCCCAGCTAGTCTGGGGTTTTTGTTTTGGTATTTGTGACTCGAACTCCTGTTACCGGTAACAGGGTGAGAATTGCCAGTGGCAATTCGCAAGGTGATCTTCACCTGAAAGCTGTGCTTTCATGGTAGAAGTCGCGGGGTCGCCGAAGGTGACTCGACTCCCCTCGAGATCCTCTACATTGACAACTCATCATACTTATGCTAATGTATGTCAATGATTATACGACTTGAAAACCTAGCAGAAGTTCGTAACCAACACAAAGACGAGAAAATAGTCCTCACAAGTGGTACCTTTGATTTGCTTCATGTTGGCCACAAGCACTACTTGGATACAGTGAAGGCTCTTGGTGACATTATGGTTGTCATGATGAGCGGTGATGATAGGGTTAAGGCTCGTAAGGGTGATGATAGGCCAATTATTCCTGAAGGCGAAAGGGCAGAGATGCTTGATGCGCTTAAAATTGTGGATTATGTATTCGTTGACCCGGCTACAAGCCCCCCAGACGAAATCGACCCAGTGCATGCAGAAATCGTGGCTCAGCTACAGCCAGATCTATATGCGACTGATGGTGAGGACCCACGTTTCTGGAACATTATGGATCCATCACATCTGCAAGTTGTTGAACGTACGGAAGGTGACGTCTCGACAACAAGCATTATTGAACGCATTCGCGGCCAAAGATAATACGACTCCCCTCGAGATGTGGTTAGGTTCATTTTCTTAATATGCTTATGGTCTGATATGCTTGAATCAAGGAGATTATACTAAATGAACCCAAACGAGAACCCTCAGCAGCCAAATATAAACCCACCACAGGAGCCACAGGTTCAGCCTCAGCAGTACGTTGATCAAACGACTCAGCCGCAGCAGCCTGCAGTGTACGCACAGCCAGGCGTACAACAGCCTGCGGTGTATGGGCCCCCACAGCAAGCTGCTCCACAGCCAATGCAACAGCCCCCACAGCAGTATGCGATGCCCGCCATGCAACCTGCATCGATGCCAAGCCAAAGTAAGATACCTACTAAGCTCATATTGATTATTGTTGCCGTTGTGATTGTGATAGTCGTTGTGATTCTTGCTGTTGTACTTATGAAGTCGAGTAAATCAGATAACAGTACAGGTAATACGGGTTCAGGATCAGTTCTCAAGGAAAACGCAGACTCAAAAACCATTTCATTGAAAAAGGGCATGTCAAAGGCTGATGCAGAAAAGGCACTTGGCGGCATAGAGGCCACGTGTACTCCTATTGGTGCCAATGAGGTTTGTGTCTATAAAGACGGCGCTTCAATAAGCGACAGTAGCATCATTGCTTCAATTAGTTATGAATCAGGTAGCCTCAAGAGTGCTAGTGTTGTGCAGGGTGATAAAGAAACAGTCAGTATAAAATAATCCGCCGCAATATAGTCTTATAATCGAAACTAACCTCGATTACCGTTTTCAATATAACCATAACCAGTTACACTAGAGGGTAATGACAGAAGCAACATCCAAGGCACCCAATGTGCCTATTGAACATTTTAAGCGGACAAAGATCATTGCAACGGTCGGTCCGTCAACAAACAGTTATCCAAAGATCTTAGAGCTGATTAAGGCCGGTGCAAATGGCATCCGACTTAACTTTAGTCACGGTAGCTACGAGGAACGAGAACAACAAATCCAGTGGATTCGTCGGGCGAGTGGCGAGTATGGCAAGCCAATTGCTATTATTCAAGATCTACAAGGCCCCAAGATACGTCTAGGTGACTTCGAAGGTATTATCAATGTCCGTAAAGGCCAGAGCCTCAGCTTTAAATTTGATGCTGATATGGAACGTTCTGGACATATCCCAACGCAGTACGACCTAAGCAAGAAAATGAAGCGTGGTGAACGTCTCTATCTGTTTGACGGCAAGGTTCGTACTACAGTTGCGAGCGTGAAAGACGGCGTGGTACACGTTAAGGCAGAGAACGACGGTATTCTCATTAAGCGTAAAGGTATCAACCTACCCGACACAGATTTTGGTGGTGATATCATTACGGCCAAAGACCGCAAAGACATTACCTTTGGTTCAACACATGATATTGACTACGTAGCACTCAGTTTTGTTCAAACAGAGCTGGATATTCGCAAACTACGGACTATGCTCAAAAACCTTGGGAGTACATCTAAAATTATTGCCAAAATTGAGACCAAAGCTGCTGTAGAAAACATAGAACGAATCATGCTTGAAACAGATGCTGTCATGGTAGCTCGTGGTGACTTGGCTATCGAGACTTTGCCAGAATCAGTACCCCTTGTACAGCGTAAAATTATCGCCCTCGGTACCAAATACGCCAAGCCAACGATTGTCGCCACACAGATGCTCGCAAGTATGACAGAAATCCCAGAACCAACTCGTGCAGAAGTTTCTGATGTTGCGACAGCCGTCATCTTGGGTGCGGACTGTGTCATGCTCAGTGACGAGACTGCCAACGGCAACTACCCAATCGAATCTGTTGATGTCATGAAGCGAGTTATCCTGTATACCCAGGAAAATGATCCAGTCGAAAAGGTCAATCTCGCAGGCCCAGATGATTCAAGTAGACAAGGTGCCATTAGCTCAGCAATTATTACTCTGGCAGAGAACCTCCAGGCAAAGGCAATCGTTGCAGAGACGTTGTCTGGAGCGACCGCATTACAGATTTCTTCCCACCGTTCAGGAATACCAATTATTGCGGTAACTTCTACTAGTACAACTGCTCAACAGCTAGCGCTTGTATATGGAACGAAGAGTTATGTTCGTCCGGTGGATAAATACGCGGCTAGTAAGCTCAGTGATTGGCTCCGCCAGACACGACTTTTGGGTAAGGGGGATATGGTAGTTACGGCATCTGGTAAATACCCAGGAGTTGTAGGAACTACTGACACAATCAAGGTCCGTGTATTAGAATAATGACAAAAAGGGTGGGGTACTTTGAGCTTTTATAAGAAGACGATTCGAGAAATAGACTTACGCGACAAGCGTGTTCTTGTGCGAGTTGATTACAACGTACCTTTGGATGAAAAAGGCGTTATTACTGATGATTACCGTATCAAAAAATCACTACCAACCATCCAATATCTACTCGAACAAAATTGCAAAATTATCTTATGCTCGCACCTTGGCCGCCCAGAAGGCAACCGTGACACTAAATACAGCCTCAAGCCCTGTGCGGGTAGGTTGGGGCAACTACTTGGTACTACCGTTCGGTTTGTTGATGACTGCGTCGGAGATATAGCAAAACAAGCTGTTACTGACCTTCCATCTGGCGAGATTCTAATGCTTGAAAATGTTCGTTTCAATCCTGGCGAAGAGTCGAACGACGAAGCTTTTGCCAAGGAGCTAGCCTCATATGCTGATGTATTCGTACAAGATGCCTTTGGCGTGGTGCACCATGGTGCAGTATCAGTATCAGAAATTCCTAAATATATCCCGGGTGTCGCCGGATTATTGTTAGAAAAAGAAGTCGATACCATCACAAATGTCATGGAAAACCCAAATCGTCCGTTAATGGCAGTTATTGGGGGCTCAAAAATAGAAGACAAAATAGATATTCTGAATCGCTTGGTAGATATTGCTGATTTTGTAGCAGTTGGGGGCGCCATGGCTAATACATTCTTGCTTGCAGAGGGAATACATGTCGGTAAAAGTAAGGCTGACCCGGATGAAGTACCGCTCGCCAAAGAAATAATTGAAAAGGCCAAGAAAAAGGCGGCTGAGCAACATTTTGTCTTTTACTTGCCACAAGATGGCGTGGTTGCCAAAAATGTGGATGGCACAACTCAGACACGTATTGTTGATTGGGATGCACACGTGATTGCAAATATTGAAAACTACCCAAAGCGCCCTGAACGTTTTGCTAGTGAAGTCGCCGAAGACGAGATGATTCTCGATGTGGGCCCATTCTCTGGCGCTTTCATCGCTGGTGGTATGCAATTAGCTAACACGGTTATTTGGAATGGTGCACTCGGCGTAACGGAAACTAATGGCGTGCAGGGTCCCATAGGGCCATTCGCACATGGCACTGAAACATTGGTCGAAGCTATGCTTGGTCAGTTTGGGCACAAACCGTTCACAGTACTTGGCGGTGGCGACACGGTTGGGTATATAGAAGACCGCAAACTAACAGATAGCTTCAACCATGTTTCTACTGGCGGCGGTGCGAGCATGGAACTTATGAGTGGAAAATCCCTACCGGGAGTTGATGCTCTGTTAAATAAGGAGTAGGATTAGCGTAAGTATTATGCGAAAGAAACTAATCGTCGGAAACTGGAAAATGCACCTGAATACTTCTCAGGCGAGTCTTCTTTTGCATCGTTTGCACGAACGTATCAAGATTCACAGGGATATTGAAGTAGTTTTGGCACCTAGTATGCTGGTATTACAGCCACTCAGTATGCAGATTGATCGTCGCAAGTTCCGGCTTGCTGCGCAGAACGCTTTTCATAAGGATCAAGGTGCTTATACCGGCGAAGTCAGCTTTACAATGCTTCAGGATTTGGCGCACTACGTGATTATTGGTCACTCCGAAAGGCGAATCTACTTTAATGAGTCACTTGAAACAGTACGTGATAAAGTAACGGCCGCCGTCCGTAATGACATTATGCCGATTTTGTGTGTCGGTGAAACACACGACGAACGCCACAACGGCGAAACCAAGCAAGTTTTACACGACCAAATTACCTCCGCGCTCAGCGACCTTGTTGCTGCAGACATAGAGAATATTGTGATTGCGTATGAACCCGTTTGGGCTATCAGCACCTTTGGCGGTGAGCTCGCTAAGCCAAGTGACATTCAGAAACAATTTGACTTTATACGTCACCAGATCCGTGAGCTGTACGGTGCTAAGACAGCCGAAAAAGTCAGAGTTCTATATGGCGGCAGCGTTGATGATCAATTAGCTCGTGGATATATGGAAATTGATGGATGTGACGGCGTACTTGTCGGTAGTGCCAGCCTTAACTACCATAAATTCTCTGGTATTGTTGATGCAGCATATCGCTTACAAACCATTGAAAAGGAAAGCGTGTAATGGCAGCGGCTAAGAAACCCGTCATGGATGTATCCAAGCCGGGCGAAACGCCCGCAGATGCTACTTCTCGTCCAATTATTAGCGGGCATGCAGTTCTTAAAGACCCTATGGTCAACGCCACTGAATCTGAAACAGAGGTTACTACAGACGCATTAGCACAGAATGAAGAAGCTCCTAAAGAGGCGGTAGCACCATCAGCAGCACACAAGATCATAAAGCCCTTAGAAGCCGAGGCCTCCGATACTGCTGAGCAAGAAGAGCCAGCATCAGAAACTGAGCAAAAATCAGAGGAATCTGATTCTGAAGTTAGTGACGGCGCTGTTGTTGACGCCGTACTCGATCAGGTTACCGATAAGAAGAAACAAGAAGCAGTTGATGTTGAAGAGCAAAAACGTCAGGAGCTCGTAGAAAAGCTCGTAGAAGATAAGAAATACTTTGTGCCCATTGGCCAGGAGCGCTCCCGCCGCAATAACAGACTATTCCTCTTGCTGCTCGGTGCATTATTGCCAGTAGTGGTAGGCCTTGGCCTGGCAGCAGATGCCGGCGCAATCAATCTTGGGTTCAAAGTTCCCTTTGACTTTATAAAAGACAAACCAGCTGCAGTTCAGCAATCATCGACTCCTCAGCCCGTAGTAGAACAACCTGCAACAAGGAAAATAACTGGAAAACTATATAACTTTTCAATAGTAATCCCAAGTAATTGGCCAGGCAGTGATACTTCCGATGCGCAGACAGGGGCACTACGTGTAAGTTTTTCCGATTCTACTTCAGATAATGCGGTCGGCTACACACTAATAGCCCCAGTAGGCAATATGGGCAGGTGTACACCAGCAAAGACGGACACACCACATGCTGCAAAGAACCTATGCCCAACTTATGAAGAGACGGCACTTACGGAGACACAATACGGATACATACTGACCACTAAATATACTGTCTTGGGTAAAACAACTAGTAATCTCTGCTTCCGTGCTAAAACAAGCAAAACGGGTGAAACAATTGTTATGACGCAAGCCAATCTGAATAAGCCAGTAATGGGTCCCTATGATAAGTGCGGTGAGGGTGATATGAGCATTGAAGCCAGCAACACAAAGGCAGAAGTGCTAGATGTCTTCAAGCAATCAAGCTACAACCGGTTGCTAGAAGCACTCAAAACAGTAACCTTCACCTACTCAAAATCATAAATACGTCTGCTAGAATATACAGGTGCTAGACGAACTTACTCAAGGGTTAAATCCAGAGCAGGCCAGGGCTGTAGAGACTACAGATGGGCCGCTTTTGATATTGGCGGGAGCAGGTTCTGGTAAGACTAAGACACTAACCCACCGTATTGCTCACTTAATTGCATCACATAAGGCTACTCCGTATAACATTCTCGCCGTGACGTTTACTAATAAGGCAGCTAAGGAAATGCGTGAGCGTGTGGCGACGCTACTGGGTGAGAACGCAGATAATCGATCATTTATGCCCTACATGGGCACTTTCCACGGTATTTGTGTGCGATTACTACGTCAGGATGGCGAGTCTGTTGGTGTACCGCGTAACTTTGTAATCTTTGACGAGTCAGATAGGCAAAGTGCCGTTAAACAGGCAAGTAAGCAACTGATGTTGGATGAGAAGACTTTTCCGGCTCGCACGCTGTCATCTATGATCAGTAACGCCAAGAATGAACTTATAACTCCGAGCGGCAATAGCCCGGTTGAGCGAGCCGCTGCACAGGTCTATCCGCTGTATCAGAAGATTCTTAAAGGTGCAGGGGCGCTTGATTTTGATGATTTGATAGCGCGTACTGTCAATCTGTTGCAAACGCAACCAGAGCTCCGTAAGAAATGGCAGCAGCAATTCCGTTACATTATGATTGATGAGTATCAGGACACCAATGCAGCTCAGTATAAGCTGGTCAAACTCCTAACAAATGATCAGAAAAACATCGCTGTAGTGGGTGATGACTGGCAAAGTATTTATAGCTGGCGCGGTGCGGACTTCCGTAATATCTTGAATTTTGAGAAAGATTATCCAGACGTTACTATCGTAAAGCTAGAGCAAAATTATCGCAGCACCAAGGCAATTCTTGACGCTGCACACGCTGTTATTACTAAGAATGAACAGCGTTCGGAGAAAGAACTCTGGACAGATGCTGGCGCGGGCCAGCCTGTCGGTATATTGCAGGTGGCTAATGAGCGGGCAGAGGCAGAGGGAATTGTGCGTCGGGTTAAGAACGCTGTGGACGCACGATTTAGGACCTATGCGGAGTTTGCGGTTCTGTACAGGACTAACGCCCAGAGTCGTTCCGTAGAAGAAGCCTTTGTACGATTTGGTGTGCCTTATCGTATTGTTGGCGGACAGCGCTTCTATGATCGCAAGGAAATTAAAGATCTTATTGCTTACTTACGCCTGCTCTACCAGCCAGAAGATCGAGTTAGCTTTGAACGTATCGTAAACGTGCCAACACGTGGTATTGGTACAAAGTCACTAGAGAGTTTCTACGCTTGGCAGCAAACTGGCGATATGACGCTCCAACAGGCTCTTAGTACAGCTAGCGATGCTTCGGGTATAAGTGGTAAAGCTAAGAAGGGGTTACTAGAGCTGGGTGATATCTTCACCAGCGCCAGGGAAGTGCTAGACGAAACCCCCTTGCCTGCCCTCATTGAGAGTTTACTTAGGAGGATCGATTATTATTCCTACCTAGATGACAAAACACCGCAAGGTGAATCACGCAAAGAAAACGTCCGTGAACTTATCAGTGTAGCCAAGAGCTACCAGGAATTAGGTCTTGACGGCTTCCTGGAGGAAGTAGCTCTGGTCAGTGATGTAGATAGTATGGAGAACGGCAGTAATGTGGTGACGCTCATGACACTCCATGCGGCTAAGGGCTTGGAGTTCCCAGTGGTTTTCATGACGGGGCTTGAGGAAACGATGTTTCCGCATTCACGTGCGCTTTACGACCAGTCAGAGATGGAAGAGGAACGTCGCCTTTGTTACGTCGGTATGACCCGCGCAAAAGAAGAATTGTATCTGAGTTACGCCACAAGTCGCATGCTCTATGGTGGTGTGCAACATAATCCCCCATCCAGATTCCTGAGCGAGATTGATGGCTCTTTCCAAATTGACAGTATTTCCCTGGGTGGCTCTGCTTGGCAGAATACCTATGATCAGACAGTTGAAGATGGCTACGGGCAGATGCCAAGTTATGACGAACCACAGTATATTCCTGAATTGTACGAAGGTGACACCGTCAAGCACGATGTCTTTGGCACTGGCACCGTGGTAGAAATGCAGGGTGAAACAGCAATTATTTACTTTAAAGGTAAGGGGACCAAGCGCTTGAATACGGCCTTCGCTCCCTTGAAGAAGGTCTAATGCTACGACGCTTTAAGCTTGTTGGCACACTGGCATTTTTTGCGACCATTCCCGCTCTCTTTTTCTATTTACAAAAAGACGAACGAACTCGAGTGGTAGTGATGGTTGACGACAAGATATTGGTCCTTAAGGGCTGGTACGGGCCAAACAAATGGATGCTCCCTGGCGGCGGTATGTACAAGGGTGAAGACCGCGCAGTTGCGGCAGCACGTGAGCTAAGAGAAGAGACTGGGATTGTCGTTGAGCCAGAGGCCCTGCAATATGTTACGAGTAATCCAGTGAGAGATAGCTACGGCCTTAGATACAAATATCACCTATTCACATTGCAGCTTACAAATAAGGAATTAGTTACAATAGATAACTTTGAAATTTGTGATAGTGATTGGCGGACGCCACAAGAGCTACTGGCAGATGAAAAGGGCGTGCTTAAGGCAACAAGGAGTACTCTAGCTACTTGGAGGGAATTTCAAAATTTGGTATGATGTAACCTGGCTTTTTGAGACAAAATAACTGCATAAACAGAGGTGGAGTTATCAATCAGCCGACACTATGACTATACCTAAACCTACAATACATTGGCGTAAGCCAATTGCATGGTTGACCCGCCACAATTGGCACAAACACCCATTAGTTATCCCAGTGGTAATGATATTGGTGCTGTTTTTTGCATCTCTAGCTATTTTTGTTTCTACGAGTGCAGAAAAGGTTGTTCCGTCTGATTCCCACTTGGTTGTTTTTAGCCATGACAAGAAACAAGAGACACTGCCAACTCGTGCCAAGACAGTTGGTGAGTTCCTGCAGCGTGTAAACATTCCGCTTAACGAAGGTGATATTGTTGAGCCGAGCGCTGACACGCCAATCTTGGATGAGAAGTTCCGTATTAATATTTATCGATCACGTCCAGTAACCGTCATTGATAACGGTCGTAAGACATTTGCCTTTAGCGCTGCTACAACACCGCGTAGTGTGGCGAGCCAGGCTGGAGTAGATGTCTTCCCGGAGGACAAGATTGAAAGCCAAATGGAGACTGACTTCCTCCGTGATGGAGCGATTGGTGAGAAGGTTGTTATTGATCGCGCTACGCCAACTAACTTGAACTTATACGGCACGCAGGTACCAGTACGTACGCACGCAAAGACCGTCGGTGAGTTGCTCAAGGAAAAGAAAGTAGAACTAGCTAAGGACGATACTGTGCAGCCTGCAACAGAGACGCCAATTACACCTCAGTCACAGATTTTTGTTGTCCGTAACGGTAGTAAGGTAGTTACTGAGGAACAAGTAATTGCAAACGAAGTACAGACTATTGAGGACCCGAGTCTGTCATTTGGATCTGTTGCCGTCAGGCAAAAGGGAACTCCAGGTAAAAAATTGGTTACTTATCAGGTAGATACACAAAACGGCAAAGAAGTTGGTCGTAAGGAAATACAGTCGATTGTCGCAGTAGAACCAGTTAAACAGATTGTTGCCCGTGGCCGCGCTGTATTTATCCCAGCAGATAAGGAAGCAACAATGCTTGCTGCAGGTATCAGCCGATCTGACTTCCCGTATGTGAACTACATTGTCAGCCGTGAATCAGGCTGGAACGCGGCTGCACGTAACCCAAGTGGTGCGTTTGGTCTCTGTCAGGCACTCCCAGGCAGCAAGATGGCTACAGCTGGTGCTGACTGGGGAACAAACCCAGTAACACAGCTGAAGTGGTGTAGTGGCTATGCATCCGGGCGATATGGCAGCTGGTCGGGAGCATACAATTTCTGGATCGCTCACCACTACTGGTAGTCACAGATCCCACACCGGCCAGCCTGCTCATGAGCGGAGCCCATGACCCGCTGGCCTCTTGGCCACTTCGAATTTTCTTCTTTACGATACGCAGTCAACGTATTTAGATACGTTTCCTTTACGTTTCGCAGAAGAAAATCCAAATTGGCTCAAGTGTGGAACCTGTTGTCCGCACAAGTTATTAGGCTCCGTTAGAACGGAGTACAGGCAGGCCAATCGTACTCTTTTTCTTGAACGAATCAACAAAGGTGTCTAGCTGATCTACGGTGATCTGATCCTTTAGTTCAGTAGGAATTTGTGCATCTATAAAAGTACCATTCTTTATAAACTTAATTTCGTGAACGTCGATTTTTCCATAGTCAATCCAGTGACATAAGCGATACTGTGTCTTGACTGGTGAAATTCGGATCTCGCATGTTGGTGTAATGCTTTTAGGGTCGTAGTTTTGCTTTGCGTCACCAATTGACTCGTCGGATTTGTACTCACTAATGCTGTAGACCCAATCTTCTGTTCTGAAGTCTTGCTCTACCTGAACATTCCCCCGAGTGATGCTTATTCTTTTGGTTTTAACAGATATGTTTGCTGGTACGTAGGAGGGTTCATAGTAGGTAAAACCAACACTGGGGTTAAAGAAACGGAAAATGACATAACCAATAGCTAGTACAAAAAACAGCAGTATGTACGCCCACTTGAACTTTCTAATATGTGTTTTGCTCATTAACTTATTCTACCACTAGGCTACTTGGGAGAGATTACTGATACAATACTGGGGATGAAAGAGTTACCTTACGCTAAGAAATCACTTGGGCAGCATTGGCTGACTGATTTTATGAGTTTGTCTGCGATGTGTGACGCAGCAGATGTTAAAGATGGCGACACGGTACTAGAGATTGGCCCAGGGTTGGGTACTTTGACCGAACTACTTGTAGAACGGGCAGACAAAGTTGTAGCAGTGGAGTTTGATGAAGCCTTAGCCCGGGATCTGCCAAAGCGCGTTCCAGAGAGTAATCTGACCGTTGTTAGGCAAGATATTTTGAGCTTTGATCTAACCAGTCTTCCGGCAGATTACAAGTTGGTGGCCAACATCCCCTACTACCTAACGAGCAATCTTATACGGACCTTGTCGGAGAGTCGTAACCGTCCGACACACGCAGTGCTGTTAGTTCAGAAAGAGGTCGCACAACGGGTGACAGCTGGGCCAGGGGACATGTCCCTATTATCTGTTACGGCACAGTTCTACTGGGAGACATCAAAAGATATGCTGGTTCCGGCCAAGCTGTTTACACCTCCGCCCAAAGTAGACTCCCAGATCTTAGTACTGAAGCGTAGGGAAGAGCCACTATTTGATATCGATGCCAAGGCATTCTTCCGCTTAGTCAAAGCAGGGTTTAGTAACCGTCGCAAGACACTTCTCAACTCCCTGAGTGCTGGCTTGCAATTGGATAAGCCAGCTACAAATCAGCTTCTTGAATCTGCCCAGATCAAGCCGTCAGCCCGGCCACAGGAATTATCATTGGAACAATGGTATGCCCTGTTCAAACTTATTTAGTACTCCCCTGCTCTTTTGACATAATAATACTTAACATGTTAAGCTTTAATTATTATGGAATTACACGATAATCTCGGTTACCTCTTCCACCACATCTCTTTCGTACTTGCCCGCCAGTCTGACCAAGTTCTTCAGGAACAGCTTGGGATCGGCTTTTCACAGTTTAAAATCCTACTCATCCTAGAGCAGGCAAATGGCCTTCCCCAGAAGCAGATTGCGGTGAAGTTGGGCCAAACAGAAGCTAGCATTAGTCGTCAGATCAAATTGCTCCAGGAAAACGGAATGTTAAGCAGCCAAGTTAGCCCGACAAATCGCCGTGAGCACATCACTGCCCTGACTCCCAAAGGTGTAAAGGTTACCGAAAAGGCCATGGAGATACTTAACAACTATCACCAACCAATATTCAACAAGCTATCCGAGCGTCAGCAGGCACAACTGCGAGAGCTACTGACCGCCATGCACCAAGCAACCTGCCACGGCCAAGACCACTAGACACAAGCATTATAAAATGGTACAATATCGTAACCTTGAAAGAGGCAAATACGGGGCTGAATTTTAAGCTCGACGTTGGACTTTATCAGTTAGATCAGCAGGTCGCTTGTCAGCGTTATAGACAAACTCAAAGTAATTGCAGATCGCACTTCTTTGATTGCAGACCTCAAGGCACGTTTGTTCCCTGAGCCTGCTTTCGCTGTAGCTTAATTGCCTACAGCTGCGCCTAGAGTGACGCCAGATAGCACTAGTCGTAACATATATTTCTGGATGCTTCCGGCAATTGATCCGTAGTCGGACTAAGACAAGGATCAAACCTCGTGGACTTTTGTTTGCTTTCACTCCATGTTGTATTCAAGCAAACTATACCTGTAGGATAGACTAATTAGATAAACTAGCGGACGCGGGGGGCGGTACCCCGCCAGCTCCACCATAAGAGACTTTCGTTCAATACGAAGGTCTTTTTTGTTGATAGATATGAATGATTAATTGTAAAAATATAAATATCATTGTAAAATAATCCGAAATGACTGAGCGATCAACCTCTGATGTTCCTGCAATACCAGATCCAGATTTTGAATGGAAAAGCCCGGGATTCAAAAAGGATATTTTTGAGCGTGCATTAGAAGAGAACGTAGAGATTCCTGATAATCTTCGAGCCATGTTCGAAAGAATGGCAGCGGACAGAGAAAGAAAAACACCGATAGAGTATGATTTTTATGTCGAGAGTCTGTTTGATGCGTATGAGGCACAGTCTTATATTGATACTTTTGCTGTGTACGATGATGACGGAAGGCTAAACTTGGATCTCACGAGTGAAAGGATCGGTATACCATACACAATGGGAATGCATGACGAGACACTCTTTGCTCATGGTCAAATAGTTGGTCTAAATGGGGATGCAAATAAGGAAGAAATTAGAATCCACTTAAATCCAGAACAGAATTTTCATCAAGTCACCTTTGGGCATGAAGTTGGTCATTTTTTCTGGAAAGAGATAATGGGCTTTAATGATGGATTAAGAACTGAAGAAAACTTTTGTGAATATTTTGGACGTCGAATGGCACTTCCACCCAGGTACTTAGAAGAGTACGATCAGATCGATGAGGAAGCCCTTCTAAAAATAATGTCGACCTTCCGCATGGAGCTAAGTGAAGCAGTGTACGGGCTTATGGAGGTCGGAAAGCTACCTAATCGCATTTCGATTGATTCATATACTGGGAATTGTCCTAACGAAGATATTAGAAATAAAGTGACAAGAGGCACCTTCTGTCTCCATTGCAGTCAAGTGGGGGGTGATTATAACTGTCCAGACGCAAATCAACCTACCCCTTTGTTTGATTTTACCGATAGGTCATGGGGTGAAAAATTGTCATCTTGTTTAGGTGAGGATTTGCACAAGGCAGATATAATGTCTACTCTTACGAAGTTTTATGTAGCCAACGAAGTCCAGCTAGTTCTATTCCGTGTAGGGTCTATCTTCGATGAAGAGAAGTATAGGAAGGAATAGTCTTGCGGAGCTCTTTGGTGTTGAGGGTGGCTACACGCCGAGCGAGACTTTAAAGCAATTCAGGATGCCGAGCGTAGAGCTGAGATAAACGGTCGCAATATTATTATCGGTGGCACGGCTCTAGTAAGCGGCTCAAACTAAAGGTTTTTGTAGGCGAAGGCTATGCGTTGGGCTACGGTGAAGGCGGAGCCGGCTATGAGGGCCAAAAAGGTGATGCTAGCGAGGTTCAGTTCGATAAATTCTGTATGTGGCCAGAGTGCGTAGATTGCTAGGCCGATAAATATGGTTATTAGGCGTTCTGGTCGCTCTACTATGCCGACGTTGGCTACGAGATTGCTATCTTTGGCTGCTAGTTCTGTACGCGAACGGATATAGCTGATTAGGTAGGTGAATAGGACCAGTGTCAGGACGATGTACCAGTTTACGAGTCCGGCAAAGCCGAAGGCCACAATAACTACAAAGTCAGCAAAGCGGTCCACTGTTGAATCAAGAAATCCGCCAAATGCGGTTACCTTGTTGTGGGCGCGTGCCACAAGTCCATCCAACAGATCAAGCGCGTTGAATACAAAGGCGATTAGGGCAAGCAAGTACCAGCCCTTCATGACAAAAATAAAGAACAAAACAGGGAAGATCATCCCGAGTAGGGTAATGAGGTTTGGGTCAACGTGACGGAGCAGTTGGGCGACAGGCTGCAGAAGCTTTTCTGTCTTAGGCTTAATAATACTGAGCATTGGTCCCAGTATAAGGTACATTCTTAGTCAAGACCAAAGAAAAAGCCACCTTACTCTGGTGGCCAGTTTCCCGGTTCAAACGACACAAAGTTATTTGGTAACATTTTCCCTTGAGCAACCTAGGGTGTGTCAGATATCCTTGTCGAAACCTCACTTGATCTTAAGCTCAAGCTTGTATGTATGATACACCTTGATATTTTACGACGTCAATACACACAGCCCCTTAAATTGTTGTATAATTTGCAAACCAAAAAAGCCGGCACATTGGCCGACTAGTTTGTCTTGTTGCTCAAGGGAAAATGTGCAAGCACACTCCGGAAAGTATGCCGACAAGCGCATGCTTGCTATTCAATGTTACCCGGTGCTAATGGTTGAGTCAATACTAAAGATACAATTTCAAGGTGTTAATACTGTGTTGCCACTGTGTGAGTCATTATTGTTGTACAGATGTACTGTTGTAGTGAAGATTGTTGACTTACGGAAGTATTTATGCTAATATTACGGTATTGTTATTGATGAATCCGGGTCTGTTCGTAGATTAATTACTCGATATTCATTCCGACAATCGATGTATTAATCAGGAACATACCGATCATCAACTTCTCTTGATCAAGACAATCTACCTGACGTAGAACGAGAAACGTAGTCAGACAGTTTTGCCTAGAAATCAGATATTCGTGAATCTTCCTACAAACAAAAGGATCTATTTATATGCCTTATCAAACACAACGACGTTCATTTGGACGCCCTAGCCAAGGTGGTTACTCTGGCCGCTCAGGACAATCATTCGGTGGTCAACGCCGAAATACTGGTGGTTCTAAGCGTGGACCAAAGAAAGACTACATCCACCCTTCACGTTTCGTACAAGCCGCACGGCCTGTAGAGCGCGAAGAGTATGTAGCTGCTAACCAGTTTGTCGACTTTCAGGTTTCTGACCTGATCAAGAAGAACTTGGGCGACAAAGGCTTCGTAACACCATCACCTATCCAGGACCAGACCATTCCATTGGCACTGACTGGTTGTGACATTATAGGTATTGCTAACACTGGTACTGGTAAAACAGCTGCCTTTGCAATCCCTATCATCCACAAGTTGATGCTAACTCCTGGCAGTCGTGCTCTTATGATCGCGCCTACTCGTGAATTGGCTCAGCAAATCGAGCAAGAATGTAAAGAAATCGGCAAGGGAAGCCGCCTTACTGGCGCTTTGCTTATCGGTGGTTCATCTATGGGTCCACAGCTGCGTGACCTCCGTAACAACCCACAAGTTGTTATTGGTACGCCTGGCCGTATTAAAGACCACATAGAACGCGGTACATTGAAGCTTGACGGCTTTGACACTGTGGTTCTCGATGAGGTTGACCGTATGTTGGACATGGGATTCATTAACGACGTTACTGAAATCCTCAGCAACTTGGCACCTGAACGCCAGTCTATGTTCTTCTCTGCAACTATGGAACCAAAAGTCCGTAAGTTGATTGACACTTTCTCTAAGGATCCAGTTTCTGTCTCTGTTAAACAGGGCGAAACAAGTGAAAACGTTCACCAGGACATCGTTCCTTACGAACGCCGTGAAGAGAAAATGTCACGTTTACACGACATTCTAAACCAAGAAGGTACAGAAAAAGTTATCGTATTTGATGACACGCAGCGTAGTGTTGAACGCCTAAGCGAAGAGCTGATTGCTCGTGGCTTCAAGGCTGATGCTATCCATGGTGGTAAAAACCAAGGTCAGCGTCAACGCGCACTTGCTCGTTTCAAGAAAAGCGAAGTAACTATTCTGGTTGCAACTGACGTTGCGGCTCGTGGTATTGACGTAAAAGACATCACTCACGTGATCAACTACTCGCAGCCACAGTCATACGAAGACTACGTACACCGTATTGGTCGTGCTGGTCGTGCTGGCAAAATTGGCCACGCCCTGACATTCGTCGAAGCGTAAATAGCACAGTTTAGCGATAAAAGGCTCCTCCGGGAGCCTTTTTGCTTATGCTTGGTAATTCACAAGACTAACAATAGAATAGGTGCATGACTGAACGAGCACCAATCCAAGACGTAAACATTGAACTAGGCGACGACATCTCTAAGATGTTGTATGAAGCCTCAAAACTAACACACGAAAACCGACCTGGACTGCTAACAGAATTTCACGAGTCATTCTCTGGAATGAGGGCTATACCCCTATCAGGGTTAAAGGATCCTGAAAACCTGTATATCAATATGGGCTTTGATGGAGTTGGCACGAAAGTAGAAATTGCTGAAAGAATGGATGATCACTCAGTGGTTGCACATGATCTATTCGCCATGGTCTGCGATGATGCAGTTGTACGTGGTGCAGAACCCGTCGCCATTGGCTCAATTTTAGATGTACGCCAACTCGATAACACAGAGCATACTCGTAATGCCGTTAAGCAACTGGCAAAAGGATACGTTGAGGCTGCCGAAAAGGCAGGTGTTGTAGTCGTGAACGGTGAAGTTGCAGAACTTGGTGATAGAGTAGGTGGCTACGGTGAGTTTAACTATAACTGGGGCGCAGCTATTATATGGCTCGCGCATAAAGACCGAATACTAACCGGTCACCAAGTACGGCAAGGTGATGTATTGGTCGGGCTTCAAGAACATGGTTTTCGTTCCAATGGTATAACAGATGTACGTAAGGCGATGCTTGAGCATTATGGCCCAGAATGGCAGCACGTAGTAGTGCCCTCACTTGGAGAGGTGAGTCTTGGCAAATTAGTCCAAAGACCATCAACTATCTATTCAAAATTTGTTTCCTCACTTACTGGAGGTTATGACATAGATGTAGAGCCAAAAGCTTCTATTACGGCCGTCTCGCACATTACGGGCGGAGGTCAACCAAGCAAGCTTGGTCGCATGCTTGAACCGTCTGGACTTGGTGTCGTTATTGATAATCCAATTGATCCCCCGGCAATCATGCTAGAAGCACAGAAACTACGTGGATTCTCTGATGAACAAGCCTACGGTAAGTGGCACATGGGACCTGGGATGATAATTGCAACCTCAGATCCTGAAACAGTCATAACTGAAGCAGCTAAACATGGTCTTGACGCTCGAGATATTGGTTTCGTGAAAGATAAACCAGGGGTTACTATAAAAAATCGAGGCGCACATCAGCAAGAAGAGTGGCTTGTTTTCTAAATAGCCGAGACAGTTTTCCGATGCGCTTCGTGTTATTGTGGATGTAATGAAAGACGCTACTGCTATTTTAGATGTTCAGAAGCTGACCAAGGCTTTTGGTGAGTTTCATGCAGTGCGCGAGGCCAATTTTACGGTTAAAAAGGGTGAGATCTTTGGATTCTTAGGGCCAAATGGTGCGGGGAAGTCCACGACTATACGCGTGATTTTGGACATTCTGAAGCCAACAGGGGGTAAGGTAGTGCTGTTTGGTGACCCAACGTTAACTTCGCACCAGGCGCACAAACGAATAGGCTATTTATCTGGCGATATGGTCACAGATAGTGATCTGACGGGTAGGCAATATCTAAACTTTATTAACGGGGTATATGGCGGCACACACGGCAAGCGTATAACCGAGCTTGCTACGGTGTTACAGGCAGACCTAAGCAAGAAAATAGGCAGTTATTCACGTGGAAACAGGCAAAAAATTGGCCTGATCTCTGCCCTACTCCACGAGCCAGAATTATTGATCCTAGACGAACCGACAAGTGGTTTTGATCCGCTGGTCCAAGAAACATTTATGAAATTGGTCCGTGAATACCGCGAACGTGGCGGTACGGTGTTCATGTCATCCCACATACTCGGCGAAGTCCAGCAACTTTGCGACAGAGTCGCATTTATCAAGGATGGGGAAATTATTTCCGTACAATCTTTGAGTGAGATGGAGACAGAAACAGCCAAACGCGTACATGTTATCTGGAGTAAAGAAGCAAAGAAAGCACCGACCGTAGCTCTTGCTGGGCTCAAAGAAGTCAGACATGATCATACAAGCGCCGTATACGCGTACGAGGGTGACATGACCAAGCTTCTGGCCACATTTGCCAAACTACCAGTCAGGGACATTACTATTCAGGAGCCAGACCTTGAAGAGTTGTTTATTACCTATTACGAGGACAAAAAATGAGACTCATAATCGCCAAAATCCTCTACCAAAAGCGCATGTTACTACTGTGGTGGTTTATAGCCCTGGCAGCTGTTATTGGCCTGACAATGTCGTTCTTCCCTGCATTTAGAGGCGGGGCTCTGGGTGATTCGTTTGCTAACTTGCCAGCTGGCGTGCAAAAAATAGTGGGTGATAATCTGAGTTTCACCACAGTTAGTGGTTATGTGCAGCAACAAGTATTTGCGCTACGCGCCCCCATATTGATCATTATTTTGTCAATTGTAGTGTTTGGTGGCCAAGTAGCGGGTGAGGAAAACAAAGGGGTAACAGAAACACACCTTAGTCTGCCGATAAGTCGCACTAAACTACTTCTTAGTAAATTGATTGCTGGAATGATTATTACTTTCCTTGCTTCAATGGGAATTGTCCTGGGCATAGAGCTGGCGCTGTTCTTCATTGGTGATAGTTACAGTTTTGCCAAGATATTCCAGAGTACTGTCGGTGCATGGTTGGTGGGACTGTGTTTTGGCATATTGTCGTATGCAGTTGGCGCAGCAAGTGGCCACAAGGCGCCAAGTATTGGCATGCCAAGCGCTCTAGCCTTCTTGACCTACCTGATTTCCTCTATGGCCGCATCGGTGTCGTGGCTGGAGCCTCTGAACAAGTTCACACCGTTTTATTACTATGGCAATGGCCTTATCTCCTTTGCACATGCTCTGCTCCTAGGTGCGGTCTGTGTAGTATTGGTAACGGTCGGCACAGTTGCATTTAATCACAGAGATATACGCACGTAATGGCGGCGATAGAAAAGGCAACACAGTTTGCCAAGTCGTTTTTTATTCGTAGTGATCAAGTGAGCGCTGATGACGTGCGTCCAGCCCGTGAATACATAACCAAATACTGGGAGAAACTAGAGCGATTCCACCCAAAGGACGACGAAAGTCTCCTGGGACTACCAAATCCGTATCTGGTGCCGGCTTACGAAGAGGGTCATGATTTTGACTTTAACGAGATGTATTACTGGGATAGTTACTTTATGGTCCAAGGCATGTTGGACGATGAGCATAAAAAGCTCGTCGTGGGCATACTGGAAAATCTTATTAGTTTGCAAAAACGTTTTGGCATTGTACCTAATGCCTCCCGAATGTATCTGATGGGCCGTTCACAGCCACCATTTCTAACGAGTTTTATATTTGATGTCTATGATGCCTACGATATGGGTGATAAGTGGCTGCAAGAAGCCATTACGGTGGCCAAAGACGAGTACAACAGTGTTTGGCTCGGCACAGTTAAGCCTAACGTGCGATTAGTCCACAAAGGCCTTTCACGTTACTACGACGTGAACTACCTACATGACCTGGCAGAGGCGGAAAGTGGCTGGGATATGACACCGCGTTTCAATCGCCGTGCACTCAACTACTTGCCCGTAGATCTGAATGCGTTGCTATACAAATACGAAATGGACTTTGCTCGTGCCGCAGAAATTGCCGGCGATAAACGTGAGGCAGGTGAGTGGAAAACAGCTGCCAGGCATCGCAAGAGCACCATGAACGAGCTCATGTGGAGCAATATTCGTGGCATGTACTACGACTACAACTATGACAAAGAACGCCGTGGTACGGTGTCGTCACTGGCTGGATTCTATCCGTTGTGGGCCGGTATGGTTGACGACAAACAAGCCAAGCAAATGGTTAAGGCGCTCCGTCGATTTGAAGAAAAGGGTGGCCTAGCTACCACTGACGCGCAACAGCTATTGCCACTCGTACCGGGCAAGCTGCCAACTCAATGGGCACACCCCAATGGCTGGGCGCCCTTGCAGTTCATAGTTATTAAAGGCTTGCAGCGGTATGGCTACAGACAAGATGCTGAACGACTCCAGCGCAAATGGGTCAAAACTAACTTAGACTGGTTTAACCAAAACGGCTTATTTCTAGAGAAATATAATGTGGTCCAACCGCACAAGCCACCAATGAAGGGTGTCTACCCATCGCTGACTGGGTTTGGCTGGACGAACGCAGTGTTTGAAAGATTCTGCCAGGAGCTATATGACCGGGGAAAATAGCGAATTGCCATGTGCTGATAAGTTGGCTTTTGACACCAAAAAACAAGCTACAGGTGCTGCTGCAGCAGCTGATTGGCAGTACGGCTCAACATTAAAAGCGTATCGGTGTCGACATTGTAGTCTTTGGCATTTGACGACTCAAACACCTACAGACGACTAGCCTGAAACGAGCTAACAGGATAAACTAATAACAATGAAGTACTACATCACCACCTCTATTCCTTATGTTAACGCTCCGCCCCACATTGGTTTTGCCCTAGAGCTTGTCATGGCAGACACCTTAGCTCGTGCTGCACGTGCAGAAGGCAAGCCAGTTATCTTTAGTACCGGGTCTGACGAACACGGTGGCAAGATTGAGGAAAAGGCAGCAGAAAAAGGTGTTGAACCAAAGGCCTTCGCTGATGAAGTAAGCGGCTTGTTCCGTGACTTGGCTAAGGCGCTGAATGTTAGTAACGATCGATTTATCCGTACAACCGATGCTGGCCATGAACAACGTGCCGGTATTATCTGGAAAGCACTAAAAGATGACATCTACAAGGGAAGTTATACAGGGTGGTACTGTACTGGTGACGAAGCGTTCTTCCCTGAGAAAACTGTTAAAGAAAATAAGGGCGTCTGCCCTGCTCACAATCGTCCATATGAGAAAATTGAAGAAGAGAATTATTTCTTCAAACTCAGCAAATACGCCCCACAAATCCTCGATTCAATCGAGACAAATGAGTTCCAGATCCTGCCAGCCTCACGCCGTAATGAGATTCTCAATGTTATTAAGGATGGCCTGGACGACATTAGTATTTCTCGTCCTAAAGACAAGATTACTTGGGGTGTACCGGTGCCCGGTGACAGAGACCAGGTTATGTATGTCTGGTTTGAGGCGTTAATGAACTACATCACTGTGCTAGGCTACCCAGAACACGAAGATTTTAAAGAATACTGGCCAGCAAATGTACAGGTTATTGGTAAGGATATTTTGCGATTCCACGCCGCTATTTGGCCAGGCATGCTGTTAGCACTTGGTCTGCCGTTACCTAAGACACTGTATGTGCATGGATTTATCAATGGTGAGGGTGGCGTCAAAATGAGCAAGACGCTCGGCAACGTCATCGACCCCCGTGAGATTATTGATGAATATGGCGCTGATGTTTTGCGGTACTACTTACTACGTCATATCCCGTCATACGAAGATGGTGAATTCAGCAAGAAGAGATTAGCTGACGCCTACAATAACGAGCTGGCGAATGAGCTCGGCAACGGTGTACAACGTACCGCAGCCATGATTAAGCAGTATCAAAACGGTATTATTGGCGGAATACCAGAGGCCGAACACGACACGGCGCAGTATCGCCAGGCACTTGAAGACTGCCGATTTGACCGCGCCTTAGATGAGGTCTGGGAACAGGTCCGTGGGCTAAACCAATACATTGACGAAGAAAAACCATGGCAGATTAACAAAACTGGTGACGCAGATCACCTTCGTGAAGTCTTGGCGTACCAAGTAAGCTGTTTGCTCGAAATTGCTGAAATGTTAGCGCCATTTATGCCCGAAACCGCACAAAAGATCCGCCACGTGTTCGAAGACGGCGTCGTCCGCCCGATTGAGGGGACATTATTTCCCCGTAGGGAAACTGTCTCGCAATCAACTGATGCTTTCATCAGGAAATAGATATGGAATTTGTTGATACACATTGTCATATTCAGTCTGCTGGTCAGACGGTAGGAGAGCGCACTACGCGGGAATTGTGGGCCAAGGCAGGTGATACCTCTGTTGACGAGATAGTAAGTAGGGCACAAGAGGCCGGTGTAGCTAAAATGATTTGTGTTGGCTGTGATGTTGAAGACAGCATTCTTGCGGTCGATACTGTGAAAAGTCGTGAAAATCTCTATGCAAGCATCGGGATCCACCCACACGAAGCACGACATTTTGTTAGTAACACTGAGCAGTTAGATCGATTTTCTGCTTTAGCCACAGAAGAGAAGGTTGTTGCAGTGGGGGAGTGTGGTTTGGATTTCTTCTATACACACTCACCTAAAGAAGCTCAGGTTGCCATCTTGGAATATCAGCTGGATTTGGCCCAAAAACGTGACTTACCAGTAATCTTTCATGTAAGAGAGGCATTTGACGACTTTTGGCCTATTCTGAGCAATTTCCAGGGTATTAGGGGCGTTTTACATAGTTTTACTGACAATCTGGCCAATATGGAGAAAGCCCTAGCAAATGGCCTCTATATTGGCGTAAACGGCATTGCGACATTTTCTAAGAATGAGTCCCAATTACAGGTGTACAAGGCCATTCCCCGCGAAAGTTTATTACTAGAGACCGATGCGCCGTTCTTGACACCGGTTCCTTTCCGTGGTAGAATCTGCGAGCCTAAACATATTGTGTTGACGGCCGAGTACCTGGCTAATTTACGCGGTGAAACCGTGCTAGAAATCTCGCAGGCCACAACACAAAATGCTACTAAACTGTTCAACTTGTAGGAGTTAAGAATGAGTAAATTTGAGGAAGAACCTCAATTAAATGCGGAACAAATCCCGGAAAGTCGATGGAATGATATCGTCTACGGTTCTTATTTGGTTGAGCAAAATCCTGCCATTTATGATGCTGAACGACAAGTTGACGCACTAATTACTCCTGCTCCTGAAAATAACGTATATTACGGTAAGTTTGCTGAACTGGCGGAAAAAGACGACATGGCAAGCCAAGCCCGCGAACAGATAGAGAACCTTCCTAAGGGCGCATAAACGTATGTTAAAAATCTTTAAAGACATAGCCGGACAAAGAGAACAGCAACGTAAGGCTGAACTGTACCGTAACTTGATTCGTCATGAAGCACGTATTGGCGGACAATTGTTTGGCCCAATTCCTCAGGGTCGCCGTCGCGAATTCTTTTGTCTTGATGCCCGTACTTGGGTTTGGCACGAAGAATGGACTGATAACAATGGCCACAAGCATGTACAGACAACTCGTTATGATGTCCGTCCTGACGGCATTCTTAAGTCTCAAGCCGGCCACTACCAACAAGTAACAGGTCGTGAAGCACTACGTTTCCGCGATGCCGTCAGACACTACCGTGAACGTGTTAAGCGCGAGATCTACACTTTTGCTGGTTAACCCCAGCTGATACCATAGCAAGTATCATGTCCCAGACTATTTATCTCGATAACGCAGCAGCAACACCACTCGATGAGTCGGTGTTTCTTGCTATGCAGCCGTATCTGACTGAGCAATACTTCAACCCATCCGCTCAATACTCCGCAGCTGTGGCTGTTAAAAAGGCAGTGGAGGAGGCCAGGGCACATGTGGCGCATTGGTTTGGCTCACGTCCCAGTGAAATCACCTTTGCAGCTGGCGGCACAGAAGCTAACAACTTGGTGATCCACGGTGTTATGCAGCAATATTCAGAGGCAAATATGATTGCCAGCCAGGTAGAGCACGACTCCGTCCTCAATCCTGCAAAGCAATATAACCACACCTTATTACCAGTGCGTCCGGACGGGCGAGTGGCAGTGGATGACTTAGCCAAAATAATCAATGAAAACACGGTCCTTATTAGCATTCAGTACGCCAACAACGAAGTTGGTACCATTCAGCCAATCCGCAAGATTACACAGCTGGTCGCAGAGGTTCGAAAGAGCAGGCAAAAGCAGGGTAGCACCCTTCCCTTGCTCGTTCATGTTGATGCCTGCCAGGCGCCGGCATATTTAGATATTCACACATCACATCTAGGGGCTGATTTTGTAGTAATTAACGCCAGTAAAATCTATGGTCCTAAACAGACTGCTGCGTTGTACTGCAAGGCCGGTATTTCCCTAAAAAGCCAACTACTTGGCGGGGGCCAGGAACGAGGACTCCGAAGCGGGACGGAGAACGTGGCAAACGTTATTGGACTTGCTGTGGCACTTGATTTGGTTCAAACCCGTCGAGCTACCGAAATAGTTCATATGCAGAAGCTTCAAGATTTGTTTTTTGAGCTTGTAGAGAAGGCTATACCAACGGCTACGATCAATGGTTCACGTAAATACCGTTTACCAAATAATGTCCATCTTACACTTCCCGGCTACGACAATGAGCGGCTCATGATGCAATTAGACGAGGTGGGTATTCTGTGTGCGGTTGGTTCTGCTTGCAGCGCTAGTAACGAAGAGCCATCACATGTGCTTAAGGCAATGGGTTTATCTGATGCAGAGGCGCAATCGAGCCTGCGATTCAGTATGGGCGCACAGACAACTGAACAAGATGTTCAAACAACGGTTGACGCTCTAGCTAAACTTATTGGTTAATATTGCATCCATTGACAGTGGTGAGTATACTGTAATCACTTATGCTAAAAACAAAAATACGGAAACTCTGTACTTTTCAGCGTCTTACGGCAGTCGCAATATTGTCGCTTCTGTGTGTTGTTAGCACCCGATATCCCCTGTTAGCCCAGGCAGTGACCCAAGGCTACGGCTCAGATCAAACCATGCAGCGTGGCATGTTAGTTGAGCTTAAAAAAGGTGATTCTAGCAAGGTAGAAATTGTGAAACAAGACTCTGCTGAGAAAATGTATGGCGTTGTAGTTGATGCCAATGATGCACCCGTTACGCTGTCTTCTGATGGTAAAAAAGTCTTTGTAGCCACTGCTGGACACTACGATGTATTGGTGAGTACCCAGAATGGTGAGATAAAGCCTGGTGACTACGTGGCTCTGTCTGCAATCGACGGCATAGGTATGAAGGCTGGCGAAAAAGAATCAATTATTATTGGCCGGGCACTCGCTGGGTTCGATGGTAAGGGGTTGACTGTGAGTACGGCCAAGATTAAAGATAGCGAAGGGGCCGAAAGGTCCGTCTCTATTGGTCGTGTTCAGGCAGATATTGCTGTGTCCAAGAACCCACTTTTCAAAGCACAAGAGCCTAATCTGCCAGAAATATTGCGTAAGGTGAGTGAATCTGTTGCTAATAAACCCGTTAATCCCGCCCGGGTCTATGTGGCAATCGTTGTATTTTTGATTAGTACAATAGTGTCAGCTAGCTTGATGTATGGCGGTGTTAGAAGCGCGATTATCTCTATAGGACGTAACCCATTGAGCAAGAAATCTATTGTCCGTGGCATGTTCCAGGTCGTATTAACTGGAATGACTGTTTTCATAAGCGGTATATTTGGGGTATATTTATTACTAAAGATATAAGGGAAACCTGAAAGTAACTATGTATAGGGTGGGAAATACGTGAGTATCTGGGGATTAGTTCTGATCTTGAGTACTATCGGTGCAGCAACAGCTTCATTTATTTGGCTTGCCTTGAGCATGTCTTCACCGAATAAAAAGGGTAAGAATGCAGTCGATGCCCTGACAGAGGGCGCTGAAAAAGACGTAGAACGCATCTTCAACGAAGAATTCCGTGAAGAACTCCGTAACAGGGGTCGTTTGCACTTTGAAAAGATTATTGGTGAGAACGCTATGTTCTTGCAGCAGGATCTTCGTCTGACAACTTCTGAACTTAACGAGTACATGAAGAGTGAGATTACTCAGAAACTTCAGGAAGAGTTTACTAAATATGAGCAGTCTATTACGGATGCCAAGACGCTCGCTCTCGAATCAATTACCAAAACACAAGAGGCCATCGAAGAACAACGTCAGCTTATGGGCAGCCAGCTACTCAAAGAGATTGAGGCAGAGAAGCAGCGTTTGGTACAGCGATTCGAAGAAAACATGGCAGATATCGTAAACCACTATGTCTTGATGGCTATTGGTGATCAGATTGACTTGAATGACCAGCTTGAATTTATTCTCAGCGATATGAGCGCGAATAAAGAGGCGATTATAAAGGATTTGAGCAATGGAGCTTAACAAGGGCGAAGCATACCTCCAGTTACCCATCTCCGTTGTGAGCCGGGTTGACGTAGGTCGTTTGCTCCGTGAGGTTGAGACACTTGACGACTTTCTTAAGCAGTCGGCTATTCGTGAACCAGGCACCCCAGTAAAGTTACCTCGCACGAGCCGTTTATTCGACGAGACAATTAACGCTAACCAGCTGAATGTCTTGCACGAAGAAGATCGGCAACGGTTAAAGTCGTTTTTGACAGAGGTGAGGTCCAGCGCGCCTACGTTGCATATGAGCTTTAGCGCGGATCCGTCACCAATGTTCACCCAAAAGCTCATTACTTGGTTACGCTCAGAACTCCACCCGGTAGTTCTGCTTCAAGTTGGCTTACAGCCAAATATCGGTGCAGGGTGTGTAGTGCGTACCACCAACAAATATTTTGATTTCAGCCTGCGTAATAGGTTCAAGGAAAAGGGCCAAATTTTGGCTGATCTTTTGAAGGCAGGCAGGCAACCAGCGGCACAACCGGCTCCAGTTGCTGTCCCAGTGGAGGTCACCGGTGGCTGATAGCGGCAACCAACACTTTGACCGTTTAGTTGCGGCAGGTAATCCTGTTGGTGAAGTTATTGCTGTGGATAAATTCCTGGTCAAGATGTCTGGCCTACAGCCATCTGCAGTGCATGCCTTAGTCATGTTTGAAGACGGCAGTAAGGGATTTGTACACCAGGTATCTACTACTGATGTTACGATTTTGCACCTTGGTAGTGACGTGTTGCGTATCGGGATGATTGGAGTTATCCAGCACCAGGAATTGGTTTGTAAAGTAGGCAAGGACTTCATCGGTCGTGTAGTTACCGTTACCGGTGAACCGCTTGATGGCAAGGGTCCAATTGCGGCTGACGCAGTATGGCCGGTGTTTAATACTGCACCACCGTTGTATGAGCGTAAACTGCTCAGCGATCAGCTTGAAAGTGGCGTAATGGGCATCGATTCTCTGTTCCCTATCGTACGTGGTCAGCGTATGGCACTCCTTGGTGACAACAAATCAGGTAAGAGTACCGTCGTGACACAACTGGCAATTAACCAGAAGAATACCGACCAAGTGGTGGTCTATGCCCTTATTGCAAAGCGTCGTAGTGATGTCGATACACTCCTTTCTCGGCTACAAGAGACGGGCAGTATGGAAAAAGCGATAGTGGTGGTAAGTACGATGTTCGAGTCACTGATTATGAGCTATATCGCACCATACGTAGCCTGTGCTATGGCAGAATACCTCTGGCAACAGCTTAACCAAGATACAATTATTATTTACGATGACCTTACCTCTCACGCGCATGCATACCGTGAAGTTGCCTTGATGTCTGGTGTATCTCCAGGTCGCGACTCCTATCCAGGTGACATGTTCTACGCGCACTCGAGCTTGCTTGAACGGGCAGGGCGTCTTGATCGTAACGGCGCGCATTTGACGAGTATTCCGGTTATTAACGCTGCAGGTGGTGACATCACCGCCTACTTGCCTACCAACGTTATGTCAATTACCGATGGTCAGTGGATTCTGGACATGGGTATTTTCCGTAATGGTGTTCGCCCAGCATTGAACATTGGTTTGTCTGTGACCCGTGCTGGTGGTATTGGCCATAACAAGCGCCAAAAGGCACTTGCAGCCGAGACACTTAAGTTGCTAGCAGACTACCGTCAGGCAGAAGAGTTCTCTCACTTTGGTTCCGAACTTGCGGTCGAGGCTAAACGAGCTCTTGAGGTAGGTAAGCGCCTCTTCCAGGTAATGACACAATCCCCAACTGACACATATTCGTTAATGGCCCAGCAACTGATGTTGGATATTGCACTGCACGCTGACAGCAATGTGCCACTAGACATCAGCTCCTTGAAGCTCAATGTTGCAGAATACGCAGTCAAAGTTACAGCTGATGAGCTGTATGATCAGGTGAGAGATGAGCTTCTGAAGAAGTGTCAACCAGAACTAAAGGGTGTGCCAGAGCCTGCCCCTGCAGCACCTGCTCCACCAGAAGAGCCGAAGGAAGACGATAAAAAGTCAAAGAAAGAAAAGAAGAAGGAAAAGGAAGAGGCTGAAAAAGCGGCTGAAGCTGCAAAGAAGGAAGCAGAAAAAACCGCCGAACAGCAACCTGAGCCCTCTCAAGAAGAGTCTAAAGAACCCTCAGAGGTAGCAAAATGAGTAAGCGCCCAGCAGAACTAGAACGCGAAGAAGCGGCCATGGGTACATTGGTAGAACTTACCAGTGTGTTTGAAGGTATCGCTAGTATGCGTATTGCTCAGGTAAAAAACCAGGTGTTACAGGCCACGGAGTTCTTTGATGAACTGTGGGGTATTTATTCGCAATTACACGTGAGTGCAATTTTTGGATTCGGCCGCAACAACAACGAGGATGTAGAGGTGATCGACAAAGAGTTGTATATCCTTATTACTGCCGAGGGTGGTTTTAGTGGTGATATTGACCAAAAGTTGATCCAACTTATGCTCAAAACGTACGACAAGAACAAGAACGCAATTATTGTAGTTGGTCACCACGGTGCAATTCAGTTAGCCCAGCGTGGCATTTCGTATGAGAAATACTTCAAGCTACCAAGTAAAGACGAGAATATCAACGTGACACCGATCATTCGTGAAGTTCAACGCTACAAGAAAACAGTCGTGTTCTACCAGGAGTATGTATCCCTAATGGTCCAGGATGTTAAGCGCATCGAACTATCAACCGCGGTTACCAAGAAGGGCGAACAATCCGACAAGCCTGACGAAGTTATTAGTGAAGCTAACTATATATTCGAACCAAGTACCTACGATGTTGTGGACCACCTTGAGCGTTCTATGATGCAGATTGCTATGTCGCAGTTAATCCTTGATTCTAAACTTGCACAGTATGCATCGAGGTTTAGGGCTATGTCAGCATCACACACTCGTGCAGATGAAGCCAAGGGTGAGCTAAGAATGGATTACAACCGTGCTAAACGTGGAATTAAAGACCAACGTTTGAAGGAAATTATTAGTGGTTTGAAAAAAGCAAAATTGGGGGCAAACGTATGAGCGCACCGACTACGACTGGTTTGAGCTCAGGTTCCGTTATATCTATTAAGGACCTTGTGGTCCGTGTGCAGTTTGATGATCAATCACCAAATGTTGGTGAAGTGCTTGTCGTTCAGAACGGTCATGAGACCCAACTCCTTGTAGATCACCTGGAGACTAACGGTGTAGCGATGTGTTTGAATGTTCGCTCTGATAGGCGTGTTCAAAAAAGCATGCAAGTTGCCCGAACGGGTAAGGGCATAGAGATCCCTGTCGGTGACGTCACTATTGGTCGTATTCTAGACGCTCTCGGTGCGCCGCTGGATGGCAAGGGACCCGTTGGCGATGCTACGACACTACATCGTGATATTCAGATGCTCCCAGCCCGTACAACAGCCTTAAACGTACAGAAGCCAGAAATCCTAGAAACAGGAATTAAGGTTATCGACTTCTTCACGCCATTCGTAAAGGGTCGCAAGATTGGTATTATCGGTGGTGCTGGTGTGGGTAAGACAGTACTTACTATGGAGCTTATCAACAACATTGCTCGGTCTGGTAGTGGTCTATCTATGTTCTCTGGTATTGGTGAGCGTATCCGTGAAGGTCATGAGTTATGGGATACGCTACGCGAGAACGACCTGCTTAAAAACACCTGTATGTTCTTTGCGCAGATGAATGAAAATCCTGTGCAACGTTCACTTGTTGCTGTATCGTCGATCGCACTTGCAGAACACTTCCGTGACGAACAACGTAAAGATATCTTGTTCTTCGCGGACAACATTTATCGTTTCATTCAGGCTCGAAACGAGCTAGCAACTATTTTGGACCAGGTGCCTAACGAAGGTGGTTACGAGCCGACTATTTTCTCTGATATTAAGGTGTTACAGGATCGTTTGAGCTCTAACGAAAATGGCTCTATTACATCTGTACAGACTATCTACGTCCCTGCAGATGACCTTTCTGACCCAGCGGTGCAGTTGATCCAGCACGAGCTAGATGGTGTTATTGTGCTTTCCCGTAAAGTTGCAGAGCAGGGCATTCGTCCTGCAGTTGACTTGAACCAGTCGAACTCATCACTCTTAACGCCAGATATTGTCGGTGATCGTCACTATATGTTGAGCGTGCGGGTGCAATCGCTGTTACAGAAGTACGAATCGCTAAAGGGAATTATTGCAATTATTGGTGAGAACGAACTGTCCGCCTCTGACCGTGCAGATTATGCCAAGGCAAAGAAGTTGATTGCTAACTTTACTCAAAACATGAATGTTATGACCAAACACACCGGTGTTGCAGGTGACTTCTTTACCCGTGAACAGACCCTGCAATCCATTGAAGAAATAGTTGCCTAGGTATGGACTCTTCTCAAACCCTCCCTCCAGCCTCAAACCCTCCTGGCGGCACCATTTACCAGTTTTGCTCGTCAACGTATCTACGGATATGTCTCCTCACAAAAACTGAAAAATGGTACTCGCCAGCAGTGTTTTCACTTAACAGAGCTAGGATCTGAGAAGGGTCCATCATGCCAGAAGATGACAACAAACCTGTCGAGCATAAAGATACCGCTACCAATGCCGCAATTCCTGAATCGCGAGTTGACGGCAAGACGATGCACGTCAAGGTCTATGCACCATTTAAAGTGTATTTTGACGGTGAGGCAAACAGTATTTCCGGTGTGAACGATACCGGTACTTTCGACATATTGCCCAAGCACCACAACTTCATGACATTGCTAAACTCAGGCGATATTATTGTGCGTACGGATGATAATGAGGAGCATATTAAGATTGCGCGTGGGATTATGCATGTAAAAGCTGACGAAGTCGTGGTTTTTCTCGATATCTAAAGGCGGCTTCAGACCTTGGCGCATCTTGGGCGCTTATCTTACGTCTGACCTTTCGCCGTACTTTTAGTACGCCTCAAGGTCAAGCCTCGATGAGCATCCCAAGCTACACTCAAGCTCAGAACCCTTTGTGAGGTGTTAGATTAGTCGATGGCTATGTAGTCGAATGAGAAGCTTTGGCCACCACCTGGGGCATTGGCGGTGCAGAGGCTAAAGTTACTGCTGTTTCGGTTTATGTAGTACTGGAGTGACGCCGCACCTGAACCAACAGGGGATACAACAACGTGTGGATTGCCACTGAATTTCTGCGTGAAGTTAACGGTCACGAAACAACCTGCACCCGGGCCACCACCGGTATTGATGGTTATTGTCCCAGCTGTGTCGCTACCACTAATAGATACGGTTCCGCCAGATCCTAACGAACTGCCATCTACCTTTCCTGGTGTGCCACCACCTGCGTCAATATGTCGAGTGATCTGTAAATCACCACTGATTTGTAGGCTCTGAACCGTCAAGATAGGGGCAGAGATAGGTCCACCAAAGCTTGCACCGCCACTGCTGGTTATACCCTTTTGGATACTTAATTGACCTTGGATAGCCGTGTTACCGGTAATAGTTAGGTTGTTAGCTTTGATCTGGTCGAAGCTACTCTCCCCGGACACGCTAATGCCTGGTAGACTCAATGCCCCACCCACCTTGATAGTTCCCGCAACGTCTAAACTGTCACGGATCAGTACTTTACCGCTGAAGATAGCATTAGATTCGATAGATAGCGTTGACTTAGGATCGCCAACTTTTTGTTCGCTTTCGGCGATTTTCTTGAGTTCGTCAGCGGATAGCGTCTGGGTGTTAACAGTAGTTGGCGTGGCAGCTTTTTTGTTTTTCTGAATGCCAATCATAACGATACCTGCGGCAAGTACCACGATGAAAATAAACAGTATAAGGTAGATGTTCAAGCCTGTTATGAGTCCCTGAATACGCTTACCAATGCTTTGTTTTGGCGCGCTTACTTTTACATCAGAAGACGCAGTTGCATCAGTACTGCCTTCAAGGCTTTCGCCTTCAGCGTTGCTTGAACCGGACACTGGCTCAGTGTTCTCAGGTTTTTCTGGCTGATTTGTATCTTCTGATTTATTATCCATGGCCTCTGGTCTTCTTGCATCAATAATACTATGTTTGCAGTCAAAAACATAACCGCAATCAGTCACGCTTGTGCTTGTAGTAAAAATATGCTACGGTACATTTGGTACAAACAACACAAACATTACTGGACACTGTAAAGCACATTTTTGAACTTCTGACTGACCGTTCTCAGCTTGTTTTGCAGTTCAGCGTTGCGTACACACTTTAACAACCCCTCCTCGTAAGTGGTTGTGTTTTTAGTGTTGTGTGCAATAATGGCAGTAAATCCATATGGGGGTCCCGAGAGGGAAGAACAGATGTCGAGCTACTACCGAGAACAAGGCTTCCATAGCCGCAAGCGGTTCTTGCGCAAACTACGCTATGTCTGGGCATTGATTATTTTTGGCTTGTTAGTTGGCGGGGGTTTCTTTGCGTATGACATTATCGCCAATAACAATAAATCCGAAGAAGCTTCTAATGAAAGCAAAGCCGTAACTTCACTCATCGTCGCTGATACCCAGTTACAGTCCAGCCCTTATTTCCAGTTTCAAACTTCAAAGAAATGGCGGGCAATTGCCAATGAAAGTCGTTCGAACCACTTTGTATACAGGCAATACAACGGTCCACTTATTGAACAGGATCTAACTATTGATATTAACCAAGAGTCCCCGGTTACGCTCGATGCTGCTCAGACGAGCCGCGTTCTCCCAGTAACTGCCTCTAAGAGCGGTAAACTGACACCCAAAGGCACCGTATCAGATCACTGTAGAACTGGGCTTAAGCCAAACAGTAGCCGACACACACTCGTACTTACATTCAAAGAAGTTACGTTTATTTGTAATCCTGACACATCAAACTATGTTGCGGTTGCGGGATTGGTAGGCGGGACTGATGCAATGGTACTTAGTAGGCCAGGTGGAGGTACTGCAACATACCGCATTACTTACAGAAACCTTACCGCACAGCCTACGGCCGGTGACTTTGACAATATCGTCGAGACATTCGAAACCCGCTAAACAACACTGGTTATGCTAGAATAGTGATAAATTATGTGGCGGAAACAGATACTTAAACACACACTTTTACTAGCGATATTGATACTCGCTGTTCAAGTACCTGTCTTTGCACAAGAGTCTTCGTCCAATAGCTACAAGGTCAATGAATATCAGTTTGGTACAGGTGGGGGTAACTCTTCATCAAGTAACTTTCAGGCACAGAGTAATGTTGGCTCACTTGGTGTAGGTAGATCATCAAGTACAAATTATGATGCTGAAGCTGGATTTATTACTCCATCAGAACCGTTCCTTGAATTATTTATTAATAGCGCAACAGTTGATTTGGGCAATCTGGATACCAGCACAACTGGTACGGGATCGGGAACCTTTTGGGTACGAACGTACCTCTCAAGTGCATATGTCGTACAGACTATGAGCCAGCCCCCAACAAGCGAAGGCGGTAGGGTGCTTGCTGCTAAATCAAGTCTGGGTGCTCCTATACCCGGAACAGAAGAGTTTGGTATTAATCTAGTAGATAACTCAAGCCCAGATATCGGGGCAAACTCATTAAATGTTCCTGATAATAGCTTTGCAGATGGCACCGTAAATGCCGGCTATAACACCGTGAATCAGTTTAAATATGGTGTGGGTGATATTATTGCGCATTCTGCAGCGACAGCAGGCAATCAAGCGGTTGGACGAACTGACTACACTATTTCCTACATTGCAAATGTGAGTGCTATTACGCCAGCCGGGACGTATGTTATGGTTCATGATGTTGTGGTGAGCGGAACATATTAGGTAGTAGGGGATACGTGTATCTGTGGATAACTGCTTGTGCTAATGCACAATAATATGGTATGAATAGTGTGCATATTAACCTAAAACAAAAACAATCAATATAAATCAAACATATGCGACGCTAAAGTGACAGCTTGCGACGCCGTTAGTAAAACGAATCCATATAATTGGTCTAGTTCGTGTGCTTGAAGGCTTCTCTTGCTTGTTATTAAATCCAGATCCTAAGATATGCAGGCTCTCTGTGCGCACCACGTATGTTAATTAAGGAGAACTATATGTCTCAAAACATAACTCTACAAATGCGTAGGGTATCGTTGTGGACTAAGGTTGTAATTCTTGGGGCAGTTGGAGTGTTGCCAGCACTTTTGCCAGCGACAGCAGGAGCTGCTCCGACCATTACATCTCGTATGCTTACATCTACGAGTGCCCAACCCTCGACGAACACTCAATTAGAGTGGACGTTCAATACTACGGCTGATACTGCGAATGCAAAGACAATCGAAATCCAGTTCTGTGACAGCCCGCTTGGTACGTGTACAACCGTAAACACGCCAAGTGTTGCTATAGCACCAACTGCCACACTGTCGGGTCCGTGGACGAGTACTGCGGTTACCTCGACCACGCGAGTGGATGGTCGTACGGCATCATCTAACGGTTTAAATAACCAGATTGATATCGTTAAGACCAATGCCGACGATGCAACAAGTAAAACGGCACTAAAAATTACGCTTGGTGCAGCTGACATTACTAACAATGCAGCAGTCAACAAGTCGTACTACACACGTGTACGTATCTACGACGACAACCCTGCTACGAGTTTGAAGTGGGAAGGTGTCTTCGCACAAAGTACTTCACAGACCTTGACCGTCAACGCACGTGTCCAGGAACGTCTAGACTTCTGTGTGGCATCAACAACAGTTAACACCGATACTACGACACCTGGTGCAGACTGTGCAGCAGTCACCCTTGCTGGTACCTCTAGTGTTGATATCGGTAACATCGATAGCAGTGCTACTAACGTGTCTCCGGTGAGTACAACTAACGGTGGTAGTAACACCAACGCGATAGCGATGATCCGTACAAACGCCTTTAACGGTGCGAGTATTGCATATCACTCGCTTTCAGAGACCAGCTCTGGCTCCCTCAAAGTGCCCGGTGCGACTTGTACTGCTTCTCCAATATCTACAAGTACAACTGACCAATGTTTCAACACAAGTGCATCACAAGGCGCATTTATAGTTGGTACAACCGGTGAGAAATTCGGTATGACCATTGCCGGCATCAACGGTGGTAGCACCAGTGCATACACATGTGCCGCTGGTGGCGTAGGTTGTAATGTAGTCCGTGATGGAGCATACGACGGCAACGGTACAGGTACATTCGTAACTGATATCGACCAAGTAGCTGGCACCACAAATGGTGGTTATGCCTGGGACGCAGATCCTGCTAACACGACAACCATCGCGACCTCAACTGGTTCAGCAGTAAAGGTTATCGACGACGAAGCATTGATTCTAAAGTTTGCAGCTCTGTCAGGTATTACGACACCAACTGGTTCGTACACTGTGCAAGCAGACTTTATAGCAACTGCTACTTTCTAAGTACGAATGTTTTAGGTTAATCAAATCCCATCCTGACATAGTTCAGCTAACGGGTAATAAACGCCCCTGCATATAATTGCAGAGGGCGTTTATTTATTTACTGCAAACACACCCCACACCGGCTGGCCTGCTTACAAGCTGAGCTTGTAACCCGCCAGCCTCTTGGCTCCTTCGAATTTGTTTGCTTACGATACACAGTCACCGTACCTAAGTACGGCTCCTTTACGTTTCGCTCAAACAAATCCAAATGATCTCAAGTGTGGAGTGCGTGCACCTCAGTGCTTACCTGTGGAAAACTATGCTGTGAAAGTGCTTGCGTTTACCCAGAGTATTATGGTAAAAATAGGTCATTAATACTAAAAAATAAACAAAGTATATAAAAGGAAAAACAAAATGAGTGTGTATATAGATCGTTTCCGGGATCTCTCCCGCAGGGCGCAAGCAGGGCTATCAGCCTTAGTCTTGACGTTTGCTGCTGTAGCCCCGGTTTTAATAACCGGTTCAGCGTCTGCTGCTCCAACACTGTTATCTCGCAACCTAACATCAACTAGTGCACGTCCTAGCCAAACAACCCAGCTAGAGTGGACATTTAATACCACTGCAGACACAGCCAACGCAGACTATATTGAAATTCAGTTCTGTGACACGCCACTAACTACCTGTACTACAGTTAATACACCAACAATCGCTCTTTCACCAACTGCCACATTGTCTGGTCCATGGACCTCAACAGGTGGGACAACTACTCGTGAAAACGGTCTAGGCGGTGGTTCTAATAACCAAATTCAGTTTGATAAGACAACTGCCGACGATGCAACAAGCAAAACAGCACTTAAGATCACTCTAGGTGCATCAGATATTGTTAACAACACAACTCCAAACAAGAGCTACTACACTCGTATGCGTATCTACTCAGATACCGGTACAACCCTCAAGTGGGAAGGTGTCTTCGCACAAAGTACTTCACAGACCTTGACCGTCAACGCACGTGTCCAGGAACGTCTAGACTTCTGTGTGGCATCAACAACAGTTAACACCGATACTACGACACCTGGTGCAGACTGTGCAGCAGTCACCCTTGCTGGTACCTCTAGTGTTGATATCGGTAACATCGATAGCAGTGCTACTAACGTGTCTCCGGTGAGTACAACTAACGGTGGTAGTAACACCAACGCGATAGCGATGATCCGTACAAACGCCTTTAACGGTGCGAGTATTGCATATCACTCGCTTTCAGAGACCAGCTCTGGCTCCCTCAAAGTGCCCGGTGCAACCTGTACTGCTTCCCCAGTCTCTACTAGTACCACTGACCAGTGTTTCAATACAAGTGCTTCACAAGGTGCATTCACGGTCGGTATTAGTGGCGAAAAGTTCGGTATGACTATTGCCGGTATCAACGGTGGTAGCACCAGTGCTTACACATGTGCTTCTGGCGGTTCGGGCTGTAACATGGTCCGTGATGGAGTCTATGATGGTAACGGTACCGGTACATTCGTAACAGATAGTGATCAAGTCGGTGGTACCACTAACGGTGGTTACGCCTGGGATGCGAACCCTGCTAACACCACAACCATCGCGACCTCAACAGGTTCAGCAGTAAAAGTGGTTGATGACGAAGCACTCATCCTGAAGTTTGCAGCTCTGTCAGGTATTACGACCCCAACAGGTGCGTATACTGTACAAGCAGACTTCATAGCAACAACGACTTTCTAAATAACGCACATACACACTCAGTCACAGACCCTAGCAAAATAAAACTTGCTAGGGTTTTGACTATCCGGCAATAATAGAGACAATAGTAAGCATAACAAGGTACAATAATGACATCCGTGAGAGTCAAGATTCGTTTCCACAAGATCGTTATCCTTTTACAGGTGGTCGTATTGGTCGCGCCTGTTTTCTTGCGTCCTTTTGAAACAGCCCAAGCCCTGGAAATAGGAATTCGATCTGTAAGGTTATCCAGCTCCACCATTGGTGCATCTGCACAACATAGGTTTAGCTTCACTATTCCTTCAAATCAAGTTATTGGATCTATGATGTTTGAGTACTGTACGAACAGTCCGTTCATATTCGATGCCTGCGTACCGCCAACTGGTTTAGACTTGTCTGCGGTAGTGCTCGGGTTACAGTCAGGTAACACTGGGTTTTCTATCAGCGCACCAGACTCAACAGCCAACAAAATAGTACTTACGCGTGCTGCAGTCGCAGGCAGTATTACACCTTCAGTATACCGATTTGATACCATACTTAACCCTACGACGGCCAATCAAACGACCTTTGTACGTATTGCGAGCTTTATAAGTACTGATGGCAGCGGTGTACCAAACGATTACGGCGCAGTTGCTTTTGCGACTACCCAAAGCTTTGAGGTGAGTGCATATGTTCCACCATTCTTAATTTTTTGTGTAGGTGTCTCAGTAACCCTTAACTGTAGTAGTGCCACAGGCACACATATAGACATTGGTGAGCTACAGCGTACGATAACTACTACAGCCACAATGCAGTTCTCTGGAGCAACTAATGATGGTACGGGATATACGACATACTTAAATGGGCTGACGATGACGTCTGGTAACAACATTATTAATGCTTTATCTGCTGGGGGTGTAAGCGTTGTGGGAACAAGCCAGTTTGGGCTTAATCTTCGAGCGAACTCCAACCCTAGCGTTGGACAAGATCCTATTGGAATAGGAAGCTCAATCCCAAGTGCAGGCTATGCTAATTCAAATGTATTTAGGTTTGGTGATGGGGAAGTGCTAACTAACTCCTCTACGTCTACTGACTTTAGGTTGTTTACGGCGAGTTTTATCGTCAATGTACCACCAAATCAGAACCCTGGTGTGTATGCAACAACCATGACGTACACTGCCATAGCTTCCTTCTGAGTCCATAAAGTCCCACACTTGAGCCATTTTGGCTTTTCTTCTGCGAAGCACAAGGAGCCATACCTAAGTACGGTGACTGAGCATCGTAAAGAAAGAAAAGATCAAAAGGGCCAAGAACCCAGCAGAGTCTAATGCTCTGCATTAGAGCAGGCTGGGTGGTGTGGAACTTTATGAGGGTTGCAAGCTTAAGTGCTAT
>CAZXDT010000002.1:134704-199994 GCA_964639295.1 uncultured Candidatus Saccharibacteria bacterium | reverse complement strand
ACCGGCGACCTTCTCGTTACGAATGAGATGCTCTACCAACTGAGCTAAGGTGGCACGTCCATGAAACTATACAGGTTTATGCCCCGCCCAATCAAGCCAAAAGTGTTGTTTTTTACCCCTGTTAATGATATGCTCTGATTTGTACTTTAACGACTTCTGTAGACTGGGCGATTAGCTCATTTGGCTAGAGCGCCACATTGACGTTGTGGAGGTGGGAGGTTCGAATCCTCCATCGCCCACCAGTACTATTAGTCACAAGTGTACTTGCGTAATATGCGAGTAATTGCTATGATTACCCCTGTTATCTAGGTATGACTCCGTAGTGAAGTGGTTATCACGCCTCCCTGTCACGGAGGAGATCGCCGGTTCAAATCCGGTCGGGGTCGCCAAGAAAAAGAGCCACTTTTGTGGCTCTTTTTTGTTACTTATTTTAGCGGATATAGGTGCTGGTTTTTTGTTTGTCTTTGAGTGCGTCTAGGTAGATATTCACGTCCTTGAGGTTGAAGACAATGTGAGCACCACGGATACGATCACCTGAAGTTTCGATATTCTTAATGATTTCTAGGGTGTAGCCAGTATTCACAATGCCGGATATTTGCCCAGGTTGTAGCGCAAATAGTGCACTGACCGTTTGCGCAGTCAGGTCGCGGTTAGTTTTAGCCACTGCAAAGCCGAATTCCCCACCGCTATCTTTGGTCGTAGGATCTTCTGAGTACTTTTTGGCTGTAGCGGCAAAATCTGCACCACCTTGAAGTTCAACTAGGGCAGCAGTAGCCTTGGCCTGTGATTCTGTATCGAGTTTTGCAACGAGCTTCTGAGCAAGCATCTGCTGACGGAGGCTCCGTTTAAAGTCACCCACAGTCCATCCCCAATAATCTTTTAGGACATCCTCAAAAACCTTATCGTTCTCCCCGAGCCGGTTTTGATTACGTACAAGTGTGATTTGGTCGCTGACCTCTTTATTACTAACTGAGATGCCATTCTCATCTGCTAGTTGGCGAACGAGTGCGTCGTCAACAACCTTTTGTTTGGCCTGTTTTTCAAATGCCTCGAGTTGCTGCTTGCCTGCTTCGTCGTTGAAGTTCAGCTTTTGCTGGGTCTCGTAGTAATGCTTGTAGTGGCGGAGCTCAAATAAGTAATTCTCGTAAGAAACAAAGTGCCCGCCGGTCTTAGCTACCGGGAACGGGATCACCTGCGTTACACGGTATAGAAAGGTTGATGACTGCTGAAACTTGTACAAAGCCAAAGTTGTGTACGTGAAGAAACTAATTATCGCCAATATGAACAAGCCAGAGGTCAGAATGACCACTTGATGCTTGGAATGGGCCAGTGGGATAATGTGCTTTCGAGCTTTCCTAAGTACCTGTTCTCGGTGTTCCGCCACTGTTTCTGTGGTGATACGTGGCGCGTTATCTGCAGCATTTTGCAAAACCACAGCCTCGTCCTGTCGCTTGACCTTCCCGAGGACGCCTTTGATTCGTTTTTTAACCATCTGTTTCAGTTTCCTTACTTGTATCTGTTGCCCCGAAAGAACTTGCTGCTCCGGTTGCGATAATCCCCTTATCACGCAGAATCTTTAACATCTTCTTCTGGATATGCGCTGGGTGATGCACGTCATGTATAAGCAACTCGCCCATATATGTTTGCATCATTATTGTACCAAATCCAAGCAGGGTTTCCTGCAGGCCGGCTACTTCATAATTCACCATTTGTATTTGATTGAGCCCAACATCAACGACGCTACGGTGGAACAGCCCTTTCTGGGTGATCTGGATAAACCGCTGGTCAGTCACAATAAACACACTAAAGTGCCAGGCCAACCAGAATGGTATAAACACGATAACGGATAGCACCAAGCTTGCCAGTAGCGAAATAAAGAAGAAGTTGGGACTAGGGTATTTCTCTGGATTATTAGCATAGATCATAGTTAGTAACACCGTGTAGAGTGGCCCAGCCAACATGGCAAATGCCCAGATAATAATGCCCTTGCGCATTACAATGGGGTGTTTGCGGAAGACATAGAGCACTTCCTCGTCATCGAACTGATCTTCAAAGTATTTTTGTTTGGGTTCGGGCATATGCTTATTTTACAGTATCGGCCATTAAAGAGGTACTACTGTTCAGTGGCGAGACGACCGGCGACTAACGCAACCGTATCTCGCAAGGAGGACTTCGCTGGTACTCCTGCATCTAACATCTCTAAAATTGCGCCTGTACTTAGCCAACTTGCACTTACAAAATCATCAGGATTGTACTTGGGTGTCTGGTTACTACGATGGATATAGAGTTTTCTGATATATCTATTGGCGTCCGGGCCGATTGTCTCAATAAACTCAAGATCATCTTCGGCCAGATTCATGTTAAGTTCTTCACGGGTCTCTTTAAGCATGGCTTCTGGGTATGTTTCACCACTGCTGACGTGTCCGCCAACGCTAAAATCTAAGCCATTCGGGGCTATCGTTTTATGGGCCGTACGTTTTGGTATCCATAGCTCGTTCTTATCGTTAACAATAAACATTTCAACAGCGCGAATATAGCCAAGGTTTTCTGACTCGAGCTTGTCATACTCGGATCGCCAAATTGTCCCTATAATTTCATCTTTTTCGTTTACAAGATCTAGTAATTCGTCATTTCCTGCCACAAGTCACTCCTTTGTTAGGATTTATTTTAACAGATAATACTCAGGCAAGAGAGTGCACATCTACAGCCGTACTCGAAGTAAACTTCTGCGTGCGGCTTTGATGACCGAACCTAGAGGATCGACTCTTGGCTCGATGTATCGAGCAGAAAAGTAAAACCACCACATTTGTGGTGGTTTTACTTTTCTCCTGGTGCCCCGGGCAAGAGTCGAACCTGCAACCTTTTCCTTAGGACGGAACTGCTCTATCCATTGAGCTACCGAGGCATATAACCATACTATAACTTACACCATCCAATGACAGCAGCTCAATGGATAGAGCAGATATATTATTCTACCGGCTCCGCCTTGGCCATTGAGCTACCGAGGCAAAAGGCGGCATTTGCCGCCATTGTTATTTCCTTTTATTACCTGGGTGCGGTTGCGTGAAGTATTCGTGCACTGTCTGGTAGTCAGCAAATATTTCACTGTCTGGGAACCAGTGTGCAAGCTCCAGTTTTGCTTCATCGACATCACCTGAGGCATGCAAGATAGTTGGCAACGCAACATTATGTTCGTTTACGTGATCAAGACTTGCATGAGCGTAATCACCACGGATTGTGCCTGGAGCGGCTTCACTTGTGTTAGTTGCGCCAATCATTTTTCGCACAAGGCCTACGGCCTCAACACCCTGAAGTACGGCTGCAATAACTGGCCCTTCCTGCATGGCACCAAGTTGAACCTTAAACTGAGCTTCACCACGGCGTGACACCATTTTTCCGATTGTTTCGTAGTGGTGATAGTAGTGTTCTTCACTTGGGTTCACCATCTTCATACCAATAATTTTAAGTCCCACTTTTTCAAAGCGACTGAGCACTTCGCCAACAATTCCCCGTTGAACAGCGTCAGGCTTGAATACAATTAAAGTTCGTTCCATCTATTTCCTTGATTAATTTGCTTACCACTATTCTAACAGATATAACTTTGCCGGTGAAGTGTCGTACAATATGGTTATGTTATTCACAAAAGCCAAAGTCGACTTCCTGGAATACCTTGAGATCGAGCAGAACCGTTCGCAAAAGACGATCCGGAACTACGATCACTACCTAACACGCCTGAGTGACTTTGCCGGTGATATTAAAATTAGCGACATCGACCCGGAACTTATCCGTAAATGGCGACTGTGGCTCAATCGGCTGGGCACTAACGTCAGTGATGAGCTGCAGAAGAATACCCAGAACTATCACCTTATTGCTTTAAGGAGCTTCCTCAAGTTCTGTGCCAAGCGCGACATCCCAGCACTAACCGCAGATAAAATTGAGTTAGCTAAAACCGTTCGCAAACAAGTGACTTTCTTGAATCCAGAGGAACTAGAACGCTTATTCGCCGAGCCTGATATTAGTACCCTCCCCGGCTTGCGTGATCGTGCCATCTTGGAACTACTTTTTTCCTCAGGTCTTCGTGTATCAGAGCTTGTCGGACTTGACCGCGAACACATTAATAGCAAACGTCGTGAATTTATGGTCCGTGGTAAGGGCCAGAAAGACCGTCCAATCTTCATTAGCGAAGAAGCAGCTGAGTGGATTACTAAATACTTAGAAAAGCGAACAGATACTGCCCGTCCACTATTTGCCCGATACAGCGGCAAGAAAACTGTTGATACTTCCGGTAACTTTCACCGTCTAACTGCACGGAGTGTTCAAAGAATGGTGGCCAAGTACGCATTACTAGCTGGCATAACCAAACATGTCAGCCCGCACACACTGCGTCATAGCTTTGCTACAGACTTACTTATGAACGGCGCTGACCTACGCTCTGTCCAAGCCATGCTTGGCCACAGCAACATCTCAACAACCCAGATCTACACCCATGTCACTGATCCCCACCTAAAGTCAGTCCACGAAAAGTTCCACCACAAACGTAACCAGTAAATCCAACTATTTACGGGAGGTCACAAATACTTGGTGAGGTGACTCCACTAGGAAGGACAGCTGTTGCACCAGATGCTTGAACGGCAAATCGCTTACAGATGCCATCGGTTGCCGTTAATGCAAAATCAGCAGTGTCAACTTTTTGTTTAGGAGTAAAGCGAACTTGTACTCTGCGTAGGATGTCTATGGATTTAGCAGTTGAATCAATAACAATTTGCCCATCGTTTAATTTCTTGTAGGTGCCCCCCTGGGTAGCAAACAAGACAACGTCGGAATTACCATAAATACTCATGATCCGTATTGCATATTTCCCGTCAGGAACTGATATGTTTGCCGTACACTGCTTCAGCTCTGGGTCAGCTGGACCGCTACAACCTATACCTACTACACCTTTTACACCAGGGCTAAAACCAAGCGCCGAACTGCCACCAGGAGATAAAAATGCCGTCATAGTGTGAGCTGCATCAGGAGTTGCAAGTGGCACTAAGTCAACTCTTATCACTGGCTGCTTACAGCTTCTGTCAATAACCTTCTCAAGCTCTGCCGTACCAGTACAACCAGAAGGATCGCTCGTACTGGAGGACTGCCAACTAACACCAATGGTATCTATAGCTGACTCTGGTTTAAGGTTTGCTGCGGCAGCATGCATGCTCACATTCGGATACTTAAGGAATTTCAAACTATTAGTTACGAGCAAGCAGGTAATCTTAATATCCGGTGAGCTACTCAAGGTGTACTTGCCAGCGTAAGCGCCTGTGTCAGCACAGTCTGTTTTTGGGGTTACCGTCTGTGCGGGGCTAGCAAGCTCATCGGTTGCTATCTTCTTAGCCAAATTTATGCCCGACTCGGCAGCATAGAAGGCCTGTGAGCTTAGTTGCCTATCAAGCGTGTCACGTTGTTGACGACGTGTAATCTGTGCGAAAGCAATGGTGATCAAACTTATGACCATCATAAGAACAACTGTTACGATAATAGCAACCATGCCCTGTTGGCTATGCTTTAGGTCATTTCTCTGTATCTTCATCGGGTGTGTCCTCTGCTTGTTACTCATTCTAGCGCTTTGTTACTATAGTTGTTAAGTCCGAAACTGCACAAAACTGCCCGCCAACCCTGACATTAACTGCACATGATTTCTTATCAGCAGATAAAACGTCTTCTGGACCATATGCAACGCGGACAGTCACCCGATATAGCTCACTACCAGCATCTGTAATATCAAGCTCCGCCAACCACATACCGCTACCCATTAAATCAGTAACGCCCGCTGGGACCGAATCAAGATCTATACCACCTGTACATCCACTTGTCTGATCTTGTACAAGTACGTGTTTGTTGGGAGCTTCGCCAAGCTGACGATCATACTGGAATGTATAGCGCCGATCACCGATGCATATGTGCCCACGCTTTGTGACCGGATCGTAAGTTCGCAGCGGAGTAGACCCAGAACCCGAAAATTGTATAGCCTGAGTTATATCCTCGCTGATGGTGCGAGCTGTTTCTTGTACACGATTCTGGATTATGCCCCGATAGTACAGCTTTCCAAATTGAACAATCGCTGCTGTTATTACGAGCAAAATAACTGAGAACACTACCGTTGCGATCAGTAGTTCTATAATGGTAAATCCGCGTCTGTTAAGCTGTTTCACTAAAATACCCTATATACCAAACTTACATTACTGGCAGTACCAAGTGCACCGTCCCAATTCACACTAGCAGTAAACAAACCACTAACAAGAGGGTCTTTGGTTACGGTCACAGCATATCTACCATCACCAACGTTATCATCAACCTTACAATGATCTGGGTTGCTATCTGGCGTGCCACCATTTATACAGAACGAAGGAGGTAGTGTACTAGGGTCGGCAACTTTACTTAACTGTTCTAGTTGAGACTCAGCGACTTTAAGTGCCCTACTCTGTTCCTGGGCTTGTTGGGAATTCTTAACATTCCTGTTCGCAGTTGCATACGCACCCCCAAGCACGGAACTTACTACTGCAATTGCTATGAGAACTTCAACAATAGTGTCCCCGCGCTGGTGTGATATAAGTCGCATCATGAACAATCTCCTGAAATAATTTCGCTGGTTATATATGATCCATTACCACCGTTGCCGCCAAGATGTATTAAAGCATGTTGATTTGTCGTGCCACTCTTTAGGCAAATGATAAGTCCGTCGCTTGAGCTTACGATAGTTGGCAATCCGGCATTCATCTTGTTGACGCTAAGATCTTGAGCTTCGGCACTGTCTACCGTCGGATATACACCAATATCGGTCTGTACACCACTCCCTTGGCTCCCAGCATTACCGGTATCGTTTAACCTTGCGAAGAAGCCAATAGCAGCATGAGTAGTATTACACGGGTCACCTGCAGCGGCTTTTACGCATTTGATCGTAGCACCATACAATAGGTCGTTCTTGGCCACGGCACCTGCAATGATAGTATTTGCGTCTGTTTTGTAAACCACCTGTGGCTGAGCTTGGGCAAGAGTACTCGTGAGCTCATCAGTACCTACTCGTGTTCGAGCCCCTGCTACAGAGTATTGATCATATGTTTCCGCATTATTATTAAATTTGAGTGCAACGCCTACAAGCATGCAGCCTTTATTTGAACCTTTATCAGCACTTGTGGCGTCTGGTACAGATGGTTTACCAAGCCCGTCAATTTCGCACGCAAAATTAGCACTGTTCTGGTAATAACCAGTGGCGATATCATTGGCAGTATCCGTCAGGCGTGTCTCTAGATCCCGAACAGCATTTACAAATTGCGTTTTGTTTTGCTGGCCGTTAACTAATAACATAGCGCTCACAAACATAGCAGCACTGACTGCTAAGAAAATCAGCGTCTCTACAATGGTGTAACCACCTACCCGAACCCCTATAGGGTGTCTACCCCTGTTCATATGCGCTCAGTATACCATAAGCGGCACGTCAACAACGGAGTTATACACACCTTTTACGGTTTACATGCCTAGGAAATAAGCCTGGTACCAATCCCAGGCGCCTGTACCATATAGTTTTACTATAATTGTGGCTAGTATGAGATATGGGCCAAACGGTATTTTACTTGAAAGAGCGGTTCTACGAAGTATCACTCCAGGCAAGGCCACAATAAGCCCCAATACTGATGCGGTAAACAACATCATGAATGCCAGCACAGGATCTCCAAGTAACAAGCCAAGAGCAAACCCAAGCTTAACATCACCACCGCCAATCCATTTACCACTAGATACTTGGAACAATATGTAAAAGATACCGCCAGCGACCAACAATGCTCCAAATGAACTCAGAATTTCATCAGCACCGTTATCTAGTGACCGTAAGAGCACTTGCACTACAGCGACTCCTAATAGTGGAAACACAATTCGGTTAGGCAGTAGCATCCATCGCAAGTCATATACTGTAAGCGCTACGAGCATCACCAGGCTCACAAGCCACAGCGCAAACAAACCAATGTGCAGCTGGTCTCCTACGTTTAGAAATGCATCCCAGGCTGTGTATGACCAAACAAATAGTACTGCAGTCAGTAGTTCCACAATTGGGTACTGCCAGCCAATGGGCTTACTGCAATACCGGCACTTACCACTCACGCTTAACCAACTAATGACAGGTAATAGATCATACCAAGCGAGTACATGTTTGCAGTGGGGGCACATAGACCTGCCTGTAGCTATGGACAGCTCTTTATTGGAAGCAGCCCGCTTTTTCTTAGGTAACTGCTGCTGGTGCAGGCGCCACACCAAGGCATTTACAAAACTCCCTAAGCAGAGACCAAGAAATATTAGGGCTACTATAATCATTTAAGCTTATGTTAAACAAAAACACGCTGGATATCCAGCGTGTTTTTGTTTAACAGGTTCGTGTTTAACTTGATTGACAACGACCCACAGTACCATTACCACCTTCAACTGTAAACTGTGCTACAAGTTGACGAGTTGTACCATCCGCTGCGTCACCATTAGTAGCACAAGATGCACCAGTACGAATCTGAATAGCATCAACATTATCAATCGCACCGTTGGCACCACTACCAGCTACAGTAACGTTGGCAATCTCGTAGTATGCTAACGAATCACCCACAGCTGCCTGAAGATGAGCGTCATCGAGCGCTGCAAGACTACCGTTATTATTGTTCAGTACTTCTTGCGCTGCACCAAGTACTCTAGCAACATCGTCTGTGCGCTGAGTGTTGCGTGAGTTACGCTGTAAGGCTGGAACAGCCAAGAATACGATCAACAAGATCAAACCAGCAATAGCCAGCACGATCAAGACTTCGATAATAGTGAAGCCTTCTGTTTTCTTTTTAAGTTGTTGTAATGACATAAGGCAAATGCCCCCTTTGCTTACTTATTTACGCTTATGGTTCTGATAGTAAAGGGCTGACCGGTAAAAAGCAAGTGCTTATCCACAGACTTACGTCTGTTGCTAGACTATACTCTTCCCCGCCAAGCCGTAGATTGGCAGTAGTACTGCAGCTACTATAATGAATGCAACGACACCAAGGATTACCATAAGTACCGGCTCTATAATGGTTGATACAGTCTTAATCTGCTGATCGACCTCTTTCTCATAATAATCCGCTACCTTAGCAGTCATAGCTTCCATAGAGCCTGATTGCTCACCGATACGGAGCATATCTGGTACAAGCTGTAAGAAGTTAGGATCGTTTTCTATGGACGCAGATAGGGATTTACCGCCCTTAACCTTCTCTGCAGCCTGTCTGATTGATTTCTCAATATGTACATTATTGATTGAATTGGCTGTAATATCCATTACCTGGAGTAATGGCACACCACTAGCGATAAGCGTCTGTGAAGTACGTGCAAACCGTGCCATGTATAGCTTCATGAATAGACTGCTTGCTGGCCATGCTCGCATTTTAAACTTATCAACCACTTGTTTCCCTGGTCCAGTCCGCGCCCACCGGCTCGTGAAGAATCCACCGAGTACTATTACCAAGATTACAAGCCACCAATACTTGATAGTAAAATCAGATATAGTCAGGAGCACTCTTGTAACCAACGGAAGTTGGTTATCGCCACCCAAGCCACTATACAAGACCTTGACTTGGGGTAATACTTTAACAATCATAAAGCCGAGCACCGCCATCATCACAAAGATAACGACGACCGGATACACCATAGCGCCACGAACCTTGCTGAGGATCTCTGCATCCTTTTCTTGTTGTGTAGCAATGCGCTCCAATGCAGCGTCCAGTGTACCGGACGTTTCGCCGGCCGCTATCAGGTTAATAAAGATTTGGTTGAATGTTTCTGGGTGCTTTGAGAGCGCAACATTAAATGCCTGGCCTGCCTCTACATCACTCACAACTTTATTGACAATGACTTTGAGTGGCTTACTTTGAGCCTGTTTACCAACAGTTCTGAGACTCTGCACCAACGGCAACCCTGCATTTATTAGTGTAGACAGCTGTCGAGCAAATAATATGCGGTCCTTAGCCTTAACTTTGTTAAAGAACCTCCCTGGGCCCTTTGTGCCACCCTCTACGGTAATCTCAATTGGGCTTAGACCTTGAGATTTAATGAGTTTGGCGGCGGCCTGTTCACTTTCTGCCTCTACAATGGCAGAAACCTTTTGGCCTGATGCAGCATCACGTGCGACGTATTTGAAACTAAGCATAATTACCCATTAACTCCTCATTAGCCTGTCTAACTCGTCAAGGTCAACAGCGTAGTTGCGCGCCTCATCATACGTGATCGTACCATTATGAATAAGGGTAACCAGTTGTTTATCCATTGATTGCATGCCAAACTCTGCACCGGTCTGGATTACTGCCTCAAGCTGGTGACTCTTGCCCTCACGAATGATATTTCGTACTGCGGGGGTAGCAATAAGCACCTCTGCAGCCACCGCACGACCACCACCAATGGATGGGATGAGACGCTGTGAACAAATCCCCATAAGGATATTAGATAGCTGTGCGCGGATCTGTGGCTGTTGGTGCGGCGGGAAAACATCGATCATACGGTCAATAGACTGCGCTGCACTGTTAGTGTGGAGTGTTGCAAAGACCAAGTGTCCTGTTTCTGCAATAGTAATAGCGGCTGCAATGGTCTCAAGGTCACGCATCTCACCAATCAGTACGACATCAGGGTCCTGGCGGAGTGATGAACGAAGCGCAGCAGAGAATGAATACGTATCGTAGTGGACTTCACGTTGTACGATGACTGATTTCTTTGACTTGTGCGTGAACTCAATCGGGTCTTCGATAGTAACAATATGTGCCGACTTCTCGGTGTTAATCTTGTCCACGAGTGCTGCGAGCGTTGTTGACTTACCGGAACCTGTTGGTCCCGTAACAAGTACTAAACCACGGGGATAATCAGCAAACTTTTTGACAATTTCTGGCATACCGAGCTGTTCAGTAGTCAAGATTTCGTTAGGGATAAGTCGGAGTGCAGCGGCTAAGTTACCACGTTCGTGAAAAGCATTCACACGGAAGCGGCCCAGATCACCAAAGGCAAAACTGAAGTCGAATTCCTTGTCCTTAAGCAAGATCTGCTTCTGGTCTTCATCCAAAATAGCAAACACCAGTGCCTCAACCGCTTCTTCAGTCAGAACATCAGTACTTGGTACTGGTATAAGTGCACCGTCGACACGTAACATTGGCGCGAGGCCAACTTGAATATGAAGGTCAGATGCCTTCTTTTTGATTACTTCTTCGAGGAGTACCTCGATTCTTGGTTGTCCTTGCATATCCACCCTTTTCCTTATATCCGTCTTTACGCGCCCTCAGAGGCTGCTACTCGGTTAACTTCCGTGAGCGTTGTCTGCCCCGCCAGTGCCTTGAGGTAGCCGTCTTCTCGCATGGTTATCATCCCTTGCTGACGAGCCAATTCTTGGATCTCACTACTGGTTGATCGTTTGAGAATGAGGTCTTGGATTTCATCAGTGATTCCAAAGACTTCGTACAATCCCATTCGCCCCTTGTACCCACCTGGCGTTGACGGACTATCTTTGCCCTTGGTCAAAGTATAAGCGGTATCACCCCCTAGTGGCAAGGTTTCGTACCCTAAATCCTCGCAAGCTTTGGCAAGACCTTCTTTATCTTGTGGCAAAAACTTACCGAGAGCCTCGTGGACTGCCGTTGTTTCCGCCTTATCAGATTGATAGGTCTCTTTACCCTCATCTGCAATACGACGCACTAGGCGTTGTCCAATAACTGTATGAACGGTGCTAGCTATAAGGAATGGCTCAATACCCATATCAAGTAAACGTGGCAAAATACCAGCAGCAGAGTTGGTGTGGAGTGTACTGAAGACAAGGTGGCCCGTAAGCGCAGCCTGAACAGCCAGAGTTGCCGTCTCTTTGTCACGAATTTCACCCACCATCACGACATCAGGGTCTTGACGCAAGATAGAACGAAGTCCAGCCGCAAAGGTCAGCCCAACATCAGCATTAACTTGAATTTGGTTGATGCCATCCATCTTGTACTCAACTGGGTCCTCGAGTGTCACGATGTTAATCGTGTCGTTCTTGATCTCGTTTAAGAGTGCATATAACGAGGTAGACTTACCAGAACCTGTTGGGCCGGATGTCAAAATCATGCCATTTGGACGCTCCAAACCAGTACGTATTGTCCTCAGCGCCCTGCCCCTGAATCCCATATCTTCAAGCATCAAACTCGTGCCGGACTTGTCTAGTAAACGAATGACCACCTGCTCTCCCCATACGACTGGGGATATAGAGATACGTAAATCAATGTCTTTGCCTGCAGCGTGGACACTAAATTGACCATCCTGTGGAACGCGGTGTTCATCAATCTTAAGATTCGACAAAATCTTGATACGAGAAACAAGTGGTGCCTCGGTCGACTTTGGCAGCTTTAATATTTCTCGCATTACTCCGTCTATACGACAACGAATTTTAAGTTCTTTCTCTAAAGGTTCAATGTGTATATCACTCGCTCTGTTTTTAGCGGCGTATTCCATAATGGTGTTTAGCGCTTTACTGATCGGTGAATCTTGAACAATTGTTGTAATGGACTTGGATTTATCATTTGGCTCACTTGGTTGACCATTGTCTCTGTCTGCAGCAGCGATCGCTGCAGTATCAGCCGCAAAGTCAGCTGCAACATTTGAGCTTATTTTTGCCTCATATTGTTTCAATACATTGCGTATGCCCTCTTCACTTGCAGCATATACCTTAAGTGGGCGCCCAATTTTGTTTGCCAAGAAATCCACTGCTTGTACGTTGTCGGCATCAAGCATAGCCACCACAAGACGACGCTCCATTTCACCTAAAGGAACCGCCATATAACGCTCAGCAACTTCTTGTGGTAACAAGGCTAAAATATTAGCGTCAATCTGTGCATTTAGCAAATTAACGTAGGGCATTTTCGTAACTGCAGCAATTGTCTTGGTCAAAGCTTCATTGGTGATAAACCCTTCTTGGACAAGCGCCGCGAATAAGGGCTTACCGTCTGTCTTTGCCTTTTCGGTAACTTCCTTGAGTTTCTCGTCACTAATAAGCCCGTCAGTGACGAGTTTTGCTTCTACTTGTTTTTGGGTTGTTGCCGAAAGCACACTCATGCGGCTACCAATCCCCTTTTCTATCGATTAAATGGTGTCTGATTTGAGTTATCACCAATACGAATAATCTGTGTGGGATCATTCGATTGTGCATTGAAGTACTTGGTATCTGGTTGTTTGAACTCTGGAGTTATTGCTGTCACAACATCAGTTTTTAACTTCTTGCTGTTCTTATTGTTAAACACTATGTTTGAGGCTACAAGTGATAACACTATGCTCATGAAGCTAATAACTATAATCAGTAAAATATCTTTTTGTTTCATTTCACTACCTTACTTGTAAACTGAAGACTCTTTTCTGGCTGATAGAACGACTTCGCCTCCATATCAAGCGTAACATCACCTGTTTGTGCTGCCGTGAAGGTAAGTTTCTTCATCTGGAATGGTCGAATCGAATGTTCAAAAATACCTATAAGGTTTTGTATAGACTGATAGTTACCACTTACAGAAAGCTTATACGGCATGTCTACTGCTTTAGGAACAGGGCTATTAGCATTCTTAGCCTGCTTAATCTCATCATCAACACCGGTAATACTTGCAATGTTTACTGATTGGCTACTTGCCAACTTTACAATGCTACTAGTCAGGGCTGGGAAATCGTACTTGCTAGGCAATGCGTCCAAAACAATCCGTGCATTGTCACCATCACGCTCGCCACTGCCTGTTGCGCTACCCCCAATAACATTCTCTGAGTTTGACACAAACTGTTCGTAAGAGGCTGCTAGAGTGTCTGCAGCTTTAATATTAGCCTCAACTTGGTCGGCTGCTTTCTGCCGCTCATGAATAACTCGAGCCTGGTATGAACGTTGTGTCCATAATGCCTTAACTGCAACAAGTGAGAAGAAGGTCAGGAAAGCTGCGGCCGAAACAGCTATGACAACTACAAGGTTTGCTTTATCGACTTGTACACGTTTCGTATTAAGATTTAAGCCAGCCATTATTGCGGTACCCCCGGATTTTGAACATTATTCTGGAACAACGTCTCTGGTTTTTCCGTCTCAGACCTTGTAGTCACCTTACTAGCAACTACCAGTTGTATATCGTTACTTGAGGAGAAGATGGCTTTATCATATTTGAATGCAATCGTGTACTTGGCAGGTTTTGTTTTGTCTTTCTTGTTAGCCGTTGTAAAACTAAAGTCAGATAGAACGACTCCACTAAATGCTGCTGTTTGTTTAGCATCCGCCGCCACAGCTCCATTCTGAACTGTCGTGAAGTTTGTAAACTTAAGCGTATCTGCAAACGTGTTGACTGTTGCAAGACTATCAGCGGAACCCTCTATCTTCATTGTTTGGTCGTCAAAATTAACCGTCAGAGTTGCTACACTGGCATTCTGTGGCACTACTTGTTGGATGTATGTGAACACACGCGAAGCCACTGGTTTATTCTTGTGGAGGTCAGGTAAGCTGTTAAGTTGATTCTGGATTGTCAGTATTTTACTCAGGTCTGGTTTTTCCTGTAGAGTCTTTTTGCCACTGGCAATTTGATCGTTGAGGCTGCTCATTTTCTGTTTCTGATATACGTTTACAATCAGTATAAACACAACTAGTAAGAACAATGCTGCGCCACCGACTAGGGTGCTTACCATTACAACGGTCTGCTTGACGCGACGTGCCCTGATGTACTCAAGTTTTATATCTGGTAAAAGATTAAATTGGATCATTCATTTCTCTCCGCAAGTCCTGCTGCTACCCCAAAGTGATTAGACACAGCCAGTAGTTCATTTTGCCTATCTGCCGGGAAAGAGATGTTGCGCCATGAATTACCAATCTCAACATTAACTGCAAACTTGTTAGCAAGGTATAGTGGGAACTCTGGAAGCGCCGAAGCACCGCCTGTGACAATAATGCGATCGAGCTTAGCGTCTGGGTAACGGCTAGTTACGAACTTAATTGACTTCTCTACTTCCGATGTCAGCAGGTCAACTGTACCGATAATAGCTTGGTGTACCTGACCTTCTAGTTTGTCCTTGCTGAGACCAAACTTGAATACAAATTGTTCTGCCTGCTTTTCGTCAATACTGAGGTTTTGCATTGCTGAACGAACAATAGCCTCTGATCCTGTTGGGATAGAACGCGTGAGGCGCGGAGCACCATTCATGGATACAACTAGATCGGTTGATTTACTGCCTATATCCAGCACCATTTGAGGCATGGTTGCATCCACTGCCAACATTGCCCGAGTCAGCGCAAGGTTATCCGGTTCGAATGCGATAACATTGAGCCCGATAGATTCCAGCATGTCAAGTCGTGCCTCGATGAAAGCGTTTGGTACGCTTGATATAAGAACCTCGAGTTTAGTTTTATCAGTAGGAGAATCGCCTATTAAAGCCCAGTCGAGCTTAGATTCTGACAAGGGTGTTGGGATGAGTGAATCTGCCTGAAGTTTAATAGATTTACCTAGTTCTGCCTCAGATAAACGTTCAAAATCAACCACAGTCGTAAACACTCTGCTAGAGGGTATACCGACTGCAACATTACGAGTGTTAACTCGAGCTTGGGCAATTAAGTCACGAATGGTCTCGGCTAACTTTTGTTGGTCTGCTTTTGAGTCACTCATAGAAACTTTACTGTCTACAGGTGCATAGGCATACTTGCTCAACGTTTTTACAGGGCCACTACCAGATAGCTCCACCAGACGGACAGCCGTAGTGCCTATGTCTAGGCCAAAGAAATTACCAACCCCACTCAGAATACTCATATTAGGCAAATTATAGCATAAGCGTTACGCAACTACGCAACTTCTTTCCACAGGAATCTACAATACCGGCGGTAAACTAGTGACTGAGTCGGCGTCACCGAGGTCAATGGAGCCGCCGCCAGATGGCGTGATTCCAGGAAGCCATACCTCAGGGCCATAATTAAACTGTTCTGCTGGTTCTCCGTTGCCAAGACTTCCAAGAGTACGCAGGAGGTATATAGTGTTGGCGGTGAAACTACCATTGACGGTTAGTTTGTTACTACAGGCGGTTTTCATGTTTACAGCAAGCGTAGGACCAATTGCGGTACCACAGGTGTAAATATTGCCGCCAGCTTTAAAGATGCCATTAATAATTGTCACATTGTTGCTAATAATAATGTCACCTGCTGTAGATACAGAGCCGTTGTATGTCCCAGCAGCATCAATAAAGACAGGAGGAATGCTTGGATCGGATGTCACGCCCTCAACACAATATACCTCATCAAACTCACCCCCCCAGGGTGTGGCCGGAGTATTCGCAAATGTTAGGCCAATAGGTGGGTTATGTGATGCAAACTCTGTTATTGCCTGTGCTGCAAAGGCTGCAATGTTTGTATTTGCTCCAGATGTACCGTTGTTCCATCCTGCAAGAAGTCCATTGCTTGAGGTTGGGCATGACCCACCACTTTTCATGACAGCTGCGGCATTAACGTCACCACCCGTGACTTGGAAGAAGGGGCGGGTTTGGATGGGGAGACACTTTATGATGCCTTCCGGAGGATCGACGTCAGTTGGGCTAACACCTTCAGTCACTAATCTGGCACATACAAAATTAGCCGTGTTCGCTAGTGCAATCGTAACCTGACCTGTGGTAGTACCGGCAGGCTTGGTGCCCGTAAACGTTATAGTCCCCGCACCTAGTGTGCCTGATGTTACAAAACTACTGTATTCACCTACATCTTTCGTAGCACCGGCAGATGTGGAATTAGTTTCTAGCCAGACTTCCCAGACAGTATTCTTGACCGTTGATGACGCCGTACTCTCTAGTGACCCATCCGCCTTAAAGCTGTCACCTGGCTCAATATAGTCTGCACCGCTATGAGTAGTGTTTATAATCTCAACTTTAGGCTTGACCGTGTTCGGCCCTGGAGGAGTAGTTACTGTTACGCATTTTTCTGCACTTACCTGGTTAGTGCTATCGGATGATGATGTCCAGTTTACTAATATAGCCTGACAATACTTCCCTATTGCTGTTGGCTTGAATGAATACGTTATTCCACTTGCAGAGATGCTCGCACCTGCCGCTAACGCAATGGGGCCGTATGACTTATTGGGAACTACACTATTGTTCGTAAGATCTCTGTACGTTGCGGATGGGAACGTAGCCGCAGGTAATGCACCCGTGCTATCACTTCGCCAATAGACATCCCCGACAAGGTCTTTGGTTTTATATGATCCGACATTCTTTACATTATGTGTCCAGGTTACTGTGTCACCTAAGTTCATGGTTGTCTTATTAATTAGGGTGGTTGGTTCAGGGTCCCAAGATCGCGGTGGAGGTACATTTAAGCTCCCAATCAAGTTGGCACAGTTACGCTGGATCGCAAACGAGCCGCCAGGCCAGTAGAAGTATATCGCAGCTACACTGCCTGAGTCCTCATGAAAGGCATCATCATTAATAGCAGCAAAGTATGCGCTGTTACGTCCACCTACGCTCGTACTCCTATTCCAGTCAACTCCATAACTGGTCGAATTAGAGTTGGCGTACTGCCTCACTCTCTGTTCAAAGAGGCTCCAATGACTTTTTGCCCAGTTAATACCGTTCGTGCGGCTTGTTGGGTTATGATAGCCAAGCATACCGTCAATAATAAAGGCCGCGCCCATTTGCTTTCTTGTACTGGAAGCATAGAGGTTGGCATTTACTTGCGTAAGGAATTCATTGGCACTACTAACAAATAAACCCGCCTCAATAACGTCATCCACTTCGTCCGCAGGGCTTCCGTCATGGGCAGCATAGTAATCCGCGTTACCATTAGTAAAGAACCCGTGACAACCAGCCCGACCAAAACCCCCTGCATCACAGTACAACGCATAGGCTGCACCCGTGTTAAGCACAAGAGAAAAAGCTGATGCAAGAGCCAGTAGCAATGCTAATCGTCGATGTAATTTCATAGTTTTTGCCCGCTCTTTAATCTATCAAGGTCATTTTGAACAGCTCTAATCCTCTGCAAGACACTCGCGTTATCCTGAGGAAGCGTTTTGAGATAAGCAATCAGTTCTTCGGCGGATTTAATTGCTTCTGACGGTTGGTTGTTTGCATCGTAAGCCGACACAAGGCCTCCGAGAGCTTCTTGTTTTGCCGTGCCCGAAAGCTCGAGAGCTTTCTTGAAGGCATCAATTGCTTCTTTTGGCTGATCCTTGTTCAATAAGGCATTACCTAGAGCAACATAATCGCTGGCTTGCTTTTCTTTAGCCTTATCGTCAGTGGGTGTTTTATTGGATGCGACAGCTTTTTGAGCTGAAGACAATTCATGACTCAGTTGGTCTTGATAACTAAACTCTTGATCCCCTGAAGTCTTACTTGTATGACTTCGCTTGTATATGACAGCTGCGACTGCTACCAAAATTAAAGAAATAATAACTACTGCATAAATAAGTCGCTTACCCTTTGGCAAACGTTTTCGCTTCTTAAAGCTTTGGGAGACAAACTTTGAGTCCGATTCGGAGTTATCAGTCATTGTATTTTTAGCCAAGCCCTCTCAAGTACTAAACATTAGCTTGATCATAACAAAAAACAACTAGTTACGACAACTAGTTATCCACTTATCCAAGATACTGTGACTAATCAAGGTGGCTATTGCCACATCTCAAGTAACAGTAGGTAGGAATGACATGTCAGATTGGATTGTTGGGAGAGCGGGTGCTGCTGGGTGCAGGCAGTATCGAAGGCTATTGCCCTGACATGCCTGCACCCAGCAGTGATCACGCGCTACGCGCCCGTCTTGGGGAGCGAGTAGTCACCGTTCTTCGGCGGCTTGGTGTGACCGGTGTGACCGTCCTCGACGTTGGGAACGTCGACGGGGTCGGGGTCACCGTTGTCCACCGGCGGCGGCTGGTAGGTGACGCAGTCTCCGTCGAGCACGACCATGCCGGGCGGCACCTCAGCCTGATCTCCTTCGAGATTCGGGCAGACGTCGACGGGGTCGGGATCGCTGTTGCAGGTAGCCACGTTCACGCTGTCGACACGCGTCATGTTGTCGGCCTCGACGACGACGGTACCGCCGCTGGGAAGACTCGCGAGCGAGTAGTCCTTGGTGAAGGTGTTGTCCTCCCCGTTGGGCAGGTCGACCTCATCGAGTGGTACGCGCTCGGCCCCGTTCGGGTCGAACGTGATCACGAAGTGATCCGGAACCACCTGACCGTCGACCGGAACCACCGATGCGGTGACGTGAACGACACCGGCTTCGCAGTCGAGAACCGCGGAACCTTGGGAGGATTCCCCGTCGGCGGCGTTGGCGGCCGTGATGAACATGAACGCGCCAGCGATGACAGCGGCTGCTGCAGTCGCGATGGTGGTGACGAGAGCCCTGCGGCGCCTCGACAGTTTGTGGTGGGACATTGATGTCACTCCTCTGTTTTGGGCCTAGGGCCACGTACCACTTCCCCTTGTTGGGATGCGGGCTCACCAGTGTATAGCTACACAGGTAAGTTCGCACCCCAAAGGGCCTCCTAATTATCTACAATCTGACATGTCAAAGTTCGTATACTTAGCTGGTTTCTCGCAGTATGGAGATACCTCACACAGTAAACAGTATATACTCTACACGATTATACATCCTTTGTCAATACCTCATCTCTGTTACTTACTCATTGTTCAATGGTACTAACCTTGACAAATTGGCTAATTTTTGCTATTATTAGCATGGTTCAATTAAACAAAAACTACACAACAAAATGGTACCTCCAGCAGATAAAAAAGCCCCTAACCTGCCACAACGCACTGTTGCTCACCTACGAGCGAGAGCTTTAGCGCTGCGTTTTGCAGGTCCCCACTTCTATATAGCTGTAGCCGCCGTTTGTCTCCTGCTTATTGCTAGCGTCTATACCACTTTATTTTTCTGGCCTCGTACCCTCACCTACTCATACGCCGGAGAGACATGTTCAAGCGTTCCGACCTTCCTGCCTAGCCTACATAACGTGCGGCAGCCCGATTCATATCAGTTAACCCCACATGAACAGGTAAAAATTGGCAATTTCCCTGTTATAGCCGGGAAAACCTGCGCTACTTTAATAAAACCCTTAGCAACCGACACACCCCAACACGCAAATATGCGTGTTTTTGGAACGCCACTAAGCCAGGTCCTAACTATCAAGGGCTCTGCACTGCCTCAAGTTAGTACTAAGCAATCACAGCCTCCGCTTATCGCAGTCAATGAAACGCTAATATATACACTTGATAAACCTGACGAAACTTTTACTTACAGCTTGTCCTCCGGTGACAAAAACACCAATTGCATCACTAAGGAAGCCCAGGTCAGTTGTAATATTACCCCGCTCAACTTAGCGCAGGGCAAGCACTATGAGCTTGAGGTAAAGCGCAGCCTCAAAGCGACACCTGCAGGATCAATCTTTACTCACAAGGTTGTAACTGTTGAACCCCTCATTGCCACCGCAACGAGCCTCCCGGCTGCAAGTACCGTCTATGACGACCCTAAGCAATTCACAATCACCTTTAACAAAGCTATTGATAAGCAAGGGACCGTAACAATTCGAAGCAATGGCAAGGATATCCCTCATACTCTTGCGGCAAAAGACAGCCAGTTGGTAGCTACCTTTTCCACCCCACTCCCCCGCAGTACTTCGTTTGAAGTATCAGTGAATGGCACCACAGCTACAGACAAAGGCTACCTTACCAATGCTTTCACAACGAGCTTTACCACCTCAGGTGGCCCAAAAGTAACAGGGGTAAATATCGGCCAAAGCCGCATCAACACAAACCCTACTATTGTACTGACCTTCGATACAGCAATAAACCCAACCGCCATCGCCCAATTTATATCTGCATCAAATGCCGGTATTGGCTCAATTTCCGTTAAGGGAAACACGGCAACTATCAAACTTGCTCGACCACTAGCTGCCTGTGAGGCGCTGGCACTTCATGTCAGTGACAAACTGCAAAACAGCTACGGAATTAGCGGTAACAATGCCTGGGATTACAGCAGCCGGGCGGCATGTGGAACAGCATTTTCAATCGGCACCTCTGTAGAAGGCAGGTCTGTTACAGCATGGCAGTTTGGTTCAGGTACAAGTACGGTGCTCTATGTCGGGGCAACCCATGGTAACGAAACTAGTTCTAAACTGGTGCTTGATGCTTGGATTAGTTACCTCGATGCCAACGCCTACAAACTACCCGCAAACCGCAAAATAATTGTTATTCCGGCAGTCAATCCTGATGGGGTCGCCCATAATAGTAGGCTCAATGCCCACGACGTAGATCTGAACCGTAACTTCCCTGCCAACAGCTGGAAAGCCAATGTAACCGTGCCTGGTGGCCAGTTGGTGCAAAACGGGGGTGGTACGGCACCCCTATCCGAGCCTGAGTCTGCCATACTCGCAGCCTACACACAGAGTCTCAGCCCAAAGCTTGTGCTAACCTACCATGCAAAAGGTTCACTCGTAACAGCTAACGAATCTGGTGATTCCATGGCGCTTGCAACCATATATGGACGAAAGACAGGTTACGGCATATTAGCGGAAAGCAACCTCGGTAACACCTTCAATTACGACACAACGGGGGCGTACGAGAACTGGCTGCACGATAAAATAGGCATCCCGACGCTACTCATAGAGTTACCTGGTAACACTGCTCAGTACTTCAACAGCAACCAAGGCGCCATGTGGTACATGGCAAATAGTTAGTACCTCTGTTAAAATATACGGGATGTCAGTATCTATTGGAATTGTAGGATTGCCCAACGTTGGTAAATCCACCCTGTTTAATGCCCTGACCGACAATAATATATTGGCGGCTAATTACCCTTTTGCCACAATAGAACCGAATACCGGTATTGTACCCATCCCCGATGAACGTCTCGGCAAGCTCGCAGAGCTATATGGTAGTCAAAAGATCCTCCCCGCTACTGTTACCTTCGTGGACATCGCTGGGCTGGTTGAGGGTGCTAGTAAGGGCGAAGGCCTGGGGAACCAGTTTCTTAGCCACATCCGCAGCACCAATGCAATTGTTCAAGTAGTACGTGCCTTTAGTGACAGCAACGTCCAACATGTTGACGAGGAGCATAACCCGCGTAAAGACATCGATGTTATCAACACCGAGCTAGTTCTAGCCGATCTGCAAACTGTCGAAAAACGCCTGCCTCAAACTGAAAAGTTAGCCAAATCTGACCCTAAGCTCAAGCCGGTGGCTGAACTCCTAAAAGAAGCCAAAGACAGCCTCGACAGTGGCCAACCACTCTTCCAGAAGGGTGATGAATGGCGAGCAAAGAATGCTGAGCTTCTACAGGATCTCCATTTACTGACCATGAAACCAGTTATCTACTTATTTAACGTAGATGAGGACGACTTGTCTAACACCACACGACAGCAAGAGCTAATCGACCTTGTTGTTCCTGCGAGCTGTTTGTTTGTATGCGCCAAGATGGAGAGTGAGCTACGCGGGCTTGATGACAGTGACCGCATTGAACTGCTTGATAGTTACGGAGTGAGCGAGTCTGGGCTCGTACAGTTAATCCATGCTGCCTACGACACACTCGGGTTGCAAAGCTACCTGACTGCAGGTGAAAAAGAGATCCGCGCCTGGACGATTCACCAAGGCGACACTGCACCGCAAGCGGCCGGTGTTATTCACACTGACTTCGAGAAAGGCTTTATTGCCGCTCAAATTGTCAGTTACGATGACTTAATTGCCGCTGGCTCAGAAACCGCTGCAAAATCAGCCGGCAAGGTTGCTACCGTTGGTAAAGATTACGTTATGAAACCCGACGATATAGTCGAGTTTCGATTTAACATTTCTAAATAAAAACGACCCCAACTGGGGTCGTTTTTATTACACTGCTCTAGATATCTAGTATGCGGCGTTAGCCTTAAGCTTGTCAGCTTGGTTGTCAGATAGTAAACAGGTGTTGTCTCTACCAAGGACGATCGTACAACCGTTTGAGTACTTACATCCTGGAGGGCCATCCATAAGATTCCTGTTGCTACAGAAGGATATGTGGCCGAGACCCCTGTTGTGAAGGTACTCGTGCGGGAATGCCTTAGACAATGGAACACACGTTAGACCGTTGATAGGTTCTGTCTGATATAGGTCAACTGCCCCAAGGTTACCTGGGTGGAAGCCCCATCCACATGCTTTAGTACCAGAAGTGCTCAAAGTATTTGTTTTCCAACCAGGAACAATTAATGTTGCTACATCTGTACGAGAGATTGTGCCTGCGTCTTTCAAGTATACGTTGTAAAGAATATTGAGGAGTTGGTTGCCCTGACAGCTGTCAATATGGCATGCGTTGTAGTAAGCCTGGGTCTGTGAACCACGCATGTAGGTCACACCCTTGAATACTGGACACTTACCTACTTCTTTACAAGTCCACTGGTTCATTTTGGACGCAACAGCTTGAGCTTCATCAAGCTTTGAGGTACTACCTGCGTTTGATGCAAGCAACACGACAATACGGTAACCACCAGTGGTTGCAGCGTCTACCTTCTGCGTAGGATCAAGCGCCTCTAGTAGCCGAGAACTTGCACTCTTGGTACCCTCAGCTTTTTTCTTATCTGTCTCTGCCCGGACTTTGTTGTAGTCGATATCCATCGGGTTGTTTGCTGCTGGAAGGTCTGGGTCCACACTTATTGCATAGTTAGTGCCATCAAGAGAGACATACTTCTTGGCCTGGCCATTAGCTGCCTTTTGCAAGATTTGAGCAGTAGCTCCACTGACCTCGGCCGTCTCCTCGTCAACGCCCTCTGGCTCTTGATTTGCGGCACGCTGAGCATCATTCTGACGCTTAGAAGCCTTGCTCTTGTTCATGACATCTTTAAGCGTACCTACGACCTGTTGGTCGTATCCGTCAATTGGGTCAACTTCCTTACCAGTAGTATTGACATCAGGTCGAGCGCGAACGGTTGCCGTGGCAGACACGTATGGCTGAGTTGTTGCGGCACAAGCGTCTTTCATCAGTGCCAAAGTCTGTGTGTAGGCAGCTGGTGCGGCCACATCGTTGTAGTACAAAACAGCTTTGTCACTTCCCTTAGTAACGAGACGTATTGTGTACTCATTCTGGGCGACTGGCATTGTGAAGTATTCGGAATCGAGATTCTCGAACCCAGTGTCACGTACTCCCTGTACCAGTTTAGCCATCTCTGTCTTACTTAATGTTCGGGCTGTAGGTGCACTGGAGTGTTCGTGGGTCGCACCTGCTTCTGGGAGCGTAGGCGCAGTATACACATGATCGTCACCGCTACACACTAGCAATCCGTTACCATACAGAGTAAACGGTGGATAATGGGCATCACTTAATTGATCTACGGCGTACACGTCATTATGTGGCTGTACGTATTGCAATACGATGTCGCTTGGCTTTGATGAATAGATTGGATTAGCAAACGATCGGAACAGCAATGCAGCCCCAACGAGCGCAAATATACCGATTCCAGCCCACTGCCACCCCTTGCTTGAGCGTAGAGAACTGATCCCAAATGAACGGCTGACAACAGCCTTACTCTTTGACTTAGATTTTTTCTTCATAGTTACCCTCTTAGATTTCACCTGTTGTTTCTTCATAATGCTTATAGTAATTTTTACATGCACATTTTGCAAGTCAAATAACGTAGAGGGTGTAAACGTCTAACGCTTAGTCGTATCAAGGATTTTTTGTTGGATTTGGCCAGTTAACTGAGCAATTTGCTTGAAGTTTCCGTTTTCCGAGAAAATAACCAGTATATAGCTACCGCCCTTATACTGCACGATTGCAGCGTCATGCATGACATTGTCGATCTGCCCTGTCTTATTAGCTGTTACACAACCTGGACAACCGGCTGGGATACCATCCCTAAAGCGCTGTTCACGTAATGAACGCATAATAACTTCTTTAGCGTTACGATTGAACATGTCATCGTTAAGTGACTCAAGGAAACTTGCGGTATCTCCAGCAGATGTCTTGAGACTATCCCGTTGATTAAAGCTCGTGTGAGTAAAACCCCCACGTTTCAGTGCTTCGTCGGCTTTGGCCCAGTTCAGGTACGTACCTATAGCAGCGCCACATTCGTTATTAGACAACCTGAGCATCAAGTCTACGCAAGTAGCGATTGATTTCTGGCCACCGTTGACACTGACGTTAATGTTGCCCTGTTGCTCTACGGGAATTTGCAGGAATAAGGGCAAAGTTAAGAACAACTTATAAATACTAGCTGACTCAAATTGACGATCAGGGTTACTTCGAGCATCAAAACTCGCGCCCGTCATGCTCTTGGCAACAATACCCCATTTTTGGCCGGGGTGATCTTTAACCCAAGTATCGATGATTGGCTGTAGGTCTACGATGTTTTCAAGAGAGGCGTTTTCAGTAATTGTGTTAACCTGGGCAATTTTGGAAGATTCAGTACTTTTTGCAGCAAGTGCCTTACTGTCCGATTTAACAGAGACATAGCCATTAACACCAACGCCAATGAGGCTCACAATCATGAGCCCAACAAAAGCACGACCGAACCAGCCTACCTTTTTTTGATACCAGTGTTTAGCCGGCGGAGCTTGCCCCAACTTATAATAAGCTGGACGGCGACCGCCAGAAGATACATACGTAAACATGTTACGTTCACCCTGTTTATTTTAAATTTTTATGTGCCTTGGAGCTATCTAGTACTTTGAAATCACAGCTTATTTTGGGCTGTGGTTCGTGAGGATTTTTGAATGTTTTTGTCTTTCAAAGTGCTTGATTACAGGTTACTGCTTATGCTACCCCGTTGTCAAGCACTGGACTAGGAGATTTTGGAGCCACTCGTTCCCAGCTGAGCGTTATATTACGCATAATTTTAAGCACGCTATCGATCTCTGGCACCGTATTATCATCAAAATAATGGTCAGGACCCATAAAGTTTTCCGTAACAGATAGGACGCATATTTCATCAGAGATCAGATGCATACGATCAACCGCCGGGACACTAGCCACCGGAGTCACAGCAACCATTTTCTTGATAGCTATGGTCTTGAGGAAATCAGCACAAACCTTCAGTGAAAAGCCATTCGCCAAACCATCTGCTACTACAATAACTACCCTGTGGCGAAGCAAGTTTTTATCAATTTCCCCGTCCCTACCAAGTAGTATGTGTAGCTCGTGGTTGGCCTCCATACGGCGCTGATCAATATAATTGTGATACTCGGTGGACATATCCTCAAGCTGACCGGCACTAAAATAATCATTTGTAGAGTACGTTCCTTGCGCACTCATACCAGCAAGTGCCTGGGTCTCACCCGGTAAATAAATATTCTTAATGAGATAGAGCACCATATTGGCATGTAGCTTCATGGCAATTTGTGCTGCAACAATACTTGAGCCTTCGTCTAGGGCAACTACAACAATATTCTGGGCCTTATATTGTTCTAGCTTGTCAGCCAGTAACCGACCAGCCTCTGCCCGACTTTTAAAATACATTAGAGCTACGCACCACACCTTTCTAAGACCAGAACAAGTCTGCTCTTATTAAGGTATTCTTGGCGCCCAGCACATTTTTTGCCTGTGATGCTCTCGTCACCGTACCATTTGTACGGCTCGTTGCGCTTCTCGGCAAAAAAATGCACTGGCCACCCAAGTGCGCAAGCTCTAACCATATCTATATCTTAGCATAAGGATTATGTAATCTAGCTCTTTTTTAAGAGGTAGAATCGTTCTCTGTTGCCTTTACTGCCAGCAACCTCACTGTCGGCTTTATCCTGGATGACAAAACTATTCCGCACCCATTGTTCGAAGTCTTGTAAGATATCCCTGCGCATACGATCGTTTTTGATCACACCTTTGTGCTTGGCATTGTTGCCTGCTTCGAATTGTGGCTTCACCATAGCAACAACTTGAGTAGTCTTAGTTGATAGTCTGGCAACTGTTGGCAAAATTTCCCTTAGCGATATAAAAGACACATCAATCACCACGATATCGATTGGTTTTGAAGTCTCTTTTACGTCTCTAATATCTGTTTGTTCATGTAGTTCTATCTTAGGATTACCGTGAAGTGTTGGGTGTAACTGGTTTGTTCCAACATCTACCGCTATTACATATTCAGCTCCATGCTTAAGTGAATAATCAGTGAATCCACCAGTGCTAGATCCCACGTCGAGAACGGTTTTTCCACGGAAATCTACCTTCAGTATTTTTGCGACGGACGCCAGTTTAAGCCCAGCCCGTGAAACATATTGTTCAGTAGCAGTCAGTACAATAACATCGGTGTCCCCGACCATAGTTCCGGCTTTTGTCACGACTTTTTTATTCACCAGTACTTGCCCAAGTCGTATAAAACTCTCTGCTTGGCTCCGCGAAGACACAAGCCCTTTTGCGGCCATTACTTGGTCGAGTCTATGCTTCACTTTTTGATACTCATCAATTGGTTATAACGTAACGTATCGACATCAGTACGGAAGTCATGGTTCGGTTGTGATAGCTTGCGTTCAAGCACCTTTCGCCAGCCACCAATACCTTGTTTTTCCTGGGTCAGTAAAACCCTTCCGATAGCTGTTCGAGTTTCAGGAATCTTCCAAGTGCCCTTGTACCATGTCTGAACAGTACCTTCTTTAAATGGCTTAGCATGAATTGGGATATTCATATCTTCGAGGACAGTAAGTATCTCATCGTGTATGTTATGCAATACACTGCCACCTAACCGCTGTACTAGACGGCCTCGTTCAATCCTAGATTCGAGAGAGCTAATCTCAAACACATTTTGTGCAAGCGGCGAAGCAAGTCGTCTTGCTAGCTCATCAGCCTCTTCTGTACCGGCTAAGAATGATGGCACAATGTGCAAATGCTGTCTGGGTAGCTCTGTCACGTGCGTACCAAGCTCTTGTTCGTCAGGGGTAAGAACTATAGCAGTTCTTGAAAGCCTTGCTTCTGTAAGTTCGACCATACTATTCCTTGACGCGCTCACGGTAAGCACCAGTTGTGGTGTCCACACTAATAAGATCACCGTTCTTCACAAATGCCGGAACTTTAACGGTTATTCCCGTTTCCACGGTAGCATCCTTTAGAACTGAGCTGGTGGTGTCGCCCTTAACAACATCTTCAGTATAAGTCACTCTCAGTGGCACATTTTTAGCAAGTTCAATGTTAATCACACGGCCATCAAACAGCTGGGCTTGAACCACGTCACTTTCCTTCATAAAGCCTTTTTGGTCTTCCATATCTTCTGCGGAAAGCTCAAATTGCTCATATGTATCTTCGTTCATGAAGTAGAAGTTAGCGTCGTCTGAATACAAAAACTGCACATTCTTGTTTGTAACGTGTGCTGGTTCAATAGATTCACTGCCTTTGAACGTTTTGGCCAAAACTTTACCATCAATTAGACTTTTGATTTTGACGTTCACAATAGAGCCACCGCGTCCCATGACCTTTTGACCATATTCAACTACGCGGTACGGCACGCCGTCCATCTGAAAAACTTGTCCCTTTTTTAAATCTGTAACACCTAATGCCATCTATAAACTCCTTGTTTCACGGCGCATTTCTTCGCACCAGCCTGATAGTAAATTACTATGACGGAAGTCCATCACCTCTTCTTCTAATTCCTCAAAGTAACGGATAACTGCCTTGAGCCGATTGTCTATGTGAGAACCGGGCTTTTTGCCACGCAAATCACTAATCAACCCATTGATTTCGTTCGTAACACGACGAGCCTGCTCATGTCCATGCTGATCCAAATAGTCCTTGGTTTTGGACTGGACTAACATTGCCTGTTTGAGTAGTGAATCGTGATTGCTCATGACTATTCCAACCTATCCGTTATCTGTCCAATATACGCTGTTAGGTGAGCTACATCAACCGGGCCAAAGACGTTGAGCGTATTATCCGAAATTGTTTTCTCAACCAGCTTCAGATATCCCTTTGCCTTTTTGGCATTTTCCAGCTGCAACTCGCGCGTTTCTGCCAGCTCATAATCTTGAACTTCCAACCGTATATCAACTAACCCGCTCTTCAACCGAGCTAAGACCTTCTGCTCACTAGCATTCAAATCAGTAATATCTATACCAGAAAGCAGCCCCAGAACATCCATCTGCAACTGCTTCGCCAATAAAAACGGAGAACTACTATTCATTATAAATTACCTCTGTTTCTAGGACTTTTTGATTAATGCAGTTTGGAGCTAATGCCGAGCACAAAACACGAGCCGTATTTAACATACAGTGAGAGTTTTTGACGCAGGCCTTAGCCCAAAATGTGCAATCAAAATGGTCTAGAAAGGGATGTCGTCCAAATTAATTGGCTCATCGCCAATATCTTCAATAACAATGTCGTCTTTTTTCTTAGCTGCTGGAGCTGGCTTGGCTGACTGGTCAAACTCGCCACCGCCACTGCGTGGAGCTCCACCTTCACCGCCTGCGCCACCAAGGAAGGTTACGTCCTGAGCGTTAACTTCTACCTTGCTGCGCTTTTGGCCATCTTGCTCCCAGCTACGTGATTGCAAACGACCATTAACCAAACACGGGCGACCTTTTGTCAGGTACTGCGCTACACGCTCACCTAACGGGCCCCACGCAACTACATCGATATAATCAGTTGCTTCGGTCCAGTTGCCATCTGCAGCCTTGTAACTACGGTTCAGCGCTAAACTAAAGCTCGTCACAGACTGACCGTTAGGTGTCTGACGAAGCTCTGGATCACGGGTCAAGTTCCCCATTAATATTACTTGGTTGAAACTACGTGCCATGTGGCATTCCTCCTTGTATGGATCTATGTCCATTTAATTTGTACTACTACCGTAACGCTAAATTAATAAATGATCAAGTTAATCAACTCGTTGATATACACGGGCAATCTCATCTTCAAAGTGATCTTTGCCGGTAAAAACAACGTACTCACCTGGCATTAGCGAATTAACCCATTCAATTTGATTAGCTATGGTCGCAACAGGAACAGTGACTCTTCGGTCTGCAAACTTTTGCGTCAGAGCACTTGCAAGTCCTTCCACAGCTGCGCGAGACCCTAAATCAACCTGTTCATAAAACTTACCTGGTTCAAAGCCATCCCATATAGGTGTCATGTCTATTGGTATTGCCGCCACATATGGATTTGTCTCTAGCGATGCCATGATTTCTCCCTTTCATAAATCGTACGTCTCTAAGATAAAAGATGCAAGCATGTGCATGTTGCTAACACGTGCTTTGCGCTTGAGTTAGTTTGGGTACGAATCCGCGGAACGCAAGAGAGCCGTATTTAAATACGGTGAACGCGTACCGTAAGGATTCAAGCCCAAAATAACCAAGAAGCCCGGCGGGTCATGGACGGAGGTTCATGAGCAGGCCGGGCTGGCGCAAAGTGCGTGGGATTAGTTGTTAGCTACGAAAGGTAGCAACGCTAGGTGACGAGCACGCTTAATAGCAATGCTGAGTCGGCGCTGTTCGTGTTCCTTAAGACCGGTCTTCTTACGAGATTCGATCTGTCCAAAACCGTTGATGTAGCGCTGCAAGGTCTTGAAGTCCTTGTAGTCAAAGTACGCAACGTCTGTCTTGTGCTTAAAAATCTTAGCCATGATTATTCCTCGCTCTCGTCTTCTTTATCATCGTCGTTTGCGTGGTCACCACGAGCAGCTGCTTTTGCGGCTTTCTCGGCCTTGGCAGCTTCTGCCTTAGCAATCTTCTTAAGATCTGGTTTAACCAACAAATAACGGATAACTTCGTCAGTGATGTTAAGTGTAGCTTCTACCTTCTTAACGCCTTCACCAGGCATTTCTACGGTGTAAAACACGTAGACAGCGTGGTCGAGCTTCTTGATAGTATAGAGCAGCTTGCGCTTACCCCAGTTGTCGGTAGCAACAATCTTACCGCCGTTATCGGTGATAATCTTGGTTACCTTTTCTTCTGCCTTGGAAAGATCTACTTCCAAGTCAGGGTGATAGAGAACAGCAATTTCGTACTGTGATGTCATAGACATACTCCCTTGGTTAGTGCCCGCACTCACGTAATGGATGCGAACTGAGTTAATAGCTAGATTATTGTACTACATCCACCCCTGTTGTGCAAGTATCTACCTATTGACCGACTGCAATTGGTAATACTTGCCCTGTAGCAGCCCTGCCCAATACACTTTGCCTGTTAAAGCGGGATGCTGCTCCAGGAGCAGAAGCAATCAGTTCCTGAGTAAGTCTTTCCACCGCAAGCGTAACACTTCCGGCATCTTGGGCTGTAGGCTGTACGCCAAGGAAACGTTGTTTGAGCTGGTAATTCATAACAAAATCATCCAAGCGCCTAAGAGGAGAAGTAACTCTGCAATATGGATCCAGTCCCAACCCGGCGTGTAAACCTGGTACTGTACTAAAACGCGCAACATTTGCTGGTAAAAACTCTATATATTGCTCATCTTCCGGGTCATGTTTAGGGTCATGAATACGAAAGATGTCTAACCCTTGCCGGTCCTCATTGGCTAGCATTTGTCCAACTAAATGATTAGTAGCTACCATAAATGCCTCGTTCATTTTGGAACCTCGCTTGGCTCTGCCTAATGTGTTAAGTGACTGCCCTTCCTGCCACTGTGGTCGCGTACCTGCATGGTCGCCATATGCCGCATAGCCCAGATGATCTTTTATCAGCCTGCTGGCATTCGCAAACTTTTTTCCTCTTCTATAACTTGTGTAATAAGCAAAGTCTTTGTAACTCATATTATGTGCTACCTCTACCTCGCCAAATGAAACAGAAACATCACTAGGCTCCTTCTTGGCGCCAACCAGAAACGTGACTATAAGGGCATCTCTTACGCTTCCAGCAGTAAATTCAAGGCCCTTAATTATGGACGGATCGATCATTGGCTCATAGCCTGGTTCGTCCCCGGGGATATCCCAGTATTTTGCTGTTGTTCTGGTATATGCCTGCTCAAGTACACTTGGTTCGTCGTAGACGCTAGATGTGTCAACAACGCAAACACCTACCCGGTATAACTCGTGATCTTCATCCATGCGCTCTACAAACAGTCCATCATCAATCTCCTTTGGAAAGGGGCAGTCCGCAGTAATTATTCTTGGCATATCACTCACACACCAACTCCGTATCTAAAAAACACCCTCTAGAGTCAGCGGGTGTTTCAATTATCTGTTTGGATACAATAAGCACTGGGCACAGTGGTTGGCCAGCGAAAGAATCGACTGGTCCAAGCCATTTCATATGTTAGCCCTCTTGCCTTTTGTTTTTGGTATTCATATTAAGCACATAATAACGCTTACGGTTTTGACTTTGCAAGTAGTTTATTGGACGAGGTAGTTTTCGCGGGGGTCGTCTTTATTCTCTGGGAAGTTTTCGTCGAGAACGTCGTCAGATGTACCAGGGCTGCCAAATACTTCGTCTAGACTGCTTACTAGTACTTCTCGGGGGCGTGAACCATCTGCGGGGCCAACGATGCCCTGTTCTTCCATAGTCTCAACCAGGCGGGCTGCACGGCCATAGCCGATGCGCAGTCTGCGCTGCAGCAAGCTTGTGCTTGCTTTGCGCGCTTCTATCACTGCACGGACTGCATCTTTGTACATGTCGTCGTCTGCATCTTGGCCGCCAAAGTCAGCTACAATGCCGCCCTTGCCATTAAGTTGTACTGGCTGACTAATAATTTCGTCATCGTACTGTGGCGGACGCTGCATACGGATAAAGTCAGTAACTTTTAGCGTCTCAGCATCATCGATAAATGCACCCTGTACACGCTTAGGTTTAGGCATTTCAGATGTCGATAGCAGCATGTCACCTTGGCCAAGTAATTTCTCTGCACCAACTTGGTCAATAATGGTTCGTGAGTCAACCTGGCTAGCCACCGTAAAGGCAATACGAGCAGGAACGTTAGCCTTGATAAGACCAGTAATAACATCTACGGACGGACGCTGCGTTGCGAGCACTAAGTGGATACCAGAGGCACGTGCCTTCTGTGCCAAACGTACAATCAATGACTCAACATCACGAGCAGCTACCATCATCAGGTCAGCCAACTCATCAATTACGATCACGATATACGGCATGCCTTCTTCTTTTTTCAGATTGTTGTATTCGACGATGTTACGACGACCAACTTCACTCATAGCCTTAAGACGGCGCTCCATCTCGGCAACTGCCCACTTAAGCGCACTAATACACTTCTCTGGCTCATTAATAACAGGGGTTAGAAGGTGCGGTATATCGTTGTACGGAGTCAGTTCTACTTGCTTAGGATCAACCAAAATAAGCTTAAGATCTGACGGACTGTTGCGGTACAGCAGGCTGGTCAAAATATCGTTAATCATTACGGACTTACCAGAACCAGTCTGTCCAGCAACGAGCAAGTGAGGCATCTTGGCCAGATCAGCTACAACTGGCGCGCCAGTGATGTCTTTGCCAATCACAAATCCCAGTGGACTCTTAATATCCGCCCACTCACGTGATTGCAGCAAACTTGCCATGCGAACAATCGCTGGCTTAACGTTTGGTACTTCAATACCAACGGCGCGTTTGCCAGGAATCGGGGCTTCCATACGAATGCTAGTTGCAGCCAGATCAAGTGCTAAGTTGTTTTCTAGGGCTGTAATCTTGGTCAATTTAACACCGGTAGGTGGCTTGAGGGTGTACTGTGTAACACGCGGGCCAATATTGGCACCTTCCATCTCTACTGCAATATTAAAGTGTTCAAATGTTTCCTGGATAGCATTGGCATTGCCTTCTACGTCACCGGCATCTGCCTTGTCCTGTTTCTGGTTTAGTAAATTAATGCCCGGGAACTGCCAGTTTGGGTCACTTGCTGTTGTAAGTGCCTCGTGATTCTCTGTTGGGGTTAGTTTGGCAGCAGTATTTTTGAGACTACTGAGCCGTGGACGCTGCTTGTCAGCCTCTGCTTCTGCCCCGTGGTGAACTGTTGGCACACCTTCTACACGCTTGAAGCCGTTCTCTGCTTTGAGCGCCTCAATATCGGTGTCTTTCTCACGCTTTTCACGCTTCTGGAACATCGCCTTGAATGGCTTGAGTAGGACCTTGAGCGGTGTACCTGTAGCCAAACATGCACTCACTGCCATCAGTATCAGCAAAACTACTGTTGATAGAACAGTACTCAGCATACCAAGTGATGCTCCACCGACAGCGGCACCGACTGTGCCCCCTACTCCGCCGGTGTATTCACCTGTAAGTTCGCTCTTATCAGCAGTAACTACATACAAAAAGGCCGCAGTGAAAACTGCAAACAATACAGTAAATAGACTTTTGACCTTAGGCAGTCGTTTGTCCTCATCGGCAACCTTCAATATACCCATGTAGAGTAGCGCCGTAGCAACAACGAATGCAGCATTACCAAATGCGCTAGAAACACCGTCATACATTGCCTGAGGTAAAGGACCACCAGCGTTGAAGCCACCGATATAGAGCAAGATCGCTAGGATAATGAGGATAATTCCCCACGCAATCGGCCAAAAGAGCGAAGGTTCTTGCTCCTTTGGTGCTACTTTTTTCTTTCTGGTTTGTTTTTTCTTTGCCATGATTTGATTCCGATTATACTCTGCTTACCCCTTACGGTCTAGCTGTCTTTGCTCGTGCTCTTGAAACACCTGGGCGATTGCTTCATCCATAGTTTTCATAATACTGTGGTAAACATGTAGATCTGGATTGCCCAGCTCATAAGAAGTTGTTATTTTGCGTTTCTCGATCAGCAATTCTCCTGCGTCACGCAAACCACCTGATTGAACATACAACTCCATATCCTTGGAGTTTTTATCATTAAGCCCAAGCTCCTGTGGCAAGTAGTACTCAGTTGGCTCTGGGTACGGCGCAGTGTTTGGGTCTGGTGCAGATGATTCTGTCATGTTGTATATTTTATCACAAATAAGCATGAGCGTCAAGAGTAATTATGAACAAAAGGCAAACAAAAACCGCCCTTTCAGGCGGTTTTATTCGAGCTAATACAGATTAATCTGTACGGGCGTCTTGGCCGAGGAGCTTAGCACGCATCTGTTCGAAGCGCTTCTGCTGATCCTCCGGGGAGTATTCAGGCGCGTTTTCTGGCTGAGGCTTGCCATTAACCGTTGTTGGCTGTTTCTTGTTGTCACCACGGGGGCCACCACCGCCACCAATGACATTAACCACAGGGATAACGATTGGTGAACGACCGGTTTTTTCAAACAGGAAATGTGTCACATGGTCTTTGAGTTCAGCCTTGAAACGGTCCAAATCAATACGTTTGAAACGTTGTTGTACAGCACGCTTTAGCTCAATACGGAATTCATTCATCAGCTCTTCTGAGTCACGAATATATATAAAGCCACGCGTGATGATGTCTGGGCTGGTCAGTAGATTACCGTTCTTTTTATCGACGGTTAACACTACTGCGACCATTCCCTCTTCAGCAAGCATGAGGCGGTCTTTAATAACGACATTGCTCACGATGCTACCAGACTGGTCAACCAGTACAGTACCGTGGGGTACTTCACCAATAACTTCCATGGTGTCTGGCGTAAATGCCAATACCTGGCCATTATCAAGGTTGATGGTGTTCTTACGTGGAATACCTTCTTCAACAGCAATTTCGATGTGCTGGCGCTTACTTGTGTAGTCACCATAAATAGGCACAAAGAATTTTGGCTTGGTGAAGTTGATCATGTCTTTGTATTCGTCTACTGATGCGTGACCAGACACGTGCAACGGACCATGGCCATAGAGTTCACGGGTAATGTGCTGGAAGACATGCACACCCTTACGGTGCAAATCGTCTACCATAGAACGAATCTTCTCGTCGTTACCTGAGTACGGGATTGGGCTAGAGCTCAAAACCACAGTGTCTTGTTCCTTAAGCTTGATGTGGCGGTGCTCACCATTACTCATACGCTGCATAGCAGAGCTTGGTTCACCCTGGCTACCAGTACATACAATAACGACATCGGTGTCTTTCATAGTTGGGACACTAGCGATTGGCACAAAAGTTCCCTTGGGCACGCGGATAAAGCCGTTACGGACTGCCATTTCTAGCGTAGAAATCATACTACGACCATCCATAGCCACTTTCTTATTGTGGTGGACGGCAGCATTGATCAACATCTGAACACGGTTCATGTTGGTGCTAAATAGACCAATAAAGATACGGCCAGGAGCCTGATCCATAATGTCCTTGAAGCTTTGTTCAATAGTACTTTCTGATGGAGTACGGCCAGGACGTTCAGTAGTCGTAGACTCTGACAATAGCGCCAAAACACCTTCGTTACCGAGCTGGATTAAACGTTCTGTATCAGTACGTTCGTGGTCAAGCGGATTAGGGTCAAGACGGAAGTCACCGGTGTTAATCAAACGACCAACTGGTGTATCGAGCACGATCACGGTTGAACCTGGAATAGAGTGTGTCACGCGGACAAGCTCTACAAAGAATGGTCCGACCTTAAGCCGTTCATGGGTGTCTTCGTTCATAATGACGGTCTTGAGTTCAAAACCTTCTGGCATTGGCAGACCAAAGTTTTCGAAGATTTCTTCCACGCGACCAATGGTAAAACGTGAGCCGTAAATTGGTGCTGGGAAACGTGGCACGATGTGAGGTAGTCCTCCAATGTGGTCCAAGTGACCATGCGTAATGATGTAACCACGGAGTTTGTGCTTGATACTTTCGAGGTACGTCATGTCGGCGATACCATAGTTAATACCTGGCAAATCAACACCAAGGTCGTTACCACAGTCCATAATGACTGCGTCGTTCATGTATTCAACAAGCAGTGTGTTCTTAGAACCACCACCATCCATACCACCAAGTCCGATGAACTTGAGGCGTGGGCTGTCGTCTATAAAGTTTGCCCGTTTAGTGTTCGGGTCTTGCTTGGCAGATGCGTCAAGGTATTGGTTTGCAATACGGTGTGCATCTTCCTGGGTACGGCGCTGAGCACGGATAGCTGCCCCACGTGAAACACGTGAGCCACCACCATTGTCTTGCTGCGGTTTAGCAGCGCGCGGTGCACCTTTTGGTTTTTGCGGGCGATCGCCCGCTTTTTTATCTGGATTCATATTTTTCCTTTCGATTAAGAGAAATATTTTAATTAATTTTCTTGAGAATCGCCGGAATTTCGGCGAAGTCGTCTAACAATGTCTGCCGCATTCCTCCGTTGTATAGAGCGGCTGCCGGATGGTAAAGCGGCAGAATGACAATTGGTAGACTCTTGGTCTTATCGTCATGCAAAGCAAGTTCAGTTCGCTTTGGCTGACCGTGGATCTTACTAATTTGCAAGTCCGGCAAGAAGCAATTGGTGCTATGTCGCCCTAGAGTCACGAGGATCTTGGGTCTAATTACTTCTAGCTGGGCCTGCAAATAGGGCAAAAACGCGTGTTTTTCCTCGGGAAGAGGATCACGGTTGTTTGGTGGCCGATATTTGACGATGTTTGTTATGTAAATGTCCTGGCGCTCGAGCCCAATGGTAGCGAGCATTTCGTTTAGAAATCTGCCTGCTGCACCGACAAACGGAATTCCCTGTTCGTCTTCCTTCTTGCCTGGTGCCTCGCCGATAAATACGATATCGGCATCTGGATTGCCGTCACCCAACACTAGTTGAGTGGCTTGCTTGGCCAGATCTGGGCAGACATTGTTAGTAACGATATCTGCCGCAATCTGATCAAGAGCTGCTTGTTTACTTGGCATAGCCCTTCTTAATTGCCCCTATGAGTTGCCTCACGCCGAGGATAAAGAACACAATGCTCAAGAAATACGCTGTTAAACGACCGGAGTCTATAGCCCACGATGCGAGACCATATGCGATCATGAAGATGATTGCGCCGAAAAGCGCATGCTTCCATGCTCTGTCTTGAAATCGTTGGACCACTTTATGCATTAAGTTTGGCTCCTATTTATTGCCCAGTTCACGAGCGGCAGCTTTCATACTTAATTGTAACCGACCACGGTCATCAATAGCCATAAGTTTTACATCAACACGATCGCCTTCTTTGACGACATCACTTGGCTTCTCAACGCGGTCTTCAGACATTTCACTGACGTGAACTAAGCCATCTTTACCAGGGAGAATCTGCACGAATGCGCCAAAGTCCATTACAGTCGCAACAAGGCGGTCTTTGTAGATCTTACCGACTTCTGGCTCTTCTACAATACTAGCAATCCATTGACGGGCAGCTTCGATAGAAGCACCATCAGGGCTGGCGATCATAATGGTACCGTCGTCCTTGATGTCGATTTCGGTCTTGGTCTCTGCAGTAATACGTTGGATAGTTTCACCACCCTTACCGATGATTTCACGGATCTTGTCAGGGTTAATCTGCATAGTCTCTACCCTAGGTGCGTACGGGCTCATTTCCTTGCGTGGTTCAGCCATTGTAGTAATCATGTGTTCAAGAATTTCTGCGCGGCCAAGCTTACCCTGCTCAAGCGCTTGCTTGAGTACAGAAACTGGCAAACCGTGGACCTTCATGTCCATTTGTAGTGCGGTAATACCCTTACTCGTACCGGTAACCTTGAAGTCCATGTCACCCGCAAAATCTTCTGCATCGGCGATGTCACTCATGATGTATGGCTTGTCGCCGTCGATCATCAGACCCATAGCAATTCCAGATACTGGAGCCTTTAGTGGCACACCAGCGTCCATAAGCGCCAAAACGCTAGAACAGGTTGCAGCCATAGAGGTTGAACCGTTCTGACTCATGATTTCGGTCACTGAACGAATAGTGTATGGGAACTCTGCTTCTGTTGGCAGAACAGCTGCAACTGCACGCTCTGCAAGGTAGCCGTGACCGATTTCGCGGCGTCCAGCTGAACCAAGTCGACGTACTTCACCAACAGTGTAGCCAGGGGCGTTGTAGTGGTGCATATAACGACGCTCGTGGTTGCGTTCCATGGTATCTACGAGTTGTACATAGCTGAGTGGTGCCAAAGTTACGATGTTCATACCCTGGGTCATACCGCGGGTAAAGAGGCTTGAACCATGCGCGCGTGGCAGGAAGCCAACTTCGCTTGATAATGGACGAATCTCATTAAGTTTACGGCCATCAGGACGAGTGCCGTCCTTGATGATACCCTTACGGACATCCTTGTGGAGCGCCATAGTAAAGGCCTCGTCATAGTCAGACTTCAAGGTCTCGTATTCTTCGATTGAATCGGTAAATTCAGCGTGGAAAGCATCGCGGAGGGTGTTTACTGCTTCATTGCGTTCTGGGTATGGAGCCTGCAAGTTCTTGCCAAGCTTGCCATCAACCCACTTATCAACAGCATCCTGGATAGATGCATCGGGCAGAACTAATTCGTACTCTTGCTTGGTCACGCCAACTTTTTTAATCAGTTCTTGCTGCAACTTAATCGCAGGCAGAATGTTCTTCTGTGCAAATTCCATAGCACCAATAACTTGTTCTTCAGTTGCTTCGTTAGCCCCGGCCTCAACCATCATAATGCCGTCTTCAATTCCAGCAACTACGAGGTCAAGAACACCTTTATCAAGCTCCTCCGCAGGCATAAATGCCTGGTACTCGCCTGCTTCGTTGATACCCACGCGTAGTCCAGCAACTGGACCTTCAAATGGCGCACCACTCAGCATAAATGCCGTGCTCATAGCCACCATTGCGACCATGTCTGGACGGAAGCTTGGGTCCATAGAAAGCACTGATGCAACACCTTGCGCTTCGTTACGGTAGCCCTTAGGCCACAATGGACGAATTGGACGGTCGATCAAACGACCAATGAGGATAGCATCGTCAGATGGACGACCTTCACGCTTGATGAAGCGGCTGCCGCTGATCTTGCCAGCTGCATAAAACTTCTCTTCGTAGTCGATAGAAAGCGGGAAATAATCCATGCTAACTGGCTTCTTGCCAACCATAGCTGTACCGAGTACAACGGTGTCACCGTAACGCACAATAACAGATGCGCTGGTACGGAAACCAACACGGTTAACTTCAAGTGAAAGCGTACGCCCGCACCATTCTGTTTCTACTTTAATAACGTCTTTTCCGTAGGGGTTAATTGTTCCCACAGTGTTCCTTCCTTAGAGGGTAGCAAGGTTCAAGCGTCCTAGATTATAGGAAACCTGCTCTCTGCCACCCTTGTTAAATGAAAATTCTATACTAGAGTCTAGTTGTAGATCCTAGATTGTGAGCGCTCAATGAATGAGTGCCCACCTGTCTAATTCTAAAACTAGCGAATGCCTAATTTTTTCTTAAGCTCTAGGTAGCCCTTGCCATCCTTAGATGCGATGTACTTGAGGAGGCGCTTGCGCTGACCAACCTGTTGTAGCAAACCGCGACGAGCCATGTGGTCGTGCTTGTTTGTCTGTAAGTGTTCAGTAATTTCAGCGATACGAGCGGTCAAAATACCAACCTGTACCTCTGGTGAACCAGTGTCTTTCTTGTCCTTTTGTAGATCAGCAACGATCTTAGCTTTCTTATCTGTTGAAATCATTCTTATCCTTGAATTTACTTAGTGTTTGCATTGTCTAGATACTAACAATGCGATGGCGTTAGGAGTAATATACCACACCCGCCCCTGTTAAGCAATCTTTTTACATAATCGATTTTTCAGACTCCGGTATGAACTGCTGTCTGTCTTCAAGACCTGGGAGAGCTGGCTGGTCGGGAGAATCTGGCTGATACGATGACGCTTCAAAATCAGGTGTCCAAAGGGGGTTTCTCGGATGATTTTCGGTGATATATGGTGAATACTTGCTCCAATTAATCTCGGGAAAAGTTCCCTGCATGCCTGGCTGTATGTCTACAACATCCACTATCTTAAATGCTGGGCTATTAACCTCGCCTCTCTGTGGTCCAAGCCTCTTTACCGACTCACCGTCAGCTGGCACGACCTGATAAACTCTTGGTCTTGGGCCACCAATTCTTTCCTTAGATTCAGCATATCTCCACGCTACATCTTCAACAGTGGTAGCTGAGGCATGGTTCTTGCCCTTGTTATCAATAATTCCATAGTCACCAGGGTATATTTCATCACCAACTTTAAGTTGTGCTACCGTTCCGTGAAAGTACGATTCCACAGCCTCCCTACCAACATCCTGTACTTGCTTCATGCTTGCCCTCTCAACACCTCGCTCTAATGAATCCAATGAATCTTTGGGTTCGGCTGGGAGAAGTTCAGGGCTAAATCCCGTTTCTACTGACATTATGCTTCCTGCCTTATGCGAAGTAGCATGGCTCCGAGGATTTTAGCTTTTTCGCGTAATACTTCCTCTGGGGCCACAAGTGTATCACCCAGTTCTTTTTTAGATATTGGCGAAAGCACTTTTATGGTCTGCCCGTCACGATCGTTTTCGATACTAAAATCTGCATTCCTGTCGTGATTATGAAAGTCATTGCGAGAAGATTTGAGGTCAACTCGGAGGTGGCCCTTAGGTAGTTTGTAATCAACACCCCTGCGGTCCTCCTCGGCACTTGCTCGTTCAAAGCTTTCACCGAGGATACCAAGCATCTTTTCAAAGTCGACTTCCTGGCGCGCACCCCTCATTGAAGTCCAGATTCCATCAAGACCTTGCGTCTGAACACGCTTATCTGTCACGCAAATACGGGCTACATTTGCAAAACCAGAGTAGACTTCGCGGGCATTTGCGTCAGGGTATTTCTCTGTAAATGATCGGAGGAGCGCATTGTACTGCCCTGCTTGTTGTTTGGCCATTTCACGTGCTTCACGGCTATGGAACCTATTGGAGTTTAGATTAGCTTGGTTAAAAACGTAGTTCGGTGTGGCTGTAGCAATCTCGTTCAAATCAACCTGAAGACTGGTGTTGCCTGTCTCTCTCGCTTCCTGTGCCTCATCCGCACCACAACGAGCTACAACACGCCAGAATTCAGCCTTTCGAGGGTCAGTAGGATCAATGCGCCACTTCTCACTGAGCTGTTTAAACTCAGAACTATCCATAGTAGCTACTACTGATTGTTCAGCAATATGGAATGCATGCCCGAAGTCGGTTGTTTCAGGCTGGTGCAGAGTTTCTGCGAACATCTGCGCCTCTACTGGGCGCTCAAGGAGCATTTCTGACATTTTTGTTTTTAACTTTCCCTGACATAGTAGCATTTTATTGCTATTTTGTCAAGGATAGCTTCAGCCTAGCGCTTGGGGCGGGGCATAAAATCGGGCGCCTGGATTACCGCAGGTGATTCACTAATTCTTGGTGCTACAACTCCCGGTCCGCCCTGGAAACAAGCTGCTACTGCTAGTAAGGCAAGCCCTGCCGCTGCTCTTTTTAGGTCTAGGCTCTCTGTTCCAGGTGTCATTTGATCTGGCCCATAATCCATACGGCCCGTCATCATATCGACAGGCACCGTACTACCAACTTCTATGAGGTGATTTGCTGAAGGCCTTTTATAAGGCGGTGTGTTGAAAGAGCGTTTGGAAAATTGTTTTGTCATATGAACGTTTTATACCAGCGCCCCTGCACTGTCAACTTACAGTAACTGCAGGGCGTTGCTAATAACCTCTTCAGTGAGACCTTCTACGCTGATGGCATCTGCAATATCAAACTGCCCTATTTGCGTGCGACGGAGGTCAGTCATATAGGCTCCGGCGCCGAGGTTATCGCCCAAGTCCTCTACCAAACTACGAATATACGTGCCGCTACTAACATGACTGGTAAAAGCTATGTACGGGTAGTCATACTTTGTCAGTTCGTTAGAGTGAATAGTGACGGGACGGGCTTCCATTTCTACCGTTTTACCTTCGCGGGCTAGCTTATAGGCGCGTTGCCCATTGATCTTCATGGCAGAAAAAGCCGGTGGAGTCTGCATAATCTGGCCTGTGAAGTGCTCCAGAGCCTCTAGAACGGCTTTTTCACCTGGAACTGTGTCAGATACAGGTGTTTTGACGCCTTCGTCGTCACCGGTCGTGCTAGTCTCTCCAAGTTTCATGGTAACTTCGTAGATTTTATCCATCTTGCTGAATTCTGAGGCACGACGAGTGTATTCTTTGCCCACAACAAGTACCAAAAGACCCGTTGCCAACGGATCTAACGTGCCACAGTGGCCTACTTTTGTGTTCTTAGGCTTCTTGCCCTCTGCCTGTGCTACAAATTTGCGCACAAAATTTACGACATCGAACGATGTCCATGTCTTTGGCTTATCTACTAATAATATTCCTTGCATTGTCCCTATTGTACAGGGTTATGCCGGCGGAAGACCGAAGGGATTATCTTGCGTCGTTTGATTTTGGTCTTGGCTTGGCATTGGTGGCAAAACACTGTTCTGGTTCTGGTCAAACTCGGGCATTAACGGGGGTGGAACCGGGGGTGGTGCCGACGGATCCATGGTTTGTGTAGCAGTGTTATCTACTGGCAAATCTGTGTTTGGTGGCACTAGATTATCGGGCATTTTGAACTCTGGAATGCCTGTTTGTTCGTCAATGTGATCAAGAATGCCTGTCTGCCCTGTTTGCTTGATTTCTAGATCGAGCGGCTGGGCATTCAGCGCAGCAATTGGCGGCAATGGCTCGTTACTGCCTGCAAGCGCAGCAGAAATGGCATCACGCGCACTGCCAAGATCTGGTTCTGGCGCAGGCGTTGTATGCGTACCTACTTCACTCAAAGCTTCTGAAACTGCGGCCAGTTCATCTGGCTGGGCGGGAGTTTCCGGCTCCGGGGCTGGAGGTGTTGGCATTGGAGGTTGGTAGGTATCAGGTTGTGGAGCTGGCTCTTGTGCTTCTTCAGGAACATCAAGGTGTGGGCTATCTACAGCCTGTTCAATATCACTAAGCGTTTTTGGCGAGAATTCATCTTCAAGAGGTGCATCTGCAGGTGTCTCATCAGGGGTTACTGGCTCTTCTTGCGGTGCCTCGGAAGGCAACGTCATACTTGGACCTGGCAAATCTTCTGTCCCACTGAGGTCAGGCAGTGGCCCGTATGGTGAATCGTCAGGGGGCATCGGGGAGTCGTGAGTCAATATAGGACTATCATGATCGCCACCTGCTAGTGGGTCGGTTGATGGATCAAGGTGTTCTGGCTCAGAGTTTGCGGTTAATTGCCCACCAAGTGTAGGTGGTTCAAGGATGAGTGAGCTGCCACCTTGAATGGCACTACTCCTCGTTTGTTCATGATCTGGTTCGGCAGAATCTGCATTTACCGTACCATTATCGTCTATACTCACCTGTTCGACAGGAGCTTCTTCGGGTTGCACATCTGGTAACTCGCCGACAAATGCCATATCGGCAGTATCGAGACCATCTACATGATCAATACTGAGTGAGCCGTCTTGTGAAGCAGGAGTATCAGCCGGTGATGATGGCTGACCTTGTAGTGGCACGCCAAGCTCTGTTGGTTCTTGGAGCGAACTTGCCACCAATTGTTGGTTAGCACCAGCTGCCATAAGCTTGGCACTGGCACTCATAGCGGTAGGCGTAGTCTTTTCGTTACTAAAACGGTGTGTTTCGGCAACGATACCAGTCATGAGGGCTGTAGCCATCTGACCATCAAGCAGGTTAGCCTGTAGGGCATCAGCGGTGGTAGCTACCATTTCACATAGACTACTCGCATTGCTGTCAGACCAATTAATGCTACCGAGGGCACTTTGCTGTCCAGTGGTCACTGAAATAGTAGTTGCATCATGCAGAATACGACCGTGAGCCGTAATTGCTTGGTCTAGATCCTTAGGATCAAGTACGCCCAGTGCTACAACAACTTCTACGTTGAAGTCACCCTGGCTAAAGTCGAGGTCTTTCTCAGAAATTGAAGTCCTATACGGGGTAATGAAGATCTTTACGTGATCATCCTCTACCTTGTAACGCAGCTTGTCTGCTTTGGACTTGTCTAGGGCTATGATGAAATCTCGGAGAGAATCTGTATTCTTCTCAAGTGTCTTCTCCGGTTGTAAGAATTCGATAGTCGATGGCACTTGCCCACTAAATACGGCGGTGGCATGTTTGCCCATTTTATTGAGCATCAGCGTCAAACCAATAGCTGCCGACAATTGGTCGACACTTGGGTTGGCGCTCACTGTTACCAGCACATTATTTGCTGTTTTGATACGCTCAATAAGCTGTTGTTTTGGATTTTCCATTGTTTTTGGTTTTTTGACCTCTGTTGGCATGGTACCATAATCGTTTTCGCTTAGCAATAGCATTACTTTACTTTTATCCCCTAAGATGGTACATTCAATGTCGACATTCATAACAATAGTAATCAAAAGGATCGTCTAAGATATGCCAATTATCAAATCAGCAAAAAAGCGCGTTAAAGTTGCCCGTAAAGCAACTATCCGTAACGTAAAAACTAAAAAGTCACTTAAAGCCGCTGTTAAAGCCTTTATCAGCAAGCCAAGCGCTAAAGCTCAGTCTGCTGCCCAGAGCAACATCGACAAGGCTGTTAAAAAAGGTGTTATGAGCAAGCAAAAGGCTGCTCGTAAGAAGAGTCAACTGTCAGCATCAGCTAAAAAAGCTGGTGTTAAAGTAGCTGCCGGAACCAAGAAAGCAGTAGCTAAGCCTGCTGTTAAGAAGGCTGCTCCAGCTAAAAAAGTTGTAGCAAAGAAGCCTGCAACTAAGAAAGCCCCTGCTAAAAAGCCAGCAGCTAAGAAATAAGGATCTTTTCTTAAATAACTAGGGACCGGAAACGGTCCTTTTTTATTAGCTCAAGGTTAAGATGAGGTTTTGGAGGGCTTCGTCGGCGTCTATGCTTTCCGACTTTAAGCGGATGTCTAGGATTAGGACGTTATGGATCAGTTCTTTGAGTTCTGAGAGGCTCAGGCGGCGGACTATTCCTTGGCTTTTGCGTACCACGAACGGGTTTAGCTTGGCTTCCCTGGCTATGTCACCTGGATCTCGGTCACCTGCTGTTTTGACAACTGCTAATACATGCAACTGCCAGCCAAGTAGCGCCAGGATTTGTTGCGGCTCAACCTTCATGGCTCGTTGTTCGTGATATAACTCTAGCGCCTTTTTGCTCTGGCCCGCTAATGCAGCATCAAGTAGTTCAAAGATGGTACTTTGTGGTGTTCGCTCAGTTAGAAGATCAATTGTTTGTCGTGTAACTGACGGGTCATACTGCAATAACTTTGTAAGTTCATTGCCGACAAGTTGCTGATTAATACCCACTCTATTGATCAAATAGGTTGCATCGCTTTGCGACAAACTACCCCCGTTATCTTTTGCAGATTGGGTCAGCCATTTGGCAAGTGCTGGGGTATCAGGTTCAGTATATTCCGTAAAGCCTGGCTGCTTTTTGAGGTACTTATAATACGCAGTTCGTTTATCAAGTTTGGGCTCAATAATAAGTACTTCTGTAGATTCTGGGGCTCCCGCTAGCAAGCTCTCTGCAGCTTCCATAAATTGCTTGTTTGCACTTGGACGGCGCAGTACAACTAACTTCTTGCTCGCCAAGAAAGGTAGACTTTGTAGTGCTTCACGCATACGATCGAACTCTGCCTCTTCCCCATCCAACTGCTCCAAAGCCATATCAGTATGTTCCGCCACAAAGCCATCAACAATACGCCGCAACTCCTGCTGCAACATAAAACTATTCTCGCCAGTCAATACTATTGTCACTTCGGTTCCTTTTGGCAGAATGGGCAGGTGTGGGTGCCACGGCCGGCTACTTTGGTTTTGATAATTGTGGTCCCACAGCGAGGACATGCAAGGTTTTCACGACGAAAGACACGGGCAAAATCCATGTAGCTACCCCGCTTGCCTTCCGCATTTACATAAGTATGATTACTGGAACCACCTTTGTCGATTGCCAATTGCAGTACCTGACGTAATTCCTGGAATAGCAGTTTTATTTGCGTGTCTTTCAGGTCTCTGACAAGCGTAGTTGGGTGAATTTTGGCGCCCCACAGGCATTCGTCTGCATAAATGTTGCCGATGCCTGCAACGACAGTCTGATCTAGCAGAACTGCCTTGATATTGCTGTTCTTACGTCGTAGTAGCCTGTCGCGGAAGGCTTGCCACGTAAAATCAGCACTGAGAGGCTCTGGACCGACCTTCAAGAAGAAGTCGAGATTCGGCACTTCTATAGTCGGCAGCAGTCTCACCCAACCAAATTTGCGTTGATCGTTAAAGTACAAGTGTGAGCCATCAGTAAAATCGAAGGTTACGCGAGTAGATTTGTCTGGTAGTTCATTTATCAAAGAGTCGTTTGGATGCCCCGCCCCAAACCGCTCAGTACCCACAAATACCATTTGCCCCGTCATTTTTAGATGAATTACCAACGTGTAATCAGTGTCCAGATCGATCATCAGAACCTTTGCACGGCGACGAACTTCAGTGATAGTAGCGCCAATCAAAAACTGTTTTATGTCAGCAGGGGCATTTGGAAATCCCTTTACCCAATCGAAAGTAACGTGCTGAACACGTTTTTTGGGCAATAGTTTATTCAGACCACTACGAACAGTCTCAACTTCTGGTAACTCCGGCATACACTGAGTATATCAGGCAAGCTTTACGCGACTTTGCTTTGGTTGCCATAGACACCGTATCCCGGGGTTTCTAGTGCGCTCACCCACTCATAGTTTGCAAGTGGCTCTCCATGTCCTGTGAGAGTCTTTCTGTTGGCAGCCACATTGGCAAGTGCGTTCTGTATAAACTCGGCTTCATCGGCTTCGAGTGTGTACTCATAAGACTTCCCTTCGTGTTTATCGGCCATTGTTGCCTGAATGTCGGCAGTTGTTGCAATTTTCAGCATACCCATAGCCTCCTCCTTAGGTGTCGGCTCGGCGTAGCCTATATTTCGGGCAACTACAACTTCACCCAACTCCATATCAAAAGCGTTGAGTGCGGCAAAACCTCCAATGCGGAGGGTAACTTGACCTGGTGTTTTTTCTGGGACACTTTTGAGGATATTTTCAGAAGAAGTATCTGAGCTCAAATCAGCTTCCGGGACTCTTTGTAGTAGTGTTATCATGGTTTTTATCTTTCTGTGGGGTGTGAGGCTACTATATTCATTATGAAATCCTAAATGGATAGGTCTTATTATATCCCTCGCTAACTATATGAGGTCAATAAAGAAACCTTAACTGACATGAAATTCGCTCATACTTACCATATCTGGTATTTTTGTGCTGATTACTCCTAAAACGACTGCTAAGAATCCCTGTATACTAGTACTTAATGACCGATTCAATTGCAGACTTACTCGCTGATAGAAATATCGAGCAACCGCCTGAGATTAAGATTATTCAGGACTTTGTAGAAGCTAAGTTTCAGGTCAAACCACAAATTACCGTCGGGCAAACTCAGATAGTTATCGGGGTCAAAGGTAGCGCCCTTGCTGGTGCCTTGCGCCCTTTCTTAGTGCAAATAAAAGACGCCTGTCAGACTGACAAGCGTTTAGTAATTCGTATTCAATAGTTCGTTTAATTGTTGCTTGAATGAGTGAAGATCTTCGTACAAGATGCCGCTCAGACCCGCCTCACGGGCACCATTAACATAGAGTTCACGATCATCTACCATCAATGCCTCATGTGGTGCCACACGTAGTCGCTCGCAAGCCAATATGTACATCCTTGGGTCGGGCTTAATCATGCCTACTTCATACGACAGGACATATGTCTTAAAAAGTGCTTGCTCCTCTGCACTCAAAAATTCGCTCGTAATCCAATCGCTTGATATGTTGCTTAAAACACCCATAACAAAGTCTGGTCTCAGTGTACGGATCAGATCAAGCAGCGCTTCGTTCTTGACCAGTTGGCCGGGCTGTAAATGTCTGAGTAGTGGCGGGTCCTGGCCTGTTATCTCATGTATACCAGCTATAAAATCTTCGTCAGGAATGATCCCTTTGTCATAAGCTTTGTTCAGTGCACTGGCTTGGGTGAGGTCAGTTCCTTTTGGTAAAGAATCAATAAATGCCAGCCAAATATCGGTGGCAAGCACCCCAAAACAATCAAATATAATAGCCTTGATCATTCTCCTATTCTACCAGTACTAGAGCTTGACGCCGCGAACCAAAGTATCGTAGCCAGGGATCTGCTGCTGGAATAATTGGCGTGTTGTTGTACCGCGACCAGCGAAGGTACCGCGTATGTCACAGTTCACCTGCCAGAGATTGCTCAAGTGGTTACCATCTTCGCTGAGGTCATAGATATAACGATTGCCCGTTGGGCATACGCCACGTGGGTCAGCAGTTACCTTACGGCTACTCGTGAACCCAAGACTACTTAATGCACTCAGGAAGTTACTATAGGCTTCTGGGGTGTTAGAGAACGTTTGGCTGCTAGCTACAGATTCCTCGTAGCCGTTCAATATCTCAAGTCGGCGCTCATTAGGGCTCACAATCACACGAACAGCGCGGCGATCTTCCTCGCCTACCATTCTACCGATAGTTGTTAGGCTAACAGTACTGTTTTTGTCAGCATAGTCTGTTAGTTTCATTATCTTAGTAGTACCCTGAACCGGGATTTCTGTGTCATTGCCACCGAAGAACAAGACGACAACAAGAAATACCACAGCTACAACACCAAGAACACCTATCAAATATCTCATATACCTATATTATAACACAACTGTCAATGATTTACAATACCTTTTGAAGTGCAACCTCAAACCACTCGTGACCATCCACTGTATCCCGTGTTTGGTACACATGCTTGAGCCCTGCCGGTGCATGTTTACGGATAATATCCGGGTTATAGGTGTAGATCCGGCGTGTTCCACCCACGGGGCTTTGTTGATCAATTGGCTCATACTTCAACCCATAATTTGACGAGATATAAAAAACACCACCGGGCCTTAAGGATCGATAGACTTCTCTCAAAACATCGGTCACTTCCTCAAGATCCATGTGGCGGAACAAGGCAAACGCAAACACAACATCATACGGACCAACGTATTCAAAATCAGTCGCGCTGGATAACACAAAGTTTCCACGAGGTACCCTTCTGCGGGCAATTGTCAGCAATTTCTCTGAGGTGTCTACGCCGGTATAATTATTAGTGCGCTGCACGATGGAATGGGCATCCCGCCCATTACCACAGCCAATTTCTAGTACTCTGGCGTGTTCTGGGCTACCTGCCAAAGCAAAGGCTAGCTCAATATCGCCCTCTCTGGGGCCAATTTGGTCATAGTGCTGGCTAAACTGGTCAGCTGAGGTGTCGTATGATGTTCGGGCTACTCTATGCATTAATGACCACCATGTTAAGTGCTGCTTCCATTATATGCCCCTTGGCAAGTAGTTGCGGCAAGAAATCTAATGTAACCGACCGATGTGGTGTCGTTGACCGAGTGACATATATCCAAATGTATCTGGATCTATAACAAACTCTCCAACACCCGGGATGAGCTCCGGTAAGTCAAGGATTGTATCTATCTCCCGAAGGAGTTGTTCTTCATCAGACCTTTGGAGTGTTTCTGTTTCTGACATCAGACCCCCTAACCCCAGAGATAATCCGCTTCCCATCTCTAGCTGTCCGGATAGTATCCCTCAATAGCAGCCAAGTATCTGCGAAAATACTCTCAAGTACTGATCACGTTCTTTTTAGAGCTATTTCAGCCCAATCAGTATTTCCTTTGTGCTCAACTTCATTTTTCACAAGCTCGTAGCTGTCACCACCGCATTCTGCAATTATGTCTGCGTTATAAAAGTAAAACAGCCTTGTACCAAATTGATCTTCCTTGATTTCGCTTTTATAGTCTGAGCTGTACTTAAGAGATATATAGAATATACCCCCAGGACGAAGTGATCGAGCAACCTTAGACAAGACTTCGGTTACTTCTGTTTTATCTAAATGAAGTAATGAAGCAAATGCAAAGACCACATCAAGATTTTCTGGATATTCAAAAGTAGTTGCGTCTGCAGCACTAAATTCTGCACCAGGGACATTTTTCTTTGCGTAGTCTATGAGACCTTCTGATATGTCAAAACCTACATATGAACTCGTACGCTCTACAATTTCTTTTGCATCCCTACCGTCGCCGCATCCTATTTCAAGTATTCGTGGGTTCTCTACGTTTCCTGCCATGTTGAGAGCTTCATCAATATGCTCCACCCTACTACCAATGCCTTGAAAATATTCAGAAAGTTCCTTGGCGGATTGATTGTAAGTATCAACTGTTTGCTGCCTAAGATTAGTTGTAGTTTCGGGGAAGCGGTCTGGTTCTGCTGCATAGTAATCCACCCATTTATCTCCGTCTTGCAATGTAAGTGTACTAATATACGTGCCCGTACTAAAGCTCCCAATTTTGGCTCGTTTTTCTAATTGTTGGCGACGAAGTTCTTCGAACGACATACCTTCCGCCTCTGCCCAGGCCTCAATAACTTCTAATAAGTCAGGAAGGTCCCCTTCGTTACATTCTTCTAAAATCTTTGCTTTATAAGCATCTATCTTTTCTTCGTCACCAAGCTCTCGGTGCACGGGCTGCTGGCCCATTTCTTCCATGCTTGGAACTATCCCGTCACGTACTAACTTGTTCAGGTTAAATATACGACTCATTGCAAGTCCTCCTTGTTGATTTCTTGGCGAAGATCACGAGAGACTCGCCCCTCTTCATCTTTCACAGAATAATTTACCCAGAGTTTCGATACCTTTGCACTATACATTCGCTGCTCACTTTCTTGGTAGTATGCAGTCGGAATTGGCTCTTTGCCCTCCATTTTTCTGTAGGTATTGTGCACTATTAAGGCAGAGTCTAATTCTTCACCGCTTAGCTCATGAGCATTACTACCTTCAATATATAAACCACCACCTTGATTTGCTTCAAAGAGTACGATGAAAACTTGGCCTGTACGCGCAATGTTCCGTGAGTGCTTCGACTCTGGATGTGAGCCCCAGTACACATTCTCGAGTGAGTCATCGATCATAAATCGGTATGGAGTATTGTGTGGCGAACCATCTTCGTTAACGGTGGCCATAGCGGCATGTCGTACGGTCTGTAGCAACTCTTTTGCCCGCTTAACCGTTTGTTCCACTAGAGTTCACCCCAGTTGTTGCCTATGCTGACGTCCACCGTGAGGTTTACGGGGAGTTTGTAGACGTTTTCCATTGTGTCTTTCAGAAGCTTGGCTATTTTATCACCGTCTTCTCTTGGGCATTCTACAAGGATTGAGTCATGGATCTGGAGCAGTTGTTTGGCTGTTGTACCCTGTAACTTTTCTTCTATGTGGACCATGGCTAGCTTCATAAGATCAGCTTCTGTCCCCTGAATTGGCATGTTGATTGCTGCGCGTTCGGCAGCTTGGCGAACAATAAAGTTAGCCGAGTGAATGTCAGGCATCGGGCGACGACGACCAAATAACGTTTCAACATAGCCATCTTTCCGAGCAGTTTCTTTGAGGCTATTCATGTAATCAAGTAGTGGCTTACGTAGTTCGAAATACTTATCAATAAAGTGCTTAGCGGCTACAAAATCCATGCCGGTCGCGGCGCTGAGGCCATGTGGGCTCATGCCGTACAACACGCCAAAGTTGATTACCTTTGCATCACGGCGCATCTGCTTAGTAACTTCATCTGGGGCACGGTTATAGACCTGTGCGGCCGTGGCTGTGTGCACGTCTGCACCATCATTAAACATCTGGATCAGTTCTTCATCATTAGCCAGGTGTGCAGCTAAACGCAGTTCAAACTGTGAATAGTCCGCACTCACTAATACATTGTCCTTGCCTGCGACAAACGCAGTACGGATTTGCTTGCCGAGGTCTGTTCGAACCGGGATATTCTGCAAGTTAGGATCGTTACTGCTCAGTCGTCCTGTCTGCGCCACGGTCAGTGCAAACGTAGTGTGGAGACGAGAGTTTTCATCAACCATCTTCGGCAATGTATCAACATAAGTACTCTTGAGCTTGGTGTATTCTCGGTACTGCGTAATAAGATCAATGATCGGGTGTACCGCACGAAGTTTATCCAGCTCATTAGCCGCAGTAGAATACGCGGTCTTGCCCTTTTTTACTCCTTGAGTTGGAAGCTGCAGTTTTACAAACAGGATATCAGCCAATTGTGCGGGACTACTGATATTGAACTCTTGGTCAGCATGGCCATAAATCTGCTGCTCTACATCACTGATTTGATCAGCCAGGCTTTCTGACATCTTGTCGAGATATTCGGTATCGAGCTTAATGCCCTCGTACTCCATACGAGCCAGGACGGAAATCACTGGCCATTCAATTGTTTTACCCAGTTCAATAACCTTCGGCATCTCTGCAAGTTCAAGGGTCTGCTGCTTGTACAATGCAGTTATAACTGCAGTTACTTCTGCTGCGCGTTCGGCTAACTCCTCTGTTGAGAGGTCCTCCAACGTGCCATCGTAATCAATATCAGCATTGGCAAGTTCAGTTAGTGTTTGTTCGCGCCTGAGTGCGTTGAGCATAAATGCACCGACCAGAACATCGTGATGAACAGGGGGTAACTCTACGCCCAGTTCTAACAAGACTTTTAGGGTAGATTTAACATCGTACCCAACTACGGCGGGTAAACCAGCTAGCTGTTTGGCCACCTTTGCGTGGGACAGCTTGGTGAGATCCAAAGTATACGTTTGACCAGGTGTATCACTCAGCATGAGCAGTTGTGGGTTCTTGCCATGCTTGCCTGCACTACGACTATGAACAATAATTTCGCTCGCTTTTTTGAAATCCAGGTCTTCTAGTTTTTTATCACTATCAATGAACACGTTATTTCCTACTTTGCCGAGCGTACTGCCCGTCCCATCACTATTTGAGGCATGGTGTTCTTGGACCTGCATGACTTCAGGGAGCTGGCGTACCAGTGTGCGGAATTCAAACTTCTGTAGTAATTCACGGATTTTGTCAGGGTTACATTTGTTTACATCCAGGTCTTCAAGATCCAGGGTTACGGGGGCATTGGTCCAGATATCAGCAAGTTGTTTACTGAGATATGCTAGATCCTTACCTGCCTCTAACTTCTTACGTGGGCCGTCTTTAATGAGTGCAAGGTTATCGTATACGCCGTCCAGGGTTTCATACGTCTTAAGTAGTTCTAGGGCGCCCTTTTCACCGATACCGGGTACGCCAGGGATGTTATCAGAGCTGTCGCCCTTGAGTGCCTTAAGGTCTAGGAATTGGTCGGGACGGATGCCGTATTTAGCCGTGAAGCTAGCTGGACTGTAGAGTTCGATGTTGCTCAGACCCTTCTTAAGCGCGTACATATGCACGTGTGGATCAACAAGCTGTAACATGTCCATGTCAGAAGTAATAAGCAGGGTCTCAATGTCTTCTTTAGTTGCCTGCATGGCAAGCGTACCCATGATGTCGTCGGCCTCATAGTCGTCAAACTCATACAACGGCCAACCAAAAGCCTCTAGCAGCTCGTGGAGCATAGGGATTTGGGTATAAAAATCAGGTGGAGGTGGTTTACGGCCAGCTTTATATTCAGGGTACAGTTCTAGACGCCTACGGATGTTGGTCTTAGGCTTATCCCAAGCTACGCAGACATAGTCAGGCTTGAGTCGCTTGATAACCTCTAAGGCCATGACTGCAAAGCCGTATACACCCCCTGTTGGAGTGCCATCTTTGGTAGTAAGTCCCGGCATAGCGTAATACCCACGGTAAAAAACTGACTTACCGTCAATAATTGCTAATTTTTTCCTACCGTCTGCCATTAGTAACAGTATACGCTGGTTAGCCTACTGAATAAATCGCTTATGCAATATGACAAGACTCAGGCTGTACGGCCGAGAAGGTAGGTAGCCAAGCCACGAAGGAACTGCACACCAGATTCATTCCAATCTGATGGGTGGTTTTCAAGTGAAGTGATAGCCTGTGCAACGTGCTTTTTAGCATATTGCTGGGCATATTCAAGAGCACCAGATTCAATCAGGATATCTTTGCAACGCTCAAACTCTACCGGTGTTAAATGAGCATTCCCGAGCATCTGTACCAGGAAATTTTTGTTGTCATCATTGGTGTTTTCCAGTGCGTGAGCAATAATCAGTGTCCGCTTGCCTTCACGAATATCATCCATAGGGCTCTTGCCGCTCTCAAACTCGCTACCAAAGGTTCCAAGAATGTCGTCAGTCACTTGGAAGGCTTTGCCAGCATGCATAGCGTAATCGGTAATCGCCTTGATGCTGCTATCGTCCGCCCCGGCCAAGATCATGCCCACTGTCAGTGGGTTAAGGAAAGTATAGTGAGCTGTCTTCCATTCTAGGACACGTTCAATATCTTGGCGCGTAACTTCGGCTACTACTTCGTTAATAATGTCGTTTGTCTGGCCGTGTGCAGTTACAACCATGGTGTTATTGATGGTTTCTATGGCTTTGAGTTTTACCTCTGGATTAGCCTTGACCTGAGTCAGTACCTGCTGCGCAGCATGTGCACCGCTGAGTGCTGCATTAATGGCAATTGATACACCAAAGTGGTCAGAATCGTTAGCAAGTTCATGGCGGCGGTGATAATTACCCAGTAAGACATGGGCAGTTGGGCCACTACGACGGATACCAGAGTGATCCTGCACGTCATCTATGATCAAAATATAGGCATGGAGCATTTCAAGTGCCCGTGCAGCCTCCGTAATCATTTGTTTGTCTGTGCCACCGCACATTTCGTACGAGAGCATAGTCAATGCGCCGCGGATACGCTTACCGCCCCGTTCTAGAATGCTGAGGAACGAGTCAATCTCTAATCGAGCATTTGCACCAAAGTGCTGCAGCGTCTGCCGCTCTAACTGCTTGCTATACGTGGCAATATCAGCGTCAATTACTCGCTTATATTCGGCCAATTTGGCCGTAAAAACATCAGTATCGGTAGTAATCGTCATTTTTGACATGCTCCTAGTATACGCCTCTACAGAATGGAGTGCTGCTTAAGTGCCTGCTCCGCTGCGTCTTTGAAGGACTCTATATCATTCCCGTCATTTGCGATAGTAATGTCAGCTCGTTCTTTAACGGCAGACATGTTGAGTGTTGCAGCATCACCGGTTGTGGTCATTTCCGCCTGCTCTTCTGCAACAAACTGCTCAAAGGTCTTGTTATCTTCTTCTACACGGTTACGCTCTGCAGCATGAGACTGGATGCGGTCATAGCGAACATGCGGGTCAGCATCGGTCCAGACTACGGTTCCACCAAGTTCATGCACCTTATCAGCTTCGCCAGGGTTACGGAGACTTGCAACTACCAAGCCACGAAAGTCTGCGTCAAGCTCTTCTAGATGTTCAATAGCCTTGTCTACTAATACGCCCAGGCCGTTCTCACGACGCCATTCAGCACTAATTGTGCGCAACACCTCGCGTGTTGGTTCTTCTCCGCGTAAACGAGCTTCTTTGCGCAACATGTCAGTTAGTGACACGAATAGATATCCGTACCGTTCTGTTAACATATGCCCGATGGTGTCCTTGCCAGAACCATTAGTACCAGATAGTCCAATAATTTTCATACCGTCCTATTCTATCAGAAAAGCCCGGGTTTCCCCGGGCCTTTTCTAGATCTCAACACTACTTATTTAATGTAGTCGTGGAGCTTTTTGGCGTCTTTGTGTTTACGTAACTTAGCGAGGGCTTTTGCCTCGATTTGACGGATACGTTCACGGGTTACGGAGAATTCCTGCCCTACTTCTTCTAGAGTGTGGCTTTTGCCATCTTCAAGACCAAAGCGGAGCTTCAAAATCTTCTGTTCTCGTTCTGTTAGTGCGCCCAGCATGTCTTTAACATGTTCTTTAAGCAACTGGCCTGTAGCTGATTCTTCAGGAGAGATAGTATCTTCATCTTCGATGAAGTCAGCAAGTACAGAGTCTTCCTCATCGTCACGTACAGAGGCATCAAGAGAGCTAATGTCCTGCTTGATCTTCATGATGTGTTCAACCTTCTCTACCTCGATTTCCATTTCCTTGGCAATTTCTTCGTTGGTAGGCTCGCGGTTGAGTTCCTGAGTTAAACGACGTTGTGTGCGGAGCAATTTGTTGATAGTTTCTACCATGTGTACCGGAATACGAATAGTACGCGCTTGGTCAGCGATAGCACGGGTAATAGCCTGGCGAATCCACCATGTTGCATAGGTACTGAATTTGAATCCCTTATCTGGGTCGAACTTTTCTACGGCGCGCAGTAGACCAGTGTTACCTTCTTGAATAAGGTCCAAAAGATCTAGGCCACGACCTACGTAGCGCTTAGCGATAGATACAACTAAACGCATGTTAGCTTCTGCCATTTTGTCCTTAGCGCGCTTGTCACCAGCAACAACTTGGTTGGCTAGTGCAAGTTCTTCTTCTGCATTAAGCAGTGGAATCTTACCGATTTCTCGGAGGTACAGACGGACAGAGTCATCGGCGATGTCGTCCATGTAGACTTTTTCGTCGATAACGATTTCTTCTTCGTCCTCTTCTGCAGACCAAGCGTCAGCAGAACTTGGTATTGCTGGGATATCACCAGGGATAACTGCAGCATCTACGGTTAGTTCCAGGTTGGCTTCTGCAAGTTCGGTGTAGAGACCATCCAAAACTTCGGCGTTCTCTGGCACGTCAGGGATCAGTGTAAATATGTGTTGCTGATCAATCTTGCCATCTTTTTTGGCTTTTTCTAATAGGTCTTTTTTAATGTCATCGAATGACGGTTCCGCGGGTGTTTTGGCTTTAGCCATGGGCGTACTCCTTCTTAAATATAGCGCTTTAGTAGTGCATCGAGTGCGCGTGCTTGTTCTAGCAACTCGGTGGTTTGTGACTCGTCAGCGTCTTGCAACGCGTAAGCCAATTCTGCTTTTTTACTTTTGACGTATTGTTCGATGAGACGGGTCCGTAGTCGCTTGGCCTCTAGGCTCAGTTCGACATCGTCTTGATCTTGGTACAAAGTTTCGTACTGTAATGATACTATTTTAATATATTCAGCAATCTTTTTCAACTGGGGTACACCAGTGAGCTTACCATCAAAGTCTGGGTGGGCCTGTAAATAGGCGGTTAGGGCCTGCGCGTCGGGCTCTAGCAGCATGTCAGCGTCTATTCCCTCTATGCAGTGACGCAGTGACGGACGCATTAATGCCAGGGCTAATATCTGATCTTGATTCTTCTTGCGTTCTAGTGCGTGTTGATCAATCTCTATAGGCTGCTGACGAGTTTGCTTACGTGTGGCACGCTGGGATGGCGTTTCGTTCAATTTACTCTGGATAGCGTCGGGGCTTACACCCAATATTCCAGCAATTTTACGCATGTAGTGATCTTGCTCTACACTGTCCGGCAATTTACGTACAACCTCTAGTGTCACATCACTAAATTCACGCTTTTCTGGCGCCTTAGTGAGGTCTAGCTGCTCGGTGTATTTATTGATTACCCAGTCGATGGCGTATTCGTGTTTATTGATAGCGCCTTCCCATAGTTTGGGATCTTTTTTGATCAGTTCGTCGGGATCTTTTCCTGATGGAATAGTAATGATACTTAGTTTGACGCCCACTTTGCTGGCAATCGGGATGGATCGTTCGGTTGCGGCAAGCCCGGCTTTGTCTTGGTCAAAGGCCAAGCGAACATCACCGGTAAACCGACTAATTGTTTTGAGATGCATTTCTGTCAGCGCCGTACCAGCCGTGGCTACGACATTACGCACGCCTGCTTGGTGGCTAGCAATTACATCGAGGTTACCCTCAACCAATACAGCAAAGCCCTCTTTGCGGAGAGCATCCTTAGCCTGGCTAAATCCGTACACGTGGCGGGACTTGTCGTACAGAATCGTCTGCGGCGTATTGATGTATTTAGGGGCATTGGGGTCGTCATCTAATTGCCGAGCAGTAAACCCAATTACTCTGCCTTGCTGGTCCATCAATGTCACCATTAAACGGCCACGGAACATGTCCTGAATGCCGCCGCGGTAACGCCTCGCTGTTAGTCCTGCTTGTGTTAGTTCCTTCTCTGTAAAACCCTTTTTAACCAGGTGATCGATAAGGGCACTGCCGTTATTTGGGGAGTAGCCCAGGCGGAATTCAAGAGCAATTTCCTTGCTGAATTTGCGTGTACCAAAAACGTATTCCAGCGCGACTTTATTCTTACTAAATTGCACTTGGTAAAACCGCGCTGCTGCTTCATTTGCGGCAAACAGGCGCTCTTTTATTTGTGCGTTACCGCCACCGCGGCTACCCCGGAATTGTTCAAGGTCTACATTGGCTTTACGCGCCAATAGTTCCAGGGCTTCTTTAAATTCTAGCCCCTCTAACTCCATAACGAAGCTAAAAATATTGCCGCCCTTTCCGGATGAAAAGTCGTGCCAAATGCCCTTTTCTGGACTCACTACAAAGCTCGGTGTTCGCTCTGCAGTAAATGGGCTGAGCCCCTTGAAATTACGCCCAGCTCGTTTGAGCTGCACGTATTCACCCACAACATCTTCGATGTTGAGCCGGGACTTAATCTCCTCTACCGCATCCATATCTGTTATATAGTATGGCGCCCGAGAGTATTACAAGCAAGCACAACCAAAAAGAGCCAGATCTCTCCGGCTCTTTTTGAGATGTATAAGTTTTTAATCAAAGAAACCTTTGGGAGGTAATCCAACCTTTGTGCGTTCCTGCTCTCGACGTTCTCGAGAACTACCACTATGAGCACCTCTGCCACCCGTTCCCTGCTCAACAAAGTGCATCACACGGACTCCAGTCTGCTTAGCGATCCTAGTAGCAGGCTTTTCATATTCAATGTTGTGCTGTGGAGCAAATGCGTCAAAACGTTCTTGCTCTATAGCATCAACGTTTGCTTCTGCAATTGCATCTGCTTCTGTTCGGGGTAGTATTTGATTATCAGTATCTTGGTAGTGTGCTGTTTCTGTCATATTCATTTCCTTTTTGTTCTAGTTTTTGTTTTGCTAGATTGTTAACATAGTATCATACTTATGCTTTATTGTCAACTACGTGGTCCTGTGCACTAGCCTGTTTGGCCCTTGTTACGCTATGCTTATGGTTATGCAGCCGCAAGAAAACCCGTATCAGTTTATTAATGACACCAACCACAAGGCAAAGAAGTCACTATTACCTACCGGCAACGGCAAACAGGGACGCATTATTGTGGCTATTGTTGGACTAGTTGTCCTGATGATTGTCGGATTTGTGGCCATGACACTACTATCTTCTGGCGGTAATGCCGAGAAACAGGATCTACTCAAAGCGGCTCAACAGCAAACAGAACTTATTCGGATCAGTAAGATAGGTATAGAGAAGGCGCGTGACCCAGCAACAGTGAATCTGGCGATAAACACCAGCTTAGCACTGCAGTCAGACCAGACAGTCTTGCTGAGCCACACTAAGGTGACTAGCAAAGAGTTAGCTCTTGGTAGAAGTAACAAAACAGATGTAGCGCTCACCACCGCCGAGCAATCTAATAAGTTTGATGAGGTCTTTACGCAAATCATCCAAACAGAGCTGACGCAGTACCAGACAACACTTAAGAGTGCATACGATAAAGCTAGCGGCAAAAAACTCAAGGCCAGCCTAACTGACCTCTATACACACGCAGTGCAATTGACTACAAAGAAATAGTTACTTAACCGTTGGGGCATGCGTATCTATGCCCGCTACTAGGTTGTAGCTGTGGAGGATCAGGCCACGGATTTCTTCCCATGGGAGCTGCCCGCTGAGCACAATTGTGTTCCAATGTTTCTTGTTGAGGTGGTAGCCGCCCATGACTGACTCATATTTTTCACGTAACAGCACACTCAGTTGCGGGTCGCACTTAAGGCTGATCCGCACCGGGTCCTTGCCTTCAGGGATGAGGGCGAACATTTTATCGTCAACCTTGTACACAGCAACGTCTTCGCCAAACGGATATTCCCGCACGGCGTTTGGCATACTGAGCACATATTCTTCTACTTCTTTGTGATTCATCTGTTTGATTGTACCACCCCTGGGCTATTCAACAATGATCGTACCCTTGAAAGTTGGGGTTATTTGGTCGTGGTAGGTAAACGTACCCTTCGTAAAGAAAGTGAACAACACACTCTCCTTCCGAGGAGACTCACCTTGTGAGAAGAAGATCGGGGTAGTGTTATCGCCCTGGATTGAGTCTGCTGAAACCTGGTGTGGTGCAGTATCTTTATTGGTCCACACTATTGCTTGGCCTTGCTTGATTTTGACTGTCTTAGGCTCGAAACCGTACGACATGATCGATACATAAGCAGGATCTATATATAAGGGCTGGGGATTAACTTTCCCAGGAGTATTGTTGAAGCTGGTGATTGATTTGTCACCACTAAAAAAAGCAAAATAAATGCCGGTGCCGGCCAGGATAGTGACGACTGTGAGGATGATTGATGTACGCTTGGAAAACCGTTTCATATGCATTCGGTGTATCCCAAGCTTATACCCTTGCGCGAGTATGGGCAAGTCACGAATTGCTAGGTATTGTGTAGCGTATTTTGTTCCGAGCTATCTGTTCAAAACCTTCTTTACTGAGCATTCCAAGTGCCGGATTGCGCATTGGCTTCTTTGTAACTCTATCAACCACATACTTGGGTACATCAGAGAACTGCACTACCGGGATACCTTGTTGGTCCGTAAAAGTGGTAATTTCTCTAACAAAAGCACTCCCTAAGCCTTGTTTTCTCAGCCTTGGATGAATGCCCATATAGTCAACCTCTACGCGCGGATCTGAGGGATGCTGAACAAGACTCAATATGCCAAACCCTACCAAGCTTTCAGTACTACGATCTCTCATACCCAACAGCACAGCGCGTTTTTCACTTTCATCAACGTGGGGCTCAAGTGCCTCTTTGAACTCATCAAGAGGAACACTACCCTCACCTGGATAACAAAGTTTAAAAATTCCGGCTAATACGAGTTGGTCATTGTAACCTAACTCACCATCAAGTTGCTCAATGCTATATTGTGTATCTGTTCCTAAAACTTCTGCCATACCCCATTATACCAAGGACGGATTATTGAGGGTGAGAGGAAAACCACTCTAGGTAGTGTTGGAGTTCGGCAATTGAAGCCTGAATGTCATCGAAGGCACGGTGGGCTTCTTTTTTCTCGAAGTTAACGTTGTACTTGGCCTGCATAAGGATTTTTAGGGTGCTAACGTCAAGCATACGGTAGTGGAGCAGCTCATCTACCTCTGGCCACCACTGTTTTACGAAGTTACGATCATTATGAATAGAGTTACCAGCCATGATAGCTGGTTCGTCGCCAAACTGTGCCTGGATAAAGCCAACTAGCTCGTGTACAACATCACGCTCTGCCCTACCCTGTGTTCGTACACGCTCGGTGAGCCCACTCGCAGCGTGTTGAGCCTTGGCCCAGTCGTTGGCGCGAGCCATAACATCGTCAGGTTGGTGAATGATTGCCTCGTAGCTAGCGAGTGTCTTAAATGTAAAATCGGTTACTTCCACCGCAACTTCAATTATCACGTCATTCTGGACGTCGAGTCCGGTCATTTCTAGGTCAACCCAGAGAAGTTTGGTCGGGACAGCCTTTTTATCTATATCGGTCATACGGCCCAGTATACCATTACTCAATCTGGCCAAGGGCTTTAAGCGTCTCTGCCCAGTTCATACGTTCTTCAATTGCCTTTTGAGTTGTAGCATCTGCCTTATGCGTGGGCACACCCACACCACCCTGACTACCAACAACACCGTAAGTATACGTAAGTTTTGGCTTGGTCAGGCCTTGTTGTTGCGCTTTTTCCAGACAGTCGTCTTTAAAGACCTTACATGAATCACCAAGTGCCAGCCATTTGTCGATGTTCGCATCACGTTTGACAGTAACTTTGACATCCAGACTTGCCCCACGACGCGTCTCAGTATCCACTTGGTCAAATATGAAGTTGCCTGTTGAGTAGACGATAAGCTTGCCCTTGTAGACTTCTGTGTTCTGAACCCAATGTGGGCTATTAGCTACCAGGAATTCTGGCTCGTGGTCCATTATCTGATGCGCAATTTCTTCTTGAATACCATCAGCTTTGGGCTTATATTCTGCCCCAGCCTCAACGAAAGCAAACACTGGCATTATCTTGGCATATTGGTCCATGACATCGAGCTCACCCGGTAGTGGCTTACGGTAGAAATAATGCCAAGCACAAAATGCTACTGGTAGCGTGGCTTTTTGCTCTGCCTGATCAGCTGCTTGCAGACGTACTGGCAAAGCGATCACTTCACATACATCATCTGATACAGACGGGTCAAAACTACCATAATATTGAGCACCTGCGGCATCCAAGTGCCTCCTGGTTTCTTCTAAACCCTTACTGCCACCTTGATTATCGGTGTGATTGTTGGCAAGATCGTACAAGTTTATGTACTTAGTTGCCGTGGGCAAAAACTCTGGGCGGCAATTGAACACTAATTGGCTAATCTGCGTGGCATATGGGACGACGTTGTTGGTGATTGGGCATTCAAAATCAGTAGACCAGGCGTCGTATGCGCCAAATGTACTCAGTTGGCTGAATGGCTGGCTATAGTCACCTTTTGCATCGCGTTCTGTCGCTCGAGCCCAAGTACTGGTGCCACTGAACAAGTATTTTCCAGAAACTGTAGTAGTTGCCTTTTCCGTAGCTGGTAGTGGAGCCGTCTGGTTCGTCCGTGTAACCAAGCCATTTGCTCGATTATGGAGCCATATCCAACCACCAAAAGCTGCCGTTACCAGACAGATGATAACCACAGTTACAGCTACTATGTGCCTCCTGCCCGTCGAGTTGTGGCGCCACTTCATGACTGTATTGTATCCCGAAAGATACGATTAGAGCACTTATTATCCTCTGTTCTTCGATTGTAGTACGATAGGTCTATGAATATGAAAAAGATATTACCATCGGTACTGATTCTTGTGCTCCTCATTGGCACTGGCGTGTACCTCTGGAAGCACCCAAGCACCAAACCAGTCACTCCAGCATCACCCCTAAAAACTGATATTGCCCAAAAACCCGTAGAACAAAACAACCAACAGCAAGTCCCTGCTAGTTTTGATAAAAACAAATACTCCCATGACGCGCCGTCTAGCCCGTGGGTAGTAGTCAACAAAACACGTCCTCTAAACCCCAAGGACTACGCACCGGCAGATTTGACAGCTGTGGGTGGTGGTCAACAGATGCGCAAAGAAGCTGCCACAGCACTTGCCAAGCTTATTGCCGATGCCAAGAAACAAGGCCTGACAATCAGTGCCCTGAGCGGGTATCGTTCATACAACACACAAGTTTCTGTGTACAACAACGAGGTGAAGAACTATGGACAAGCAACAGCGGACACAGAAAGTGCTCGTCCTGGTACCAGCGAACATCAGACTGGCTGGGCCGTCGACGTTGGCGGCGGAGGTTGTGGCATTGAAGATTGTTTTGGCAAGACAGCCGAGGGTAAATGGTTGGCAGCCAATGCTTACAAATACGGCTTTATTATCCGTTACACCACAGAAAAACAGCCTATTACGGGCTACCGCGCCGAACCATGGCACATTCGCTATATCGGCACAGAATTATCTGCAGAAATGCAAAAACAGGGGGTTACAACTCTCGAAGAGTTCTTTGGACTCCCTGCTGCGCCGAATTACTAAATTCTAATGTCTCTTTCTGAGAACTCGGTTGCGCAACTTTGGTCTCTTTAAAGCAACATGCCCACCAGTTTCTACTCGTACTGTATCCTCATACAGTTTGTATTCGGCTTTGTCATCTAAATCTAGAGTACCTATTACGGCAGAGCGAGGCATCTTACCCCTAAACTTAACTTCTCCGAGGGACTCAAGCGTGAGCTCCATAGCCTGCCTAGGGTTCTCCTGAATATGCTTAGCCAACCTGCGGGCAGCGATTTCAAGCCAGGCAGCCCCACTAACAACTGTCTCTAGATATTCCTTTGCGATATCTTCAGTTTCTCTGTCCGTCACTCCACCGTCCATTGCGTAGCCTTCAACCATTGTCGCTAGATCTATAGGGGTTACTACACAATCCTCAGAAAAAAGAAGCTCGGGATCAATCAGTAAACCTTCCCTAGCCTGGGCAATGAAAGAACTATCATGTTCTGCCAGTGGCGCACCCCAGCCCATAAAAACATACTCATCAAGATCAAGTTGGCGGTCCAAACGAAAGGTATTATGATGCGCATCGTGACGATCTAAGAACCCATCCCTGTGCAAGATTGATTGAGGAGTAGGGACTGCTTCCGTTTCTGCTAATTCTGCTTTATGAGGGCGCAGGATACGCTCGTTACTTGTCCTATGAATGAGGGGTAATGACAGCAGCATATTCTTGGCTTGCTCTACTAGCTGCTCATCGATTTCCCAGCCCATCTCCTCGTATTTTGCAGCATTTTTTGCCAATTGTTCAGGAGTCATCTCTGTCACCGACAAATGTTTAATCGGAGCTTCTAGATCACGAACATTTACTTTCACCCCATCGGTGGCTGCATCAGCAACGGCAATATCATGATATTCAGCCTGGTGATCAAGATAGTGTTCCGTACCTGCATCAAGGTCTGCATCGTAATTTGTCTGAGCCTTTTTATGATACAACTTTGCCCTCTCAAGAGACTATCTGATAAGGGTGTTAGGGAGACATCTGGATCTCTTGAGAGGGCAAAGTTGTATCATAAAAAGGCTCAGACAAATTACGATGCA
>CAZXDT010000002.1:0-134694 GCA_964639295.1 uncultured Candidatus Saccharibacteria bacterium | reverse complement strand
GCCTTTTTATGATACAATTTTGCCCTCTCAAGAGATCCAGATGTCGCCCTAACACCCCTATCGGATAGTCTCCTGAGCATTGCATGATTCTCGGTAGCCTGCACTTTCCCAGATGCTATGTCAGCCTCTGTACGTTCCCGCGCGCTTAAAAGCTGGGCCGCGTTGTGCTCGGCAAAGTCCATTGACACCGAACTAGTCTGTAGCAAAGTACCCGAAATCATGTGTGCAGCACGTAGTAAACGTGCCTCACGAGCAATATCATCATGCTCGTATGATTCATAATGTGGCTCTGGGTATGGCTGGAATTCTGCTCTATTGTTTTGCATTTTTTATTAGACTTTTACATATAAACATTAGCATACTATTGACTGTTAGTCAATAGTATTACTACCCTTGAACTCGGTTTGGATGGTCTGAACCATCATATCGCCAATATTCTCTACTCGGTGTACCGTAGCTTGTCCATCTATCACCTGCCCCTCAAATAACTCCACCTCACGCACTTGTCCCTCTGGTGATGTAAATCGTAGTTTGCCGGCACTCAAAACATAATTAATGTTCCGAGGATGCGTATGCATCGCGGCTATCGCTCCGGGAGCAACTGACACTTTCAGCATACGAACCTCATTATTTTCGAATACGACTTCGTGCAGATCTGGAGCAACTGTTACTGCGTCCTTATACATATGCAGGAGCTTTTACCTGGACAATTTCATCGATAGCTACTGAAATCTGCGTACTGACACTTTCTTTGTCTAATAACGTGCCGTCTGGGTTAAGGTCTTTCATGAAGCCAAGCTGTGCAATACTGTGCTTCACGTCTGCTTTCACATTCTCTAACACTTCACGAAGTGTAAGTACTGCTAGTGAGCCACCACTCCAGCCGTAAGCAACTGCTGAAACTGGCTTCTCGGCCCAGTCAGGCCCAAGCGAATCGATTGCATTCTTCTGAATAGCACTTAAGGTGTGGTTGTACTCTGGGGTAATGAACAGTACGCTGTCTGCAGCCTGAACCTGCTCGCTCCATGCTGCAACTTGTGGGTCGGTAATTGTGTACTCTGGAGATGTTGGTGAGTTCTCATTCTCAAAGAATGGAAGATTTGCTTCCTTAAGATCTGCAACAGTAAAGGAAACGCCTTCGCGCTTTTCTAGATCACTCTTAATGTATTCAAGAACTTTATCAGCGACACGGCCCTGGCGCGCACTACCGATTACTACGAGGATATTAGACATATATAACTCCATTTGTGATTATTTTGATGGTTGTGATAATTGCTAGCTTGGACATATAGAGCATTTCATGCTATATTTTGTATAGTTAACAGGAACTAGTATAAAGACATTACTATACTTTGTAAAGCCATGAAATCGTCAACTGTATCAAATCAACCACAACAGATCACGCAATACGGTTCAGAGCCTATTGAGCCCCGAATTGGTTGTGTCGCGGCAGCTATGGAAATTATCGGCGCTAAGTGGACTTCCCTGCTTATTAAGGAGCTTGTGAACGGGCCAAAGCGGTTCTGCGAGTTTGAAGAAGCCATACCAAAGATCAATCCCCGTACGCTAAGCCAGCGCCTCGATGACCTAGAGGCTCATGGAATCGTCACAAAAGAACGGTTCAACGAAGTACCGCCTCGTATCGAATATAAACTGACCGCAAAAGGTCAGGATCTCATCCCCGTGCTTAGAAGCATGGCCGAATGGGGTAATAAACACTACCAAGAACCTACTGCTTCTTAAAACCTAAACATACACTGTTAATGCAGTAGTGTTGGCCATTGGGTGAATCGTCGGCTTCGAATACGTGACCGAGGTGGCCACCACAGTTTTTACAGACAACTTCTGTACGACTCATACCAAGGCTGTCATCTGGACGTAGTTCAACGGCGTTGTTGGTAGCTGGGTCAGAGAAACTCGGCCACCCAACCAGCCCTGGAGCCGTAGACTCGTATTTAGCATCGCTTTTGAACAGCTCTGCACCACAATTTGCACAGGTATACATACCTGTTTCGTTATGGTTCAGAAACTTACCCGTACCTGGGGCTTCGGTGCCTTTTCCGAACAAAACTTTCTTCTGTTCCTCTGTTAAGTCGGGATTTTGCTCTGTCACTTCTTTTTCTTACCCCAGCGCCATTTTGGTGACTCACCGTGCTTGAATGATAGATACACCAACCCACAGACATCTAAGAAGATCACGATTGCAAAAATAGTTATATTTTTAGTAGGAACTGATGTACTTCCTTCTGGGATAACAAGTAGTGTCAGGAGCGCAACGAACCAAATAGCCACAAATACTGCAAAGCTGAGCCAGCCCTGCCACGTAAGTGGCAGGCCCCAGCCCCAGCCGTATTTCTTGGCCCTAAACCAGTAGGTTTTATTGCCTTCTTTGGACATTACTTCTTCTTTTTAGCAGGCTTTGAAGATGCGAGTGCGCGAACACCAACTACTAGCCAAACAACGAGTTCGATAGCAACTAATTGCAAAACCAATGCAACCAAAGGTGCGACGTACTGGTCATTGAAGCTCAGATCTGGATAAGGCTGGTTTGTACCACTGCCCATAATCTTGCCGACAAGTGGCGTAGTAACTGATGAGATAAACTGAAGAACTGCCAGTGCCAAAACCACACTAACAATCAATGTAGAACCATCTTTACGTTGTAATACTTTTTCTGTTGCAGTAACAGCCATTGCATAACTCCTCTAAATTATATATCTACAGCTTAGCAAGCTTTACCGGTATTACAAGCTTTACCCTGTATACGTGTTGATAAAATCGTCTGCACGATAGCTAATAATTCGCTTGCGATCTGCATCTAAACCATCAAGTCGCTGCACAACTGCGCGCATTTTGGGGCTTTTCTTAAGTATGGCTCGATGTTTCTCGACAAATTGCCAATAGAGGCCATCCCAGACATTGCACCATTCACCACGCTGATAGTTACTTGTGTCGATCAATGTTTTACTCGTACAAATAAATGGACCGCCTTCAAGCGTTGTATTGTCCGCAAATTGACTCAGTGCGTACACATGGGGGGTTAGTGCCCAGTCATGTGCATCAACAAATAGTTCACTGAACCACTGATGGATGTCGCTTGGCGCAATTTCACAAACAGTCATCAGTGTACCTACGATCAACAAACGCTCTGAATGGCTCGCGTAGCCCTTAGCGAGTACTTTCTTCACCACATCATCGAACGGCGGCAGACCGGTCGTACCGTTGTACCAAGCCGGTGTCAGCTTCCGTGTAGACTTGAGCGGGTTTGCATTACGCAGATTACCACCACCAACCAAACTAATGCCTCTGGCAAACTCACGGTAACCAAGCACCTGTCGTATGAAGCCTTCGAGGCTCTCCAGTGGCACTGGGTGTCTCTGGTGACGCTTCAGCGCAGTATCAACTACTTGCTGTGGGTTCAACAAGCCATTATTCAGACTTGCTGCTAGTGCGCTGTGATGTAACCATGACGATTCCCTGCTGATCAAGTCGTGATACGGTGCAAAATTATCCAGTCGGTGCTGCAAAAAATCATCAAGCCATTTGGCGGCCTCAACATGGCTGGTCGGCCATGTAAAGTCTGTGCTGCCGGGGTTTTCTGGGAAGTGTTCGTTAACGTATTTAGTGGCTTCTTCAACCCATTTGTTAGATCCAAAAACCACCATACCGGGGGTTGGTTCGCCCAACTTGGCAGGTTTAGCCGTGAGCATCCAATCGCCACCAACTGGCTTATAGTCCTCTGTGAGTAAAATATTAAACCGTTCACGCTGCCACTGGTAGAACTCTGCGAATGGATGTTTGTGTCGATCTGCAAAATACTGCCTAATCTCCTGTTCTTTGAGATAGAAGTTAGGGCTTGGCAAGAATTCAATAGCCGGTGCATCCTCGCCCATTTCACGGCGAGCTTGCAGTAAACGGAGTGTCAAAATCTCGTTCACCGGATCAAACATGACTGTCCGGTCGTATTTGCGTGCCTTATCAAGTAAATCGCCCGTTTGCATAAAGACATCAAGCTCAACATAGTCGACTTTGAGCCCTGCTGGCCACAAAACTTCTTCTGCATAGCGGCGCATACTTGCACGCTGCAGAATGATCTTTTGCTTATGCAAGCGCATGCGATGCTCATTGTCCATGCCAAATAACAGAGGTTCTTCGACTAATATGACCGCATCAACCTGGGGTAATTCCTGCACAGGAAAAAGTTGATGAGGATACAAGATTAAAACGCTTTTCATTACGCTTATTCTTACACACAATTCACTTTTTGAGGAGAGCTACATTCGATCGGGTGCTTGGATGCCGAGGAGAGTCAGGCCGTTCTTCAGCGTATCTGCATATTTGTTCACGAGAGTTAGGCGCTCAGCTTGACGTGGATCACCTAATACACGATTTTGTTCATAGAACCGGTTAAAGGTCTGTGCAAGTTCATATAAGTAGGTACAGACGAGGTGTGGCATGAGTTCTTCGGTTGCTTTGGCGACGACATCTTGGTATTCGGTCAGTTTACGTACAAGCGAACGCTCCCCTGCTTCCAGATCAGATAGCTGTACACTACTTTGTTCAACTTTTGCCAAAATACTACGTGCCCGTGCATGCGCATACTGGAGGTACGGACCACTGTTGCCTTCGATTGCTACAGATTCTTTGGGGTCATAAATGACATCACCACCGACGCGATTCTTGAGGAAGGCGTATTTGAAAGCATCGTGGACCCTTGTCTTGTCGTACACATTGCCTGCAGCTTCTGCATATTCCTTGGAGGCTACAGCTGCTGCCTCAATAATTTCTAGAGCACCCAGGATGTTGCCCTTTCGGCTGCTCATTTTTACACCACCAGCAAGTTTCACCTGGCCGTGTGTAATATGCCTAGTACGTTTGGCTGGTTCGGGCTCGAACTGTTCTATGCTTTTGAGTACAACTTTCATATATTCAACAATATCGTTACCAGTGATAATGACAGATTGATCAAATGCATAGTCCGCCCACTTGACCATCAGAAGCCCCACGTCTTTTGCCTCGTATGTTGGTAAACCTTTTGAATTTATAAAGACTCTTGTGTGAAGGCCGTGCTTCTCACCGTCGAATACTATAGCTCCGTCACTTTCGGTATACACACCCTTGGCAAGTTGTTCTTTGACAACCTTAAGGCCAACTGGTGCCGTCTCACTCTCTGGCAAGTATCTATCAAAGGGTGTTACGTTAATTTCATCGTAGAAATACTTGAAGTAGTCGTAGCTCCACTGACGGCAGAGTTGGTACAACTTACCAAAGTCTGAGCTAAAGTCATGCTTGCCGTAGAGTTCGTAGACAGCTTCGTTTATAGAGATAATCTCTGATTTTGCTTCCTCGTCATCTTCGTAAGCATTGGTACCTTCAATGTAGCGCTTGCTAAGCCAGCCAGCCCTTAAGTCATTGTCTTGTGCCTCAATAGAATGTTCTAGTTTGGCTAGATCCCATCCACCAAGCTCTTTGCGGATTGCCCACATAGTTTTGCCTACATGTAGTCCAACATCACCACCGAAGTTTATGCGCACAACCTTAGCACCAGCGTTCTGCAGCAAATTAGCCACAGCATTACCCACGATAGTTGTGTATAGATGACCCGCGTGCAGCACCTTGAAAGGGTTTGGATCAGAATACTCCGCAACTATTGTCTTGCCTGCTAAGCTTTTAACCTGTTCTTGGTCCAGGGCACTTAACAAAGCTTTGTCTGTCAGATGGATGTTTAGGAATCCAGGGCCGGCAACAGAAATGTCAGCGATTATTTCTGAGGATTTTTCACTAAGTTTAGCGGCAATGGCTTCGGCAATTTCTCGCGGGTTTTTGCCTAATTGCTTGCTCAGTTGCAAGGCGATATTGGTAGCGTAATCACCAAATTGTTCATCAGGCCGTGTGAGTACAATGTCCGCATCCACATCGAACAATTCTTTGCACACCGCCTGAATAGCATTAGAAATCTCTTGCATATTAGAGAAAGTATACCAGATTAACCTCTGTTAGACCGTAGAACTTGCAAGAATTCCCAGACCAAAACATAAAAACTGCTAATCAGGAGTGTAAAAGAAAGTGTCACAACAAATGATTGCGGGTGTGAAAGTGGATGCAAAATATTATCCGAAACATCGAACAATAATCCAGATGGATGAAGTAGCGCATCCCAGGTATTCCAACGTAAAACTCGGCCCAAATATATTGCATAACCGCACACAGCAAACACACCTGTTATCACAAGGAAGCTATATAGTTTACGAACACGCTTGATCAGTTCGCGGTGCAGCAACATTACACCCAAGAAACCTGCGATAAAGCCGTTAAAAATAAACGAGGTAAACATCACCGCGTCAAAGATAATGCTCACTTCTCCTGTTTGCTGCACATGGATAAGATCACTCACCATGTAAAAACTATTGGGTAGAAACCCGAGCCAAATGATGGTCAGAGCTACATTCTGCCAGGTGCGCCAGCTCGTTTTTTGTAATCTGCGAGCTAATTGCCAGGCAATAAACGGTGCAATCCAGGCCAAAACCAGATTCCAAAGCATGAACCAGTACCGTATGTTCTCAGCTCCAAGTAATCGTAGCCCAAACAAGAACACGCTGACTGCATTTGTAAGTAACAGTGCGTAAATAAGTTTTCTGTATCGATGCGTGTGCACCGTAAGAGCACCGAATGCGGCTTGTGTGCTCACAAACCGGACTGCCCAGCGGAGCTGAGAGGACCACCACCTCAGCGGTCTCGGAGTTTTCATACGTACAGTATACCTCCTATAAGGGGTAATAGGCTATAATAGTCACTAATGTACAAGGTTGACCTGCATACCCACTCGAGTGCCTCACCAGATGGAGGGATTACTCCTGAACAATATCGGAAAGCTCTTTCTAGTGGGATGCTCAGTGCAATTGCCATAACGGATCATAACGCGATCACTGTGGCGCTTGATTTACACCGTGAGCTTGGTGATCAAATTATCGTCGGTGAAGAAATTATGACAACCCACGGTGAAATAGTTGGGCTCTACCTGACCGATCTTGTACCAGCCGGTCTGAGCCCTCTCGACACCATTAAGCACATCAAAAACCAAGGCGGGGTTGTCTACATTCCACACCCTTTTGAGACATTCCGTAAAGGTATTGATCCCCACACGCTGGAAAGTATTGCTGACTTTGTAGATATCATCGAAGTTTGCAATGGTCGCGCATTCTTACAAAACCGCAGTGCACAAGCAGTCGTCTGGGCAAGACTTAACCAAAAAGATAGCGCTGCAAGCAGTGATGCGCATGGTTACCGAGGACTCGGTCGAACGTATAGCGACCTACCAGAAATGCCAACGAGGGACAATCTACTGCAGATTCTTGACCGCTCAGTACTCCGCACAAAGAATCCAACGGTTCGCGCCCTGCTCTACCCTAAGTACCACCGTATACGTAAACGAATTAAGGGCCAGAACTAGTGAATTTACCGGAATTTTTGGTTGCGCTCTTCTTTTTCCTACCAGCTGGCGCATCTAACATGGCGCCAGTTCTGGCAAACAAGCTGCCCTTTATCACACGATTTAAAACTCCGCTAGATTTTGGTCATAGTTACCGTGGCCAACGAATTTTTGGCAAGAATAAATCTTGGCGTGGGTTGTTCAGCGGCATTATATTTGGAACGTTTGTTGGCTGGCTAATGCACATGTGGTTTTTCCCAGATGATCCACTCGGACATTACTTACTGGTTGCTGCAGCAATGAGTGCAGGCGCCTTGATTGGCGATGCCGTAGAGAGCTTCTTCAAGCGACAACGTGGCGTTCCTTCAGGCGAGCCCTGGTTTCCTTTTGATCAAACAGATTACATTATTGGTGGACTGTTATTTATCTTGCCGTTTGAGACATTGTCACTATCATTGGTACTGTGGATTTTTGGCTGGTTCTTTGGCCTACATTTATTGAGCGCATATGTAGGCTATAAACTGGGCCTCAAGGACAAACCTATTTAGGCCAGAAGTGGTCGTTTTCGGCCTTAACGAGGCCCTCTACACCAAGTGCAAATTCTACGCCTTTATCACCGAGAAATTCAAACATTGCAGTGAACTGTGACTCCTGAGCCTTCAGCGCATGCATTTTGCGTTCAGCAACAGGGATCTCAAGTTTCACTAATACATCGCATTCAGCTTCTGGCACAAAAATTGGGTTATCGGTCGCAAAGTATATGTTGAATTTTTCATCCATGACTTTCAGGAATGAGTCATAAGCTTCTTGGGTCTGCACCGCAAAATACACTTGTGCTTCTTTCTCTGCAGTGGCCGCAGCCTTCTGAGCCCAACGTGATACTGCCTGGTGGTCAGAGTGCCCAGTTACGCCATCTGGTGGGAACGTAATAATTGTGTCAGGTTGGTACTGATTAATGAGCTCGACAATCTTTGGTAGAACTTCTGCCTCAGAAACATCGGTGCACTTGCCATCCCCATAATCAAAAAGGTGCAGGTTCTTTATACCTAAAATATCGAGTGCATTATTAAGTTCAGCCTCACGTGTCTGACCAAGTGTTGCCGCTGGCCACTTGGACTCATCTTGGACCCCTGCTTCACCTTTTGTAAGTGTTACACAAACAATTTCCTGGCCGTTGGCTGCAGCCATGCTTAAAATGCCGCCGACCATAAACGACTCGTCGTCAGGATGCGCCCAAATCCCCAGTATTGTTCCGAGTTGAGACACATCCTGGGTGACCATTATTAGATCTCGCCGCGTTCTTTTTTGCGTTGTTCGGGTGTTTCGTCTGGACGGGCGAAGTCATCATCAAGGCGATAAGTAGTCCCACTCTCAGGGGTTGAAGATTCAACTATGTCGCAGTCAGTGATACCGCAAAGACGGTGTCGCTGCCCTACAAGCGTGCGATAGCCAGTAAATGGTTTGAGTTCGGTTTCAATCAGTTCGCCCTTATCATTATCCCAAATAATTTTAGCTCGGCCCTTGATTAGAAAGTAGGCTTCTTGTTTTTCGTCATGCACCTGCATGCTCAGGCGTTTGCCTTCATCAAGGTGTAATACTTTACCCATATATGGCAGGCCTTCGGGGACCCAGTGGAGTTCGTAGCCCCATGGTTTATCAACTTTTTTAAGATATTCGTCGTTGGTAAACCCGCTTGGGTCAAAGGTTGGTGCTTGTGAATCTGACATTAATTACTTAGTTCCTGTTTAAACTTTTCTACTAAATCTACGGGTGCTGGGTTGAGTCCATTTGCAATACCAGTGTACAGCGATACAAAATCACCCAGAGCAATCACCCAAAGCAACTGCTCGAGAACAGTGCTACCCTCAACGTTGACGATCTCTGGACTCGGACGCATACCCGATAGTAATCGTTCGCTAACTTCGAATCGTTTCTGAACACGTTCGTGTTCCAAGTTGCTCCTCAAATCAACGACAAGGTATGGTTTATCGACTGGCTGCTTGCTCCAACCGATAAATTCATTGTGATTAAACTCGGGGTACTGCCCCGTCCATGCAACTTGTTTGGCATTTTCGTTAAAGCTGATCTTCCATTTATAGGCTGCTGGGAATAATTTTGGTCCCCCATAGACAACAATTGACTTACCGATGGCTTCGAGTGCAATTTGTTTTGCCTTGTTCTGGCTGGTTTGCACCGTAGGAATCCAAGCAGCAACGGCAGTATTAAGGAACTCTGAGGCCTGACGTAATTCCGGGCCAACATCATCTGTCAGAACACCAGCAGTAGCAAGAATATCAAGAAGTAACTTGAAGTTAGAAAGTACTGCATAGCGTGGCTGGACCACCTTTGGCAGAACGCCAAGCAAGTAATTCTTTGTCTGGGCAGCTTCTTGTAACCTACCCCCGCCAGCAATTACTGCAATCTGGGCACCTTTTGACTCAGCCTGTTCGAGGGCACTCAGTGTTTCTTCCGTGTTACCTGAATAACTGGCTACAATGACTAGTGTATTAGAGCCAACATAGGCCGGTAAGTCATAGTCACGAACCACTTCAAACGGTAAGTTCAGCTTTGGCCACGTATGGATAAGTAGCGCTGCCAAGGCAGAGCCACCCATTCCCGCATATACAACATTCTGAATGTTTGAAAATGTTTGATTACCCGTAAATTCGAATGTTTGAACCAACTGAGCAGCTTGTTTCTCAGCAATGCCGAGTGCGTCACTTGCGTCACGGTCATGGATATATTTCAAATCATCAAGCAAGGCTTTTCTCCCGAGGTGTTTATGGTTATACTGTCTCGTATAGTATATACGAAAGTAATAGGGGGTGGGAATGTTCGGCCAGAACGACGACAATCAGCAGCAAGACTATAACAACATCTTTGGGCAGGCGACTAACGACGCTAGTTCTACAGACGCGCCAGCTCCGGCACCAGGCGCCCCGATTGGTCCAATTGGTGACGATTCACATCCTCAAGACAGTTCCGCACCAACTGCGCCCGTACAAGACCTCAGCACGCCAGAGATAGCTGACCACATAGCAGCTACAGGCGCATCAGATGACTTACTCGGCATCAAACAGGACGCATTACAGGAACTAACCCCTCTCGTAGGCCACCTTGAACAAACTGCAGAAGAAAAGTTCCGCACAACAATGATGATGATCCAGGCGACTGATGATCACAGTCTCATTAAGAGCGCATACGAATCTGCTAAGCAGATCACCGACGAGAAGGCCCGTGCCCAAGCGCTCCTAGATGTTGTGAACGAGATCAACTACTTCACTCAGCAACACCAATCCTAAGCCACGCACCACCCACCTGACTTTGTAGCAGAGCCACAAACTCTGCTGGTTTCTTGGTTCCATATCCAATTTTCCTTTGCGATACTCCCGTCACCATACCATCTGTATGGCTCGGTCTGTTTCTCAAGGAGAAATTGAATCTGGAACTCAAGTGCGAGACTTAGGAAGAAGTGGAATAGCCGTATTGCCGGGCCATCCCTGGCTCAGTAGTATCCTGTGTCTGCAATATAGGAGCTGGCACAATGATTGGCTGCTGTTTCTGGCCAGCCATACGATTCGTGGCTGCCGTTAATGAACGAATTTCATTCTCAAGAGATGACATACGTGCTTCAAGTGCTGTTGATCGTCGAGTCAGCTGTAAACGCTGGTACTCGCTTTGCTTGATCATTTGTTGGCTCTGCTGATGCAGGCCAATGAGTTGGCGTAGTGAGTCAGTCAGGTTAATAATATCCTGCTTGGCAACTGTTCGTTGTTCTATGCGATTGCGCGCAACATCAACGATATTTTGTACATCTTGCCTTGTTATTTGTGGACCCATTTCCCCTCCCTACTTTCTTAGGTTAGTTATGTTACTGGGTTTAGGCGTAGTATTCGTAAGACCCCCATCTACTCCAAATACTCTGTTAGTTGCCAATACCTCCGCGTGTTATGCCTTAGAGTATACCAACTAAAAACAGACCTATCTGTGAGCTAGGTCACATTTCTCTTATGATAATTATCTTAGGAGGGTTACGAGGACTATTCTTCGTCGCCAGGACCAGTATCTACGAGAGATGCGGGTGTTAGATCACCGGTGTTCGGTGTAGTTGTAGGGGTTGTAGCCGTATTAGGAGTGGTAGCTGGAGCACTGGGTGTGTTTGTACTTGTGCTGCTGGTACCAGTACTGCCGTTTGTAGCATTTTGGTTGTTGCCGCCCGTAACATTACCGTTTTCATCAACACGCAAGCTACTATCTTGTGATGTAGTCTGCTTGGTGTCGGAATCATTGTTGTCGTTGTTAAAGATAGTGTTGTAGAGCCATCGGCCACCGAAGAACAATGCTGCAGCAATTACAAAAGTTAGTAGCAATGTACCAAGTGCGAGCAACCACGCAACACCTGCACGTTCGCGGCGTTCGCTTTGGTAGTATTCACGTACTTCTGCTGGTAGTACATCAGTATTTTGCTTCTTGCGCTTAAAAAAGGCCATGTAGTCCTAACTCCTTAGATTAAACCTACAATACACCCAAAATACCTTTTTTGCAATAATTCACTCATTCCCGCTAGTGCTTACAGGGCAATAAAAAACGACCTGTTACGGTCGTTTTTTTATCGAAGTAAGCCTAGCTTACATCATTCCGCCCATGCCACCCATTCCGGGGGCTTCGGGGGCTTTTGGTTCGGGGACTTCTACAACGAGTGCGCCCATGGTCATGGCTGTTCCGGCGATAGAAACGGCATTCTGAAGGGCTTCTTTGGTAACACGTGCAGGGTCAACTACACCGGCAGTTTTTAGGTCAACTAATTCTGTTGGTTCATTAACGTTTACACCCTGTCCAGCCTTAGCTTTCTTGACCAACGGCAACCATTCGTCGGCATTCAGACCTGAGTTTTCCATCAGGATACGGAACGGCTGTTCGAGGGAATTCTTAAGGATTTGCGCGCCAGCAGCTGCAGAATCGTTACCTTTTACGGTGATACCCTGTGCAAGGTTAATGAGCGTTACACCACCACCTGAAACAATTCCTTCGTCCAAGGCTGCTTTTACGGCTGCAACGGCGTCGTCGACACGGTATTTCTTCTCTTCTATCTCTGTTTCGGTAGCACCACCGACTTTGATAACTGCGACTTTCCCGTCAAGTGCCGCACGGCGCTTCTCTAAGTTTTCACGGTCGTATTCACTACTTGCAGCGTTTGCTTGAGCGGTGATTTGGTTGATGCGTGTTTCAACATTAACCGGGTTACCAGCACCTTCGATGATGGTTGTTTCGTCCTTGGTCACAATCACTTTGCGAGCAGAACCAAGCATTTCAAGTTCAGCGTTTTCGAACGTATACCCCTGCTCTTCTGAAATAACCGTTGCTCCAGTGAGCGTTGCGATGTCCCCAAGGACATCTTTACGACGATCACCGAATGACGGCGCCTTAATTGCTACGGTGTTAAATACACCTTTGAGGCGGTTCAGGATGAGCGTTCCCATGGCTTCGCCCTCTACGTCCTCGGCAATCAAAACAAGGTCTTTTTTGCCACTTTGGGCAAGCTTTTCAAGAATAGGCAGGAACTCCTGGATAGAAGTTACTTTTTTGTCGGTAATCAGAATGGCTGGCTTCTCGTAAATAGCTTCCATACGAGTTGTGTCAGTGACCATGTAAGGGCTAACGAAGCCACGGTCAAAGGTAAAGCCCTCTACAACCTCTGACTCAAGATCCAGGCCTTGGCCCTCTTCAACAGTCACCACACCGTCCTTGCCGACTTTGTGAATGATATCTGCGATCAAGTTTCCAATTTCTGCATCACCTGCAGAAATAGTTGCAACTTCGGCGATACGGCTCTTTTTAGCAGTTACGTCTTCTGCGAGTTTGCCAAGCTCCTTGATAACATCGTGAGCTGCTGTTTCTAGACCCTTTCGGAGCAACATTGGGTTGTGGCCAGCAGCAATGAGCTTGTTGGCTTCGTTCAGGATGTGGTAAGTCAGTACGGTTACGGTGGTTGTACCGTCACCCGCAACATCGTTCATCTTGTTTGCGGCTTGCTTAATAAGTTCTGCACCAACTTTATAACCCAAAGTCTCGTCATCAACATCAGCGATTTCTACACCCTTAGCAACGGTCACACCATCGTGCGTAACAGTTGGGTTGCCGTAGCTTTTGCTTATAACTACATTGCGCCCTTTAGGACCCATAGTTGTCTTAACTGCGTTGTATAGAATCTCTGCGCCTGCTAGTACTCGGCGGCGAGCGTCATCATCGTAAAATACTTTTTTAGCCATTATATAACCCCTTTAAACTGTCGCGTAAATGTTCTCTTCTTTGATTACTATATATTCTTTGCCGTCTTGTTTGACTTCGACATTGCTATAGCCACCATAGACGACTTTATCGCCTACTCTAACTTCCTTAACTTCCTTGCCAACCGCTATAACTTTAGCTACTTTTGGCTTTTCCTGCGCCTGTGTTGGTAGGTACAAACCACTGGCAGTTTTAGTTTCAGCTTGTTCCTGCTGGACGACCACATAGTCGGCAAGCGGCTTAATGTTCACAGACATAGCTACTCCTCAATTAGACTGTTTTTGGTTCGACACTTCTCGCAAATAGCGTCCAACCTTCTAGCACTCATACTACCCGAGTGCCAACATCCCTGTCAAGCAAGCTTAGCGTTCGTTCTCACTGGGTTTACTCATGGGTACAACCTCAGCATTGAGAGCCTTCATAGTAAAGTCTGGGTCATCGTTAAGCACATCATGTTGCATATGTGCAGCATCAACGACTATCGGTCCTGCTTGCTTGTATAGAACAAAATAATCAAGCTCTTCTTGGCCTAAAACGGTGTCGCTAATTAATATTGGATCCGTACTACTGGGGATAGCAACTGGCAAACCTACATCAACCACGGCGTCAGGGTTCTGGGCAGCAGCCTGAAGATCGTCCGTAAACCTACTATCAACTAACCTAAAGCGCACAAGTGCATCTTTAGCAGCATCTACTCTATCAGTCGTAAATAGTCTGTAGCCGACCATCTGTTTCTGCTCATCTTTTGCCTTCATGAGTTTTGCTTTTAGTGCACCAAAAACGAGAGAGAATTCAAACTCCCCTGGAAGTTGTTCGTGGTTAGTATCTCGTTCTGCACTCATACTTCACTTATTATACCATTCAATTGCCTGTGTTGCAATAGATTCACCTCTGTGATAAACTCCTAAAGTTCCTTCCATAACTAGAAGATTGGATGTGGTTACATTGTCGACCGGTAATTTCCGAGGCTTCGGGATGGTCTCTCTCGATGACGAGAACATCACGTTGTTGTCCAACGGCCAACTGGAAATCACTTTCGTAGTGAGGTCTAGCGACCCGATGGCACTCGACATCGTCGCCAAGGAAGCGACTGCCATGACTGGCGTCTCGTACACCCTCAAGGACCGCGCCAAAAGCGCAGTCACGGTCCGAGCCAGGGTTCACGAACCGACCATGTTCAGCAGCGCACACCCGTTCATCAAGGACTTCTACTCAGCCCTGGAGTCCGCGATCAACGGTGTCAGCAGGACCCGCACCCGCCGCAACGGCATGCGTATCCACTGACGGAGGAATACCCTCTGGGTAATCTCACCCTGGCATTTCTGCTCGTTGTGCCAGTCTGACACCCGGAACCCCCAGGAGGAGCGTCTCGCCAATCGGCGGATGACGAGCTGACGCTCCTCCTGGGTATCGGGCTTAGTTGGTTTAATACCGTTGTCGTAGGCATTTGCCTCCAACCCCGTATCACCCCAGCTAAGCCCACATTCACCCCATCGATAATGCAACCAGCCACCCGGCTGGTTTTTTGATACAAAAAAACACCTCTGTTGTAGGTGCTTACAGACATAGATGAGATTGAGATTGTGAGCGGAGAGAGTAACGAGGGATGGACAGAGTCCGGGTGATAACCTTGCGGTTATGGTAGCCACCCGGACCCTGTCTTTTATCCCTCGAGGGAGCCGCCGATCCCTCGAATCACCTTCCCAGGTGGATCAGATGGCTACGACGCCGGCGTAGCAGAAGCGCTGACGGAAGTAGCGGCGACGCTTGGTGGGCATCTTCTTGACGAGCTTGTTGAACTCGTCGAAGGTCTTCTTGTCGAAGATGACCCTGTTCCAGTTGGTACTGCAGCTGAGCTCCTTGGTCACCCAGATCTGGAGGTTGACGCTTCCCTTGAGCTCGATGTCCTTCACCGGAGCGTACTTCTCAGCCTTGGAGGCGCGACGCCTGGTCCTGGCGACGAACCGGTTGCGCGCACAACGGAGGCCACGATTCACCCTGTCGACGTAGTCGGCGAAGCGAGACGGGGCCGGCTCCGGCATGACAGGCAGCTTGTCGACACCGAGCTCCTCGTCGGCTTGGTCACCCTGGAAGTCCATGATGTCCTTGCGGGCGAGGTGGTCGGCCATCTCGGGCGTGAGGTAGTCGGGGTCGGCGAACTGAGCGTCGTGCAGAAGCCAGCAGTCCTCGATGTCGCTGAGCACCTTCTCGGTGTCGTTGACGTCGGTGGCAGTCGGCTGGGAAGGGATGGTCATGGCTGGGGCCATGGTCGTTACTTCAGTGGTCATGCGAAAACTCCTCGTTGAGTAGTGTTACGACATGTGCTGAACGTCCGAGATAGGGTGTTACTTTCTCCCAAAATGGAAGCAACAACATCGCATACTACGATGCTCTTGCTTCCATTTTGGTACTCACAATCTCAATGTTAATACTTCCGAAGCATGAGCCTCAAGGAAGTAGACATATTTTGAGATCCCATAACTGGGGTCATATCAAAAATATCTTCAAAGTATACGCCTATTTTTTAGTATTGCAATACAATTTATGAACTTTTTTGTCAATTATGTCCAACCCTGCTTTACAATATTTACATGAAGATAAACCAAAAAGTCCTTATGTCCGGAGCCGAATACTTCAACGACGACTTTGCCATCAACCCATATATGGACGCATCAGTCCCCGTCGATACCAAACGAGCCATTGCAGAGCACCAGGCGGTTGCAGATGCGCTAAAAACTGCCGGAGTAGAGGTTGTCACTACTCCAGCGCCAAAAGACTGCCAGGATGGCGTATATACGGCCAATTGGGCACTTATACGAGGTGATACAGCCATTTTGTCCTCATTACCTAATAAACGGCAGGCCGAACAGCCACATGCCCGTGCAGCCCTAGAATCGTTAGGTAAAAAGGTTATAGAAGCCCCATATCGTTTCAGTGGTCAGGGTGATGCCCTGCCCTGTGGCAATTACCTCTTCATGGGTAGCGAGTACCGCACAGATCCACGAATGGCCCAATTTATAACAGAACACCTGGGCTACGAAGTCATTGGTTTGCAAACCATCCCAAACCTAGACGCCAACGGACAACCTATCACCAACGCTGTTTCTGGCTGGCCAGATAGCTTTTTCTACGACATTGACCTCGCGCTGTCTGTCCTGCGCGAAGATTTAATAGCCTGGTGCCCAGAGGCTTTCATGCCTGATTCACAGGATAAAATACGCGCCCTGCCTATAGATAAAATCGAAGTCACCCTTGAAGAAGCCATGCAGGGCTTTGCCTGTAACCTGGTCAGCACCGGAGAAATCGTGGTCATGAGCGCCCATGCTCCCCTGTTCCAAGCAGCGGTAGAAACCAAAGGCCTCCACACCATCACCCCAGAAATCAACGAACTAGCTAAAGGTGGTGGCTACATCCGCTGCACCACCCTCACATTGACATAAACACAATATTATGCTACTATTTAGCATAAGGTTTTTAAATGGCTAATATACGAATAAACGGACCTTCAGAACAAATGGGCGAGATCGTTACTCTGCCCTCTGTTGAGATCCCAGATGCAATCGACCAAGGCGAGCGTGCCATTGGTCGATTAATGGCAACGATTCCCCTCGGTTCTGTAGCCCTTTTAGACAGTGAGTTTCGACTTCCGGACGTCCCCGCTTCCTCTAAGCCTCACCGTGCTACCTTTATTGATAGCGCTGATCTTGGGCTAGGTCGTGACGAAGCACGCCACCAGCCCCGCTTTGGGCAAATGCTGCTTAACGGCTATGGTCTGCATGAGCGGCCGATACTTGTAGGCGCTAAACCCTTCCAGGGCTCAGAGGATGAACACCCAGATACTTTCCTGCAGCGCGAATGGGCAGCAAGCAACTACCTAAACAGTCTTGGCGATGCACAGTTAGCATACCTCCCACTTGGGGTATGGCGCACTGCAGAAGGCGTAAACCACCTGTTATCGCTTTATGATCACGGCGTAAAGTCCTACGATAACGTTTTCTGGGCAGATAGAAACGTAACACCTGAGGCACTGCGCGCTCCAGTTATTGAACACGCCCTTATGGATTGTCTCCGTGGGCTAGGCTACCTTCACGGCGCGGGGCTTGTTCATACCGACGCCGAAGCAAAGAATTTAGCAGCTGATTTGAGTGGTATACGTTTTATTGACCTCGAGGGCATCAAGCAATTACCACGAAATGGGGCAACCATTGAGGCCTCAGATGCTACAACCAGCCTAATACGTCACGATATTGAGACATTTTTTGATTCGACGACTCAAGTTGATGAAAACAACGGAGACATTGCACCTGTTCTGGCAAAGCATAAGATGCCCGAACGCCTTGCCAAGGCATATCGTGGAGGCTTACGACAGGGTAAAAAAGAATCTGGTCTCAAGTCGTCCACTCTTGAAACTAGTACTGATGAATACTTCAAGAGTACTATCGACCACACACTAAAAGTCGCCAACAACCAAGCTGTTTCTTAACTTTTAACTAATCGCGCTGCTTCGTGGGCGGTGCCAATTTCGTCCCAAGGGTTTTCGCCGTTGGCGCGTTCGATCGTTTTTTCATGCCCTTTACCGAGTAACAAAACAGCGTCCCCTTTTTGTGCTCGGTTAATGGCAAAGTTAATTGCCTCGGTTCGGTCGTGTACCAAAAAGAGGTTTTGTTCACGTAGTTTACCTGTGTTTTCTGCACCTTCGGCAATCTGGTTCATGATTTCTATGCCATCGATATCGCGGTCATCTTCCTCTGTTATAACGACTTCATCAGTGTATTCACCAGCTAGTTTGCCCTGTACGGCACGTTTGGCTTCATCACGCCGACCAGCGCTGCCAAACATAACGATTAACTTGCCCTTTACGACTGGACGTAGGTCCTTAAACAGCTTCTCAAAGCTGTCTGGCGTGTGGGCAAAGTCGACAATCACATCGAAGTCCTGGCCTTCGTCTACGCGTGTCATGCGACCTTCTACTGCTTTCAGTGCGGCAATTCCCTCCTCAACTTTCTCTTTCTTGATGCCAAGCGTGTGCCCTACGGCAACTACGGCGAGCGAGTTAGAGACATTGAAGCTACCTGGGATATTACAAGTAATGTCGTACGTAATATCGTCAGCAATTGCTTTGTAGGTACTACCTGCAGGGGTTAGTTTGAGGTCCTTCGCAACAATGTGGCCGCTCTTAAGGCCATAGCCAACCGGGTGTAATACGTCACCAGAAAACAGCCGAGCACTAGGATCATCGGTATTAACGATGCCGGTTCGGAGGCCCTTCTTATTCTTATCTGTTATTTTGAATAACTTACGTTTGGCATCACGATAATTTTCAAATGTACCGTGGAAGTCTAAGTGCTCGTGTGTGACATTGGTCATAACAGCCACGCTGTATGGGATGCCCCAGACGCGGTTCTGGGCTAAGGCATGACTGGTTGTCTCCAGCACGAGCCACTCAACACCCTGTTTGCGCATCCATTTGAGCCGCTTCATCAGAGCTGGAATGGGTACGTTGGTCATATGGTACGTCTGGTTACGAATATCGTCGTTTGCACCGTAGGCAACAGTGGTCATAAGTCCCACACTGTAGCCTGCCTCACGCATCATGCGGTGGATCATGTAGGTAGTTGTAGTCTTGCCATTTGTCCCTGTAACACCAATAACTTTGAACTTACGTCCCGGGAACCCATAGAGCATATTGTAGATAATCGCTTCAATAAGGTGGCCGAGTGGCTCTACCTTACTGAACAGTGAGGTTGGTATAAAGCTTTTAACAATCTTTCGGATATTCATGCGTCAATCATACTATGAAATGGTCAATATTACAGAGATAAATGTATTTACATTTTGTATGTTTTATGATAAAATATACTAGTTTTGAGGACTCCTCCGGAGGCCTTTTGAAGCACCTCACATTTCATTGCACCTACCGCCCCGAAAGGACGGAATCAGCATGATCACTCTTACCGCACCAACTTTCCTCTACCCCACGTCTAGGCAGTTTCCGTTCGATGAGGTCTGCGAGCAGATCGTTCGCGCCCTTGAGGAGCGGAATTGGGACGTACCGGGAATTGAGGTCGAGTTCGACATCTACGGCTCTGGAGCAGAACAGTTCAGACTGGTTCGTAACCTGCGTGGAGACGACTTCAAACTGTGGTTCTGCCGCCCCCAGCAACGCCTCGGCAGCTGGAACGACACCGCCGCAGTCAGCAAGATCAACATCCCCAAAATGGAGATCAGCGTCTACGAGGACGAATCGGGTCCCACGTTCTACAACTACGTCGGCAACGACTGGGAGCAGGACAAGGACCGCTTCATGCACAGCAGCAAGCTCCACAGCAAGCTCCACGGTGAGCAGCGGTGGTACCTGGCGTACAAGGGTGGTTGGACTAACGAGTACCTCTACCGTGGCCGTCCGCCGCTCCTCAAGGCCAACTCCGATCTCGATCGGCAATACCTGCCTGAGAGCGACGAGCCAACCAGTTTCGTCACCAAGGAGGTGTTCGCCGTGTTCACGCAGTGGCTCGAAACCAACGTGCTGGCCAGAATCCTGGACCAGCCGGCGGCCGCGACCAAACTGGACGTGTTTGCGGAAGAGGCGATCCCTTTCCCAAAGAACATTGGTCCGATCTTCTGCTTCGGCAAACCTGACGACGCCTACCGCACCTATCAGGGAAGGGTCGATCCGCTGGAACTGGACCCCAGCAAGCGCTACGCACTGGGACCCAACTTCCGGCTGATGAGCTGGTCAGTGGCCAAGGACGACTCCGTGTCTGATCTGGTCTACGACGGTTTCATCTGGTGTGGACTAGCAGATGTGCAACCCACGACCGCCAAGGACAGCTTGACCGTCCCTGGTGGCTACTGGGAGATGGACTTGGAGTACGTGTTCAAGATCACCCCCAACCGGGCTAACGGTGTCTACATCGCTGACCATGCCGCACTTGAGCAGCGCCGAAAGGAGTTGGACGATGCCATCGTCAAGCTTCCGCCGGGGTCTACTCAGCGTGACTTCACTCGGGAAGAAGTTGCTGACTTCCACAATGCCCGTGGGCGTACCCTCATCCCGATCACCGAGTATGACGGCAGCTACCAGCAACCCATCGTCCTCATCAACCGGGAACTCGGGTTCGACGAAGTCGAGCTGATCAGCGGACCGTGGCCGGCTTGCCACTACGTGCAGCTCGTCACCAACCACAGCCAGAAAGCTCGGGAACTTCTCGGGAAGGCCGTGAGTGCCCAGCAGCACAGCTTCAAGAACTGGGGTGACGCGGAAGCTGAACAAGCGTTTGAGCTGGCCTGCGCCAAGCTCCATCGTTTCGTTCGGGCTGATGCCAACCTCAGAGAGGCATTCAATGAGGCACCTAAGGTGTTACGGTTCAGGCGCGAGTTGCGCAATCAACCGCAGGTCACGAAGTACCTCGTTGAAATCGCGCGCACCATGAACAAGCTCGGGCTGTTCTAGCAAGAAATGTAAGAAGAGGCTCTACGGAGATCAGCCTATAACTCCTACGGAAGGGGCGCATGTGTGTTTCGCTACCAAGCGATGTTTTACACACATGTTGCCCTTTCCGTCTCACCCAGTGTGGCTACATCAGCCATAGTGATAAAGACGGAAAAAGTTAGGTATACTAAAGCCTGTTATGAAGATCTTGGGAATTGAAACAAGTTGCGATGAAACCGCTGCTGCGGTCGTGGAAGACGGCAAAAAGCTGCTGTCTAATGCCGTACTGTCGAGTATGGATCTACATGCTGTTTACGGTGGCGTTGTACCAGAGATTGCCGCGCGTAGTCACATGGAGGCAATGACCCCTGTTATTGATCAGGCTTTGTCTGATGCAAAATGCACCTGGGATGACATTGATGCCATTGCCGTAACCTACGGTGCGGGGCTTGGCGGTTCCCTGTTAGTTGGTGTTCTGACTGCGCGCACACTGGCCATCACAAAAGACAAACCCCTGTATGCTATCAACCACGTCGAGGGGCACATTTACGTTAACTTCTTAACCGAGACGACCTTAGAGAACTATTCCCTACCCGCTCGAGCTCCAGAATTCCCTATGCTGGGCCTGATTGTCTCTGGTGGGCATAGCCAATTGGTCATCTGGCGAGACCATTTTAATTACACATTACTAGGCCAGACACACGATGATGCCATCGGTGAAGCCTTTGATAAGGTGGCCAAAATCCTCGGCCTACCCTATCCTGGTGGCCCTTCGGTCAGTAAAAAAGCCCTCGAAGGCGATCCATACGCTTTCGCGTTCCCTAAGTCCAAACTACAGAATAAATATGACTATTCTTTCTCTGGCATCAAGACAGCCGTTCTACGGACCGCCCAGGCAGAAATCGGTGAAGACCACACATTTCCCTCCCAGGGCCTATCAGAGAGGCTTACGGAAGCCCAGAAGGCAAACATTGCAGCCAGCTTCCAGCGTATAGCCGTAGAGACAGTGGTGGACAAGACCGTCCAAGCATTTGAAGAGTTCCAGCCCAAATCTGTTGTCATAGGTGGTGGCGTGGCATCCAGCCCAGAGCTCCGCAAGCAGCTAGCCGACCGCTTGCCTATAGAAATCCTCTATACCGACCCCAAACTCTGCACCGACAACGGCGCCATGATTGCTACCCTAGGAAGTTTTCACGCCAAACTCGGTCAGCCCAAAGCCGACCCCTACTCTCTCGAAATCGCCCCTAACCTATCTATGTAATTTGTACTTGCAGTCAATTTACAGAGGTGGTAAACTGCTTATGAAAACAAAAAGTTCTGATTCGTTGGCCGGTGGGCCTAGCACCTTCGAAACAAAACTACATTTTGGAGACATTGCAGAAAAGCTTTCACGTGAAAGCCCTTGTGTTTAGTTGCCAAAATTTACAGATTAGAAATGCTTTCTCTAAGATGTTATTATTAAGTCTGTATTTATGAATTTACCTAAAACTTACGAACCAAAAGAATATGAATCTGATATCTACGCTCTGTGGGAAAAGAGCGGGGCATTTGCGCCTAAAAACAGAGGGAATGATGAGCCTTTCAGTATCGTTATACCACCCCCCAACGCCAATGGTGACCTACACATTGGTCATGGGTTGACCCTTGGGGTAGAGGACATTCTTATACGTTACAACCGTATGCTGGGTAAACCAACGTTGTTTTTGCCTGGGGCAGACCACGCTGGATTTGAAACCCAGTCAGTATATGAAAAACAGCTGGCCAAAGAAGGGAAGAGTCGCTTTGATTTCACCCGTGAAGAGCTCTACAGCCGCGTCTACGACTTTGTTGCCCAGAACAAAGACAACTATGAAGCACAGTTCCGCAGGTTAGGTGCCAGCCTAGACTGGGAACACTATACATTTACGCTCGATGAAAAGATCGTTAAGCAAGCCCACGCAACCTTCAAAAAAATGTGGGACGAGGGCCTTATCTACAGGGGTGAACGCTTAGTAAACTTCTGTACATTCCACGGAACCGGCTTTGCTGATATCGAGGTAGAGTACAAGGAAGAGAACAGCCACCTGTGGCACATAAATTACCCGTTAACTGATGGTTCGGGACAGATTACCGTTGCCACCACACGCCCGGAAACAATGCTTGGCGATACGGCCGTAGCTGTGCATCCTGATGACGAACGCTACAAGCAATTTATTGGCAAAACCGTTAAACTACCCCTGACAAAGCGCGAAATCCCTGTCATCGCTGACGACTTTGTAGAAAAAGACTTTGGTACCGGAGCGGTAAAGATTACTCCAGCTCACGATCCAAACGACTATGAAGCAGGGAAGCGCCACGACCTGCCGTTTATTACCGTAATCAACCACGAAGGCAAGATCACTCATGACATGCCGGAAGCATACGCAGGGCTCGAAGTATTAGAAGCTCGGAAGAAAATCGTGGCAGATCTCAAGGACCAGAAATTCCTCGACAAAGAAGAAGCATACGCGCACAGCGTTGGGCACTGTTACAAATGTGGGACGGTCCTACAACCCCTATTACGTGACCAGTGGTTCATTGATATGCAACCTCTGAGTACGGAGGCCATTAAGGCACTTAAAGCCGACAAAGTCACGTTCTATCCAGAGACCAAGAAGCACCAGTTGATTGGCTACCTAGAAGGGCTTCGGGACTGGAATATTAGTCGTCAGATTGCCTGGGGGATTCCAATTCCAGCCTTCCAAAACCTCGAAAACCCCGATGATTGGATATTTGATGAACGAGTAACAGAAGAGACTATAGAAGTTGACGGCAAAACATACCGCCGCGACTCAGACGTATTTGATACTTGGTTTAGTAGTTCTAGCTGGCCATACGCTACGCTCGACTACCCAGACGGGGAAGATTTCAAGAAATATTACCCACTGAGTGTCATGGAAACTGGTGCAGATATCCTCTACCCCTGGGTGAGCCGTATGCTGATGTTTGGCCTGTATAACACCGGTGAAGTGCCATTTAAAGATGTGTACCTACACGGCTTAGTACTTGATGAACACGGCGCCAAGATGAGCAAAAGTAAGGGAAATGTCGTAAACCCAATGGACAAGATTGATCAGTATGGATCAGATGCTTTCCGCATGGGAGTTATCGCTGGCCAGTCTGCCGGTAATAATCAGTCGTACGATGAGAACCGCCTGGTCGCAGCCCGTAACTTCTGTAACAAGCTATGGAACATTGCCCGCTTCGTGGAAGACAACGTTGGGGACGACTTTAAGCTCAAGCATGCACCAAAAGCAGAATCCATTGCAGATGCCTGGATGTTGAGCAAGTTACAACAATCTACCGAAGATGTGACTAAGCTCTTGAACGAATATCGCCTCAGTGAAGCCTACGAATTGCTGTACCACTTGGTCTGGGATGACTTTGCCGATTGGTATATTGAAGCATCTAAATCTCAGCTCAACCCTGGCGTATTGGCCTATAGTCTGGAAACTATCATTAAGTTAGTACATCCATTTGCACCATTTGTAACCGAAACTATCTGGCAAACACTCAAATGGGAAGACGACAGTCTACTGGTCACCACCAGCTGGCCAACGCCCGTTAAGAGCAAAGCTACCGATGCCGCTATATTCGAACAGGTGAAAAACATCATTACAGAAATCCGCTACATCAAAGGCGCTATGCACCTGCGTGGGGGTATAAGCCTGTATCACACCGGTGAAGCATTGCTCGTAGAGCAGGGTGAACTGATCGCTTCATTGGCTCGATTAGAGGGTGTTACACAGGTCAAAGATGGCCATGGCCTCCACCTGACAAGCGTGCCATTTAGCTGCTGGTTAGATATTGATCAAGAGACCGCTAAACACTTTGTCGAAGAGCTTGCGACTAAAATTGCCGAGCAAAAGCAGGTAATCAAGCAGTTGGAAGGCCGCCTGAGCAACACCAGCTACGTTCAGAACGCGCCAAAAACCATTGTCGACCAAACACGCGATCAACTCACAGAAGCCACCACACAGCTTGAGAAGCTCCAAAACGAACACGAACGCTTCGGCAATTAGCACTTGTTTTAGGAAGTACTGTAGAATGATTTTATGAAAACACGCAAACTCTATTTGAAACTCGCTGTGCTATTTGCCCTACTAACTGCCCTAGCCATACTGTTGGCGGTGTTGGCTAAGCCGGCTGGGCTGGTCCTTATCGCAATTATTGGGGTTGCAGCGATATGTATTGGGTTGCTACTTGCCTCAATTAGCGCAGCAATTAGCCCATCACCCCACCAAACCATGTCTGATGATCTTATGACCGGACTGATATCTCTTATCCTAAGATAATAAAGCTACTCTTCGGGCTCTAAGGCGACACGGACACGGTCAACGCTGATATCTGGACGATAGTCGTCAAACCAGATGACTTTCCATCCCTGTTTTTCTGCTGCCATGAGATTGGGACGGGAATCATCAATAAGTAAAATTTCTTCTGGGGAAACACCAGCTCTCTCTTGGGCGATCTGGAAGATTCTTTCCTCTGGCTTTACGGTCTTTTCGACTGACGAATCAATAATCTGGTCGTATTTTACGCGTGGCAGGACGCCTTCTCGCATCATGCGGTCAATAAAACCTGGCATTATGTTGCTGAGTAGCCCGATTCGGTAGTTTTGTGCCGCCCAAGCCAGGAGGTCTTGCATCTCTGTTACAGGATCAATTGCTTCAAAGTAGTAGCTCTGCCAATCAATCGGGTCAATGCCCAACCGAGCAGCAAACGCGTCGTTAAACTCAGACATAGTCATATCACCACGACAGGTTTCTTCGTTGAGGTGCCAAAAAGCGGTCTCTATAATGTCTGCAGACAAGCCGGTGTCCTCTGCTAAACGGGTAAAGGCGGGGTGGAAAAAGCGAATCAAACAGCCATTGATATCGAAATAGACAAATCGCACGCCACTTTTGCTGCGCTTTTTGGGAGTCTCTACTGGCAGGGAAGGGCCGAAGTCACCCATCAGCTGGTTGAGGTTGGTGTTGAGCGCGCCAGCAATGCTCTGAATCGTGAAGATTGACGGAGCCTTAATAGCACCACGCTCGATTTTTGCGAGAGTAGAGTAGCTCAAACCGGCTTTCTGACACAGCTCTTGCTGCGTTAGTCCCGCCTTTTTACGAGCATCTTGTAAGAGTTTCCCTAGGCCCACTTCATCCATATGGACCTTATAGTACCCTTTTTAGGGTCTAAAAACTAGTATGAAACGGCTAGTTACGGTATACGAATTACTCTGGGAGGAAACCGGCGACAATAAAGATAAGGAGAAATAGGATAACACCGGCAACTGCACCCATAAGTGCCGAAGTCTGGGTGTTCCCACCTGTGGTGCGTTGGATTTTAGTAAAAGCCCATGTGCCGCCGCCGAGGGCGACTAAGAATGCGATAAGGAATGTAGACATAGGTGGATGATATCACTAAAAGGCTAGTTTTGCAGCCAATTCGGCAAGTTCGGCGTGATTTGGCTCTGCAGACATATCAACCACGCTTAGAAACTCTTCCGTTGTTCCAAATGGGACAAGGTGTATATGTGCATGTGGCACTCCCATACCCTCTACTTGTACGCCGATACGACGACCAAGCACTGAACCCATGTGCTGTGCGAGCTTTTTGGACACTGCCCACAGGTACTGATATGTTTCGTCATCGAGATCCCATATGAGATCAATTTGTTGTTTGGGCACAACAAGAGTATGCCCTGGTTGCTTGGGGTGAACATCCAGAAAAGCGATAACCTTATCATCCTCATAGACTTTGTGGCAGGGGATCTCACCCTTAATAATCTTAGTAAAGATACTGTCTTGCATGTACTTATACTATAACCGTAAGTACAATGTGACTATGAATTTCCTCAAAAAAGCCTTATATCAGGGAACCGGTGCTATTTTTAAGCTCCTACTCCTCCTTGTACCAATTATTTTTGCTCTAGCTATTGTGCTGGGAACACCAAAGCATATAGAAACGGCTCTTAAGGAGAGCAGGGTGTACGACCAGATCGTCGGCGTTATCATAGATAACTCCAAGAAAGACGCTAAGGATAATAATACGCAAGAGGTCTTGAGCCAACCCGAAATCCAAGCTGCAGCAGAGAAAGCCTTCAATCCTACGGTGCTTCAAGGTGCCAGCGAGAACTTTCTCGAGGGAATATACGGGTGGTTACAGGGGAATACGGCTAAGCCAGAGTTTAGTATTGACCTAACTAAGCCTAAGAACGACCTCGTACAAGGTGTAACAGACTATGCCAAGAAACGAGCTGACAGTCTGCCAGTATGTACCTTGCAGCAACTCCGGTTGCTTGACCCGAATATGGACCTATTATCAGTCCCTTGTGTGCCTCCTGGCACCAACACCCAGGCTTTGGCAAACCAATTTGCTCAGGATTTCCAGAACGGAGCAGACTTCCTAGACAAGCCAGTTATTACCAACGAGACCATCGCCAAAAATAATGATGGTAAATCAATCGACCAGAACTTGAAGGCAGCGCCAGATGCGTACAAAGCAGTACAGGCCGGCAAATGGGTACTATTTGTTCTCACCATACTGCTCGGTGCACTACTCATACTTGCCCGCAAGAACCGCAGGGCAGGTATACGCCATGTTGCCTGGGGTATGATTGGTGTTGCAACATTCCTGGTCATTGGGCAGATTGTTTACTGGTTCGTATTTGATACAGCTAACAAGGGTGGCTCAAACGGTACCGCCACACAAGTAATGGTACTGGACGGAGTAAAGGCCCTGATTCGCGAGTTCAACAAAGTCCTCCTTTGGTTCATTGCTGGCTACGCAGTTGTTGGCGGGGGACTACTTGTCTTACTACGTACCAAGTTCTCTCCAGCTCCGAATGGCCCAGCACTAGACCCTCTCATTGGCGACCCAGAACTTCCTAAACCTGGACACGTCCACAAGCCAGAAACTAAAGATTCAGAGAAAAAAGAAGTATAGGCTAGTTCAGGTGAGCACGGTGCCAACCCCAGAGGGTGCCCGTCCCCATAACAAGGGCTGCAGCGATGCCACCTAGAATTCCCCAGAGCAGCGGGATTGTCGCTGGAGCTGGGATTGGCTTACTTTGAGTTACTGCGGCAAATGTTTCTAGACCGTTACTCACAGATATACCGAGTGTACGATCTGTTGTGTGTCCATCCTGGTAGTAGACCTTGGCGCTAATGGTGTGTGAGCCATTATCAAGTCTCAGGGTGTTGAGGGCAAAGGGCGGGGTAGCTGTCTCATAGATATAAGTTTTTTGCTCGTAATAGACGACTTTGTATACACCCTTAGCTGATTCACCAGCCATCAAGTCAGTGAATATATTTGCGTAGCCAGCGTAGGGTTCGTTGATTGTGAGCGGAGCAGGGGGTATTGGTATGTCATCATTTGCGCCAATTGGGACGACCTGAACACTTACTTGGCTGGTTGTTGTGCCCAATGGGCCGCCACAGCGCAGCACAAAAGTAGTTGATGCCCTGAGGGCACTCGACTGAGCGGTACCACTCGCGCTCAGATTATCTCCAATGCCGGAAATGGCACAACGATTCACATTGCTGGCTTGCCAGGTCAATGTGACGCTGTTATCAGCTCTTATTTTGGTTTGCGAGACAGAGAACTGTGAAATAGCAGGAATACCCGTAGCTTGACCATAGTCTGATGGTAGGGCTTGTAATTTGTCCCACGGGAAGGCGTTAAGGCTTGTAGACAGACTGCTATAGGGGTCTGGGAGGCCGCGGGAAGTGCTTGATGCAGAACTTTCTGCCGTAAAGCCAACTGTGCCACCCGTATTCCAGACAACAAAGCCGTATGTTTGGCCGGCACGGGCAATGGCTTTAGCCACTGGCGACAAACCAAGATTATCAATATTTACAGATGGATCGAGCCTAAATCGCTGTCCCATAGGTGGAGCCCCTGGGCTAGAGCCATTGTACTGACTTGCAGGCCAGGTAACACCGTTAGTTTGAGGCAAATTAAGTCCAACGACATGATTTATGGTCCCCGATTGTAGTTCTTGAATACTCAACTGGCCAGCCAAGACTGCTAAGCCGCTAGAAGTTATGCCATATGGGCTCGGGAAGACGCCGGCGCTACTTGTACTAATCTGGCCGCCTGTACATGCTTGCCACTGGCCGCTAATACTACGCATTTTGCCAAACTCCCAAACGGTTCCGCTGCTCGGTTGATAGATGACCATCTGTGAGTTTGAGCCACCACTGGGAGCTGCAAAGAAGGGGATGGGGACTGCCTGCCACTGAGACGCTAAACCAGCTGCAATACCGCTACCGCAATCATAAGGAATTACTGATACCAGCGGTGTACTGGCATCAACTTCATACACGGTACTTGCACCACTGTTATGTGTGATGTCCGCACCGTAACTTCCGGTTTGACCAACAATATTTGATACAAGTGCAGCTGAGCTGGGGCTAAGTGCTGTGTAGCTAGGAACCGTCGTATCCCAAAAGCTACCGCTGGCAAATCGCGTCACGGCAGCATCTGCCTGCTTAACCCAAAGTGGTGACAGAATACTTATAAACAACGTACCCAGGAAGGTCACGGCTATTAACCCACCCAAAAAGCCAAAGTGGAGTGCGTGGAGACCGCGATGGATGGGGTGTATTGGTGGAGTTTGATGTTGCATTTTTATATTACGTTTATGCCTTTACAGTAGCACATATCAGGGGTAAACAAAAAACCGCCCCAGTGGAGCGGTTTTTGTGTATTTGGTAGTAATTACCAGCTACGGGTGCTGTTGTCGCGTCCACCGCCGCCACCGCCACCAAATGAACGTCGTTCACGTGGTTCCTGTGGGCGAGCTTCGCTAACAATAACTGCGCGACCAGCAAGCTCTTTACCGTTAAGCTGCTCAACTGCGGCCTTAGCCTCGTCGTCGCTGCTCATTTCTACAAAACCAAAGCCTTTTGAGCGGTTGGTTTCGCGGTCCATGATTACTTTTGCTGATTCTACGGTACCAACAGTAGCGAAAAATTCCGCTAGCTCTTCGTCACGTACGCTGTAGGCCAATGAGCCTACAAATAGTTTAGCTGCCATTTTGGGCATACTCCTCGTATAACTTTTCTCTGAGGTAGGATGCCCTAGCTGCTCCTCAAACGAATACTTTATTAACCTAGAACACTTAGCAGCTATATCTAGTTCCTTAACCATACCATTTTTCACAACATTAAACAAACATACTTATTGAACTGCTGGCCTCAGAGGCGTACACTCGTCTCACATGAGAGAGAGCGAAACGCATCATATCAGGAATGCACTGGCGTGGAGTGGTATAGGCTTGGGCATGAGTATTGCCGCTGCAGCAGGGGTGGCTAACCATGCTAGTGAGGAAACTACTGTTGGTACCCACGAAGGCACAATTACCCTGACACATGATGCTCACGCAACCGCACAAAACATCCCAGTTGTCGGTGGTGATGCCCGAATCCCTGTAGACTCGCCGTTGTCTACTGGCATACATTTCGACATTGAGCATACGCCAGATATTGCATCAGCCATCCAGAATGACTTCCTAATTGCTGCCCAGCCTAGAGGCGAGAGGGAGAAAGTCAAAGATGTTGCCCACAAACTTGTACTCCAAAGTGTCCTTGGCGGCGCTGCACTTGGGATACTCACGACAGGCGGTATATATGCCCGCCGCCGTTATGGCCAGTCAGCCGTAGGCGAGGTGGGTACTATCATGGCAACTGCTGGCTCACTGATAACGATCGGGCTTATAGCGATACCAGGCACATATTTACAGCAGGCACATCCGCACTGGAGCTCACTTGAACAACAAGTTCCTGTCCTAAAACAGATTGAACAGCCGCTAGTCAGCCAGATAGAGATAAGCAAAACTGACCTCAACGCTACAGCCATCCAGCTTATTAATGGTGGTGTTGTCGGGTATATAGACAGCATTGATTTTTACGGACCGCTTAAAGACCAGGTAGCGGCTGTCGCTGATCAACTTCGCCAACCCGAGCCGGGCGAAACAGTAGCCGTGATCATCTCCGACAGACACGACAACAGTAATATTGATCCTGTCATAAAGGCTGTTGGCGATGCTGTTGGTGCCACAATACTGCTCGACGCAGGTGATGATTTTGGAGCCAGCCAGAAATGGGAGTCATTTAGCACCGACTCACTTGGCACTACGTTCAAGCACTATAAGCAGCGCTTTGTTTCACCGGGTAATCACGATTGGGCTTCTTTCACAAAAGAAGCCTACAAGAAGGCTGAAATTACCGTGCTCGACGGTACCGCCGAAGAGCTTGCCGACGGCATGACTATCCTTGGTGACAAGGACCCTAATCGGAGTGGTCTCGCGGATATACCAGAGGTAGAAGGGCAAGAAACAAGCATACAACTTGGCCAACGCCTCGGTGGAGCGGCCTGTAAAGCAGGAAATGTTAGTATCGCCATGGTTCATAGCCCCTCAGCTGCAAAGATTATCGCAGAGACTGGGTGTGTCGATGTGGTATTGGCCGGACACTCACATGTCATGAAGGGTCCAGAGAAAGTACAAGGAGTGTTAGGTAACACGACGCTGTTTGTTAACGGCACATCGGGTGGGGCAGGAGGAGTGTTGCCTATTGCACTGTGGCATAAACTCCATTCGGACGCTACGATGGCACTCTTAACACTTCGTAATGGCAGGCCAGTTGGCATCCAAACCGAGGTGCTTACCAAGGAAGGAACGGTCGTCGTAAACCCCTACTATGCAATTAACCTAGATCACCTATCAGCAGCGGGGATAGAATCTCGAAAGAGTACTCTCCTAAACGAAGAGTAAGTCTTTTTCGGTAGCTGCCTTCTTAGTCTCCACACTATCTCCGTGGAATACATTCTCACGTTTAGTAACAACTGTAACCTCGCGCTTAGCAATCGCTTCACATTCAGCCATCGCATCTTTGAATTTCATCTGGTATTTGGGGCTTTTTTGCGTAAAGGCACTCGGACCATTAATTGTTCCAACCATACCCATTTCGCGGGCTACCTGCAGGTAGCGAATAGCATCTACAACGACTCCGGCAGAGTTTTCACTATCTTGAACAGATAGTTTTGCATCAATCGTAATAGGCGCATCGCCAAATCCACGTAAGCGGATGTTTAGATAAGCAACTTTGTTGTCTTCCAAATACGGAATAAACGTACTCGGTCCGGCGAACAAGCTGTCTTTAGCCAGCGGTATGTCGCGGATGTCGTTCTGGGCACGAATGACGTTTTCCTTGGACTTTTTCTTACTGGCAAGGCGACTCTGGACCATCATATTATTAAAGTCTGTGTTACCACCAATGTTGATCTGCTGGTGAAAATCAACCTCAGCACCCCTGTCAAAAGCAAGCTCCTGGAGCATCTGTGATAGTACACTTGCGCCCACTTGGCTGCGCATATCATCACCAATAATTGGCAATTTAGCATCGATAAACTTCTGCTCCCACTTTGGGTCACTCGCAATAAACACTGGGATACAGTTCACTACAGCTACACCAGCATCGATTGCTGCTTGCATGTAGAATTCAGTCGCTTTTTGAGAGCCAACAGGCAAGTAGTTAATGAGTATCTGCGCGCCGCTGTCTTTTAGTGCCTTTACGACATCAACAGGGGCTTTATCCGCAGCCCGAAAACCTCGATCGGCACGTTCCTGCTGCATATATTCAGAGATACCATCAAGCACCTCACCCATCTGTACAATTGGTCCATCGGGCACGTCTTTTGCGAACACGCGAGCACAGTTTGGTTCCTCGAATATTGCTTGGCCTATAGGTAGACCAACCTTGCGCTCATCAACATCAAAAGCAGCTACAACTTCAATATCCTTCAGTTGATATCCACCGATGTCAGCAAACATAACACCTGGTATATTGCTACCAGTAGACTCTTTGTAGTAACTCAAGCCTTGGTATATAGCAGAGGCGCAGTTGCCAACCCCCACGATTGCGACTTTAATAGATTCCTTAACGGCCATAATATTGTTACTCCTTCAGTAGCTAATACTAGAGGGGAGGGAGTTATAAATCCAATATATAGTTTCAATAGTAGTATAATCTTAAGTTATGGATGACCGTTTGCAGAAGTTCGCACGCTTAACAGAGATAGGTAGCTTTACACGAGCCGCAAAAGAACTGCATATTTCGCAGCCAGCGCTGTCAATTGCTATAGATAAATTGGAGCGTGAACTAGGCGCCGAGCTACTTATACGGAGTAGTAAGAAATTCGAGCTGACTGAATCAGGACAGGCGGCCTACCAGGCAGCGCTTGACCACCAAAGTACTACTGACCACTTGCAGACAGTACTCAGCCGCATCGCCAAGAAACGACCGGCGGTTGTCATTGGCATGATTGACAGTGTTGCGGCAGTATTGTGCGCAACACCCGCCTTCGAGGTGTTGGAAGCTGCCGCGGACGTTACGGTAGTCGTTAACAACTCAAGGTACTTGCGTGAAGCACTTGAACGTCGTCGTCTTGATGCCATCTTTTCTATAGATGATGGAGTAGAACACCCAACATTACTTGTAGAACCTGTAGGTACTGACGAGCTTGTGGTGGTTTGTAACCCAAAGGTGGCAACTACGGCAACTGTGGAGCTCAACAGTAGTAGACTCAGCCGATTTATATCCTACGACAAGCCTTCGACGACATACCGACACATACAACAAACGCTACAAGCCAAAGGAGTTAAGACACAAACCGTGCTCTTTTCTACGAGTCCCGCAATCATGTTGGACTTGTCTGTAAGGGGCAAAGGGGTTGCTGCACTGCCTCGACTACTCGTAAATCCTCACCTTACAGACGGGAGCCTTATCGCTCTTGTACATAATGGGGAACTGTTGAGAATAGAGCGGCCGGTATGCATTGCGCAACTCAGAGGTAAGACACAAACTCCAGTACTCCAAGCATTTCTGGATGCAACTAGATCACAAAAAGACTTGGAATACTAGTTTTGTGATACTATTTATCTAAGGTAATAAAAAGGAAAAATATGGACCCTAACGTACAGCAACCAGAACAACAACCAGCTCCAGTAGCACCACAAGCTCCTCAGCAGCCAGCAGCTCCACAACCACAGTATGGCGCAGGCGCTGCGGCACCTGTCGGAACAGAACAAAAAAGCTTCTTAGTAGCTATTTTGCTATCGATCTTTGTCGGTTCACTCGGTGTTGACCGCTTCTACCTTGGCTATACTGGCCTTGGTATCTTGAAGCTCGTCACCCTTGGTGGCTGTGGTATTTGGGCAATTGTGGATATTATCCTGATTGCAACCGGTAAGCTCGGGGACGCCTCGGGTGCGCCACTTCAGCACTAGACAGTTTCTACACGTTCTACGTGAAACAATAAGCCTGCAAACCCCTCGTGGCAGGCTTTTGTTTTTTATTGTGGCGAGTGCAGCAATATTCCTGACACCGTACGATGTACTAGGTCATTTATCTATATGGCAGCACGTTGGGTTTGACCGAGCTCCATCTATTGGGCTGACCAGAGCTTACTGGCTCGTGTTACATCTTGATATTAGTTCGGCGTACAGTAGGAACCCGCTAATTTTTGTAGTTTTGGCAATTGGGCTACCACTACTTATAAAAGATGCTTTATCTATCTGGAAGGGCCGTCAAAAAGTTAAGGCTCTTACTTCTTCTTAAGTCGAGGATATACAATCGCTGCAACTGCTATGCCGGGACCAAGTACCACTACGAACACAAAAATGGCTAGCCATAGCAGTACGGCATCTGGGCTTGCGGTTTCTAGGTACTCAACGAATACAAAATAGAGTACGTACAAAAGCGCAGAGGCAAGTACGGAAGCAATGATTGCCAGAACAAGCGTGAGTGTTCGTGGAGTTTTAGCAGGTACTGGTTGTTTTACTGGCTGGGTTTTTGCCTTGGAGGTTGGTTTCTTTTTAGTCATAAACTTTATTGTACATGATACCTAAGAAACAAATACGCCTGACACTGGCTTTTATCTGTTATTTATGATAAGATTTCCCCTGTTCGCAAGGTTTTGTGACATGCACCCGTAGCTCAGCTGGATAGAGCGTTTGTTTGCGGTACAAGAGGTCGCAGGTTCGACTCCTGCCGGGTGCACCAAGTAGCTTATATTTAAACAGAGGTATCATTATCTCTGTTTTTAATTTATTATATCCCCATGAAATTATTCTGCGCATACGCCTTTACGGGAGAAGACCCCGATATTGTTACCAAACGCATGAAGCTAGTGGTGGATACCCTAAACGCCAATGGCCACGAGGCATACTGTAATCGTTTTGATGAAATAGTAGACAAGTTGCAAGAGCAAGATGACATAAAGGGCATTTTTCGAGAAGCTTTTATGAACATCGAGAAGAGTGAAGCGCTAGTCGCAATAATTACTTCGCCTAGTCGTAGCGTCGGACAGATCATGGAAATCGGCATTGCCATGAGCCAAGGGAAGCCAGTCTATCTTTTTGAGCACAGCTCAGCTGAGGGATCATCATATTTACCACGTTTAGTCGACAAGTGTTTTACATGGAAAAGTACTGACGACTTGCGTCAGGTACTCACGAAACTCTAGAAGTTTGACTAAAAGCGGATGCGACTCATAAGTCTGTCAACAACATCTGGCTGCTTTTCCTCATGCGGAAGGTAATCTGCTATGACGTTAAGTATGGCATCTTCTTGTTTTGGTTCGTAAAACACTGTTATTGGGGGTAAAAACCTTTTAAGCGGCAACAACATAACCGCAGGCAAGGGACCATCTTCAACAACTGCGAACGATTTAAAGTCGCTGTACGTATAGGACTTCTGACCAATGTTAATGCCACGTGCATCTACTGAATACTCAAGTACCCTCGGGGGACGGGCAGCAAACACACCAAATGTTATGCCAGCAACAGCGATCATAACTGATGCAAAAATATCGCGTGATATAAAATAAATCAACGCCGTAAAGACGAAAAGACCTATACCCAACGCCGCAAACCACGATAGCCCCTTAGTATGAGCAATGAACTCAGAAGCGTTCCATGTAACTGGCTGAGTGGTTTGTTGCAGCAGAGCTTGGGAGTCATTGTTAGGCAAAGGCTCTCCGCCCTCGGGGCTAAACTGCCAGGCTGTAGCTGGCTCAGGTGTAGCCACGGCAGGAGGTGTCGCAGGCTGTGGTTGCGTAGCTTGCCCATCAACGACAGGCTGATCCTGCTTTTCTGGTTCAGGAGCTGGCGGTTGCACGGCTCCAGGTGTAATGGTCTCTCCCGGTTGCATAAGCGTTATTGTAACGGGGATTGCTCAAAAATGGAACCGTTCTTGTTGCTAAAACACCTTTGAGTAAACGGGTTTAGTTGCTATAATCTCTATCTGTTACGTTAGCGTACGGACATTACATTCAAATACGGAGAGGTACCCAAGTGGCTGAAGGGGATGGTTTGCTAAATCATTAGGGGGGAGCGATCTCCCGCGAGGGTTCGAATCCCTCTCTCTCCGCCAAGTTCTGGAAGGGTGTCCGAGTGGTTGAAGGAAACAGTCTTGAAAACTGTCGTGCCGGCAACGGTACCGAGGGTTCGAATCCCTCCCCTTCCGCCAGAACTACATATGAACGATCCAAATGGGTCGTTTTTTATTATCTTTGGGCGAAAATTGCGGCGTTTATAACCTTTGTACCGGCTTTTTTAAGTACTCTTGCTGCTGATTCTACCGTAGCACCGGTGGTCAAGATGTCATCTATGAGCAAAATTTGTGCCTTTTGGGCTCGTTTAGCATTAACCACACTGTAGTTACCTGCAGCTTGTTCTATGCGGTGCTTACGATCGGAACCTACTTGGCGGGCCTGTCCGTGGCGAATGAGTAGGGGAGTACACCGTAGACCCCTCTGGTGGGCAAATGCTTGAGCCACAAGGCGTGTTTGGTCATAGCCACGCTGGCGCACACGACTTGTCGCGGTGGGAACATATGTAACAAGTGTGTCTGGCTGCAGATAGGGGACTGATTCATTGAGTAATTCTGCAATTAGCGTGGCTGCGGCCTTGGACCGTGCAAACTTGAGTCTATATACAAGCTCTTTAGCCGCATCTTTGTATAACGTAGTCACCCATACGTGTTGCAACGGACTGAGTCTCTTACACTTCTTACAGACTGCTGAGTCCTGACTAACAGCCCGGCAGTGATAACAGCGGTCAGGAACCTGGTCTAACGCATCTGGCTGGCACCACATACATAGCAATGATCCTTCAGTGCCACAGACGATACAGCTATGGGGCGCCAGGAGACCAATTAGTCGATCAATCATGTCTCTATAGTATCCCGTGTTGTCGATATTGTGTTGTAAATAAAGTGTTCACTGTTGCACCTCTGGTAACACCAAGCTATACTGAGTAGTAACAAAAATTGCAAACGATATTCTTCTGCGAGACCTCTGTTAGGGGACGAAGAAATCAAAATCTTGAAATAATATTTGGAGGGTAACAACTATGGCGCGACGTAGCCGCGATGAAGATCTGCTGATGGAAGATGAATTGACCGCAGCATTCCTGGGTGAGGATGATATGCCAACGACTGACGACCCTGGTCTACAGACAGTCGCACCAGCTGACGAGTGGGAAGAGGACGATGCAGTCCCTGGCCAACTCGCTGTTGATGTATACGAAACGCGTGAGCGCTTGGTAGTAAAGGCTCGCACCGCTGGTGTGAACAAGCACGACCTTGACGTCAGCATTGCAGATAACACACTTAGTATTCGTGGTACTTTGAGTGCCGGTAACGAGGACGATGTAGAGAACTACTTCGTTCAGGAATGTTACTGGGGCGAATTCAGCCGTAGCATCGCACTCCCTGTGCCTGTTAAGGAAGATGAGATTGAAGCACTTCTCAAGGACGGTGTTCTGACTATTAGCTTCACTAAGGTCAAACAAGACACGGTCAAGAAGATCCAGATTATGTAATCCATTCTGGATTCATACTTAAAGCTCCTCATTACGAGGAGCTTTTCTTTTACACTGATATTTTTACCCAAGAAAAAAGCCCCGGAAAGGGGCTTTAAATTCTTGGGCTTAGGCTTTATTCGCCAGCGCCTGCAGCTTTACTGAGTACAAACTTCACAATGAATTGTGCCAAGGCAACTACTACTAGACCGACTACGGCGTAGAGGATAGTGTTCTTTGCATTAGTAACATTGTTTGAATCACCAGAAGAGGTGATGTACTTAAGACCACCGATGATGATCATGATAACAGATACAACACCAACAACAAGTGAGAAGATGTTGATAACAAGCTTGATCAGTCCGTTAACTTTGCTTTCTGCAGCTTGGTCGTTAGCGTTACAGGTTGCTGAGTCAGACACACTCAAGTTTACACCTGCACAAAGTCCGCTCTGGATGTCATCTGCGTGTGCTACTGCTGGTGTTAGAACTGGCACCAAAAAGAGCGCTGCAAGCATCGCGTTAGTAATATATTTTTTTATAGTTTGAATCATTTAGATTACCTTTCTTATTTCTTGTTTACTTATACCATACCACTGTTGCGTCATCAAGGACTTAGGTTATGTAGCCTTGCTCAGCACGAACTTAACCAATATCTGAGCAAACACCACTATAACAAGCCCAACAACCGCGTAAATTATCGTATTCCGGGCACTGGCAGCCCCTGCAGCATCACCTTGGGAGGTTATATACTTGAGCCCCCCAACAATTAGCATGATAACCGCAATTACTCCTGCAACCAGACTTAATAGTTGCAGAACAATTTTCAATATCTTACTAAGACGACTGGAGGCGTTAGGATTACAAACGCCGTTGGGGTTGATTGCTTTTACTGCCTCGCACGCTTCATAGTTTGAGGTACCGGCCGCAAAGCTTACTGCTGGAGGAGCAGCGACGAAGAGTGCACTCACCATGAGAGCAAGGAGCATTAATTGTTTAACAAATTTCATTCTTACTTTAACTTTCCTATTATGAATACCACTAACGTCCGAGCCAGCACTACGACAACAAGCCCAATGACCGCATAGATTATTGCATCTTTGGCTCTACTGACCTTACTGGGGTCACCCGTAGATAACATATATTGTATGCCGGCAATAACAATGACAATAACCGCTGCAACACCCACAATTATGGCAACGATGTTAGCAATCTTAGTAATAATACCGTTGGGGCCGTAGATACTGTTGTTGGTCTCTGTTTGAGCCTGATCCTTGTCAGTACATACTGTCGCGTTTCGATCAGTAGTCTCACACGGCTTGAAAAAATCGAAACCAGAGGGAGGGGAGCCGGTGGTGGAAGTATCTTCTGCAAATACACCAGCAGCGGGTACAACAAGCATACCCATACAGGCAAAGCTGGCTATAAGTAATCTGAGGCGCCGTAACATCACACCGTCCTCAATATGAACGCTACGATAGTAAAGGCAAGCCCAGCAACCATTAAACCGATGGCTGCATAAATAATAGTGTTCTTGGCTTTAGCAACGGCTGCCGGATCACCTTGAGAGGTGACGTACTTCAACCCAGCCAACATAAGGACGATCAGTGCTATGCCGCCAGCAATTGCGAATACAATCTGGAATATGTTGGTTGACGTACTAGTAGTAACTAGTGTCTGGGGCACGTCAAAATCATTCTTGTCAGCAAGCCCAAATAAGTATTTCATGAGGTCAACCTCGAACCAATAAATGCCACAATACCAGTAGCCAATATAGACACAATTAAGCCTATCACCGCATTTGTAATGGTTTGTTGGGCGCTCTTAGCCTTATCCGGCTCACCCTGACTCGTTATATATAGGAATCCGGCATACACGATGTAAGCTACGGCCACAATTGCAGCAATTCGGAGTAGAATCTCAACCAAGGCCAGCGCAACCAGCCCAAGATCGTTCGGAAAGTCAAAGTTCAAACCACAGTGGCCAGTATCATCAACTGATCGCTCTATGTATTTGTACCAAGGTGGGATTATCTTGATACCCTGGCCAGCACAACCGGCAACATTCGCCCCAGTAGGTGAGGCAGCAGCAGAAACTGTCTGCGAGCTCAAAGTATTAATACATACTGCAAGAAATAACATTGTTACAGAGGCGTAAGCTATCTTTAGTAGTTTCATGTCTAGAATATTCCTCCTGGTATCAGCCACTGTAATATAGAGAACCCAAACACAAACAACACAAGCGCGAGCAGGGCATTGGTAATCTTTGTCCTGGCAGCCTGAACCTTACTTGGGTCCGGACCGGCAGTAGAGTACTGAATACCACCGATGATAATCATCGTCACTATCACAACCCCCACAAGTGCCGATAACGCATTAGTAATAATGACTATGTAACTAATCACTGTGCAGTTATCTTTATTAATATTCTCGATACTGCCCTCGTCACAATCACCACTTGTATGGGTACACGTCGGGTCAAGGGAAGAGCATCCGGTGCCAGAGCTGGCTCCTGAACTACTGCCCGAAGATGCTGTTGTTGATGGCTTCCATGCCGTTTCAAGTGGTTTCATACAGTTAGCCTTGAGCCCATTACCGGTGCCGGTTGCACATTTATTTATCTGAGCAACTGTTAGATCATCACAAAACGCCTTCTTATACGTTTTTTTGCATTCAGTTATATATCCTTCTTTACAGGCCTGTTGAGCGGTAGCTTGTGAATCAGTGCTTGCGCTGGTCATGCAACCTCCTGCTGCCTGCACGGGCTGCGGAATAACTACTGAAGCAAATCCGATTCCGAACAGGCTTATCATGACAAGACATGTGTATTTTAGTAATTTCATTTGATGCTTACTATATGGTGATTTGCTCGTTCTGGCAAGCCTCGGTGGTACGCGGTAAACGCTCATCTATAATTATTATGGTAAAAGTATGGCCAGTGCTATGATATGCCTATATAATTGACAACATCTTATGATACGTAGACAAAAAAAGAGACAGTCGTGGGCACTATATTTCGTTGGGTTTCTAGTATTTATCCAGCTGGCATCTGTTGTATTACCCGCGACTAAAGTATACGCAAGCCTTATTGACCCCGGTGGTGGAACCACACCCGTGGATACGAGCCCCTACGGTAAAGACAGTGTCACCTCCAAAGCAGACAAATGGGTGCTTGCCAGAGCAGTTGAGGAATGTATCGACAGCAATGGTGTACAAACAAAAAATAATACCAACGACATTCTGAAGGGAGACATAACGGCCGGTGAATACGTTGGCAGACTCGTTGAAGGTGACAGTAGCAATGACGCCCAGGTAGACTGTGATCCTATTTGGAAAAAAGCACACGAGCTTCTTGGCTGGAGTACCACAGATACAGCTTGTGACACATTTAAATACATCCGTGAAACCGGTAGCTGTAGGCAAGGTAGTGGGCTCTACGAGATAGACGATAGGCACGCCTATGAAAATGCCGAAAAGAAAGATGACTTCTACGGCAATGCCTGGAATGATCTGTTTCAATCCAAATATCTAGGAGGCAAGGACATAGAGGGTGCGTTGTCTAATGGTATGAGGTACCTGATATACTTTGGTGACTTTAAAGAGAAGTGTGGCAATGACGAGGGCGCAAGTGGCTTCGAGCGATTCGACTGGACTGGCACAGATCAGCCTATCCAAGATAAAACTTATCACTTGCAGTGGTACACCGATGGTAAAGTAGTCGATAGTTACGTGATAACTGATGACTCCAAAAAAGGTGACGATACGCACATTAGTGGCTATGGGATGCTCGACAACAAAGGTGATCATAACGATATTATTAAGTGTCGAGACTTAGCTGATAACATGAATGCCCTCGCAGCCGACCTTAAAACAGATCTTGCTTCTGATGCAGCAGCACAGCTACAACAAACCGGTATAGGTGGTGCAACTACCGGTGGATCAGAACCACGAGAAAATACCTGTGAAGCAGATCAAGGAAGCTTTGGTTGGATTGGCTGTGCAGTTCTAGAAGCTATGGACGGCATAGTTGGGTTCCTCGACTCTCAAGTCCGTAATTTACTAACGGTCCAGACAGATAAGATGACTGCTAGCGGTGGCCTCAAAAAAGCATGGGGAATTATGCGTAATTTTGCTTACCTCATCCTTGTTCCAATGATGCTGGTGATGGTTATTGGAACGGCTCTCGGTAGCAACCTATTTGATGCATATACCGTTAAGAAAGCCCTACCTCGCATGCTCTCAGCCGTACTGTTCATGTCTATATCCTATTACTTGTGTGTTTGGCTGATTGAACTATCCAATGCCATAGGTACTGGCATATTCCACCTCATAACCCTAGCAGCACCTGGTGGTGATGTTAGTTCGCTAACACAACTGTTTGGTGGAGGCGAAGGTGGCCTGTTCTTGGGATTATCAACTGGTGGACTATTAGTTGGAGCGGGAATTGGTGCAGTCACCTGGGGTATTCTTGGTAGCTTTGCACTCGTAACTATAGGTGCGCTACTTCTTGGGTATGTAACGCTGGTTATCCGACAAGTTCTCATTATCTTATTGGTTGTATTGTCACCAATCGCAATTCTCGTCTGGATCTTCCCGGGCAACGACAAACTGTGGACCGTCTGGAAAACTACCTTTATAGCCATGCTGATGATGTTCCCGCTTATTATGGTGCTCATCGCATCAGGACGATTCTTTGCAGCCACAGCGGACACTATTTACGATGGACCAACAGGAGTATTTATTAAGCTCATTGCATACATTGCACCGTACTTCTTTATCCCAGCAACGTTTAGGGCAGGCATGGGTGCCTTTAACGCACTTACTGGGGCAATTAACGACCGTGGCCGTGGCTTCTTTGACGGTCAAAAGAAGTGGCGCCAAGGACAACGAGCCGAAGGTCGGGCAGCACTCAAAGCAGGTTTTGATAGGACAAGGATCGGGTCTAGTCTTGTTGCAGGACGACAACATCGCTTAGCCAGAACAGCCGCCCTTGGATCTGGTGCACTTCCTAGAACTGGTCGATATCGCAGCGAGTTAGAAAATGCTGAGATGGGTCACTTTGCAGCAGCTGCAGCTGAGTCGATCAAGAACAATCCGTCTGCTGCCGCAAACGATGATGCCAACAAGATTGCTCAATACGCTACAAGTAAGAAAGACTTTATAAATCGATACAGTTCCAGCATGAGAGTCTCACACGAAGAGGCCGAAAGACAGCTAGCCTACACTGAGCAAGCATACGGTACTGTTATGGGTTCTAAGCAGATGCAACACACAGCAGCTACGGCATCACTTGCCTCAGCGTCTTCGACAGACTCAACCGCTGAACGCGCCTCATGGATGAGAAATGCTGTCTCAAGCGGCATTATGACTGATTCACAAGCCGCCTCTCTAGTAAAGCAGAGTGGAAGCTTAGCATCTAGTGCGGGATTCGGTGAACTGATGGGTGCGGCAAACGGTACCCTAAGCGATGCGGGGCTATTAGCAGCTGCTAGCAACGGATTTAACCCAGCAAACAGCCATCGGATGCGCAAAGGCCAGGCAGGAGAACTCGCCCGGCATATGTTAGGCAGAGCCGAGGCAGCTGAAATTCAGCATGGTGTTGGTTCAGTTGAATTTGCGACGGCCATCGCTAATGCCGCCGGCATACACGATATGATGAACGGCATGACCCCTGATGTTCGTGAAGAATTTGCAACACAACTCAACGGGGATGCTGTCGGTGGAAAATATATACGTGAACACGAGGCAGAGATGGAAGCTACAGGCAATAGTGCGTACTTAGATCGACGCAAGACCTGGTCAGCTACTGCGGCTGCAGGTGGTGCAGCCGCACCTCCGGCTGGCGGCGCACCTCCGGCTGGCGGCGCTGGCGGCGCAGGTGGTGCACCCCCCTCTGATCAACGGCTTAAGACAAATGTTAACCATATATACACTACGGTCAGTGGTATCAAAATATACAGTTTCAACTACCTCTGGGACCCTACTCAAGCCTTCGTTGGAGTTATGGCCCAAGACTTGTTGGTCAAATACCCACACGCTGTTGTAAAGCACAAGGACGAGGGCTTCTACCGCGTAAACTACTCGGTACTTGGCCTTAGGATGATTACACTCGAAGAGTGGACAAGTAATCCGAACTCAATCCAGTTACCAATTCCTGCCTCGAACAACAAAGCCCACTCCATATAAATCACGTTTGATATTTATGCGACAATGTATCGTTGACACGCTGGTTCTTGCTATACTTAAGCAGTATGGCTACGTATAAGGTAATTCAGGATATTGAGGCAGAGGATAAGCTGATTGGGTGGATGACACCTAGGCAGACTATTTACTCCGCTATTGTGATTATTTCTGGGTTCTTTTGGTTTATGTTTGCTACCTCTGGTTTCTGGTGGCTCGGCATTATATTTTTGCCCCATATGATACTTTTGTCAGTGCTATCTGGACCATTTGTCCACGATCAGCCATCAGAAGTGTGGTTACTGGCAAAAATTAAGTTCTTTTTACTACCACGTCGTCGTATTTGGGACCAAAGTGGTATTAAAGAGATGGTGACTATTACCGTGCCAAAGAAAGTGGAACGACGACTCACTGACGGGCTATCCCAGACAGAGGTCAAGAGTCGCCTATCAGCACTAGCCAACACTATAGATAGCCGTGGCTGGGCCGTCAAAAACGTCAACGTGAACCTGTTTGCTCAGCCTAACTATGCAATGGCTGGATCGGACCGACTGTTGGACACGTCATCATTTACGCAAGACGTGCCAACATACGAAGTAACTGCTCAAGATGACATCCTGGATGAACAAAGTAATCCAACTGCTCACCACCTTGACCAGATGATAGCGCAGTCAACTCAAGCTCACCGGCAGCAAGTTGTGGCACAAATGCAAAACCCAGCTCCAGCAGCCCCCAAGACTGGGCAACCGGCTGACTACTGGTTCCTGAACGCGACCGCAGGCCAGCAAGCCGCAACACAGCCAGGGTACGCAACATTTGATCATAACCAAACGGTTGCCCCAGGTGTAGCCACTCCGGTAGCACCTGTAGTTGCTGGGCCAAGTACTGACGACCAGCAAGCGTTGCTAGACAAACTACATACTGAGCACAAGAAGTCTAAGGGGTCTAATAAGCACCTTCGAACCATCAAGACCCTAGATGAACAACAAGAAGAACAGGCCGAGAAGAAACGACGCGTGGCAGAGAAGCAAGCCCAAGAGCAAGCCGTACCAAGCCCAGCAGCCCAACAACTAGCCCAGAATAATGATCTCAATGTAGATGTTCTAGCCCGCCAAGCTAATCAGATTAAAACCTCTGATGACGGTGAAGTGACGATCTCTCTGAGATGATAGGTTTTAGGTGGTAGGTTAGAGGTTATAGGGTGGCCATACAATCATATAAAGATCTAACTGTTTGGAGAAAGTCGTTCGACCTTGCAAAACAAGTATACGTGGTTACTAAAAAGTTACCCCGTGACGAGTTATATGGTTTAGCTTCTCAGATGCAAAGATGTGCGGTGTCTATCCCAAGCAACATAGCCGAAGGTCAACAAAGAAATAACTTAAAAGAATATTGTCAATTCCTGGGTATTGCCAAAGGGTCTGCTGCAGAGTTAGAAACACAGCTCCTGCTATGCCAAGAGATATACACACTTGAGCTTTCTGCAACATTAGCACTGTTAGACGAGGTCCAAAGGATGCTAAACGTACTCGTCCGAAATCTACAACCTAAAACCTAATACCTATAACCTTATGTAATCTCTTCCCGCAGGGATGTGCTTACGCTATAATTACTTGGTACAGAAAGCCTCCTATGAGGGTGGGGTAAAGCGAGTTAATGGATCCGACAAACCAAAATCCACAATATCCTGTTGGGCAACCCCCTATGCCGGGTCCGGTTCCGGCTGGCTATAGCCCATATCCCCAACAAGCTGCACCGGCGCAATATCAGCAGCCCCAGGCTATGCCTCAACCCCAATACCAGCAGCAACCGGCTCAACAAATGCCACAGCAGTATGCGCCACAACCAGCTGGTATGCCCCAATACGCACCCCAGCAACCACAAGTCGTAGCTGCGCCAGTTGTTAAGAGTAACCCGAACAGTACACAGAACACCCTGCAGATCGCTGAGATTCGCGATGGTATCGTGATAATGAACGACGGGAGCTTCCGCTCGGTAATTATGGTCAAATCTATTAACTTTGACCTGATGAGCCCAGAGGAGCGTGAGGCCGTAGAGTTCAGCTACCAAGGGTTCTTAAACTCGCTCTACTTTGATATCCAGATATTTATCCGCTCACAAAAGGTAGATATCCGTCCGTATATTGATCGCTTGGACAAGATCCGTAGCGAGCACGATAACATGCTCCTCGCACTACTTATGGAAGATTACATAGGTTACATGGACAATATTGCACAGCAAACTAACATTATGGACAAGAAATTCTATGTCGTTATTCCGTATAACCCAACACCTGCTACACAGCAGGCAATTGCACAGAGTAAAAACTTCTTTACAGGTTTGACTGGCATGTTCAATAAGAAGGAACAACACGTGGTTATTAACGAAGGTGACTTACAAAAAGCCAAGGACGAACTTCGTAACCGTGTACAAGCTGCACTCGGTGGACTACAACAGTGTGGCGTCCAAGGACTTCCGCTTGATACTCAAGAACTTATTGAGTTGTACTATGATGCATACAACCCTGACACCGCTACTCGTCAGCAGCTCAAGAACTTTGATGATCTGAGCGTACCCGTTGTCACTAAAGGCCAGGGTGTTGCACCACAACCAAATCTCGATAGGGCAATACAGTAATGGCACGGAAACAACCTCTTGATCCAGTAGCATTGGCGCAACAGCAGCAGTTCCGTGAGCAGCAAGAAGTTCAGGCGGCGTTCCAAAAGGGTATTACTGCACTTCGTGACTTCATTGCGCCGAGTAGTTTGGAGTTCTTTGGTACGCACTTCCAGCTAGGTACACGTTACGCCCGAACATACTATGTCTACGGATACCCTCGCCAGATTTATACTGGTTGGCTTAGTAGTATGGTGAACCTTGATGAGGTTATTGACGTGTCTATGTTTGTCTACCCAGTAGAAAGCCAAGTGGTCCTAGAAAACTTACGTAAAAAAGTGACTCAGCTCGAGGCCGGCCTGCAAATAGATGCCGAAAAGGGCCGTATCCGTGATCCGGGCAAGCAAGCCGCTATCCTTGACGCCGAAGAAATGCGTGACAAGTTGCAGGTTGGTGAGGAACGGTTCTTCCGATTTGGTCTGTATTTCACTATTTACGGCGGCAGTATGGATGAACTTGAGTTTGTGGCACACAAAGTCGAATCTATGCTTGGTCAACAACTGATCTACAGCAAGCCAGCTACTTCTCAACAGGAACAAGGGCTCAATAGCACCATTCCACAACTTATGGACCAGCTACAGATCCGCCGCAACCTCAACACCGGTGCACTGAGCACGAGCTTCCCGTTCACATCAGCTGACCTAACTCAGGATGATGGTATTTTGTATGGTATCAACATGCACAACTCTGGACTGGTTATCTTTGACCGGTTCTCCCTGGAAAACGGAAACTCAGTGGTATTTGCAAAGTCTGGTGCTGGTAAGTCGTTTACCGTAAAGCTCGAAGCACTACGGAGCATGATGATGGGTGTCGAAGTGTTTATCATCGACCCAGAAAACGAATATCAACGTATGTGCGAAGCAGTAGGCGGTGCGTACGTCAGACTGAGCCTAAACTCTACAACTCGTATAAATCCTTTTGAACTACCAACCGTCGTTGACACTGAAGAGGCGGATAACGCTCTGCGTAGTAACCTCATAACTCTACACGGCCTACTGCGGCTCATGATGGGTGGTGCACAAGCAGCCATGGCTAACAACGGTGGTCCAGCAATGCCAGCACTTGCTCCAAGCGAGGAAGCCGACCTTGATGCAGCCCTCATTGAAACTTATGCACGTGCGGGTATTACCAACGATCCGCTGACGCACAGTAGTATTCCCCCAACAATAACCGACCTGTATGACACCTTACTGCACATGGGTGGTACCGGCCCACAGCTGGCGCAACGCCTCCGCAAGTACACTACTGGAACATTCGCTGGTATTTTCTCCCAACAGAGCAATATAGACATCAACAACCCGTTGGTTGTGTTTAATGTTCGTGATCTTGAAGACGAGTTGCGTCCTGTCGCCATGTACATCGTATTGAACTTTATCTGGAACAAGACCAAGAGTGACCAAAAAAAGCGTATCTTGATCGTTGATGAGGCCTGGCAGCTGATGAAGTACGAAGATTCTGCAAGCTTCTTGTTCAGCCTGGCTAAGCGTGCGCGTAAGTATAATCTTGGAATCACCACGATTACTCAGGATGTTGAAGACTTTATGGGATCACGCATGGGTCGCGCAATTGTAGCCAATGCATCTATGCAAATACTTCTCAAGCAATCTAGCTCCGCTGTTGACGTATTGAGTCAGACATTCAAACTGACGAGTGAAGAAAAGAAGCGACTTAGTCAATTCCCTGTAGGGCAGGGCTTATTCTTTGCGGGTCAAAACCACGTCCACATTCAGATTGCTGCAAGCCCAACAGAGACCAATCTTATTACAACGAACCCAAACCAGGTTCAAGAGATACAGCAACAAGGCGAGTTAATGGGTGGCACAGGAACGATCGATCTTAATAACCGGCTCATGCCTGGTATATAATAACCGTATAGAGGGTTTTTGGTGTCACCAACAAAACAAGACGACGAAACTGCAAAAGATTCGACTACTCCCGACTTTCTTAAAGGGATAGCTATTAGCCCTGAAGAAGAACAGGCAATGGAAGATGCTGCTTACAGTGGCGCTGCTGATGATATTGCTGCACGTGAGGGACTCTCTGGCGAAGACCTCAAAGAAGCCGAAGAAAATCCAAGCCAATCCGCATCTGGTCCGACCGTAGACCCCAGAGAGGGTTCTCAAGTTGGTTCGGGTTATAGAGAAGAGGGCAAGGGTAAGCCCAATAAAAAGAAAAGCGGCGGGCTACTCAAGCGTAACGGTAAGAAAATCTCTATCGGGGCAGCTATCGGTAGTTTTATTGCCGGCATCGTTATGAGTATGTTGCTATTGTTGCCCTTGAAAGTGCAACACATCGTCAACAACCTCCAAAACCACTTTTATGCCAGCTCAGAACAAGCAACCGACAAGATGACAGATGCTCTCTTTAGACAGTACATCGTTAAGAAGGTTGTACCTAGCATGTACAAGAGCACCAAGTGTACAACAACCAAGGCAAACAAAAGTTGTGTTTCTGTAACGCCAGGTGATGGGCCTGTTGCGCAGTTATACAATGCCTGGCGCGATAAAAACTTTGAGGGTAAGCTTGCCGAGAACCAGGGTATCGAGATCAGGAAAGACGGTAATAATAAATTCTCAATGCGTAAAGGGAATATGGAACTTTTCTCTGGTGTATTCGACGAAAGAAACCCGAAGCTTTTCGAAGGTAAAGTATACGAACAAATGAATAGAACTGAAGTCCGGCGGGAGATGAAGAAATCTTTCCAAAACGAAACATTCGCCAAACGTATCATGTACCGCTATAAAGTAGGTCTTTTGCTGGAGAAAAAATACGGTATCAAGCGTTGCCTCGTGGCCTGCGAAACGCGAGATAAGCGGCAAGAGAACAGGGAAGATCGTAAGGCAGCCAGGAGTCTTAAGTGGAAATACTACTTCCTAAATAAGATAACCACACCGCGGGCTGGAATGTACGCAATTGCTTTCCAGTGTGCACTGGGCAACTTCTCGTGTACCGCCTCAGATACGACTGATAACGACGGGCAAAGAACAAGTGCACTTGAACGTGATGTTAGAGCTAGGATAGTGGCGCTAGGGCTTGATGCCCCCGACTCAAAAAAATTAGCCGATCAAGCAGAAAGCATTAAGAAAAAAGGGGTCACTGGGCATATAGTCTCGCAATTCACCAACGATCTTACTGGTAAAATTGTTGGTGGTTCAATACCAATACTAGGCTGGATAACTTCAGTATCACAAATAGTGGGGGCAATGCAGCATGCAGCCCCAGCGCTAAAAAAGATTAACTATGTAGTCAACTCTCAATCAATGGTCACTATGTATATGATGTACCGGACGAACGCCGATGAAATAAAATCAGGACAAGCCGACGCAGCAGATATAGGTATCGTTGCCGACTCATTAGGGCCTGACGCCGGAACAGATCAAAACGGCGCGGGTGCTGAGGAATCCCCTATATACCAAGAGATTATGGGAACAAGTTCGTCTAAAACTGCGAGTTTACTAGGTCCTAAGGTGCAGGCGTTCAATGGATATAAGTGTAACGATGGCAGTCTTATTACCTCTGGTGTTTGTCCAGAAGTTGTTCTGACGCTAGGAAACTTTGCCGTTGATCTAGCGGGTGTCTTAAAGGATATTACCGCCCCTTTAGGGCCGGTGGCAAACATTATTAACGGGACTATTGGTTCTTTACTCAACACTATTTCAGGTGTAGCTGCCGATTTAGTAATGCACCTGCCTGGGGTTAGCCAAGCGGTAGACCAGCTTGAAAAGCTCGCCGAACCTTTAATAGCGAATATTGGTAACTGGTTTGCAACGAAAACTATAAAAGACGTGATCGGAGAGCACCCAAGCGGGGGTCGCAATATGGAACTGGCAGGTGGTGGTGCGGATGTTTCGGGCAATATCTTTGCCCATTATGGGCTTGGTGCGCATAAGATACCAGACAGCACAGCGGCAGAGATCAGGGCCGAGATGAGACAACAAGACGAAGACAATTTCAAACACGAGTCTACCTTTGCCCGAGTCTTTGATACCTCTAGCCAATACTCGGTTGTTTCCAAGATGGCGCTTGCACTACCAAGTACCACCACAAATGGAACAATGCGTTCGTTTGCCGGTTCACTACTAAACCCGTTTGCAACCCTCACCAGCCAGTTTGGTGGCACTAAAAAAGCAGATGCTGCATCCAGCAAGGACCCGTACGGCGTTACTCAATATGGATATGATTCAAACGACCCTGTGTTCCAGGAGGATCCGGAAGTCTATTGGAGTACGCATGATTGTAGCAACCCCGACAAAGCTAAGAATTGGGGTGAAGCAGAGAAAGATAATGTTAACCCTGATACTGGGATGCCAGAAAATGACACCACAAACGGTTGTAAGCTTATAGAAGCTTCTACGGGCATGGCTGGCGCCATGTATGACGACTCTCTGCTTTCTCAAGAAGAACTGGGCGACCAAACAGGGAACAGCTCCGGAAGTTCTTCAATAGCAGGAGGCAGTCTGACGGTAGGCACATACAACACCCTAAGGGAGACTGACGACAAACACGCAGGGGCCGCTTGCGCTAATCTGGGAATGACAAACACTTTCGCTTGTTCTCAAGCACGTGCAAAACTACAAGCACGGATCATTTCTGGTGATGATTCAACCAATCTTAACAATCCTAAGTTTGACGTTGTAATGATTAATGAAACTACCGATGTTATGTTTAGTCTACTCAAAGCAGAGTTAGCTCCGCGTGGCTATGAAGGCGTAATGAATAGGGAATTCGCCGTTTTCTGGAATACACAAACTATGAATAAAGTTGATGGTGGTACATCTAATCAGTGGAGCGGAGGAGGAAGATACGGCCCAACTCCGTGGGTGGGCCTGCGAATGACTTCCGGACAGATGGTATATGCTATGCCACTTCATTACTCATCCTACCCGCAATTTAACGGATCGCCCGCTCATACCCGAGAAGCAGCTCAAAAAACGCTGGATTGGGTAAATACAAAAGCCGATGATACAAGCATTGTACTGACGGGTGGAGATATTGGCCTTAACTGGCAGCCTGCTATTGATGTATTTAACTCTAGTGGTGTACTCCAAAACACAAGTCTTCTCGCAGATGGCAAACCCTCAACTGGCCAGGAAAAAGGTAGGGGTGTCGACCATATATTTGTAGCAGGTCCAAGTAGTCTTAAGGCAAGTGGCTGGACGCGCAAACCAGAAACAGGCATTATTTCCCAAGCTTCTGACCACGCCCCAGTTTATGTAACGCTTAGCTTACCAGCTGGACCTGCGAAAGTTGGTACATCGGTCATGGGCGATGACTACAAGGGCTGTAGTGCAACGTATGGTATTTGTGGAGGCCAGTGTGTGGATTTTGTAAAGTTCAGGCTCGTAAAACACGTAAGTAAGTACCACGGCGAGCCGATGGGTAATGGTGATGTATTCGCAGCTAGCATCGGTAGAGCGCTCGGGTATAAGGTAGATCATGCAGCTGCGGTATATTCAGTTGTTTCTTGGCCCGCTGGTGGAGTAGAGGCAGATAACGACGCACCTGGGAAGCCTGGATATAAATCAGATGAAGGTGAGCACGCCAACTCAAGTGCAGGACACGTTGCCATGGTAGCCGAAGTTAAGGCTGATGGTTCGATCGTCGTCGAAGAGTACAATGTTAACCCTGGTCAGTACGGTACACGGACAATCCCGGCAAACGTAGCAAAGCTACTAACTTATGCCCATACAGAGGTGGATTACAAATGATAACTAAAAAGAGACTGATACTTGTCGGGGCGGTGGCTACCTGTTTGTTGCTACTGATTATTCTTGCAACAAATAAACCAAAGACTCCATCCAAAACACAAGATACAACCGAAGCCACGAACTCGGTTTCCGATGAACAGAGAACAGTCACAATATCAGGTATTGACGGGCTTAATCTCAGTAACGATTTCTCTATTAAGGATGGTACGGCAACCGGACAAATGGTGTATGGTTTCCTTATTAAACAGATTCAGAACCCAAAACCCTACTACTCAGGCAACGTCAGAGAAGGTAGTTTTACTCGATCTTCAACGGGTGATGTTATCACAGGAAGTTTCATTGTGGACATACCTGAGGCTGCCCGATCATTCAAAGTCCTGCTTGAGAGCACTGTAAATGGCACATACAACAGCATCTACGTTGTATGTCCTGCTCAAAATGAACTTATATATAAGCCCGTGGCTTGTAGCGAGGCAAACTAATGAGCAGGTCAGTGAAACCACTTACACTACTACTATCTCTATGTTTCATAGTCGTACTGATGTTACCAAGCACCGTCCTTGCACTCTCGGAGACTGACCTCAAAGCAATATATCAGGATTCCGTTCACTATAAGATACCTGCCGCTGTTGTATGTGGACAAGCGGGCGTTACTCTATCTGGTAGTGGTAATACCGAAAAAATAATGAATTTCCTGACTTCCCAGGGGCTAGAAACACATCAAGCCGCCGGTGTTGTCGGGAACCTCCTCGGCGAAAGTAGCGCACTACCAACCCGTAAACAAGGTAACCCGCCGTCATATATCGCAACAATAGAAGACCTAAAAGAAGGAATTCGGTTAAACAAGGCAGACTCAACAAAGGGTTTTGGTATTGGTATTGCTCAGTGGACTTCTTGGGGGAGGCAACAAGGACTGCTCGACTCCGCAGCAGGTGGTGACCCAATGACCCTTGAAGTTCAGTTGCCATTCCTGTTTAAAGAACTCCCAGCAAATGGGCTAGACGAGCTTAAAAAAGCAACTGACTTACGGCAAGCAACATGGATATTCCTAGCATTTTTTGAGAGGCCTGGGACCGTTGTGGATGCGGGGCTCGCAAGAAACCCAAATCAACCGACAAGTGGACCAGCCAAAGACACACTTGATACCAGAGTAGACTTAGCAAATGGAGTTATAAGTGGGGTGAGCGTAGAAAGTGGGTTTAATACAGATAATCCGGGGCAGTCTGTAGAATGTGCGGGTGACGACTCCGCCGAGCAGTCAGGAAAAACACCAAAAATCCTTGCAATTGGTGATTCAATGACCGCTCGCAACGTAGATGAGAGTGCGCATGGAAAGGGTTGGTGGGGCTACCTACGCGACGATAGTGGCGTTGAGGTCGGACTATCCGCTCAAGGTGGCTCGGGCTATATCAGAAAAGGTAACCATAACGGACCCTGTGGGGGGACAACCTTCAAAGAACGTCTCGATGACGTAAAGCAGGAAAGTCCGACATTTATCATTGTTGCGGGTGGTTATAATGATGGAAGTTACTGTGAGAACGGGGAAGGAAAGCCGGCCAGTGATGCACAAATCCAAGCTGGTATTTCCAGCTATATAGATGATCTAGCAAAACAAGCAGACGAGCTTGGTATACCGCATGATACTATCTACTTCTGGACTCCTTGGGGGCCAAACGCTGAAGCAAAACGAAGACGCATAGAGCCCGTTATCAAAGAAAATGCTCTAAGAATCGGCGCAAAGTATGTAATGGTTCCGTCACTCAGCCCCAACCAGTCATATGATGGCACTCACCCAAAGGCGGAGGGAAGTAAGTTCTTTTACGATAACCTTATTGCAAATTCGGATCTTAAGCAGAAGCTCGCAGCCGCCGTTGAGGCAGCCGCTGCAAGTTCTAGAACCCCTAACTTTGCAGCTAACCTTAATGTAAAAGTTGATGAACCACCGAGCGGTGCTTTCACCGAATCTTTGTGTACGGGGACGTTCACGGTAGGTGCGGCCAGTCTCAAAAAATTTGTTGAAGATAAGTGGAAACCACCGGTTACGAGTGTGGGGGGATATTCCTGTAGACAGAATACCGCATCGCCTGGGGTGAGTGTACACGGTGTTGGTAGGGCGCTTGATATCATGATCAGCGCAGATAATCCCCAAACGCAAAAAGTAGGGGACACCATACGGAACTACATGATTAACAACGCAACAAAGTACGGCGTGCAACGAGTTATATGGAATCATCACATCTGGTCAGCCAATAAAGATGGTTGGCGCGATTACGACGGCCCCAACCCACACACAGACCACCTTCACGTCGAGATCAACCTTAAGGCTTCCAGAAATGCCAACCTAGGAGGGTAATATGCAACCAGTAGTAACCGTTCCCAAAAAATATATATTTGGTGCTTTGGCACTAATATTTGTCGTTATAGCCGTGGCTCTGTGGTTAAACCGACCAGCCAAATTAACCGTAACTACGGACTCTTCGGCTGATATCTACTTCTCAACGGAGCAAAACGGAGAGTTCCAGAAGATTGGCACTGGCACAGCAAAATATAGTACTCGTAAGTTGCCTGCAGTGGTATACGTAAAGTCTGTAAAAGGCAATAACCAAACAATCTCTGGCGCCTCACTCAAAAGAGGAAAAGCACAGACGATCAAACTTGAACTGGGATCTACAATAACTCCTCAAGTAATATCTACCGGGTCGATGTCTAATGCTCTCATCGAAGGCACACTTATACAGGGTGTTGTGCCTATTGATGCCTCATTAATCAGTTATAAGACTGACGACTATATGGCAGTTCGCCCAGAGTTAGTAGGCTTGCCTAATATGTCCAAAATTAGTTGGTTTGATAAAAACAACTTTGTATACAAATCAACTAAGGATGTCATTGGACAATTTAGTAAGGCGGTCGACAACGGAGAGAGTGGTATCGCACGCCAGGTACAAGGTGTGAGCAACCTCAAGCCTATAGACGAGGGTAGTGATTCGCCGGAGCCAAGAGTCGCACTGACTGATTTTTCACGAACACCCGGTAAACCCATGATATTTCTTTCTGCGGACAGTCTGTTTACAAGTGATGACATGGGATACACCATAAAATATATCACCACACACCCAAAAGGTGGGGAGCTAGAGCGCATCTACACAAGTCCTGACTCAATCTTCTGGTTTACTGGTGATGCACCTTCTGATGAACTGAGTGAAGGTAATACAAAGGACTTTTTGGCAACACAAACCAACTCTATAGTCCAGTACGACTACACTGGCAATAAAGTAAGGGAGTTCACCGCGGCGGGACAAACGTTGACTGGGGTAACCTCACTAAATAATAGTGTCTATGTACTAACCGACAAGTCCCTCACTGTCATTACAAATAATACTGAACAGGTTATTCCTCTCTACTTCAAAAACCCTGCCGACATGGTCGTCTATAAAGGGAAAGTGCTCATTCTAACAAGAACCGGAGTATGGGCTGTGGGTAAAGATAATGCGAGCATACAGTTATTGTCAGCTACTCCGGGCGATGAGCAGGGGTTAAAAGGATCATTCTCACTAAACCCTGACGGTAGGTTGTTATTCAGTACCGTCCCTGGTGGTGTTGAAGCAGAAGAAAATAAGAGTGCGCTGTACTCACTCTCTTTCTAACCAAGTGGTATGACATTACAGCTACCCATGAAGTGTTCGACGACAACGTCGGCATCTGTGGTAGTTATGAATGTTTGGTAGCCCTTTAGAACTTCTGTAAGGGCGCGGCGGCGAGCACCATCAAGTTCACTAAACACATCATCCAGTAGTAAGATTGGTTTTTCGTTACGGTTATTCTCTATAAGTTGCAGTTCTAATATTTTAAGCGCTAATAACATAGTTCTTGTTTCCCCGCGTGATGCTGACTCTTGGAGCAGATGACCATTCAACATAACAGTCATGTCATCCCGATGTGGGCCATATGCGGTAAAGCCACGGATAAAATCCTGTTCGGTACTAGCCTCGAGTTTATGTAGCATGTCAGAACTATATTGATCTGTTTTACAACTGCCACTATAGGTAATCTCTACCCTTGCTTCGCTGTGCGAAAGCTCGCGGTATAATCCCTGGATATCTTTATTGAGCTGCTCTACTAGGTTTACTCGTGCAGTTGCAATCTCTGCACCCAACTGGCTCAAACGAATATTCCAGGCAAATAACTGACTACCGGCATGTTCGCGGCCTTGCTTTAATAAGCGATTGCGTTGAGCCAACGCACGTTTATATTGGCGACGTAATGTGGCATATCCAACCATTAATTGCTCTAGTAAATTATCGAGGTATTCGCGCCGCATATCAGGGGAACCAGACAAAAGTTGCAGGTGGTTTGGTTCAAAGATAACTACCGGAACGGTTTTAGGTAATAGTAATCTTTTAAGTGACTGGTCATTAATGATGAATTCTTTTTTTATTGCGCCACTAGGTTCAGTAATTAGTTTGACTGTACGAGCTCCTGTGGGCGTACGCGCATCAATTCGTGCCCATGGTTGTTCGAATTGGACTAGCTCGGTCTCACGGGCTCTATATGAGCTACCAAGGCAAGTAACCAGCACTGCTTCAAGTAGGTTTGTCTTACCGCTCGCATTAGGTCCAACAATAATATTGACGCCTGGGTCAATTTCAAATGACTCGTCCTTATATGAACGAAATTTCTGCAACCGTATATCGGTAATCATAAGTCTATTGTAGCGGAGCTCTAGCTTTTAAGAGGCATTACTACATGAAGGTAGTCACCGGCTTTTGGATCAGCAAGAATACATGGTTCGAGTTTGCCGTTAAAGGCGAGTCTTACGTCCTCACCACCAAGTGCATGGAGAGCATCGAGGATATAGCGAGAATTAAGTGTGATACTGCCTTCATTTGTAATGGCGGCCGTAGCACTTGCGACGTTCTCACCAATTTGAGACGCAATTGATTTAATACTAACTTGCTGACTATCAGCATCGAGGTTAATCGTGACACTGCCTGCGCTTTCGCGGGCAAATAGGCTTGATACCTTAGTAATATTGGTTAGTTCTGCGCGCTTAAGTACTGCATCACTCGCAAATGTTCGGGGAATGAGCTTGCGGTAGTCGGGGTATTTACCTTCGATAAGTCGTGTTACGAGTTCAACATCACCAACTTTAAAGAGTACTTGTTGATCATCGTGTGTAACGATAACTTCTTCTTCATAATCACCAATGATTCGGAGTAGGTCATTCAAAGCACTAGCGGGGATTAGTAAATCAATGTCTTGTTTCATATTGATCAGTGACTTTTCCGCTAAACGGTAACTATCCGTTGCAACCATATGTAGTTTGCCGTCGTGGGTGTGCCAATAGACACCGGTTAGAACTGGACGTGCTTCATCGCTTGATGCCGCAATAATAACTTGTTGTAAGGCTTGTTTTAGAAGTTTACCGGGAATATTCCATGACTGACCTTCTGTAATTGCGGGCATGACAGGGTAGTCTTCCGCAGAAACCCCATTAATAACTGAATTATATTTTTCTGAATTGATGTGGAGTTTTAAATCATCAAGTTTCAGTTCTATAACGCCGCTTGGAAGGCTACTTACAAAATCCTGCATAAGCCGGGCAGGGACAGTGATTGAGCCTTCCTGACTTACTTTTGAACCAATGTAGTGTGTGATTGCAATATCTAGGTTTGTGGCTGCTATGCTGAGTCTTCCATCAACTGTCTTTACTAATACATTAGACAATATAGGTAAGGTTCCTCGACTACTCGCTACACGAGCTACACTTCCCAATGCTTTGCTTAGATTTTCCTGGGTGACTTGCAGCTTCATGCGATTCTCCTAAATGTATTTATATAAGTAGTAGTCATAGTAGTAAGGGGTGTGTATTGTGTGTACAAGTCCTCCATAACAGAGGTAATTTTACCCACAGTAGCTGTGTAAAGATGGATACAATTTGTGTACAACGACCATGAAAAATCATAGGTTTTCCATAGTGCCTTTTGTGTGAAATTGTGCGTGTGTAAAACACCATTTTTTTGTCCGCGGCCAACCCACAAGCTACCCACAAGTTCTACACAGGCTTTTCCACTGACTTTTGGCAAGCGAGCTATTCGAGTGCCAGAAAAAAGGATAAGACTATGCATACAAACGTTCCTTGATTTCAACCACGGCTGCCTTAATATCAGCATCGTAATTAACCTCTTTTTCAATCTTCTCGACAGAATGAATGGCGGTAGTGTGGTCTTTGCGGCCAAGCTCACGTGCAATCTTCGGGAAGCTAAGGTGCAACTCACTACGCAGCATATACATAGCAACTTGGCGGGGCACAACAATATCTTTGTCGCGCTTGGGCCCCATAATGTCTTCCATAGAGATTTGGAAGTGACGGGAACAACGTTCGATAATTTGTTTAGCACTAATATGCTTAGGCCTAGTCTTCACGGATCCAAGTAGTGTAGTTGCAATAGCTAAGTCTGGGCTGAGATTACGCATTTCACAAAATGCGAGCAGCTGGTTGAGTGCACCCTCAAGTTCACGAATGTTGGATTGCACTAAGTTCGCTAGATACTCAACCACGGGTTGCTCAAGGTTAAGCCCATGTACCTGTGCCTTAGTCTGTAAGATGACACAACGTGTTTCAAAATCAGGAATCTGCATATCAATACTCATGCCCATTGCAAACCGGCTCTTCAGTCGGTCATCGAGCGTAGCAATGTCTTTTGGTGGACGGTCACTGTTAATGATGATCTGTTTGTCGGCCTGGTGGAGGGCGTTAAAGGTATGGAAGAATTCGTCCTGAGTCTTTTCCTTGCCAGCAATAAACTGAATGTCATCGATGATCAGTACATCTGCGTTGCGGTAGTAGCTAGCAAAGTCAGTATTTTTCTTGAACTTAATAGCATCGAGGAACTCCTGCAGGAACTGTTCTATAGATACGTATACGACATGAGCTTCTTTATTCTCGGCCATGATAGCGTTGCCGACGGCTTGTACTAAGTGAGTCTTACCAATCCCAACACCGCCGTAGAGAAAGAGTGGATTGTACTTAGTTCCTGGGTTCGCGGCTACAGCCTGACACGCAGCGTAGGCAAGTTCGTTACCGGAGCCAACAATAAAGTTATCAAAAGTATACTTCTCGTTTAGTCCCTGGCGGTAATTATGAGTAAGGGTTGAGGAGCGGCTCTGGTTTTGTGACTGTGCGTGTGTGACGGTGTTAGCAATACGTTCAGTCGTTGCGGCGCTGAGGATAAGTGGCTCTTCCTCGTTACGCTTAGGTAGGGTGATGGACGAGTGGATCTTGTATTCTACGTGGTCTGGAGTGACACCATTCTTTATAAGACTATCCGTGATGAGCTGGTTATATTTCTTTTCGAGCTGTTGCTTTATAAAGACGTTCGGGACACCTACAACAACGACGTTGTCTTTAAAGCGGAGCAGGCGAGTATTCTTGAACCACGTGACATATGCGCCGCGGGATACCGTAAGTTCAATTTCCCCTAAGACTGTTTGCCACAGGTTGTCCTGCATCTACCCTCTCCTCAAAAAATTGTTGATCGTTACCAATAAATATAACAGAAAGTTGGGAGTTTTCCACAGCCTTTCATCACACTTTTGAGTAGATCTACAAAAATATGAAAAAGTAGGGTTTTTATGCACAAAATCAGGCCCAATCTGTTAATCTGTGGAAAACCCTTGAGTAAAAGTGGATAACTTGCTAGAATTAGTGGGTAAATATTGTCAATTTCACCCCATTTGAGTGTGACCCACTTGCGCTCACGCGCCAGCCAGTGTATTTTTATACGGTTTGGTCGACAACAGGATTGCCGACAGTGTAATAATTGATGTAAAAATGTTAGAATAAGGATAAGATGCCAAAGCGAACACACCAACCCAAGACCCGCCGCCGCGCCCGTGAACATGGTTTCATGAAGCGTATGGCTAGCAAAGCCGGTAAAGCAGTGCTTAACCGCCGCCGCAACAAAGGCCGCAAAGAGCTCTCAGCTTAGTCGCAGAGAACAAAGTAGGGAACCGCTTCGGCGGTTCTTTTTGTATAAACCCCTAGAACCATAACAGTAAAAAAGCTACGCTATATAATATGATTTTCTTTAATCTAAAACTTAATATGCGTCCAGGAGGCAAGACCTCATGATTGGACGCAAGAACAGATTTCATGGACATGGCAGCCTGCGATACGTGTATCGTAATGGTCAGACGGTGCGTGGGCCACTATGTGCACTCAAGTTTGTCTTAAACACCAAACGCAAAGATTATCGTCTGGCTGTAGTTGTTAGTAAGAAGGTTCATAAGTCAGCTGTGGTCCGTAACCGTATCCGCCGCCGTATGTATGAGGCATTTCGCCTCGAGGCAGCGTCATTTAAGGGCCCGTACGACATGGTCCTGACTGTTTTCAATGACCAACTCGCCACAATTCCAGCAGAAGAAGTCCGCAAACTTGTTCGTGCTCAGCTCAAACAAGCCAAAGTAGTATAAACAACGCCACTTCTTACAGGGTTTCAGAGGTGATAGAATAGATCTAAGAAACAGGAGTCCACATGTTCCACAACCTGATCGTACTGCCGATCTTTAATCTACTTGTCTTTATAAATGCCATCCTGCCATGGCATAACTTTGGTCTCGCCCTCATTATCTTTACCATCCTTGTTCGTTTGCTCATGTGGCCAATTGTCCGCAAACAGCTCCACCACGCCAAGGCAATGCGTATGATGCAGCCAGAGATCAAGCGCATCAAGAAAGAGGCAAAGGGCGACCGCCAGAAAGAATCAGTCATGCTGATGGAGCTCTACAAGGAACGCAACATCAGTCCAATGGGCTCTCTCGGCACCATTCTGATTCAGTTCGTCGTGCTGCTTGGCTTGTACTTTGGCGTGCGTAACCTCGTAAGTGACCCCAACACACTCATTACGCAGTCATACTCTTTCCTCCACAGCTTGCCATGGCTCAAGGATCTAGCTACTAACATCCACCACTTTGACGAGACACTCATCGGAGTTGTTGACCTGACCAAGCCAGCTCTTGGCAAAGAGGGCTTCTACTCGCCAGCATTTCTACTGGTCCTTGGTAGTGCCTTTGCCCAGTTCAAGCAGAGCTCACAGTTGATGCCTAAGCCTAAAGATGGCCGTGGCCTTAAGCAAATCTTGAAGGAAGCTGCTTCTGGAGAAGCTGCCGATCAAACAGAGGTCAATGCCGCAGTTATGCGTGGTACACGTTTCTTGATTCCTGGTATGATCCTACTCTTTACCATAGGTCTGCCATCCGCTCTCAGCTTGTACTGGATGACCGGCGGTATCGTTGCGTATATCCAACAGAGCCGTATTTTGAAAGAAGACGAAGAAGAAATGGAAGCCATCGGAAACGAGAAAGATAGCAAAAAAGTTATCCTCGAAGGCGAAGTCATAGAAAAACCAAAACCAAAAAAGTCCAAAGCTAGTAAAAAGAAGCGGAGGAAATAATCATGGAAGAGTCCCTACAATACGCCAAGAAGTACCTAGAAGACGTCTTGTCGTTCTTTGGTCTTAACACTGATGTATACGCAACGACTGAAGATGACGAAGTTATAGAACTCCAGGTGCCATCAACTCACCTCAACGGCTTCCTAATTGGTCAACACGGCGATACCGTCCGTGCCCTACAGTTCATGGTTAGTAATGCACTCAAAAACAACGGTTACGAAGTCACCCGTGTGAACGTAGACGTTGCAGAATACAAGAAGCAACGTGCAGATCGCCTGGCGCAACAAGCAGAGGACTGGGTCAAAAAGGTCCAAGAATCCGGCGAGCCTATGCACCTGCAACCAATGAATGCAGCAGATCGCCGCACGGTCCACAAAGTTGCCGCAGATGCTGGCTTAGCAACAGAATCCGAAGGCGAAGCCCGCGACCGCCACGTCGTCCTCAAACCAACTGCTAAATAGGACTTTTACACAGGAATCTTTAAGAATCGTCTGTCCGTATGACGGACGATTGCTATATGATATAAACAAATCTTCTGGTGGAGGGAACTATGAAGCGTGGTCTCAAGATAACAGCGATAATTGCAGCAGTACTGTTTGTGATTGTTGGGCTATGGGCAGTTGATAACTTTTACTATCCCTTTAAATCAGAAAGTCCAAACTACGCTGACGTAGAGAAAGCGTTTGCTCGCTTGCAATTCCCAGCCGACTGGAAAGAAGTAAACAGTTCAGAAAATAAAGGCCTTTTCGGCCGAGGCTGTGACCCCCTCAACGACTCGGGCTGCTTCCACAAAAGCAAAACATTCAGTATTCCCGAATCTACAACAATCGAAGAAGTTAAGAAAGTCGTTGCAGACTCGGGCCTATGCACAGGTCTTGTTGTTTCCCAGCCTCTATATAAACAAGAGGCTAAACCAACAAATAACTATGAGTGCGGTGTTGGAAATGGTGTCAAAATTGATGGGACCTTCAGGGGGTTAAGGGGTGAGGTTTACTTGGCGGTCTCCACAGACTAAGAGATCTGGTTTTAGGCTTCTCACTGTTCTTTATATCCTGTCGGGTCTATCTGTTCTGCATGGATCGGTCTATGCAGAACCAAGCAACCCAGTGTTTGAGTGTAAAGACTTACTTCTACTCTTCACAAGGGGCTCCGGTCAGAATCCTGATAGCCAATTCCTAGACTTCCCATTCGAAAAAGATTTTCAGAAAGCCGAGAAAGAATCAGCGGCTTTCTTCAACCAATTCAAGACACACTTGGACGTTGAGTATCCGCACGTTACCTATAAGCCTGTTTCTATTCATGATTTTCCGGGGAAGTATGACCCGGTTGGATACAAGGCTGTTGGGGTAGGGATATTTACAGATCCGGACAATTTGGCCAACTCAGAGGTCTCTATGATTCCGGGTGACTATCGGGAGAGCGTGGAACACGGAGTGGCGGAAACAGTGGGTTACTTAAAAGACCAAATTAATTCTTGCCCGAGCCAATCGATAGTTGTTGGAGGATACTCCCAGGGTGCACAAGTTATGGGCGACGCACTTGCGCAGCTGTCGCCATTGGAACGCAGTAGAATCTTGGGTGTGAGCTTTGTGGGTGACCCAAAGTTTATTGCGGCGCACGGAGATAGTCTGGTGAACCCATTCGATAAAGCTATATCCTACCCTTGGCGTAGGGGTGATGTAACAAACCACGATCAGGGGATGCTAGAGCCAAGGATTCCATATGTACCCGAGGATATAGAAAAACGTACAGCAAGTTACTGCTATAGAGTAGATATCATCTGCTCTGGATGGTCTGGTGTTAATAAGGACTACAGGCAGGCCCACTCTAGCTATGCTGCTGAACCTACGCGCAACAATGTGAACGAACTCATGCAATGGGCTGCTCCGACGCTTGCGCAGGCTGAAAGGGCGGCAGGTGGGCTTGGTACGATCATGGGTGGGAACCAGAGCCCGGAAGAAACGAACAAACCCAAAGATGTCATGCTCCTGCTTAATGATGATGCTATGGCCAACGCGCTCTATTCGTTCCGCTATGACACGGATCTTGTCTTATCAGGCATTTCTTCGGTGTATCCAAATGTAAATTACGCCGCTAAAGGTTTTGGCGAGACAGACGACGGCGAGACGTACATCCCAAGAGTCGATAACATTCAATCATTCATGCCGTACACTGGCTATAATGTTAACAACCCCTCTTTTTCTACAAGCAACTTGTATAACGCGTTCGCCAGTCGCTACCCATTCGGTAATCAAGCAATGGGCAATGGTGACTGGGCAGACCCGCATGTCGTTGCTGTAGAGAAGTCGGCCTTCGCAAGTGGCTGGCGTCCAGAGGCAGAGAAGCACATCGTACTTGTCACGGACAGGCCACCAAAGACGACTTACTCTTTTAATCTGTGTAACGGAACGGTTCGTAGTTGGATGCACGTTCCAGAAACAAATGGATACATAGCGTGCTATATCAACGGTGGTGTGTTTGATATCTGGCCAAAAGTCCAACATTCGGAGTTTTGCGCCACGGTTTATCTAGCGATCACTAATGACCAGTGTAAAAATCCAATAACTAAGCCTGGCAATATCCAAATGACCACCAGGACGCTAAATGATGCAATTATTGCAGCCCAATCACAACACATTGCCGTTGATGTGGTTATTCCAAACAAGATCACAAACCAGTACTTCCCGCAGCTTGTACCAAAAATGGCCAACGATCTGGAGTATTTAGCAAAGGCAACAGGTGGGATATTCATCAATTACAACCAGCGCGACAAGTTTGATAAAGCCGCCTACAGCGACATGATGTATCAAGTACTCAGCCATAAACCAAAGGACATCACGATTGCATATAAAGAAGCGCTTGAGACCAAAGATGGCTTTAAAAGCGGGCAAGTGCTGGGCGCTCGCATAAACCAACCCGTTATTTTAGATGCCTCCCAGAGTAACGCCCGTTTTAGTGCCTATAATTGGGACTTTAATAACGACGGCCAGTGGGATGAAACCTCTCCCGGGCCCGTTGTAGAACACGTTTTCGATACTCCACAGACCTCATTTGTACGAATAGCGGGCTTGATTGATAGTGGAGTGATTGAGACAGAGACACACTTAGCAGTGAACGTTACTCAAGCCGATCCTCCACAACCTCCGACACTTCCGGCCGTTCCAGACGTTAGTGCAAAAGCAAACAGTGACGGATCAATAACCCTCAGTTGGCAATCAGATGAGCAGGGAACATTGGTAGTGACAGACCCAGATTCTGGCCTGCCTCTCGTAAGCGCTGACCTAACAGAAGGAGCCCTAACTCTGTCGGCGGGATCAGGACTTACTTCGTTGGGTACTCGAGTGGTAACGGACGGAGGGTCCAGCCAGCCAACCCTTGTACAAGTTGAGCCGCTACTCCCACCATTGGTCGTGACAAATGATCCAGGTCCAGAAGGGCAAACCCCAGCAGACCCGCCGCAAGTCCAGGGGCCTGAAGAAGAGACTCCCTCTGCAGAGGAGGCTACTAACGACACAGTGGCTAGCCCACAAGAACCTGACCCTACTATTTGCTACAAGCTGCAGCAATGCGTAGACGAATCAACTCAAGCAGGTCAATTTGTTCTAGAAACACCATTTGTAAATCAATCTACGATATCTGCGCCCCAGCCGGCTATTGCAACCCCACAGGATACGATAATAGCCAACCAACCAGAGATTTCAGCCAATGGATCCAAGCCTCAAGTTAAAGGCACTAACACCACCCGAGAAATTGCTAATAATGAAGAAACGACCAGCTCCAGCAGGGCTAACAAGCCCTACTTACTCTGGATTTTTGTTCTTATTGCTTTCTTGATTAGCGTGGTGCTTTACCGCAGGCTTGCCGCAAAGTACCGCTTATAAATTCTTACAATTGTCACAAACTGAGAAAAGGCTTATGCTTAAGCTAACTAATTAAGGGCACCATATGAAAAAACTAAATACCAAAGGTTTTAGCACAGTAGAACTACTACTAGTTGTACTTGTAGTTCTTGTTCTGGGTTTGGGCGGCTACTATGTGTGGCACACCCAGAAAAATGACCTTCCACAATCAACAAACACTGACATTGGGGGTCCAGCAGTCGGTCACGTTGTTACAAAGGAAATAAATCTCGTAACGGGTACATACTCTCCAACAACCATTGATATCAAGAAGGGCACAACTGTCACCTGGAAGATATCTGACACAGGAGAAATACCAAATTATGGCATTGAAAATAATACCGACTCCACTGAAATATTCTCAAGCCCACTTCTAAAAAGTGGTGATAAATTCAGTCATACATTTAATACTATTGGTACCTTTGGGTGGCATGACAAATACCAAGGTGGCACGACCGGAACGATCACAGTTACGGAATAGTTAAGAAACTGATTTATATACAACCAAGGTTTCTTGGGCCATTTTTCCCCAGGAGTAGCGGGAGAGGAGTTTTTCACCTTTTTCTGCGAGGTCTTTAGCGACTTTGGGTTGGTCTATGATGGCACGGACCTTTTCTGCGATGTCCGCAGGGTCATAGGGGTCAAAGTACAGCGCAGCGTCCTGGTAGACTTCTGGGAGGCATGTAGCGTTACTGCTGGCCACTGGGCAACCATGGGCCATAGCTTCAAGCCCTGGCAAACCAAAGCCTTCTGATAGGGAAGGGAGTACGTAACATTCGGCATTTTGGTACAGCCACTTGAGCTCTGCATCAGAGACGAAGCCAGGCACAGTAATAGAATGTTTAGCTGGGCTGGCCTCGATCCAGCTGTCGAGGTCTTCTTTAAACTGATCCTTTATCTTCCCTGGCAAGACTAATTTTAGTTCAGGTTGTGAAGCATTGAGTATTTCAAAGGCTTGAATAAGTCGCTGGATGTTCTTGTGTGGGAACGGCGCACCAATGTGGAATACGAATGGTTTATCGATCCCAGCTGGTTTTTTGGCTGGTATATCTAATGGTGGCTCACTTGATTCGTATGTAACAACCAGCTTACCCCTGGTAAATGGCTGATATTGGGCTAGATCGTCGTATACCCACTGTGTCGGCACGATAATTTTCTTAGATTTTTTGTGTGCCCACCAGAACAAGAAGCGATACATACCCATACCAATTGCGTGCACCCAGCGTGGGAAGCGACTGGCACGAGTAAAACTGAGCATTGTTAGATCATGAGTCGTGGTGACAATATTACCGAAGTAGAACAAGGGTTGTTGGGTCATAGTAAAGTGCACCAGGTCAGGTTTGAGCCGATAGATCTGCCATGCAAAAGCAATCTGATCGATAGGGTTAAAAGAAAACTGCTGGAATTTACACGGAACGGTGCGGAAACTAGGGTTGGTCATCTGCCAATCATCATCTGGTTGCACCAGAATTGTGTACGTGTTCTCCGTATCAATTGCCTGTAGATGCTGAACCAATCGGTCGGTATAACGGCCCGTACTAGACCTGCGAATACGGGCATCAATGACAATATGCATCATTCTATTATATCCTGCAGGCAGTACTATCCCGAATCAAACAAAGAAACTGCTTTATTGAAGTAAAGCGTTCCGTCTAGAGTTTGGTACTATGAGATGAATGAGATCCTACGCATCATGCATACTTACGACTCGGGATGGCCATATCATTCTGCAGTTAAGGGACAATAATCCATTAATTAAAGACCCAAATAGTCTTTCTTTGTTTGCGGGTGCTCTTAAAGTCGGAGAGACCCCACGGGATGCTGTTGTACGTGAGATCGAAGAAGAAACGACCCTTTCACTATCTAAATTTGAGTATCTATTTACCTGGAGTGACGGCCACGACTCAGAGAGTCACGTGTTCTACCACGGCGATATTGACCTAACTCAAGTGAGTGTGCAAGAAGGTCAAGGCTATCGTTTGATAGGTGGCCCCTCCGACCTAACTAAGCACAAGTTCGCCCCAATCTCTAAATCAATTTTGGAACAATACTTCAAACTCAACAGTACAAGCCATATTCTGTAGGGTGCGTCTTAGCTAGGGTCTCTACCTTTGACTTCTGTACAAATCCGCAGGTAAAGCTGTTCCGCGATAGTATTCCAATCATGTTTCTTTGTTTGTTCGTGACCTAACTTACGGAGTTTTTGTTGCAACTCAGGATCATTTATAACTTTGGAAATTGCATCAGCAATAGATTGTGGTTCGTCTTGGTCAAAAAACAGGCTTGCGTCATCGCTTACTTCGTGAAAAATCTCTATATCACTTACTAAAGTAGGTAGGCCCGCATCCATAGCCTCAAGAATAGGCATACCAAAGCCTTCGTAGTGAGATGGCTGGACAAATAGGGCTGCGTTTTTGAGCATCCATTCCTTCTCGCTATCAGAGAAGTACCCCGTGGTCGTAATATTTGCACCGTCATTTTGGAGTTGCTCTATTTCGTCCATTTCTTGCTTCACGTGCCAACCAGTACCTCCTGCAAGTACGAGACCGTACTCATTGCGTACATTTTCTGGTAACAACATGTATGCTCGCACAAGGTTTATAAAATTCTTTCTTGGCTCAAGGGTGCCGATGAATAGTATGAATTTGCCAGTTACAACTTTTGGCTGGGTAGGCTGTACATTAGTGGCCGGGACTGGAATGGGTGTAATTAGAAAATCATCATTGGCAATACCGTAGTGTTTTACCAGGGCGTTCTGAGTTACCTTCGATATCGTAATGGTGAAACGTGTGCGCTTGAGGGATCTTGGTACGTATCGTTCCAGGAATCTTCGGTTAGGTGCTTGTAGGTATTCCGGACAATCCAGGTAACCAAGGTCATGGATGACAGCTGCAGATGGGGTGTGTCTAAGAGATGGGTAGCTCGTGAAGTTAGGGTAGATAATAAAGTTACCCTTATAGCGTAAGAATAGCTCAATAGGGGGTTCTATGCCAAAACGACGCATGATGTTGATCAATTTAGAAGGAAAGTATTTAGTACGGCGATATTCTACATTTGGGTAGCCAGGAAGAGCTACGTCCTTTCTGTCAAGAAAGTTAAAGTAGTGGCCAACTATGTGAAGTTCATTCGGATACCGGGTCGCTAGGGCGTGCAGGAGTCTTTCTGTATAGAATCCAACACCAGACTTCCTGCTGTTTGTAAGTGGGCTGACATCGAATAGTAACTTAATCTTTGGAGATGACATGAATTAATAATATTCTATAGTGGTAAGAAAATTCTAATCAGAATAGTCGAAAGCAGTGAATTAGTATGGTAGTTGTATTTTACGGGACAAGCGCAGAGCTTATCAAAATACTAGGTATTATTAAAGGTATCCCCAGAGAAGAACAGCTGTTGATATGTAATGCACAGCAGCATGCCGGCTTACAGAAGGTACATAAGCAACTAGGGATAGAACCGGATGTTTACCTCTCTAGGGGCTGGCGTGGAAAAGACGTGGCAAACATGAAGCAGATGCTTTTGATGATGGTCCAATCACACTCGTCATTTGCCAGACAATTCAGGTCAATAAAGAAAAAAATCAAGAGTTATGATAAGGCTCACAACACGAAGAGTGTTGCCGTTGTACACGGAGATACTCTTACTACCGTTGTGGGCTGTTACTTAGGAAAGGCACTGGGGCTACCTGTTGCTCACGTTGAGGCAGGACTACGAAGCGGACACTGGAAGAGCCCATTCCCAGAGGAGATTGACAGAAGAATTGCTGCCAAGTTTGCACGCATACACTTTGCACCGAATGAAGATGCGGAGGCAAACCTTAGGGGCGAAAAGGTTAAGGGTATAATTGTGAATACAACTTACAACACCGCAAAAGATGCGATAGAGAGAGCAGATAAGTACAAAAGTGATGAACTTAAGAAACTGAACCTCCCAAAAAGCTATTGCCTTGTTTTGCTTCACAGAACGGAGTTATTAGAGAATAAGACTGATCTTGAGGCTATTCTGAAGGTTCTTAATAAGCACGCTAGTGCTAAAACCCCAGTCGTGTTTACTGAACATACTACAACCAAAGCAAAAATTGCAGCATACGGCTTTGAGCATTACTTCAATAAAGAGGGCTTCCTGACCATTCCCAAACAACCCTACTTTGACTTTATGGCGATCGTGAACGGCGCAGACTACATTGTGACTGACGGCGGTGGCTTACAAGAAGATGCATTTTTCTTGGGTATTCCTACTATGGTGCATCGCGGAAGGACTGAGAGAAGCGAGGGCTTGGGCTTAAATGCCGACATCTCACGCATGGATGTTAAGAAGGTAGCAAACTTTCTGGAAAACCACAGCAATAAGGCAGATTTTGCAAAGATGAGTAATAAGACTTCACCATCAAAAGTGGTTATCAACTACTTTATGAAAGAAGGATACATTAACTCCTAGCCTATTCGTCAGACGACTCTTCTACGATATACAGTGGTCGATTCTGTGTCTCGCTGTGAATACTCTCAATGTACAAAGCTAGTAACCAATTGCTTATCATAACAAGGCCAACCAAGAAGCTGATAAACAAGGCCAAAAGAGCCGTCCCGGTGATCGCAAGTTCCAGTGGATCCCCTAGGGCATACTTCTCGAAAATTATAGCGATTCCTACAATAGCAGAAAGGGCCATCACTAAGACACCCAGAAGACCTGTTACCTGTAGGGGCTTTGTTGTTTGTGAAACAAGTGCGTGAAAAGCAAGCTTAATAAGTTTGCCAACACCATAGGACGCCTCACCACTGTGCCGTGCGGGGGCTATAAACTCAACAAAACTACGTTTAAATCCGAGCCAGTCAATTAAACCCCGTGTAATGCGATTGTGTTCGGTTAGGGTATTAAATTGGTTAATGACTCGTCGATCCAAGAGTCTGAAGTCGGTCGAACCCGGCTTAGTATTACCTCCCGTGAAGGAGTTCAATACCTTATTAAAAGCAAGAGACCCGTATTTTTTTACTAAACCTTCGTTTGTGTTCTGGGTCCTTACTCCAATAACTACATGGTTGCCAGCAAGCCATTCCTTAATGAACTGAGGCAACATGTCAATTGGATGCTGTCCGTCTGCATCAATCATAATAGCCGCATCCCCCTTACAGTTTTGCAGGCCAGCTGAGGTGGCGGCTTCTTTACCAAAGTTTCGCGAGAAACTTATGTATCTAACGTCTATCTCTTTAGCTTTTAGCGTTTTCAAGATATCAAGAGATGAGTCTGAACTGCCATCGTTCACGTATATTACCTCTGCTCTAAATGGAATCTTCTCCAAGACCTTGACGATCTTCTTATGGTGCCACGCTAGGTTACTTGCTTCGTTATGAACGGGGACGATAACACTAATGAGTTGTTTTGACATACTTACTCCTGATAGCTAATACTAGCTTAATCGTCTGAAAAATACTAAACCCAGTAAGAATACCTACGTTCAATAGTACGATTAGCTGCATAGGACTGTCTGCTGTCAAAGGGAGCGACAACGAAGGTATTGCCACGCAAGCAGCTAGCAATAAGCTAAACTTACTACGGATTACTAATAAATAGTACGTATAAAGCGTTACTGATACCAGAAATATTTGGTATGTTACAGCAAATACCAACATGTTACTTAGGTGCGAAAAGTCATCGTTTAATAATAGTCTGACGATCAGGTGTTGTGCTGCAAGTGTCAGTAGTATTGCGGTGGTTCCAAGTGTTGCAACTATTTTATACGTAGTCTTTAAAAGCTGTTTGTTGTGAAGGGGTTTGTTTAAGTCAATTTCTGGTAGGACTATCCAAAAAAGTACAAAGAATCCAAAAAAGACCGCATAACTTAGAATGCTAATACCAGAGTATGCTCCAGCAACTTCTGGGCTAAAAAGGTACTTTGCGTAGGTGATATCTATATTTTGCAAGACACCCAATACCCCAACTATAACGACTGAGCCCATAAGGTAAGATCTTGACGACTTTAAGAATGCTCGCTGTGGTTTGGAGAACCTTGAAAATATTGAGCTAATGCGTGGTAACTCCACTGGGCTAGTGAGTTTTAGTATAGCCAGACCAACAAGGGATCCAGCCAGGACGCCAACGAGACCTCCAACTACACCAAACAGACTTGCTGCGACAAGTGCGGCTATTAACTTAGACAAGGCAGACACAACGCCAAAGACCCCAACGTGGAGTATTTTCTTATGACCCTGGAGATAACCTGTCCATACAACGGCTGGTACAGACACGAGAAGTGTAAACGCAATCACCAAGAAGGCAAAAGGCTCCTCTATCTTTAGCTTCTGATTTAGTATCGGGGAACAGAATAACAGAACAATACACAACACACAGAACATCCATATCAAGGACTTTTGCACAGTCTGAGCGTTCTCCTTGGCTTCTTTTTCCGGGAAAGTCTTCACGATGTAGATACTTGTTAAGTTAAAAGCTAGTAAAATACCAAAAAACTGATTTGTTATTGCATTCAATACCGTGAAACTACCAAAGCTGGCAGTATCCAGAAGATGGCTAATTGACGGGTAGAGTAGATAGTTTAGTACGGCGGCAACACAAGAAATCACCGCAAAAAGTCCAGATGTGAAGTAAAAATTTGAAAACTTTGATCTCATAGCTTCTATACATGATATCTCAAGCCTATCTTAGGGCACAAATCTCGATCAGATGATATTATGAATGCAATGTCTTTTGGAGTTAGCATAATAATCCCTGCTTATAATTCTGCAGCTTGGCTTGAGCCAACTGTAGGAAAGCTTGATATCGCTCTCATTGAGGCTGGAATCAAGCGTGCAGAGGTAGTTATTGTCAATGATGGATCTTCGGACGATACGTCTATCGTAGCGCACAAACTGAAAGCATCAGTCAAGGTGCGTGTGATTGACCAAAAGAACTCAGGTAGGTATTTGGCTAGAAAGGCTGGCGTTATGGCTTCAAGCTTCGACAGTATCTTATTTATTGACAGTCGTGTTTTCTTAGATAAGAACGCGTTGAAATTCTTAACTACACAGTTTAAAGAGCACCCCGAGAGAGAAGTATGGAATTCCCACGTTAATGTTAAAAAAGAAGGAAATATTATTGCTCGTTTCGGCGACGCAATAACTTTTATTGGATGGCGAAGGTACTTTTCTGACCCTCGGCTTACCTCCTATGGCCTCAAGGAATTTGACTACTTTCCAAAGGGTACAACGTGCTTTTTTGTACCAAAGAAAATAATCCTTGAAGCCACCAAGCGCTTTGAGAAAGAAACGTTTGATATTCGTAACTCTAGTGACGACACACACCTTATAAGGCTAATAGCAGAACGACATCGCATCAATATATCACCTGATTTTGCCTGTACGTATCATGCTAGAACCAATCTCTTACAATTTGTCCGACACACAATGTTCAGGGGGCAGTCTTTTGTTGCGGGATTCTTGAGCCCAGGCAATCGCTTCTTCCTCCCACTTACGGCTTTTTTGATTGGCTCAGCAGCCGTCCTTATATCAGTAATTCTGAATTCCTCAATACTACTACCTGTAACCGTAGTTTTAGTGATACTGTGGGTGCTTGAACTATTAACTGCCATAGCCCTCGGGGTGGCATTTAAGGATGCTTTGTCTTTATTTTTGCTTTCGCCAATCTTCGCAATTATTTACGCACTTGGTATCTGGAAGGCAACAATAATAAAATTGATCACATCAGTTAAGGCTAAGGTAAAGTAATGAGAGTCACGCACTATATTAAGAATTTGATGCCAATTGAAAGAAATAGAGAATGGCTCACCGGAGGCATACGTCTTCGTCATAAACTAACCTATTATCCGTCGATAGCTTTTACAATATTGGGTGTACTGTTTGGACGAAGTAGGACGATCTCATACTTGGGTACAGACTTTGTTTTCGATAATATCGCAACACCGTTGAACCTTCAGAATTACCCTTACGAGATTAATAAAAAGATCCTAGCGAATATGCATATACATCCCAAGACCGTACTTGATATCGGTGGCAACCTTGGACAGTTCAGTGTAACTATGAATTATGCACTTGATGGGAAGGCAAAGATTGATGTGTTTGAACCTAACGGTGAAGTATTTCCTTTGCTTAGGCAAAATATTGCAGGCTTACCAAACGTGAAAGCTTACGAATATGCTATTGGTCCAGCAGATAAAAAGGCAAAAATGTACTATGAACCTGGACGTTCTGCTACAGGATCACTTTTGAAGTCAAATGCATCCGAGAACCTGTCGAGAATTGAAGGGGTAGATGTACGAATGACGGATTCAATCCAACCACTAACCAATAGGAAGAAGTATGACCTCGTCAAGATTGATGTTGAGGGATTCGAGAAAACAGTTGTTAAGACTCTAGACGATATATACTTTGATTATCTGTTTATGGAAATGTCTGTTGATCGAGAGCGCGACTATCAACACAGTGAAATGCTGGATATTCTTCGTAAGAAGTTTGGTGATTTTGATATCACGTACGCCTCGCCCATATCCGTTAAAGGTAGTACGTTTGATATACTATTAAGGTTTAAAGATAGATAAAAATGGAGTCTACATGTTGAGTTCTTTGTCCCTTGGTATTATTAAGTTCTTTAGAAGAATCTTTGTACACACTCCTATAAATAGCTGGACAATTACAAGTAAGATCAAAGGTGCTATCTTTCAAGCCGGTCATAAGGGTGAAGAGATTGAAATCAGCTACAAAGGGATCAAGCTTATAGCTCCAACCTCTGACAGGGCTTTGGTACCCGGACTCGTAGGGGGGTACTACGAGTCTTATGAGTTAGATGTGTACAAGAAAATTGTAGCAAATTCTAAGGTCACCCTGGATGTTGGTGGGAATATAGGACTCTACGCGGTACTTGGGGCAAAGTTTGCTCCTAAGACAGCAAAAATAATAACTTTTGAGCCCATAGTCGCAAACGTGATTATGCTGAAAAAGAATGCAGCTTTAAATAAGTTGACGTCAAGGATAGTGGTTAATAATGTAGCAGTAGGTGACACGCCCAAGAAGATAGTGATTTATCAGTCGGATGTAAATATTGGCAATCATTCTGCTGCACAGAGTAATGCTGGCAAAGGTTCCAGGCCAGTTGAGGTGCAGCAGATTACAATCGATAACTATGTAAAGAAGAATAATGTGAATAATGTTGATCTTTTGAAGATAGACATTGAAGGCTATGATGGATTCGCCCTGAGAGGTGCGCTCGCAACGATCAAGAAACACAAGCCGGTTGTATTCATAGAGTTCAGTCCTGGGGCAATGAAGGAATGCGGATTTGATAGAAGAGAATTTACCAGGCTACTATTTGCAAACTATACAACTTGTTTCAGGGTAGATGAGATCAACAACAAACTAGAGACTGTTACCAAGAAACAACTAGACGACATGCCGGTCTATAGCAACGAAAATCTTATATTTACATCCAAGAAAAAGCTTTTTTAATGAAGCGCAAAGTAGCTATCCTGAAGAAACCTCCTCTCATAACAAAATTGAGTTCCCCATGGTTACTAGCTACAGTCTTCTATGCTATAGCGGCATTCTGGTATATGCGTCCAGCATTAACTAGTTGCTCGAACACGGTTCTGTCAATGGGCGATAGTACAGCGGGGCCTATATGGTTAAATTCGGTAACCAATCACTCACTTATATGGGGCTTTACAAACGCAACAAACTTCCCGATTGGTGAGAACTTATGGCAGCCCGTTCACTGGAGTAGCATACTCCTGTATACATTTTACTGGGTACTTTCACATGTGTTCGGTTCGATATGTTCATATAACATACTGAACTTTGTGGGTTTTGTGGGCTCTGCAGTTGTTATGTTTGCTTTTATCAAGTGGCTAACTAGAAATAATTGGGTTGCCTTATTGGCTGGTTTTGCATTAAGTTTTGCACCTTATTTTCAAACGAAAGTGAGTGTTCACCCAAGTTATGGCTATCAGATGTTACTGGTAGGTGTGTTATGGATAACGCTGTTACTGTGGAGCTCCAAGAAACGACTTTGGCCGATATCACTCGGTGTTTTAACTGCAGCATCAGGTTACATTGACCCTTACTTCATCCTTCTTGTTGGCATTATTCTGATCGGAAGCCTAAGTAGTCTTTTTGTAATTAATGTTCTAGAAAAATCCGAGCGACCACTTTTACGTCAACGCACTCAAAGAGTTTGCTTGGCTGCTTTGGTCTCAATGACGTTGCTTATACCTCTTCTGTTTGTAAGGGTGCACTACGCCGCCTCTATAAACTCGTTTGTGTCTAATTCGAGAAATGACATAAAGTATGATGCAAATATATATAGCAGTAGGCCGATTGAGTACCTACTACCCCCTGCATCGAGCCCTTTAGTAGAACATCTCCCCGGTAAGCACTTTATTCAGAACTATCAACATCACGGTTCAAATACAGCAGAATTTACTGTCTATTTGAGCTGGACTCTATTGTTTATATCATTTTGTTTCATAGTAATCATACTATGGGAGAAATTGACACGAGGTAAGGTCTGGAAGTCGAACCACGGGTTTGCCATTAACCCACGTACTGTCATTGTTGTTGCTCTGACGATAGGGCTTCTGGCATTTTTACTCAGTCTCCCCCCTATGTACCTAGGGCATAAAACACCCACATACTATCTGACGGATTATGTCACAATATGGCGAGTTTTTTCGAGACAATACGTGGCTATTAATATTGCACTAGTTATCTTTAGCTCTATTGGTATCACCTATATCACACGGGCAATAGCACTAAGATGGATTAAATATGTAGCATATTTGCTGATCTTCTTCACGGTATTCTTGAGCTATCAAACCTTTGGGATAACTCGACCTACATGGAACTATAAACGTGATGTACCCCCTATCTATTTTGATATTAAAGCAAATCAGAGTATTCGGAATATTGCTGAATACCCGCTAGATGAGCCAGCCCAAACTACGCTACCAAGTGGTTACGCGACGGTGCAGACTGTTCATCGTAAGAACCTACTGAATGCCTATTTACCAAATAGCAAAGAAGCACTTCTGAGAAATTCAATAAGAGATCTTAATGACCCACAAACGTTGCCGGTTCTTAGACAGCTTGGGATTGATACGGTAGTTACACATGGTGCACCACAACTAATAGACAACCCTGGCCTTAAGTTAATCTACTCCGATACTAATATTAGTGACAACCCAAAGTGGACTCCAATATTTGTCTATGAAGTACTTCCTGGTCCCAAAGTTGGGTATGTATTGATGCCCTCGCTTGGCTTCTTGGATCCGTTGTACACCAATCCAGTTAGTCTCTCCTATAGAGCGTCAGATAGTACGACGCTGTCAATTAGGGGTTTGCCTGGATACGATAGTGCGAGTGGTTCATCAGTGTGCCTAGATCTACGAGCCGAATATGGAGCGGATACTGTTACGATTACTGACGGCGATAAAGTTAACCTTAGACTTAGTGTTTCTTCACAGAATCAAGAGGTGAAGTTCATCACTAAATCAAACACAATAGCCCTAAAAGCCGAAAGCAAGAAAACAACACTTCTAATAGATAACTTAGGTTGCAAGTAAGACTAGTGGCTAAATAAAGAAACAAGTATAATAACACCTGAAGTGACAAATATATTACGTAAACAGTCTGAGCGTTACCGCTACTCGTTAATCTTATTAAAGCAGCTTGTCAAAACAGACTTCAAGCTTCGCTACCAAGGTTCCTTTTTAGGGTATTTATGGTCGTTGCTGAGGCCCTTGGCGATATTCTTGATTCTCTATATTGTTTTCGTTAAGTTCTTGAAAATTGGCGCAGATGTACCACATTATCCAGTTTATTTACTGCTTGGCATTGTTCTTTGGAACTTCTTTGTAGAGATCACGACTGGAAGTGTAACGTCCATTGTCTCTAGGGGGGATTTAATTCGTAAATTGAACTTCCCGAAGTATGTAATCGTACTAGCGGGATCTTTCTCCGCATTGATAAACTTAGCAATCAATCTTCTAATAGTCCTCTTCTTTATGTTTATAAATGGCGTTGACTTCCGGCTGTCTGGCTTGCTGGCGCCATTTTTAGTGCTTGAGTTGTTCATGTTCTCTCTAGCTATCGCATTTTTCTTGAGTGCGCTCTATGTCAGGCTGAGAGATGTAGGATATATATGGGAGGTGATCATGCAAGGTGCTTTTTATGCCACCCCGATTCTATACCCGCTCTCGCTTGTGCCTGATAAGGCTGCAAAAATTCTTGTAGCAAGCCCAGTCGCTCAGATCATACAAGACCTGAGATACTGTTTGATAACCAGTAAAACCGACACGATCTCAACCTTATATGGTAATTGGTGGGTACGACTCATACCCGTGGGTATTGCAGCCATATCGGTAGTTCTTTCATTCATGTACTTCCGTAAGCATTCGGGTAGTTTCGCGGAGGATGTGTAATGGCTAACAAGATAGTTATAAAAGTTGACAGTGTTTCAAAACGTTTTAAGCTGCCACACGAGAAGGTAAATACCGCAAAAAGCTTCTTTGTAAATGTGCTCGGAAAAAAACGATTAGTTCGGTCTTACGAGGTCCAACAAGTACTTGATGATGTCTCTTTTGACATTAAAGAAGGTGAGTTTGTCGGGATTGTTGGAAGGAACGGTAGTGGTAAGAGCACCCTGCTTAAAATCCTTGCAGGCATATATCAATCTACGGATGGCCACGTCGAGATCGAAGGAAAGCTCGTCCCTTTTATTGAACTTGGAGTTGGATTTAACCCAGAATTAACAGGACGCGAGAATGTTTATTTAAACGGCGCACTGCTGAACTTCTCAAAAAAGGAAATCGATGAGCTATATCAAGATATTGTTGATTTTGCAGAACTCGAAAGGTTTATGGATCAAAAACTGAAAAATTACTCGTCAGGAATGCAGGTCCGTCTATCTTTCTCTCTTGCTATACAGGCAAAGGCAGATATCTTGCTTATTGATGAGGTACTTGCGGTTGGAGATGCTGACTTTCAGAGAAAATGTTTCGACTACTTTAAGAAACTTAAAAAAGAAAACACCACTGTCATTCTCGTCAGTCATGATATGAGTGCTATAAGAGAGTATTGTGATAGAGCTATACTTATTGAAAAGGGTAAAATAACTCATCAAGGCGACCCTGAAAAAATAGCCCAAAACTACTTACAGCTATTTATTGACGATGGGCAAGTCAAGCCAGGCACTGACCCAAAGAAAGTGGCTGGTGATAGGTGGGGTGATGGTCAGATCACAATCAAAACAGCTTCTGCAAAAGTCGACGACGATAGTGGCATGGTCCACCTCAAAGTGTCAGCCGTAGCAAATGCAGACCTTGAAGATCCTAGCCTAGGTTTTCAGGTGAAAACAGGCGACAATACACCGCTTATTGGCACAAACATGAAAATTGAAGGGCATAAACTTGGTCTAGTTAAAGCCGGGCAAGAGATAGATGTCGATTGGGAATTCGAGGACATCTTTGCAACAGGCACATACTTTGTGTCAGTAGCTGCATCACACAGTGATGACATACGCGTTTGTGACTGGTGGAATGAAGCCACGACATTCTCTGTCCATAAGCTCAGGCCTACACCGTTTGATATTGCACCGGACGTAAAAGTTAAAAGTTTAGTAAAGTAATAGGTAAATACATGCTGAGCTCAAAAGTCCTTGTTATCGGTACATATCCCATATCACGTTCGGTCCAGGGTGGTCCTAAGAGGGTAGCCGCCATAATCCAGCTCTACAGGTCCATGTTTAGCCAGGTCAAGTATGTTGCCGTATACAATAAAGTTGCACATCCAGCACATGGCTCTGACGATATTGCCGTATCTCAGGGCACGTTGAAAAAAATAGAGCAAAGCCCACACTCTGAAGACATTCTTTGTGGTGAGGCAATCAGCGAAGATTTAATTGTTAAGAGGAAACTCACAAAAGTCCTTCTCAAGTTTAGGCCGGAAATTATACAACTTGAACAGGTCTATCCTTATATAGGGCTTAAAGAGCTACTAAAGGAACTTAATCTGACCCCAAGAATTATTTACAGTTCTCATAATATTGAACATGAGATGAAAAAAGAGATTTACGCTAACGTTGGCATCCCTGTTGACCAGGCAACAAGAATGGTGGAGACAATTATCAACTACGAGAAGTTACTCGCGACTGACGCAGATTTATCGATAGCTGTTAGTGCCCAAGATGCAAGTACTCTTATGGATTTAGGTGCTAAAAAAGTAGTCACAGCACCAAACGGTATTGCATCTGTACCACTGTCTGGTTACTGGGTCAGATATTGGAAAAAATATTTCAAAAAAAGAGGCATTAACAGAACATACCTTTTTGTTAGTAGTGCGCATGTTCCAAACTGGCTTGGCTTTGAGGCTATGGTTGGTCCTAGTTTGGGTTTCCTTGAGGCTGATGAGCGAGTTGTTCTTGCGGGAAGCGTATGTGATCTTGCCGAGAGGATGTATGGGGGGCTTAGCCCAGATCAAGTAACGTTTTGGAAAAGGGCAGAAGTTGCGGGCCGTCTCAGTGAAGCTAGCTTGGCGGCTCTAATTAGTGTTTGCGATGCCATTTTACTACCAATTACTGAAGGCGGGGGCTCCAACCTTAAAACCGCGGAGGCTCTACTGTCGGGAAAAAATATCATTGCAACACCGTATGCATTTAGGGCCTATGAGAGTTTTATGGGGCTACCGGTTGTCCGACTGGCGAAAAGTAAGTCTGATTTCCATGAGCAAATGCGCAGCATCAGGAGCACGGCTACAGAGGGCAAGCCGGCAGACAGAGTTGAAGATGTTTTATGGAATGAAGCGTTGAGGCCACTAAAAGAGGAGCTAGAATCAATATGAGCGCGAACAAGAAATACTGGGTTGATCTAACTGATCTTATAACCTGGACAGGAAACTACACTGGTATACCGAGAACAATATTTAGTGTTGCTAAAGAGTACAGCCAACGTGACGATGCTGGTTTCTTTTGGTATGACGAACGCTCACATAGTTTTTATGAAGTTGATTTTTCTACAGTTATCCCCGTAGCGACTACTGACGACGACCCGGTGGAGGTGGAGAAGTCCTTCCTGGAAAAGTATTTAAAAGTTGTCGTTAGTGCAAAAAATATTTACGCGGGATATGTGCCAACAGAGCTGAGGAAAAGAATAACTCCCGTCGCACGACCTATCCTTAGAAAAAGTTTCTACGGTGCAAAGGCCTTGAAAGAGAGTTTTACAAGGACTAAGGGTGGCTCCCGAGATCGTTTGATACACTTCCTAGCAGGTGACACCGTTATAATTATTGGTGCTGGTTGGGGCAAGCCTACAATTATTAACGACTTATCAGCAATAAAAAAGCATACTGCAATCAGGATTGCTCACTTTGTCCACGATATGATTCCTGTGTACCACCCACAATTTTTTGGTCCAGGGTTTCCGAGAGCGTATACCGAATACATGTTTGACGCGTTATCCGTTTCGGACGTTGTATTGACTAACTCTGAAGCAAGCAAGAAGGATATTCTAAAATTCCTTCAAGAAACAAGTCTGTCCAAAAAACCAGTAACGGTCGTCCGCTTAAGTGATGTACTAGAATCAAGAGTTTCACCAAAAAGGCCCCCTATTCTTCCAGACGGTGACTTTATACTCTGTATCGGTACGATTGAGGTGAGAAAGAACCACCGTCTTCTGTACCAAACATACAAACTAGCTAAACTCCAGTCTATTAAACTGCCAAGACTCGTCATTGTAGGTCGTCCGGGTTGGCTTGTAGATGATCTCCTTTTTGAAGTAGCAACTGATCCTGATATAGAAGGTGATATCGTAATCCTTAATGGAGTGACTGATGCACAGCTCGTTTGGTTATACGAGAACTGTAGGTTTACAGTCTACCCTTCTGTATACGAGGGATGGGGTATGCCGATTGCAGAAAGTCTTGTTTACGGTAAAGTATGTATTTCTTCAAACACCTCTTCAATGCCTGAAATTGCTGGTGATCTGATTGACTACTTCGCTCCTTTCGACGCGCAAACCTGTCTCGATCAGATAGTGAAGTACTCTAGTGATAAAGAGTTACTTACGAAACAATCTCAAATCAAAGCCATGTATAAGAGTCAAACATGGCACAGTACCTACCTACAGATTCATAACGCCATAGATAAAAGTATCTAGGGAGTTACATTAAAGAAGAAGTTCATGTTTGGATTTGGCATCCAAGTGAAGTTTTCAGCTACAAGATTAAAATATTCTCGGTATTGTCCAGTTGCCTGAGGAGCCTTAACGGTAAATGTGAATGTTCCGTTTGAACCTGGGGCGACACTTGGCTCTTGCAATATAGTCGGACGGTTATAGCCTATCCAGCTGGAATTTTGGAATATGCTTGTACGGTCTTGTAAGTTTGAGGTACCAAGTAGTATGGGGTACGGTCCCGTATTGCTCCATGCAACATTGCCGGTATTTTGTGCAATAAGAGTGATCTGTGCCGTTGTACCAGCTTTGACGTTGACAGTGTTTGGGGAATACTGCTGAGATACTATTCTCCAACTGTAATTACGAGCCTGAACACCAAGGTAAAAATTCATATTTGGATTTTGCATCCAAGCGACATTTTCTGATACTAGATTAAAGTATTCCCGGTATTCTCCCGGATTCTTGGGCACGTTAATACGGAAGGTGAATGTTCCTGTCTGCCCAGGTGCGACGCTTGCTTCCTGTAGGGCTGCAGGTCTTGTCTTACCAATCCATGTAGGGTGGTAATACTGGCTCAGTGTCTCGTTAATCGTCCCTAGGTTAACCACGCCTGGACCAGAGTTTTTCCAAGTTACATTGCCTGTATTCTTTGCTTTTAAGGTGAGTACCGACTCACTCCCAGCTAATGGGTAAGCCGTTGACGGTGAGTACGATTGTGATTCAACTTGCCAGCTGAATACTCGAGGCAGAACATTGAAGTAGAAGTTAACTGCTGGACCGGCGAACCATGCCCTACCTTCGGCAACCAGGTTCACGTATTCTCTATATTGCCCTGGTGAGGCCGGGGCTTTAGCGATAAAAGTGAATGTTCCTGTCTGCCCAGGTGCGACGCTTGCCTCTTGCAAGATTGCTGGCCGGTTGTATCCGAACCAACTACTATCGTTGAAACCGCTTGCTCTGTCATTGGGATTTGATGTAGCGAGGTGTGTTGCATTTGCGCCATCTCTATACCAGGTTTGTAAGCCTGTATTGCGAGCAACTAACGTAACTTGCGTGGTGCTACCCGCCACAATATCAGCGGTATTATTAGTATATTGCTGACTTACTACATCCCAAGCGTACTCGGGAGAAAATGTTGAACCGAACCAGTCGTTGTAAAGGCGCCAATAGTTACGGTTACCATAAGCCCCGCATCCGTCTCCAGTGCCGTAGAGGTTATTTAGAGCAGATGCATTAGGCTGGTAAGGGGTGTAGTTATACAAACCAGCAGTAGCTTGATTCTGGATGAATACTGTTGAGCCACCACACGAGGCATTTGGGTTGTACTGTATGTAGTTGTTTCGCCCAGCAATGTAGTTGAATGAGCTTGGAACTCTTGCGTAGTTCTTGAACTGCCTAGCGGCAGAGTATACCTGGTTGAAAAACCCATAATATGCACTGTCGCAAGCAGCTGTGTCGGGGCAACCATATCCGGTTGCGCTTCGATACTGTGAGCTCCATGGCCAATCGTCTGTAACCAAAGCTTGCTCTTTTTGGAGTAATACAATGAGTGCTCTAGGGCTAACACTACAGCTTTGTGCGACCTCAAAGATTATTTGTGCCGCAGATTTATTGCTACCTGCAACTATTCCATTACATAAGCCCACCTCTGCTGCTTTTGCCGGGGTATCTTGCCGATAATCCTTCAGGCAAATGTAAGGAGGGGGATACCCCTTACTGGTACCATATGCAGCACGTGTGGTGCCACCATACGGCTGTGTCCCATTCGTGTCACATACCGGAACTTTTGCACTTAGGAAAGCCTGGATATCTGAAGTTGTTAACGACCCTGCATTAAAAAATACTCCATCATCAGTAATGCGGCCGGCTTGGAAATCTGCCCCCGACAGTGCTGATGCCAGAGTAGAGGAGATGAATACCAAACAAGAGACTATTATCATAGTCCCGAGAGTTACCCTTTTGACATTGTTAGTAAGGATCATTTAACTTCAAATACCTTTGCTGTAGAGCTACCACTGGCGGTTGTAGATGAGTATGAGACTACGACGGACCAAGAGCCATTAGAAAACTCACTTTTGGGGACGCTGATATTAGTACATCTGGTCGTTGTTGCATCTTTGAGCCCTGGGCTGCTCTTTGTAATGGTTTGACTGCTGGACTTAAAGGTAAATACACATGTTCCGCCATCCTCGTACACGCTACCTATGAAAGCTCTTACCTCAATACTTTGATCATACTGTCCAGCATCAATAATTGTCGGTGTAACTGTTTTACTCCCGGTTTGTGGTTGCGCTGTTTGTTCATCCTTCTTAATAATTGTATCTTTAGTGCTCTCGGCATCTTTTTTGTCTTTATCGGTAGCAGGTGACATATCAAGCTTTTCTGTACCGGGTTGGTTCTGGCCATTAGTAGCCTGCCCACTTGGGGGCTGGGAGTTTCTTGTAATAAAGAACCATGCAATTGCGACTACTAGAGTGGCGACTACAATGACTACCAGTATCTTTTTACTATCGTATGTGGATTTTTTTTGTTTTTTCATGACTTATCCTGACATAAGTATACCAAATGACTGTAGGGGTGGGCAATAGATGTTCGTAAAATGTATGCCTATGTGTGTTGTGCAATTAAATCTACAGTTGGGCTTATGAGGGGGAGCTTGGTAGAATAGACGCATGATAACAGTGATAATTGCTGGGGGATCAGGTACCCGTTTATGGCCACTTTCCACCCCAGACTACCCAAAACACCTTCTGAAAATCAACGGTGACAGTAAGTCGTTATTACAAAACACTTATGAGCGTGCGAAGCGAATCAGCGATGCTACTTATGTTATTACTGAGGTAAGCCACGCTCACCACATAAAAGAGCAGCTACCAGATTTAACTGATGAAAACTTTGTGATCGAACCCGCAAGGCGCGGGACCGCAAGTTGCATTGTTGCTGCACTGGCACATATCAATGGCAAGCATGATGCCGATGAACCGATCGTAGTACTATCTGCTGACCATTTTATTCGTGACGGGGAAGGTTTTGCACATAGCTTTAAGGTAGCGTCTGAAGCTTCGGCACGTTCGGGCCGAGTAGTGCTCGTTGGTGTTGAACCTGATCATCCAGCAACCGGGTTTGGATACATTCAGAAGGACGGGATCTTCGATGAAGAACTATTCGTATATAACGTGCATTCATTCAAAGAGAAGCCAGCCCATGATGTAGCTCAAGAATATGTACGGAGTGGCAACTACCTATGGAACTGTGGCTACTTTGTGGGCTCACTCAATACCTTCAAGACAAACATGCAAAAGCACTCCCCGAAGTTACTCGAAAACTATGAGAATCTTGTAACTACAGTAAACGAAGACGACTATAAGAATGTATATCTTGGGTTTGAAAACGATGCGATTGACTATGCACTAATTGAAAAAGTACCAGATCTGCTCGTAGTGCCTGCAGCCTTTGACTGGATGGACCTTGGGTCATTTGCTGATATACACAAGGCAGTAGAGAGTGACGAAGCTGGCAATAGCGTGCATGGTGACAAAGTTGCGCTAATAGACGTAGAGAATTCACTTGTCCAGAACTACTGTGACAAGCCATTGGCCGTTATAGGGCTAGATAACGTTGCTGTTATAAACACGCCTAACGGCATACTGGTGACCCGAAAAGACATTAGCCAGAAGGTAAAGGACGCAGTAGCGCAGCTTGGTGGTAACGGGTAACATGAAGAAATTGATAGCTTTTGACTTGGATGGTACTTTAGCACCAAGTAAATCATTTCTCCATGACGAAATGGCAGTGACGCTTGATAGGTTGCTAGACCACTTTGAGGTGTGTGTTATATCTGGCGGGAAGTTAGGCCAATTTGAAACACAGCTTCTGAAAGATTTGAAGACTAGCCCTGAAAAACTACAGAAACTACACCTTATGCCAACGTGTGGAACACAATACTACACCTATGACATAGTTGGTCAAAAATGGGATCAAGTATACGCAGAGAACTTTACCGAAGCAGAGAAGAAAAGCATTATTGACGCTCTTGAGAAGGGTATTGATGAGCTAGGACTGCGTGAAAAAGAAGTTTATGGTGAGATTATTGAAGACAGGGGTAGTCAGATTACTTTTTCTGCACTTGGGCAGGACATTGTCGCACATCTTGGAGACAAAGGTGTGGAGTTAAAGGAGGCTTGGGACCCAGAGAGTAAAAAGAAAAACAAACTCAGGGATTATGTAGCAAATTTGATCCCAGAGTTTGAAGTACGTGTAGGCGGGGGAACCTCAATTGATATTACTAAGCCGGGTATTGATAAGGCTTACGGCATGAGGAGGCTTATGGACATACTCGGCCTATCTAAGGACCAAATTTTATTCATGGGTGACCGATTACAGCCCGGGGGCAACGATTATCCGGTGCTAGAGTATGGTATTGACTCAATCGAGGTATCTGATTGGCGCAACACCAATCAGATATTGAATGGCGTTCTACACATACTTTAGCGCTATTCGACAGTGACAGATTTAGCAAGGTTGCGGGGACGGTCTACGTTGTGGCCGAGCTCTACAGCAATGTAATAAGAAAATAGTTGCATAACTACTGCCATGAGCAGTGGTTCAGTTTGCTCTAGAGTCTTAGGAATGAATATGACGTCATCTGCGAGCTTTGCAGCGTGTTTGTCACCTTCTGGGGCTACAGCTACAAGAGGGCCTTTACGTGCCTTTATTTCTTCCATATTAGAGTAGGTTTTCTCGGCTAATTCAGAATTGTTAATTAAAGCAAAAGTTGGAAAATCCTTACTTATCATAGCGAGCGGACCATGCTTCATCTCACCGGCAGAATAACCTTCGGCGTGGATATAGCTGACTTCTTTGAGCTTAAGCGCGCCTTCTAGCGCACAAGGGAAAGCGTAATTGCGGCCAATGTATAAGAAGTCTTTGTAGTGAGCGTACTTTTTAGCAATTTTTTCAATCTCTGGTGCTTGATCTAGAATTTTTTGTACCTTATCTGGTAGAGCAGTAAGTTCTTCGAGCATGGGCTTGTATAGTGCGGTGTTGCCTTTGCTCAGTTCCAAGGCAATCAGTGCTAGAACGGTAACCTGCGCCATAAATGCCTTTGTACTGGCAACTGCTTGTTCTGGACCGGCATGACAATATACTCCAGCATCGGTCATACGAGATATGGTTGAGCCGATTGCGTTTACAACACCAAGTGTTAACACGCCATAATCTTTGACTTTTTTTAGCGCAGCGATCGTATCTGCGGTCTCGCCAGATTGTGAGACTGCAATAAGTGCCGTACTGCGGGAAAAAGGTTCTTTACGATATTTGAACTCTGAAGCTAGTTGAACTTCAACAGGAATACCGGCGATCTCTTCAATTAAGTACTCACCAACAAGACTGGCGTAATATGATGTTCCACAGGCCACTATCACAATACGATCCACGAATTGTAGTTGTTGTCGGACCTCTGCCAGACCACCCAGGTTTACGATATTTTCCTCAAGTCGCACCCGGCCACGAATTGCAGACTGAATAGTCTGAGGGCCTTCGTAAATCTCCTTTAGCATGTAATGCTCGAAGTCGCCAAGTTGCGCTTGCTCAACATCAAAGTCGAGCGTCTGGGCAACTTTATCGACTTTAATGGCTTTTTCTAAATCAGTAATGTGGTAGGTATCGCCGTCCAAAACAACCATCTCGTAATCATCAACAAAAATGACGTTTTTAGTCTTGTCCATGACAGCTGTTGGGTCAGAGGCAAGGTAGAGCGCATCTTCGCCGATACCAATGATGAGGGGGCTGCTCAGTTTGGCTGCAAAAAGTTTGCCTGGTTCGTGGCTACTAACCATAGCGATAGCATAAGCGCCAGTCAACTCCTCGAGTGTTTGCTCGAAGGCTTTAGTGAGGTCTTTGGACTTATTATAATAGTGGTCAATTAGGTGGGGGATAACTTCAGTATCTGTTTGTGAAACAAAGGTATAACCATCTGCTTCCAACTGAGATTTGAGGGAAGCGTAATTTTCGATAATACCATTGTGGACGACGAAAATGGTGCCGTCTGTGTTGCTGTGTGGGTGAGCGTTAGTGGTGGTAGGCGATCCGTGTGTAGCCCAACGCGTGTGGCCGATTGCTGCCGAGGCTTGGTCTGAGTCTTGGTGCTCTAACAGAGCAGACTCTAGTACGTCTACACGACCAGCTTGCTTTACAAGTGTGGGCAGCTTTTCGCTTGTCACAAACGCGACACCTGCAGAGTCATAGCCTCGATATTCTAGAGCTTTGAGTCCATCAATAACTGGTTGAACGGCATTATTTTTACCAATACATCCAACAATTCCACACATGTTATTCTCCTCCTCGAGTATTTAGGTATCTATGTACCGTCTGTAATATTTTGTATTGCATACGAGCTTTATCGTGAAGCGCCTCGTCACGCGAGGCATACGACGTCTTGTCCCATGTAAAGTAGTATTGGCCGTCTACACTATCGCTGAGATAACGCATGCCAAGTTCGCAGGCGATTCTTCGTGTTGCTTGAAGGGCATAGAAAGTAGCTTCGTCGGGATCGAGTTTGCTATCACTTACTTCTAGATAGCCCTGCGTAAAGCTACTTATAACACTCTCTGAGTTTTTGCCGACGCCAATTAGTTTACCACTAAGGGAACGCAAGAAGTCACCTACATCTGTCCACGCGGACCCACGCATAATACAGTCAAAATCAATGAATGTGAATGGCTCGCCTTTGCGGTACAACATATTGTCTAGCTTGGGGTCCCCATGGATAATCTGAGCCTCATCATATGGCTGCTCCACCTGTCTACGGTAGTCAGCCAAGAATGATTCAGCGAGGTAACGTATCTCAGGGTGTAGTAATGGTGATTCGGATTGTAGTTTCTTTGCGATGTAATCAGTGTCGTGAAAGTGGGGCAGGCTATCAGGTGTATAATCGAGCGTTTTAACAGTATTGTGCCAACGAGCAAGGATCTCGCCAGCTTTCAGAGCAAGATTGCCATCATAGTTTGAGGAAGGAACTCCGTCAGAAGGGATATGTGCCATAGAGTGCCAGAGCAAACCAAATTCGTCTTGAGCATACGTATCACCCCCAACTGTTGGTAAAATCTCGGGTGCTTCCCAGCCTGCTGCGGCGAGGTGATTCCCTACCACGCAAGTTGTGTGTATTGTGCTAGCACCAAGCACCGGCGCGAGTTTCCGCAATATAAATATTCGTTCCGGACCTTCAACTAAAAAGGTTTCGTTAACTTGCCCCCCGCTTAGTTGAGATATAGCATCTTGCTCACCTATTTCATATGCTTCTTGTACTGGTTGGGGTAGCGCTATACGTGTTTCTAAACTCATACGAGAGTTTATTTTAGAACAGATTTGATCAATGTAAGAAACTTTTTATGGAATTCGTCTATAGAGAACTTCTGGGCTGTGGTTTTTATATCATCGGAGTTATATTTGGTAGTGTCAAAGGCCTGTAGGGCGGTTTTGAGGGATTCTACAGTTTGTTCATTGAAGAACTCGCCAGTTTTGCCAGGGATTACGTAATCAAGTGCTCCACCAGCCTTGTAGGCGATAACGGGTGTGCCAGAGGCCATTGCCTCGACAGGGGCTATGCCAAAGTCGTCCTCGCCGGTGAAGATAAATGCTGTACTACTGGCCATGTAATTCTCTACAGATTTGTCTGACACATTTGTATCAAAAGTTACGGTTGGCCCGGCAATTTTCTGCAGGTGACCATTCTCTGGACCGTTACCGGCAACTACGAGGGGTAGGTTAAGCTCTGTGCAGGCTTGTACAGCCAACTGCTGACGTTTCTGGGGGACTTGTCGTCCAAGGACGAGAAAGCCAGTTCGATCCTTGGAGGGGATGTCCTTAAAGCGCTCTGTATCAATAGGGGGGAAAACAACGACAGAATCGCGTCCGTAGAAGGTTTCTATATCTGATTGGATGTGTGTGGAGTTTGCGACCATGAGATCTGGGCGTTGAGCTGCCTTATAATCCCATTTGCGCAAAAGTCCGACGAGTACTTTAAGTGCAAGACGGACAAGGGGATTGAACGCTCCAAATCCCGGCTGTTTCATATAGAGATCGTAGTGACGCCAGTAGTAGTGAGTTGGTGTGTGGCAGTAGTTAACATGTACGGTATTTGGCCCGGTTTTGATTCCAAACGCCTCACCATTACCAGAGCTGCTGATCACCAGATCAAAGTCATCAAACTTGAGGCTGCCAAACCACCAAATTCGTGGCAGGACCATGAATTTACGGAACTTACCAAAGTGTTGCAGCCAGCCGGTCACAACTTTACCATCTAACTTTTTGCGCCACTCATCGGTCGAATACGAGGTGTAAATGGGCGCATCGGGGAATATTTTATGTAGTTCCAAGACGACCTTTTCTGCGCCGCCGCCTATTAACCAATCATGGGTGATCGCGACACGCAAGGAGCCAAGATCTTTCATTTTGCTCCGGAGCCGGTAAGGACGGCACGTACAGTACGAATCAGAATAGACAGATCAAACCAGAAGCTCCAGTTTTGAACGTAATAGACATCAAGTTTACGGCGTTCTTCAAAGCCTATATCTTTACGTCCGGAGATTTGCGCTAGGCCTGTTAAACCAGACTTAACACTGAGAATAGAGTGCTTCTTTTCGTGAGCGTTGAGCTCTTCAGGAACAAGTGCCCGGGGCCCGACGAGGCTAATATCGCCTTTTAGAACGTTAAATAATTGTGGTATTTCATCCATGCTAGAAGCACGCAAAATACGTCCAATTTTGGAAATACGTGGGTCATTTGGGAGGTAGTCACCGTTATCCCGGTACTTCTTAATAAGCGCAGGTTTACCCATGAGCTCAAAAGCTTTTTCGGGCGACATACCACTGTATTTTTGCTTCATAGTACGGAACTTATAGACGGTGAATTCACGATTAAATCTGGTGAGTCGAGTCTGACGGAACACAATACCACCTTTTGGATCGCTAATGAGGATACACAGACCGGTGACGGCCATAACAGGTAAAGCTATAACCATACCAATAAGGGTCACGAAGACGTCGAACAATCGTTTGATAACACGCCCCCAGCCGATAAGCGCAGTTTGGTGTACGGCAATAACTGGCAAGCCCGCGAAGAGTTCAACAGCAATATTACCAACAAACAGGTCGCCGTTACCTGGAACAAATCGGTAAGAGATATGGTGAGTCTGAGCGTAGCGTAAAATCTCATCGTTTTTGAGCTGGTCGCGGTACAGTTCTGTTTGAATAATGCCGTGAATCGCTGTGTCCTTGAGTTTGGCGAGTGCTATCTCAAATGACTCAAACGATTTGATACGGGGGTGTTGACGTCCCACAATACCGAGTACGCGCAAGCCTGTATGACGAGTATCACTGGCTACAAGAGCCATGCTTTCACTCACAGTAGTATCACCAATAATAAGGATGTTGCTGACACCACTGCCAAAACGATACAGTGTGTGGCGAACTACCCTGGCTAAAGTACGGAAAATTACTAAGAATACAAAGCCTAGTCCAAGCGCGTATAGGGGCACCAATCGGCCAGGTAGGAAGGTATCGTCAATAAAGAAGCTGTAGCTTATGACTGCCATTGTCCCGAGAAGTGATCCAATGAGTATTCTGCCGATTTCTGAGAAGCGTTTTTCGTAGACTTCCTGACGGTATAGGCCGATGAATGCATGGATAAGCAACCAGATTGGCAAAATACTGAGGATGGCAAAAATGAAGTTCTCGCCCCCAACTGTTGCTGTCTTTCCGTCTTCTAGTAGTCGGAAACGGAGGATATATGCGGCCGCAAATGCTGCGATTAACGCTAAGAAATCACCTGCCACCAAGATGAGAGAGTAAATAAGGGAGGCGTTGTTTTTCATATCTTCTCTACATTGTATCAAAGGTGATATACTCTGAGTAATCTGAACAAAAGAGAAACATTCATAACATGGCAAAAAAGATTACCAAAAAGCAACGCAAGGAATTAACTCGATTCGCCGAATATATGGTTGGTGGTGGGGTCTGGTTCTGGAGCGGCTATGTAATAATTGTGGTCCTAGATGACCATATTGGCCTATTTTGGGCTAACGTTTTGGGCCAGACAGTCGGGTTGTCACTAAACTTTATCATTGAGCGATACTGGGCATTCAAAACCAAACGGCCAGCAGGGCTATTGGTTGCCACAAAACGGTACATTGTATACACCGCGCTCAACGCATTCGGTCTGAACTACCTGATTCTGCTTGGCTTAAGGAGCGTAGGAATAGATCCTGCCATAGGTCAGTTTATTGCATCGGCTTTCTTCACAGTCTGGAATTATTACTGGTACAAAGTGTACGTGTTTAAAGCCAAAGAAAAACCACGACACATTAAACACCACACGCCGTAGGGGAGAAGTATATGCCCGAAGAAAAAACAGTATCTGTTAGACCGACCAAGAAGCAACGAGAGTTACTGACATATATTGAGCAGTTCATCGGTGAACACGGCTACAGTCCAAGCTACCGTGAAATTATGAATGGCCTGAGTTACAACTCTGTAGCCACAGTTGCTTTACATGTTAATAGCCTGATTAAACGGGGACATTTACGGAAGCGTGACCACTCGGCCCGATCGATTGAACTTGTTGAGCAGACAGAACAGCCCCTCCGAACAAACGAAGTTAAGCCCGCAGAGGAAAAATGGTTAGTAGAGAAGGTAGAACACTTTTTTGCCCAGGCAGAATCAAGCGCACTGCCACAAGAACAAATCGACGAGCTATATGTACTAATCGGTGCCCTCAAGGTACTAGGTCTTGATGGTGCAGCGCACTCATTCATACCGAGACTCACTGCGCTAAAAGACAAATCTACTGTAAAATAAGCTTTAAATGAGCATTCTTCACGCGATTATTTTAGGGATTATTGAGGGAATTACTGAGTTCCTACCTATTTCCAGCACAGGACACCTTACAATTGCTGAGAAATTACTTGGCTACCAGATTGACGATCCAGCACTAACCGCCTTTACGGCATTTATTCAAGTTGGTGCAACATTGGCAACAGTACTGTACTTTCGCAAAGACATAGCACGAGTATTGGCTGCTTGGTTCAAGGGAATAACTGGCGGCAATAAAGACACCCCAGATTACCGAATGGGTTGGGGGATTATTGTTGGTTCCATCCCAATCGCAATTATTGGACTGGCTTTTAAGGATCAGATAGAAACAGGATTGCGTAGCCTATGGTTTGTAGCCTGGGCACTGATTGCATGGAGCTTAGTTATGTATTGGGCAGAGAAGCACGCTAGCCAGAAACGGCACGAAAAGAGCACAACCTGGAAAGACACCCTATTCGTGGGCGTAGCCCAGTGTATTGCCTTGATACCAGGTGTTTCAAGAAGTGGCGCAACCATCTCTGCAGGCTTCCTGCGCGGTTTTGACCGTATGACAGCCACGCGACTGTCATTCTTCCTCTCTATACCTGCATTGATTGCTGCTGGCATCCTAGAGGCCGTCACAAAAGCTAGTGACATCAGTGAACGTATAGGCTGGCGGCCAACAATTGTTGCTACCGTAGTTTCCTTTATCGTGGCATATGTTGCCGTCGCCTGGTTGCTCAAGTTTATCGCTACCCATTCGTATAAGAGTTTCATCGTTTACCGCGTGGGGCTGGGTCTGGTCCTCATGGCCTTGCTTGCAACCGGTGTGATATCATAAGCGTAAATATAGCTAAGAGGGAATATGGCAAAAAGAACATTTTTAAGCGCTAAAACAACATTTCGACTCGTAAACATCGTAGTAATCTTGGCACTTGCAGGTGCGGCTGGGTATTACTTCAAAAAGTATGACGACCTTAAGAACTCAACCCCAGAGAAAATTCAACAGGCACAAACTGACCAGTACGTTAAAGAAGTTGGTAAGGTCTACTCACTTCCTAAGAACGAAAAACCAGATGTAGCTACAGTCAAAGACAAAGAAGCTCTAAAGAAACAGTATCCATTCTTTGACCAAGCAGAAAACAATGACGTTGTATTGATCTACAAGGACGCTAAGCTAGCTATCCTCTACCGACCAAGTACCCATAAGGTGATTAAAGCCGGGCCGGTTAACATCGAGAATGGCCTCTCTATCAAAGTTCTTGGTAAGGAAGCCGATACGGCAGCAGTTCAAAAGCTCCTTACTGATAACAAGTTGACCTTTACAAAAGCAGATCCTAAGACAGTCGTAAGTGGCGTCATCGTCGTGGACCTTAAGGGCACTAACGGCGAACAGGCTAAGAAATTAGCTGAAATCGTAAAGGGTACTGTTGGTACCCTCCCAGCCGGTGAGGACAAGCCAACCGACGCTGATTTGTTAGTTATTGTTGGCCCAACAGCCACTCCTTAGTCCGCTACCTCTAGCGTACTAAATGTAGCGTATACTACTACAGCTAGCGTGCCGTGCACGTGATACACTACGAACAGTTAACAAAACAATGCTGGAAACAGGTGAAAATCCTGTACTGTGCCGCAACGGTAAACTGGGTAACCAGAAGTCCGATACAGCTGTAAAATCTCTCGAGCAAGAGTGCGTGTGTATGTTTCTACACCCTCATTTTCTATCTCGAGAATGAGGGTATTTTTATACAAAAACAATGAGCATACTACAAGAAGTATTACATGATCCTACCGAGCAAGTAGGCATGACTGAATCAGGACCGGAAATCCTATTTGAGCAAGATATCAATAGGTTGCTCACAGAAGTAGATCACTTGCTCAGTGCATCCGAATCGTCCGGAACTGTTTCCGAAGCGGTTAAGGCCGACGTTACCACTAATCTTGAGACCGCACTTGCAGAGGTGTCAATGCCCTTTGCGGTTACGAGAACAGCACATAAGGTAGAGACGGTATGGGATGCTGAAGCGCAGAGGTCTCACCGGACATTTAGATGGCTTGGCAGGTGTGCGGTAGGAGTTGCGAAAAGCGGCTATGATTTCCATTCTTCTGACGCGGCCATCCAGCGTGTTGACGTGGAGGTTGCAGAGGCAGCACATGCTCAGGAAACACTCAAAGCTGGTAAGGTACAGTTCTTCCTTTCTCCACGCATGTCAGAACATGATGCACCAGCATATATTGCCAAGGCCGAGCATTTGCACGATCAGGACTCCATACGTGCCTCATACATTGTTACTGATAGTGCGGGGAACGAAACATACCGCGTCATGGAATCGTTACTTATAACGGATGTCCCGCTTGAAGCGTGGGTGACGATGCTCGCCGACGAAAATAATATATTCGGCAGCTCAATTACAGTAGATGATCAGGTCTCAGCACTTTCTGTAATGGAGACATTTAAAGAGCTGGAATTATCAAGTGACCTTGCTGCTGAAGGTCCGGTAACACTCGTGGAAGCGGTCGTGCCATATATCCAGGATGACGCACATCGCCTGAACGTACTTTTGCAGCTTGAGAAATTCCGTAGTGATCAAGAGCTCTATAATCAGCAAGCAAAACAGTATGGCAGTGAATGGTATGACTTTGAACTTGAGCTGGCACGTAGTTTGCAAAACGGGCTAGCAACACCGGCGGTATATCAGTTTATCGATAATGTGACACCTCTGTGGGCAAAAGATGTACGTGAATTTGTGAGTAACCACGTGACGGAAGACGGCCTCTTCATGACCAGGGAACTTGCCGCCATTGCAGAGAAGGCCAAACGAAATATTATTGCCACTAAGGCTGCTATCAAGACAGGTAACGAACATGTTATTGAGCAAGTTGATGCTGCGTTGGTGAAGACGATACAGAATGACAGCACGGGCAGTTCTTCTGGGTACGCCAATGATGATGTACTTACACGGCAGCTTGAGCAGTCAATTGTGAAAGAAAACGTAGAGCTTGGTGGTGGCTGTACTGGTGGTGTCTGTGGGCTCGAGAGTGTAGAAGACAAAGCAGCTGCAGCATTAATCAAGGAACTCGGCGGCAAAGAAGGCGATAAAGTACTCAAAGACGTTAAACGTAGTTGCCCGGAGTGCGATACAAAGGGCCTCGTCTACGTATTCAATGATAAAGAAGTCAGAACCAAGTGCATGAATTGTAAAAAAGAAAACCTGAAGAAAACCAAGTAGAATGGATGCATGAGAGTTGGTATATATCCTGGGGCTTTTGACCCGATACATGAGGGTCATATTGCCTTTGCGTGCGCTGCTGGTAAGCGGTTCAAGTTAGATAAGATATTTTTCTTGGTAGAGCCTCGGCCACATCGCAAACAAGGCGTACGGGCACTCGAGCATCGGATCGCTATGACTCAGGCGGGTATACAGAATGATGCTCATTTGGGCGTCATCGTGCTGGAGGAGGCCCGGTTCTCAGTTGATAGCACTTGGCCCAAGATTACAGCTCGTTTTAGTGATGCAGATATATTTATGTTAATGGGTGAAGAGAACTTGGGTCACATTGCAACGTGGCCGCAGATTGATGAATTAGTAGATATAGCGCCCGACTTTATTATTGGCGTACAGGACGATGCTGGTAAGCAAGACTTACAAGAGAAACTATATGCTCTGCAGCATACCAAGGCGTTCCCATTCGTGTATCACTTGATTGACCAGCCCTTGCCAAAGCTAACGTCACGATCGATGAGAGCAAAGCTCAAGAGGCAAGAGACGCCAGAAGTAATCCCAAGTGCTACGGCCGCGTATATAGCAGCCAACGGTCTCTACCATGATCCTCGCATTTGAGTTGTGGCTACATATCTGGTGCGACGTGAGTGAAATGTGACTCAAGATAAGCCAGGTGCTTAGCCTTGAACTGTTCAAACTGTTCCTTGTCTATACCATTGCGCTTTAGGAAGGCACTGACTTTTTCACTGCCAATGTAGTGTGGAATCATGACGTACGTAGCACCCATTTCGTATAACTGGATGGCTTCTTCCTGGTTGGTGGCGTGACATATAATGACGGCTTTATCGTTGAGCTTAACAATTGCTGACACAAGCTGCGTAGTAATAGCGTAGTCAGTAAACGTACAGACAATAAGCTTGGCATGCTCAACGCCAATTTCATCCATAAGTTCTGGGTCAGTCGCATCACCGTACATGAACGCTACGTCGTGTTGTTCCAGTGTATCTATAACTGCTGGGTCGTAATCGACAACTACAAACCGTTTGCCCATTTGCTGGAAGGTATTAATGAATTCGTGACCACCCTTGTGGTAACCAAAGAGGATAAACGGATAATTTCTTCGCTTGATGTGTTCTTTGTAAGAAGCCTCGCGCTCAAACAAACGGAAGTTGATCTTATCAAATATCGTAAATAGCTGTTCGTCATAGTGCATCAGGTAGGTTGAGATGGCGATAGTGATCATGGCTACCAGAGTTATGACGGCACTTACCTCTGGCCTGATCATGTTAGTAGATGCTGCCAGAACCGATATGATAATGGAGAACTCACTGATCTGGGATAAGTTAATACCTGCCTTGAAGCTAACACGTTTGGTATAACCTAGGAGCCCAAGTGTTAACGTAATAATGCCTGGCTTAGCAATCATCACAAGCGCTGCCAATGCAACGGCCGGCACCACTGCTGAACCTAAACTTTGTATATCTAAGCTCTCGCCCAGGGTGATGAAGAATAGTAGGACAAAGAAATCACGCAGTGGTTTAAGTCGTGCGGTAATTTCCTGCGAGTAGGGCAGTGAGCCTAGCGCAACACCTGCAAATAGGGCACCGACTTCCAATGAGAATCCAGCGTGCTCGAACAGCGTGCCGATGCCAAATCCCCAGCTTATAGCAAAAAGGAATAATAGCTCCTGTGAAGTTGCCATGAATCGGGTTACTTTACCAAGTATGTGCAAGTTGGCAATGATCAAGAATGCCATCAACAACGAGCCCTTAATCAGCAGAAGTAGGAGCTGATCCAGTTCAAGTCCACCGCTTTTACCGGCGGCAATAAACAGTAGGGCAAGAGTGGCGACCAAGTCATCAAACAAGATAATACCGATAGCAAGCTGGCCATGAAGTCGGTTGGTCTCCTTTTTATCACTAAGAATCTTAACGATAATAATGGTGCTACTGAAGAACAGGGAGAGCCCAATGATGAGTGCCTCTGTGTTGGTGTAACCGAGCAGTGCACCAGCGGTAAACCCAAGTGAGCCAACGGCAACGAAGGCCGAGACAGCTGCTATAAGTACCGATCGACCCTGTTTCCGCAGTTCGGAAACGTTCATGCCGAGGCCGATAATGAATAATAGTAGGGCGATACCAATGTGAGAGAACGTATCGAACATCTCCTGGTTCGTCTGACTAATGATCCCGAGGAAAGACGGACCAACAATAAGTCCGGCTAGAATGTAGCCTAAAATCAATGGCTGACGGATGAGTCGCATGATAAAAGCCATACCAGCAGCGATAGCTATGGTAAGGCTCAGTTCGGTAAAAATGTCGCCGTGCATGTTTTCGTTTTAAATTCCTTCTATAATATTGTATCGTAAGGATAAGCAATTATGCAAAATCCACTTAACCCGTTAAACGTACTCGCACCACTTCTGTCACATCAGGACAGTGTGCAAAAGCGCCGCAAGGTCATTAAGAGCTTCAAGGCCAAAGCTGATGCCAAACGATCCGCAACAGAGAAGTTCGCTGACTTACTAACCGCCAAATTCGGTACAGTAACCTTCCTAGCACTCAACTTCATTTGGTTTACAGTCTGGATTCTCATCAACACTGGACATGTCCCGGCTGTAGAGATTTTTGATCCGTTCCCATTCGGCCTACTGACCATGATTGTGTCACTAGAGGCGATTGGCCTGGCTATTATTGTGTTGATATCCCAGAACCGCGAGGCACGTGTTAGTGAGCTACGCGAAGAGATTGAACTACAGCTGAGCACTATTGCAGAAGGCGAACTGACAAAACTTATTAATTTGACTGCACTCTTACTCGAAAAAGAGGGGGTCAATATTACTAATGATCCCGAGCTACGCAAGATGCTGCGGCCAGTTGATAGCGCGGAACTTGAGCGTCGGCTCGAGCAAGAGCTTGATCCGCAACACGACCATTCGAAATAGTTTGACAATCCCCTTATGTTTATGAGAATATGGGATCAGTTCGAGTAGCCTGCTTTTAAATTGGCTAAACGAAACACAAAAACAACTATCAACAAAAAATGAGTGGATCATATGTCCTGTGAGAGGCGTGTGGTCATGTGGAGGTTACAGGGGTATGCCTGTTAAAATTAAAGTAATGAATTCACGAGGTACCCGCGTGGAAGTTAGAGTACGCCGCCCTTCTTGGCAACAGTTCCTATCTTATTAAGAACTGCCCTAAAGGGTCAAAAACAAAAAGAAAGACCAGTCATCAGACTGGCCTTTTACTTTCTAATCGTTTCGCACCAGCCAGCCTGCTCACGAGCGGAGCTCGCGACCCGCTGGCCTCTTGGCTCCATATCCAATTTTCCTCTCCGATACTCCCTTCACCGTACTTAGGTACGGCTCGGTCCGTTTCTCAAGGAGAAATTGAATCTGGAGCTTAAGTGCGAAACGATTAGTAGCTAACTATTAGTTGTTTTGGGTTTTGGCCTTGATGGCGTCCTCAATGATTTTATTGAAGGCATCTGCATCTTTGGGGTTCTCGATCTTCTTGCCATCGATGACAAATGTTGGAGTACCGCTAATACCGAGCTTCTGACCCTCGGCAATATCTGCATTGATGATGTCGTTGACTGCTTCGCTCTTGAAATCAGTATCATACTGAGTCATGTTAAGCCCTAAGCTCTCCGCAAAACCACGGAAGATTGTTGTTGGGTCACTTTGGTTAGTCCAGCTATCTTGATTCTTGTAGAGCATGTTGTACATATCCCAGAATTTACCTTGCTTGTCTGCAGCAGCAGCTGCACGGTGGGCAACCATGGCATGCTGGTGAATCTGACGAAGTGGGAAGTTACGGAATTGGAAGGTGATCTGGTCGTGATACTTCTCGTAGACTTGCTCAACAACCGGATAGTAAGCGCCACAAGCCGGGCATTGGAAGTCCCCGTACTCAGTGAGTGTTACGCCACTTTTACCTTCACCCCTGACATGGTTACTTGGTTGACTAGAATTACTGCCACCTGATGGTGACTTAGCATCTTTTTTGGTAACGAATAAAATGCCGAAAAACAATACTGCACAGGCGATTAAAATAAGACTAAAACGTGATTTCATATTCCCTCTCTTTTATCTTGTCCATTGTAAAGGATTCCCAACCTCTTTCAAAACTTGGCACACTCGACTAGTATTGAGTCATGAGTTTCATCTACATCCTCGTCCTGGCAGCGCTAACCTTGTTTTCCATAAGCCTACAGAGAACATACGGCAGTGTGCCTGTAAAAGAGCTGAAACGTCGTGCGCGAACTGGTGACCAAGTTGCCTCCGCACTCCTTAGGGCTGCTTCTTACGGATCGAGTCTAAGAACACTCTTATGGGTTCTTATCGTATTAGTTGGTTCGATATTCTTCACGACCGTGGCAGGGGCCACAGAGGGATGGTTTGCGGTTCTTTTGAGCGGGATCGTACTCTGGTTCGGATTTATCTGGCTACCAGCCCAGGATGCCACGCGTATGGGTGTGTGGGTAGCAAGCAAAACTGCCCCAGCGTTAGAAAAGATCTTGCAGTATATCCACCCGGTTATTGATCGACTAGTGAGCTTTGTTCGTCGCCATCGACCCGTAAATGTACATACCGGCCTCTACGACAAGGATGATTTACTGGCCTTATTCGAGCGTCAAAAAGTTCAATCAGATAATCAAGTCGATCGTCAGACACTAGAGATCGTCGAGCACACACTCCAGTTCGCTGATAAGAAGGTGTCAGATATTCTGACTCCACGTCGAGTTGTAAAGGCTGTATCCGCTGACGATACAATCGGCCCTGTTCTAATGACCGACCTCCATAAGAGCGGTTTTTCCAGGTTCCCTACATATGAAGGGAAGCAGGACAACATTGTTGGCGTTCTGTATCTTAAGGATCTAGTGCGAGCCAAGACAGGCGGCACAGTTGCTAAGGTCATGAGCAAACAAGTTTGCTATGTACACGAGGATCAGCCGTTAACGGAGGCGCTTGACGCAATTCTTAAGACACATCAGCAACTATTCATCGTCGTAAATAGCTTTGAAGAATACGTCGGCATTGTGACTATAGAAGATATCATGGAAGAGATTGTCGGCAAGCAAATTGTCGATGAGTTTGACCAATACGAAGACCTCCGCGCCGTAGCTGCCAAGATGGCCGCCAAAGAACACAAAGAACACGTAGTGAACGATTCTCCTCACGACAACATAGAGACAGTAACCGAAGAGTAGTAATATCTATTATGAGATCACTAACAGAGGTGATAGAATAGTTCCAATGAGAACATTGGCTATTGATTCTGCCAACAAAGTTGGTGAAAAGGTCGAGCTTAAAGGCTGGGTCCAGTCACGTCGTGACCACGGCGGGCTTATTTTTATTGACCTTCGTGACCATACAGGCCTTGTCCAGCTTACTATTCGTCCAGATAATGCTGAGGCATTTGTGATAGCAGAGCAGTTGCGTGACGAGTTTGTGATATCAGCAACAGGTTCGGTAGTAGAAAGAGGCGAAGGGTTAAAGAACCCTAATATCCCAACAGGTGGAATTGAAGTAATACTTAACACGTTAAGTATTTTAAACAGGGCAGAGACTTTGCCAATTCAAATTCACAGCGAGAACCAATCGAGTGAAGAGTTGCGCCTTAAATACCGCTTCTTGGACCTGCGTCGTGAAAAGATGCAAACTATGCTCAAAAAACGCGCTGACTACTACAAAGTTATGCGTGCCTACATGGAAAATCTTGAATTTACAGAGGTAGCAACACCAATTTTGGCCAACAGTAGTCCTGAAGGAGCCCGTGACTTCTTGATTCCATCACGTGTACACCCGGGTAAATTTTACGCATTGCCTCAGGCACCACAGCAGTTCAAGCAACTGTTGATGGTTGGTGGCGTACCGCGTTACTACCAGATTGCAGCGTGTTTCCGTGATGAAGATCCCCGCGCTGACCGTTTGTACGGCGAGTTCTACCAACTGGACCTCGAAATGGCATTCGTAGAAGACGGCGAAGAAGTTCGCAGCACGATGGACCCACTTATCAAGAACCTGGTGACTGACTTTGCGGGCAAAAAGTTACTTTCAGAAGACATCCCACGTATCCCATACCAAGAATCAATGGACCGATTTGGCACCGACAAACCCGATCTCCGATTTGGTATGGAGTTGGTTGATCTATCGGAAGAACTTAAAGGCAGCGAGTTTGGCGTGTTTAAGAACCCAATTGCAGCCGGCGGAGCAGTGAAAGCTATCTGCGTAAAAAACGGTACCTCATTGAGCCGTTCGCAAATTGATTCCTTTACAGAGATCGCAAAACAAGAGGGTGCTGGCGGATTGGCATATATTTCCTGGGAGAACGGTGAGGTTAAATCACCAATTGCTAAGTTTATGACTGCCGAAGAACTTGATGCTATCAAGACTAAAACTGGTGCAGAAGACGGCGATACTGTGTTCTTTGGTGCAGATAAAAAGACGACCGTGAACAAAGTCCTTGGACGCCTGCGCAACGAGTTTGCTACGCATTTTGACCTCAAGGACCCTGACCTTATTGCCCTTGCCTGGGTTGTTGACTTCCCATTCTACGAACAGGACGAAAAGACCGGCAAGCCAGACTTTGGTCACAACCCATTCAGCATGCCAAAAGGCGGGCTTGAGGCACTTAATACTGAAGATAAGTTAAGTATTCTTGCTGATCAATACGACATGGTTATGAACGGCTATGAAATCTGTTCTGGCGGTGTACGTAACCACAATCCAGACGTACTTTATGCAGTCTTTGGTGCACTCGATTACGACAAAGAATACGTAGAGAGTCGCTTTGGCGCTATGATTAATGCTTTCAAATATGGTGCTCCACCACACGCCGGCTGTGCCTTTGGCCTAGACCGTATGTTTATGGTGCTCATGAACGAAGAAAACATTCGTGAAATCGTCGCCTTCCCTAAAAATGGCTCCGGTGTAGACGTCATGATGTCCTCCCCAAGCCTCGTCGAAGACAATCAGCTCACTGAACTCAGTATCCAAACAACAGTGGAAGAAGCTTAGTTTTTATTTGTAAGTTTTGGTAGGCCGACGACGGCTGCTAGGATAGCCAGGCCACCGATTGCAACAACTATGCAGTTAGCCAGTACTTGCCCATAGCCTAGCGTATCTACATTGAGAAATGGGTAAGGGTACCAATGCGTTGATGCTCCTCGAACCAGACTGTAAATGGCGTATACAACAGGGAAAGTCAGCCATATTAGTGCTTTCTTGAAAGTGATGGTTTTCTTGGGCGGGTCAATAAGCCAATCAGCAACGATTAACACAGGGAAAATGTAGTGGAGTACTGCGTTAATCCAAGGGATAGGTGTCTGAACGTCAGCATTGGCAAGGAGTAAGCTGTAAACAATGCCTGTAATGGCCATGTATAGAGTGCTTGCTCCACGTATTGCTGCAAGATGTGCAATAGATCTGTTCTTGTATGCGGCCCAGCCAGCTACAGCGAATACGGCTGCGCCAAATACGTTTGATTCAATTGTAAAAAAGCTAAAGAAATTGACGACAGAATACGCATAAATTGTCTGCATTCCATATACCAGCTGCGTGATGACTGCAGTGATAACCACGATACTTGTTACTAAACGGTAGAGCCCAATTGTTTGTGCTGTCTTCATATCGGTATTTTACACTACGTTATTACGTAGGCGTGCATAGATTGGGCATGTAAAATAAAGTGACATGACACAGCAAGAAGCATTGGCAATTTTGGAATCAGGGCAGTCTGTTCTGTTAACCGGAGCGGCCGGAACCGGTAAAACCTATCTCATTAATGAGTTTATTCGTCGTGCCAAGAAGCGACGCAAAAGCATTGCCGTTACTGCTACTACCGGGCTTGCTGCTACTCATTTGAACGGCACAACCATCCACGCTTGGGCAGGGATCGGCGTACATGATACGTTGCCAGATCGCTTTTTCCAAAAAGTAGGCAAACAACGACAGGGTTTGATCGCCAAAGCGGACATCTTAATCATTGATGAAATTAGCATGTTGCACGACTACCGTCTGGACATGGTCGAGGAAGTAGCACGTACAGTTCGTGGCAATGACAAGCCATTCGGCGGGCTTCAGGTTGTGCTGGTTGGTGATTTCTTCCAGTTGCCCCCCGTTAACCGACATGAATCACGCGCTGGAAGTTTTGTACTGTCATCCGACACATGGCAATCGGGTAACTTCACCGTTTGTTATCTTGAAAAACAGTATCGTCAGAGTGATGACGATGCCTATGCACAGATACTTAATGGTATCCGTGCTGGGGTCTTAACCCGCAACCAATTAACCACACTGCAAAATCGTATTGATGTAACTTTAGACCCGTTTGTTGCCCGCACCCGATTACTGACAACCAATGCAGATGTTGATCGTATCAACGATGCGGAACTTGATCGTCTAGACGGTGACACATACGAATACGAAATGGAAACAACCGGTGGTAAGAAATTTATCGAGCAACTGACTCGTTCGTGTCTAGCGCCAGAAGTTTTGCAATTGAAAAAGGGTGCCCACGTTATGTGTATCAAGAACAGCCAGAACGGCAGATACGCCAACGGCACACTCGGAATTGTGACTGGCTTTGACGAGGACGAACACCCAATCCTTAAACTAAATAACGGTAAAACCATTACAATGCTGCCTGATACCTGGGAGCTTATAGATGGTGACAAACGACGCGCTACACTCAAGCAACTACCACTGCGCCTAGCCTGGGCTATTACGGTGCATAAGAGTCAAGGAATGACTTTGGATGGTGCACATATCGATCTTCGTCGGGCATTCGTAGAAGGCATGGGTTATGTTGCGTTGTCTCGTGTTAAGAGCATGAACCAACTTGCGCTTGATGGGCTCAATGGCATGGCGCTGAAGACAAGCCCACTTGCCCGCGAAATCGACACAGAGCTTCGTAGTCGTAGTGAAAAGGCGCTTCAAGAACATTCCGACCACATTGCAACTTGGCTGGCGTCGGAAGAAAAACGCAAAAACGAACCAGAACCAGAAGAGGACGACGAAAAGCCCGCCAGTAACTGGTCTGAAAAGCTAGCAAAAATGCGTGAAGAATACCCCAATGCCTATATGCCCTGGAAAGACGAAGATGACGCTAAGCTTAAGAAAATGTTTGAAGATAAGAAAACACTTAACATGTTAACCAAAGAGTTTGGTCGCCACCCCGGCAGCATTAAAAAACGCCTAGAAAAACACTTCGGTGAAGACGTAGAAGTTACCAAATAAAATAACCCGGAAGTCCGGGTTATTTTATTTCAACAGGTTTACCAGTTGAAGGTTTGGCCGAGGACCCAGACTGCTCCCGCACAAGCGAGAAAGAACAATCCTAGCCCAACTGGGGAACCCCAGCTGAACCATGAACCCCAGGCACGCCAGTGCTTGTAGTGATCTTCCTGGTTCCAGCCGTATTGGTCCTGAATTTCTTCTTTTGTCATTTTTGACATAAGATGACTCCTACTTAGATTTGTAAAGAGCCGTTTGCCCGCAGTTGTTGTCTAGATATGTTGTTCGCTAAACGGTAAGCGCATATCGGAATTGACCTACGTTACTGGTATTGAACCATAGAAATGGCTATTGGCCAAGGATACTAACAGAGCGGGCTAGTACAAGTGCGAGTGTAAATACTGATACTAGCGCCTGGGTGCCCATTAAAGCTTTCGCCTGGGAGGTAAGTGGTCTGGTATCTGCTGGCGCAAAGTTAATTGCGTTAGTAACCGACATATATAGGTAGTCAGAGAAGCTCGGATTCCAATTTTTGAAATCCTGAGACATGTCTTGTTGTGTAAACTGGAAATCCTTTTCATGTCTGGACCATTTTTTGCCACTGAGCCCGGGACTGTCGATCTCCCAGTACCATAGCGCAAACACAATAATGTTTGTCAGGAAAATGGCCAACGCAGATGCTAATAGTTCATACCCCGATAGATGGGTCCCTTGGGTGATAAGTAGTCGGGAAACGACTATGAGCGAGCTGATATTCTCTGCAGAAATAAGCCCTAGTAATACGAATGAAGACGTTCTGTACAGGGACTTAGCAACAAGCTTTGGATGTCGTGCACTGATGCCAATGACCACTGACAGTACGATCTCAGTCACGATAATAAGGGGGTGTGGTCCGTAGGTAAGGCTATCACTGACAGACCATGAAAATACTTGGAGCGCTATCGCTACGTACAGTGCGATTTGAGCTAGTAGCAGCTCTTTCCAAGTTATGTGCACCTTAATCATAACCATAAGTATAACGTAAAACCTCCCAGCGTTATGCTGGGAGGTTATTTGGGCGTTTTTATGGTTTGTTTACGCTGTTATTATGTTGGGTTTTAGACTCAGTATATCGTACGTCCACCCGGGATTACTCCCTGCTTCGAACGTGCTTGCGAGGCCGCTGAATCATAAAATTCACTGTACTCTGCAGTTTTTGTGGCGTCAAGCTTATGTTTAGGATTATAATCAGCAGCAAAGGGAGTAATGTAGCATGGATTTAGAGAACCCGAAGCGTGATGATGACGAGGCGAAAACCGCGCCACTCGTACCATCGAATAGTGTTGAAGAAGTAGAACAACCCGATAAAGTAACAACCCCAGAACCAGAAGAAGAGACAAGTTACGAAGAGCCTCAGAGTGATGTGGAACCTGAACAAGTTCCAGAACCACAGGCAAAATCTGGATTCAAACAAAAGCTAGCAAAATGGAAAACGGCTTATATTAAGCACAAGAAAGTTAGTATTCCAGCAACTATCATTGCGCTCCTACTGATCGTTGGCGCAATTCCTGCCACTAGATACCCAGTTCTCGGTCTGGTTATTAAAAAGAACTTCTCGGTCACTGTCATTGATGCCAAAACTAACAAGCCAATTAGTAGTGTAGATTTGGTGATCGGTGGGAAAACGGCCAAAACTGGCCAGGATGGCAGCGTTACCTTCAATAAGGTATCAGTTGGTAAATACCAGCTCAAGGCTACAAAAAAATACTATAAGGACACCAGTTCATCAGTGCTTGTATCGCTGAGTGGTGGTCAAGCTACGCTCAAGTTGGATGCCACAGGCCGTCAGGTTACCGTGAGGGTAAGCAACAAGATCGATGGCAATGGCGTTAAAGATGCACAAGTTAGCGCAGCCGGGACAGAAGTAAAGACTGGAGATAATGGTGAAGCAGTCATAGTGTTGCCAGCAGATCAAGACACCCAAGATGCGACTATTACCAAGGACGGATTTAACAAACAAACTGCAAAGGTTAAAGTTACAGAATCAGAAACAGTTGTTGCAGAAAACAACCTGTCTATTACTCCTGCTGGCAAAGTTTACTTCTTGTCTAAGCGTACTGGGAAAATCAACGTCATGAAGTCAAATCTTGACGGCACTAATGCTGAAACGGTGCTCGCTGCAACGGGTAGTGAGGATGATGGCGACACTGTTTTGCTAGCATCCCAAGACTGGAAGTATTTGGCACTTAAGAGCAAGCGTGCCAGCGCAGCTAAGCCGGCTTCGTTGTATCTGATCGACACGACGAAAGGCGACAAACTAACCACCATGGATGAAGGCGATGCAAGCTTTACGATGACTGGTTGGAGTGGACATACATTTGTCTATCTGGTTCAGCGTGACAAGGTACAGTTCTGGCAACCAAACAAGTACAGTATTAAGAGCTTTGATGCCGAAACTAACAAGTTGAACGTGCTCGATAACACCGCCGGCGAAGGCAGTGGCGTTGGTTCGTACACAGGGACCGACTACAAATCAGAGTACTTTAGTAGCCCGATTCTTGTGGGGGATACGGTTAATTACGCCAAGACCTGGAACGCAGGTATTTACACAGCAGATGGCAGCTACCTAGCTGGCAAACAATCAGGTATTTATACAGTGAAGGTAAATGGCCAGGACAAGAAAACATTAAAGAGCTTTGAGGCTAACAAAGTCTCAAGTATTGAATCCAAGCTCTACAAACCACGTGAAGTCTACTACCGAGTTTATGGTAATCTTGGTGGCTCTGATTTCTATGAAGTAGAAAATGGTGCAGTGCAAACCAAGGGAGATCTGAGCGGTCAGTTCTATGGCTTCTACCCAACATATCTCTACGATCCATCTAACAAGCAGACTTTCTGGGCCGAGCCACGTGACGGCAAAAATACATTATTTGTCGGTGATAACGAGGGTGATAACGGCAAAACAGTTGCAGAATTAAGTGATTACACAGTCTACGGCTGGTTCACTGATAACTACCTGCTAGTTTCAAAGAATTCAAGTGAGCTCTACATTATGGGAGTCTCCGGGCTTCTAGATACTAAGAACCAGAAGGCTACTGGGGTTCCTTTGAAGGTTACGGATTATCACAAACCGAATACAACATTCAACGGCTATGGTGGCGGCTACGGCGGCCTTTAGGCCACTGTACCAGTCAGCCTGCTCATGAGCGGAGCTCACGACCCGCTGACTTCTTGGTGCCAGGCACAATTTTCTTCTGCGATACTCCCTTCACCGTACCACATGTACGGCTCGGTCCGTTTCTCGAAGAGAAATTGCACCTGACACTCAAGTACAACGGCCTAAAGCAGGTCTGGAGTTTAGTCTTTGGGTTGGTTGTCGAGGCTTTGCCAGAGGTACCAGGATGCTACGGTTTGGTAGGGTGCCCAGTGGTGGGTGAGGGCGACTTCGTGCATGGCAGCTGGTTTGGGTAATTCTGGCAATCCGTAATTCAAGACCATACCTTTACGTATTCCTAAGTCGCCAGTTGGTAAGATGTCCAAGCGACCAAGACAGAACATCATAAACATATGTGCTGACCATTCACCAATGCCCTTAACAGCCACTAGCTGCTCGATCACGACATCATTGGGCAGTGTTGCTATATGCGCCAGATCCAGTCGGCCGTCAATAATATGTTGGGCCAGATCCTTCATGTATCCAGCCTTACTATAACTACAACCAATACCACGGATAGCTTCAGTATCGGTTGTGATGATTTGTTCTGGCGTTGGTAACTTGCCATCAAACAGGGTAAGAAAGCGTTTATAAATAGTCGCGCCAGCCTTTTCTGATAGCTGCTGGCCAATTATGGCACTAACTAATTCACCGTAGTAGTCGGTATGGGGCACGAGCTTACAATCACCAAAACGATCTATGAGCGTACCAATAATCGGATCATTCTTGCTCAAGTGTTGCTGTGCTTCTTGTATTCGTGATTCCCAAGTCATGTCTATAACTGTACACGCTTTTTTGTCTCAAAACCTAGCCTAGCTCGTAAAAACCTGTAATACTGAAGCTATATGCAAGATCAGTTAACGGGCGGCCAATCATCGCTGCAACAACCAAGAAGCGACCTACAACAGAACACCACAAACTTACAGCAGAGTGGTAGCCCAACAAGCGCGGGTAATACATCCAGTGTATTAAGTGAGGCGCCACCAAGTAGTCAGCTAAGAGTGTCCACAGCAGCAAGCCCAACTCCATCTACGGTTGCACCATCTACAGTGCACCCGGGAAGTAACGTAGTGTGGTTGTGGCTACTAATTATTCCACTCGCAGTACTTGCGCTCCTCCTCATACCTCAGAAACCAGCAGCCGAAATATTACCTCCTATAGTTGATGAGCCAGAGCCACTCCCCGTGTCAACTCCACCAACCCAAGCGACCAAGAAAACCAAGAAAAAATCCACTAAACGTAAGAAGTCATCCAAGCGTTAGCGTGATACACTAAAAGTAATTAATCAAAGCATAATTACTAGATATGGAAAAAGAACGTAAGCAAGACCTGAGTGGGCCTGATGAGGAGGCTTTGGAGAAGCACGTTCACGATATGCTGGATGTAACTGCAACCGGCGAATCCGGTGAAGAAATGACTCCTGAGCCTCTAGCTTCTCCTAAATCTACTAAGATATCAGTTACTGCCGACGAAGTGCCGAGTGCCCCAATCGTCACTCCTAAAAAAGCAGTCAAAAAATCTGTCTCCATTGCCATAACCCACGATGCTGACGAACCAGAAGAACCGGTACTCAATACACCAGCCCCAGCAGAGCCCGATACTGAACTCACTGCTGCCATCGAGGAAGCTAATAAGCAATTAGCTGAACAAGAGTCAGCTGCCACAGCACCGCTCATTCCAGAAGAGCCAGTAGTTCCAAAAAAGGGTAAAAAAGTAACGATTACTCACTTTGATGAACCAGATTCTACACATGAACCAGAAGAACCACTTCCAGATGTTGCAGACGAACCTGAACCAAGCAAAGTTGAAGAGGTAGAACCAGAAGTCACCCCAGAGGAAGCGGCGGAGCCCACAGAAGTAACTGACGATGAGACCCCAGAATCTCCACTTGAGCCAACTATAGAGGACGCTATAACGGACCAGGCGGTTGCTGACATAATTGCAAGCGAGAGTGATGAACTCATCGTCATGAAGGACGAGAAAGTTTCATCTACTAAGCCAGCTAAAACGAAAAAAACTAAGAAACACAGCATTTTTACATGGCCTTTCCGAACCTCAGCTGGCAGGTGGCTGACATTTCTAATTATTTTAATTGTTGGTGGTGCTGTCGGGGCAACACCAAATTATCGATACGCACTACTCAATGCACTTGGTGTTCGAAGTAGCGCCTCTGTGGTGGTGTTAGATCAAAGCACTCAACAGCCACTCAAAAATGTCACTGTTAAGCTTGCCGGACAAACGACTCAAACTAATGACACGGGCACCGCTCAGCTACAGAAATTGAGGCTTGGCCCAACAGAGCTCCGCATAGAAAAGCGTGGCTTTGCCACGGAAACTCGTTCAGAAACAGTCGGTTGGGGGAGTAACCCACTTACAGACGTAAGTCTGAAGCCAGCTGGTCTGCAGTACACCTTCACGGTTACTGATGTACTCTCTGGAAAGCCTATTGCAAGTGCTGAAGCCACCATGGGTGATGCAACTGCCAATGCAGACAGCAAGGGCGAGATTAAATTAACACTCGATAAGAATGCAGACCTTAAAGCCAAACTACAGATCAAAGCTGCTGGGTACCGCGAGGAAAGCATGAGCCTTCCATCCTCCACCAAACAAGTTGTTTCAGTCGCATTAACACCAGCACACAAGGTGGCATTTATTTCTAAGAGATCTGGGGCATACGATCTATATAAAGTAGATGCCGATGGTAAAAACGAGCAACTGGTCCTAAAAGGCACTGGTAGCGAACAAGATAACATTACACTTGCTGTCCACCCATCCGAAGATGTCGTTGTCATGATCTCTAGCCGTGAGAACAAACGAGATAGCGAGGGTAATCTGCTGAGCACCTTGACATTTGTAGACCTCAGAGACGGGAAAACCAAGTCGGTCATACAATCACCGCAGATCAAGGCCGTAGATTGGATTGGTACACGGTTTGTGTATGTGCAAATGGTATCAAATGCAGGTGCCGAGGAACCACAGCGCAGCAAGCTCATGAGCTTCGACTACATATCTGGAGATAACCGCCAGCTAGCAGCTGCTAACTACTTTAACGACGTAGTATCTGCTGCCGGGAAAATATACTATGCACCAGCAAGCGCATTCCAAAACGGGGTCAACAATGGCATGTTTGTGGTTTTCGCGGACTCAAGTGGGAAACAATCCTTATTTAACCAAGAAGTCTGGAACATCTTTCGTACTGGCTATGACAAGCTGACCCTGGCCGTGCAGCAGGACTGGTATGACTATCAGCTTGGTGGCAAGCCTACTAAACTGAGCGGCCAGCCCAGCAATACTAGCACCAGAGTATATGTTGATAGCCCAGATGGAAAACACAGCATCTGGATTGATACCAGGGATGGAAAAGGTACTTTAGTCGTATACGATACTGCAACAAAAGAAGAAAAGGTACTGTACGCCCAGGCAGGGCTTAAGGGCCCCGTCAGGTGGCTTAACAGTAGCTCAGTCGTGTTTAGAGTTGTGTCCGGTAAAGAGTCAGCTGACTACGCTGCTAGTCTCGACGGCGGATCTTCTAAAAAGATCACAGATGTCACCGATACCAAGGGTGTCGATCGTTGGACGTACTAACGTTACAATAGACAGAATGGATGAGCAGCAGAAGCAGGACTTCAGACAGATAGTTTGGGATTATTACCTGGATTTTGGGAGGGATTTGCCGTGGCGGGACGCTGAACCAGACAGCAGTTTTGATCCGTATAAAATCATGGTGAGTGAGATTATGTTGCAACAAACTCAAGCCGCACGTGTTATCCCAAAATATCTGAGCTTCATTAAGCGATTTCCAAACGTGAGCGTCCTAGCTAAAGCCCCGCTCGCCGATGTCTTGGAGGAATGGAGTGGGCTTGGATACAACAGACGGGCTAAGTTTCTCTGGCAAGCTGCGAAGGAGCTTAGTGGTGGCTTTCCAGAAGCCACGGATCAACTAGTAAGACTCCCTGGGATTGGTGTGAATACTGCAGGGGCGATCATGGTGTATGCCTACAACAAACCTGTAGTGTTTGTAGAAACCAATATACGAACAGTCTATATTCACCATTTCTTTGCTGATCGCACGGATGTTAGTGATAAAGAACTTATTCCGATCATCGAAGCTACACTTGACCAAGAGCAACCTCGGGAATGGTATTGGGCACTGATGGATTACGGCGTGCTTCTGAAAACATCTGTTGGCAACACGGCCCGCAATAGTAAGCACTATGCTAAGCAATCCACATTTAAAGGTTCAAAACGTGAAATCAGAGGCAAGGTGATACGCTTACTCACTTCTGGCACACTGTCCCTCAAAGAGCTACAAACACACATTACAGATGAACGACTTGTTCCCGTAATCGATGATTTAGTACATGAAAGCTTAGTGCAACGGAAGGGCGACTTACTCAGTCTTTAGTAGTTTTCGCTTATAAAAATACAAGCGGCGTTACTCATAATTTGGAAATATATTTTCAAATTACTCCGTTACTTGCTTATGGTAAAATGTACTTAAGCAATAAGGAGCTAATAAACTGATGAAATCTCGTATAAAAATGATATTGAGCGCCAGCATACTGACGCCGCTGTTTGTTGTAACGCCGGTGCTAGCAGTTGACTCTGTGGGTGACGCACCATCGGACACAACTACTCAGACCGAACAAACAACCACGCCCACTACAACTAAAACCACAGAAGCTCAGAAAACGGAGCTGAACGCTCGTTTGCAAAAGCGCAAAGACGCACTGAAAATTAAGTTAACAGCTGTTCAAGAAAAGCGTCTCCAGACCCGATGTAAGAATGCACAAGGACTTGTGAGTAGCTTGCAGGGCAGAATAACAGGTATTGAGACGAGCCGTACCCAGGTATATGGCAACCTCGTTGATCGATTAACAAAACTTCAGGAAAAACTCGATCAAAAGGGTGCCAACACAACGGAATTGAAGACAGAAATCGCTGAGCTACAGACCAAGATAGCTACCTTCAAAACAGACCTCGCTACTTACAAACAGGCGGTGAGCGATGTTGCTGGTATGGATTGTGTTGCTGACCCCACAGGCTTTAAGGCTTCACTTGAAGACGCACGTAGTGGGCTCAAGAAAGTGCACGATGATGGGATAGCGATTAAGACATACGTGAACGATACAATTAAGCCTACGCTCAAGAAGATTCGCGCCAGCCTTGCTGAAACTAATGCGACAACGGGGAGCAACTAATATGGACAATAACCAAGAACCAAAGCCAACTGCACCAGTAATGGATATTCAGCCACCACAGGCTTCCCAACCAACAGCTCCGCTTACTACACCCGCACCAGATGTTGAGACAACTGCACCAACAGAACCACTGACTGCGCCTCCAGTATCCGCTAGTGTTGACCCGACTCCTTCGGACTCAGCCGAGCCAGAGGTTTCAGTGGCGCCACCAGACGCTGATGCTCCTGACCCAGCGACCGTTGAACCAACAGAACCAGCCGTACTTATTGCGACTCCTTCAGCCAAAGCACCTAGTCACAGGGCTCCTGTAGCCGCTATCGCCATTGCTTTAGTTGTTGCAGTGGCACTCGCGGTTGTTGCAGTGCTTGCCTATAGTAAACAACAGGACAAAACAAAGACTGCCAACAAGCCAACTACAAGTACTACCCAAGCTACTGCTACAACAAAAGATGTTGACGATACGACCAAAGCAGTTGACGAGAGCCTCAACGGTGCCCCAGACGCTACTGATTTTGACAGTAACAGTCTAAGCGATACTTCACTTAGCTTGTAGCTATTTTTTAGAAGGGGCTGGCGCTGGAGCGGGTTGCAAGGCAACTTTGATGTCGTTCTTGGCAAAGGCCTTGTGTAGCTCGCGGTACATATTGCTCTTAATGGCGAACTTATCACTCTCTCCAACCTTGCTTGTGACTTTTAGGATTACTCCTGTTGGCCCATAACCGACTACTTGCGCCACACGTGGTGCTTCTTTGATCTTGTTCTTATAATCTGGGTCGGCGGCTAGTTCTTCACCGACGTGGTTGATGATGTGGGTGAGGCGTTCAATATCTGTATCGGGCGCAAAAGCGATATTCTCGTTGATTAAGCTGTAGCCTTGGGTCTTGTTAGTCGCCACTACGATGTCACCATTTGGCACATAATGGACATTGCCATCAAGATCGCGGAGTACAGTAGTACGTACGGTTACTGCTTCTACAACGCCACTAACACCAGCAATCTCTACAGAGTCACCAACACGGTACTGACCTTCACTAATGATAAAGATTCCTGTAATAAAGTCGTTAATAAGGTCTTTTGCACCAAATCCAAGTGCAACAGTTATAAGACCAGCGCTGGCGAATAATGCGTTCGCAGAGTTAGGGTTTATGATCCCGATAATCAAAATGATCGCTACTCCAGATATACCTATCTGCACAATGGCGTTGGTCATACTGCTCAATGTTTTGAGCCGCTTTTCACGAGCACCCTTAGTAGGGAACATATCAGAGCGAAGCGTGTGACGGAGTAGATTGTTTATTACTTTGGCACTAAAATGACGCAGAATCCATGCCCCAATAAGTATAATGAGAATGTCTATACCATGATCATAGAGCCAATCGCCAGCAAGGTGAAGGAGACCGCTTACTTTTTCGGCTAAGCCGTCCACAGGTGTTTGTATCATATAGCTATAGTATAAACCATAAGAGGAAACTAATAAAAGTGTCAGTAATACTTAACATGTTAAGCATCGATACTATTGCATCATATCTAAATGATGGGAAAGTCGGTGTGTTACCCACAGACACAATATATGGCGTGGTTGCTAGCGCAAGTGACCCAATAGCTGTTGCTCGCTTGTACAATATTAAACATCGTCACCACAAGCCAGGTACGGTAATCGCTGCTAACATAGGCCAATTCGTTGAGTTGGGAATCCCACGTCGCTATATGACTGCTGTGGAGCAATTCTGGCCAAACCCAATCAGTGTCGTCATACCTCTTGGTATACAACATGAGGAGCTCCATCTTGGCAAACAATCACTCGCTTGTAGAATTCCGGACCATCCTGATCTCCTGAAGCTACTTGAAAAAACAGGACCGCTCTTAACGAGTAGCGCCAATCACACAGGGCAGGAGCCGGCAGTTAATCTTGTAGCTGCAGAGGCATATTTTGGTAGTGAGGTAGATTTTTATGTTGACGGAGGTGATTTATCTGGCCATAAGCCTTCAACTGTTATTCGGGTAGTAGACGATGCAGTCGAGGTTTTGAGGCAAGGCGCGGTTACAGTGACCGAAAAAGGCGAGATTATTCCAGGATAATCTTGCTCGCTAGAGGATCACCCCGTATCATTAAGGCTATGAGCAAAACTATTCTAGTCGTTGATGACGACAAACTAATTCGTGAGGGCTTAACAGCTCTCCTTAAAAACGCTGGCCAAACCGTAATCGAGGCAGTTGATGGCAAAGAAGGTCTGAGCGTTGCTCTAGAGCAACACCCCGACCTTGTAGTGTCTGACGTACGCATGCCAAATATGACGGGTCTCGAGATGGTTGACGCCATCCGTGCAGACGATTGGGGCAAGCATGTACCTATCGTGATGCTTACTAATGACGAGACCAATGACTCAGTCAACCACGCGCTTCAGGCTGGTGTAACAGTGTATCTTGCTAAGAATCTTGACCCGACTGCTTTGACGCAGCAGATCCTTGAAGCAGCGGGCCAGTAGGGTTCGAAACAGACATCGCGATATAGATAGTCGTACCATGTCCAACTTTGGAGTTAAGCCATAAACGGCCACCATTTTCCTCTACGATTTTCTTAGAAACCCAAAGCCCCAGGCCCGTACCGTGGGCTTGTATAACGGAAGCATTACTTGCCCTGTAATATCCTTCTAGAACCTTTTCTTGCTCACCACTGGGGATACCAATACCTTCATCCTTAACACTTACAATGTGCTCGCCATTCGCATTGCGATAGTTAACCGCTATGGTCGTCTTTTCTGGGCTGTACTTAATGGCGTTTGACACGATGTTCATCATGGCTCGCTTTACCGCACCTAGGTCTCCGGTTGCGAAAGCCTGCTTGGGCCAATCATGTCCAAAGTGGATTGTTATGTGTTTCTCTTGGGCTCCGAGTTTGAGGGTGGCAACAACCTGTTTCATGACGCTGTGTAGATCTAGTAAGTCGTGCTGTAAATTGTGTTCTTGCCCACGTTCAAAAATAGACAGATCAAGAATCTCATTCACAGTGGTCAGTGAAGATTCAGTACTGCGATACATGTCATTTAACAGGTCATGTTGTTTGGGTGATAGTTTCTTGTCGGCTTCTTGTCCGAGCGTGTGTATACCCCAGAGCATACCGGCAAGTGGGGAACGCAGTTCGTGTGAGGCAATAGATACAAACTGATTCTTAAGCTGCATAATTTCGTGCTCTTTTGCCTGAATTTTAATATCACGTAATATGCCTGCCAAGGGAATCGCGGCAAGTAGTAACGGTACTAGGGCATATAGGAGTATCTCTAGGTAATATGTGCGTGCATCCTTGAACACTCCAACCACTGCCACTGTCTTGTTGCTCTGAACGTCGTACACAGGCGTATAAGCCGCGATCCAGCGTCCTGCATAGTCAGATACTAAGTTGTCATAATGCGGCGTATCAGTCTTGAATGCGGTCCGGAGCGCCTCGCTGGCATCGCTAAAAGTTACTCCTGGTGACACATACCCAGGGCTATCTGGAGTCTTAGAATCTGCTGCAACCTCAACCTTACTGTCTCTAATAATGAATAAGTGGATACGGGATATGTCGGTGTTACTATTACTCACCTGCTGCAACGCCTGTTTGACTTTGGCATATTCGGGACGGGAAAGATCCGTCTGGTTGCCTTTTAGCTTGTAGATATCATTTATTGGCAGCGTGTCAGAAATAGTCTGAGCGCGACCCACAAGGTATTCTCGTTGCTGCAAGTGACTGGTTACGGCTGCAAAAAGGGCACTGGCCACCCCCGCAACAATGATAAGTAGTGCGACAAATGTCGTGTACTTTTTTGGCTTGAATACGGGTTTTAAGCTCCCCACTCGGAGTAGTTTCATTACTTTAAATATACCATAAGCAAGTAGCGGAAGAATTAGGAGTTTACTCCTAAATTATGAGCAACGCCGCTTATATTTATTAAATACAAGCACTATCTGTTAGCTGTCGACTTGTGAATTATTGCGCAAAGGTAGCGCGGAGCCATTCATCGAGGCTATTGCCGCCACCTGCAGTTAGGCAGAGGACGGTGTCGCCAGCAGCCACATGTTGCTCAATGGCTTGCTGTAGATCACTATTTAATTGGGATGCGGTCGTCACTTCCTGGGTTTCTGGACTCATAATGCTCTTAAGATCTTCGGGGCTCCAAAGCTTAAGTGACTCGTCCTCGCGTGCTAAGTAACTCGGAACAATATAGAGCTGTTTTGCCCCGTCAAATAAATGTACAAGCTCATCCTTGATGAAGTGCTGTCTGGTATTGTGCAGTCCCTCGTATACAACGACTAGGTTATCTCCAGCAATCTCATTGCCAAGTTGCAGTGCTCCACGAATCTTAGCAGGTGTGTGGGCATAATCGCTGTATATGCCAGGTATAATTTGTTCAAAACGGCGCGCCACGCCAGGGAACTCATTTGTGATAGACAGTACTTCATTGATGGGTTTATCCAGTAGCAGACTCACTGTCTGAGCCACTTCCCAGGCGTTTTGGCGGTTTACGAGACCTGGGAGGGTTATTAGCTTGTTGATTAGTGGGTCAGCTTCATCAAGCACTAGAGCAGCATCCTGAGCGTTTATCTCTAAACGGTCAATATCACTTTGCCATAATATTGATCGCTGACTTTGTTCTAAGAACTCTCTAAACGCCGCATTGTAATCATCACGAGTTGGGTAGATATCTGGGTGATCCCAATCAACCCCAGTAATAATGCTCATATGTGGCTCGTAGGCCAAGAAGTTTCTGTCGTATTCATCCGCCTCGTACACAAAATATTCTGAATCTTCTGTATAAGCACCCATGTCTGCAAAACTGGTCTTAGCAGGCAAAAGATAACTAATTGGGACGCCCAGTTGTTGCATAGTCCACACCATGATCGCAGTGGTGGTGGTCTTGCCATGCGTACCAGCAATGGCAATCATTTTGAGCTGTTTGTCTGTGAGGATCTGGTTGAGTAGCTCATCTCGTTTACTCGTTTTTATGCTTTGATCATGGCAGAATCGTAATTCAGGGGCATTAGGGTCCTCCATGGGCAGTGCAGAGGTGTAGACGAACCAATCAATAGATTTTTTGTCATGAATGGCGGCGATTGCATCGTAATCCTGACCAATATGGACGTCAGTAATACCGTGGTCCCTGAGGTAACTAATATAGCTTGAATCCTGTTTATCGGATCCGGAAACTTCATAACCAGCCTGTTTAGCAACGAGTGCGAGCGGGCCAATGCCGGCTCCGCCGATACCTGAAAAGTAAATATGCATGACACCAGTATATGACACTAGGCAACGAAGCCCTAACAGTGGTACACTTGGGGAAAGATTAAAGATAAACACTATGCTGAAAAAAAATATAGAAAAACTACTCAGACGAACTCACTTTTGGCGTGATGTTGGCTTTGACGAACTAAGCGAACTATACATAAGTAATATGCTCCGCAGCACAGCGTTAAGTGTGTTTATGGTTTTTGTGCCGTTCTATTTGTACCAACAGCATTATTCACCTGCAGCAATCTTGGCCATGTATGGGTTCTTCTTTGTTGCACGGACGTTCAGTGATATTGGTTCGGCTTTCTTTGTTGCTCGTTATGGCCCTAAGCACGCCATGATTATAAGTTGTGCGCTACAAATTGTGAGTGCAGGGCTGCTGTTATCGGTACCATCTCACCATTGGAATATTGCGCTCTTAGGCCTACCGTGGGGAGTTTCGGCTAGCTTTTTCTTTATCGCTTACCATGTTGAATTTTCCAAGATAAAACACACTACTAAGGCCGGTAGGGAACTGGGCCATATGCAGACCTTTGAGAAAATTGGTTTTCTGATTGGTCCTTTTGTTGGAGGCGTGGTTGGTTCTGTGTTGGGTCCGCGTTATATCTTTTTGGTAGCGACCATTTTGCTATTCATGAGCCTTATACCCCTATTCCAATCAGCTGAGCCAACCAAGACGAGGCAAAAGCTTCGCTACAAAGATCTACCCGTAGAAAGGCTTAAACGGGATCTGTTTTCCAATGCTTGTTTAGGGGTTGAAAATACACTTTGCATCAATACATGGTCGTTTTATGTGGCAGTATTCGTTCTGTCCGGAACAGTTTACGCACAACTTGGAAGCTTGAGTGCTGTTGCAGTACTGGTATCGATCGTCTCAGCACGTTTAATTGGGCATATTGCCGATACCGGCTATGCGCGGCGGTTGCTACGGATGAGCGCCATAGCAAATATGCTGACGTATGTCGTTAGGCCGTTTGTTCCAAATATTTGGGGAGTTTTTACGGTTAACAGTGTTAATGAGGCGGTAACGGCGGGGTACCGTATGCCATGGCTGAAGGGTTTCTACTCGGCCGCAGACGACTTACCGGGTCTTCGGATTGTCTATGTTTCGAGTATGGAAGCAACCAATAGTATTACTAAGGCAACCGTTTGGTTCTTTTTGGCAATCCTAGCCACTACCTTAGATCTAAAAGTAGTTTTAATCGTGTCATTTGCTATTGCCGGTGTGGCCTCGCTTGGCATCACCACTGAACGGTTTGCAGTATATAATACCAAGCAGAAGGCATAAGCATGAACAAACGTCATCTCCATCATGTCCTGGTCCAACTTCGTAAAGTAAAAGCATGGTACTTTGTGATTGCTATAGTTGTGTCGTTCTCCATATCCGTATTAGCACTGCGCCACAACAATACACGTGCCATCCAACTGCGGGATACTGTCCTGCAAACTGATAAAGACAATGGGGATGTAGAAGGTGCGCTCCGGAACCTACGAGGCTATGTGTATAGCCACATGAACACAGGGCTCGCCTCTCCAGGTGGCGCCTATCCTCCCGTACAGCTCAAATATCGCTACGACAGGCTTGTAGCAACCCAGAAAACAGCGTCAAACACTGGTCTCGCTACCGAGGCTCAGGCTTATTGTGAAGCACAAATGCCAACAGGCAGGTCATTGTATCGAATTGACTGTATACAGAACTATATTTTGACGCATGGCGCAGCGCCAACTCAGGCAGCAATTCCTGACTCACTGTATAAGTTTGATTTTGTGCCCCCAGTTTGGTCACCAGATCTAGCTGGCTGGAGTGTGCTGTTAACCGCCGTGCTGACACTTGCGCTCATTGTCCGAACGGCCTTTGTGCAGTGGCTTAAACACCGTTTATCTTAAACAGGCACACCACACCAACCATCCTACTTACGAGCGGAGCTCGCAACCCACTGTCTGGTGTGGTGCATAAAAGCGATCTTTACTAAACGAAAAACCCCGCTGATGCGGGGTTTTTCTGAACTCACGATGTGTGTGTTATGGCTTCTTGGTGGTAGAAGTATTGTTATTTGTCGTGGTTGAGTTGTTTGTAGTACTAGTATCAGTGTTGTTTGTACCAGTAGACTGACTTGTGGTGTCACATTTCTGATCACCTGGGTTAGCCTTCTTGTACTCAGCAACTGCCTTAGCAACTTGACCGTCATCCTTTAGGTTTTCCCAGAAGATGATCTGCTCACGGTTGATAACCATGCTGTCCTGAGGACCGTGCAATTCACAACCAAGCTTCACGAGTGAAATGTCGTTAGCATTAGTAGAGCTATTGCTCTGGTTTGGTTGTACCTGCTGGTTAACGCGCAAGTAGTAGATGTTGTTCATACTGAGGAACTTACCGTTAAGGTCGGTAATGTTACCGAAGTATACCTGTCCACCGTTGAGGAAGACTGCCTGCAGCTTCTTACTGTCTACAAAGCTTGATTCTGCTTTCTTAGGGCCGCCGACAGCAATGTAACTCACCGTTGCAACAACTAAGATAGTAACCAAAAATAGTAAGGCTACTTGTGCAAAGCGCAAACCGCGTAATGCAGCTACACCTTGACTTCTTTTTGCAGTATGACCTGCGGGCGCTGGACTAGCTCCTTGTGGCTGTCCTGCTGGTTGACCTTGGCCTTGGCCACGATTCATCCATTCCATGTAAAATCCACCTTTCGTTATGTAACGGTAGTGTAATGCATAAGCGGTGTGTTACGCAACCACTGTTGAGATTTTAACTGTGGAAGAATCCGTCAAGACCTGTTTTGCCCCTTCGAACGTTGTTTATAAAAACATTTTTTACTTTGGAATTTAACAGGGGTCATTTTGTATCCTAAGAAGTTATTTGTGCGTAAACCTGTTGACAAGCTAAAACACCCAAGAGTATGTTAGGAGTACCATTAGTTAATGTAAGAGAGGGAGACCTTATAATGGCTGGATACACACACCAGAACTCAAAAGGCGTAACATATCACCTTAACTCAAAGCTCGTCGTATTGCGCGGTGGCAAAGAGCAGAGGATTTACTACTTCAGCAAGGACGACCGCCCAGAGGCAACTGACCTTCCTGCAGGCTTCGTTGTAAACGAAAACCCACGTAACGGTTTCTTGACTGTTAAGCGCGGCTAGTAGTTCTTCGGAACAAATTTGCGAGTACACCCCGGTTTTATAGCCGGGGTGTTTTGCTGTCCGGAGAAGGGTGTATCATGAGGGCAATGAAAAAGTATTTTCTGCCTGCCGCCTGGGGCCTGAGTACCCTCACCGTAACACTTGCCGTTGTGACTTGGGTGCAGTGCTTAGTGGTACCCTTTGATAGGATGGCGATCTATGATATTTTCCCCGTCTTTGGACTAGTAGCATTTAGTCTTATGTGGTGTCACTACATTGTAGGTGCTGGGCGACTGTACTACGGTATTGACCGTAAGCACGTCACGCACTACTTCACGGTAACCGCGGCTATTGTACTAGTAGCAATATTATTCCATCCCGGGTTACTTACGTGGCAGCTCTGGCGCGATGGAGTAGGACTACCAGTTAACTATGTGGCACCTGACTTCAGGTTGTATGTGATTATTGCGGAAGTCGCTTGGTTAGCCTTCTTGGCCTTTGAGCTGCACCGATTTTATCGCGACAAAACCTGGTGGCATTGGGTTGAACGGGCAAGTGATGTAGCTATGTACCTGATTCTTGTGCATGCGTATCAGCTGGGTTGTTCACTATTGCCTGGATGGTATCGATTCGTTTGGTTCTTTTACGGTATTACGCTCACGGCAGCAATGGCATACATCACGTATCATCGGCACAAAGCAACCAGTCGCTGGTTGTAATTCACTCTGTTGCCTGGTACCGTGGATAGATGGCAGAAACAATTCTCAAAGTACACAATTTAGTAAAAACATATGGCGACCGCAATGTTGTTGATGGTATATCATTCGAGGTCAAAAAAGGTGAGGTATTTGGAATTCTGGGCCCTAATGGCGCAGGCAAGACGACTACACTTGAAATGATCGAGGGTATGCGACCAATCGACGGTGGTACCGCAATAATTGATGGTATTAATGTCCACGAAGACCCATGGGCGATTCGTCGTATCATTGGTGTCCAGCCGCAGTCACCAGCCTTTCAGGATAAGCAAAAACTGACAGAAATCATCGAAATGTTCTCTGCAACCTACGGTGAACGAGTAAATCCGAAAGCATTCCTGGACGACGTTAATCTAGGCGAGAAAGCAGACGCCTACCCAGAAAACCTCTCTGGGGGCCAGCGTCAGCGTTTAAGCATCGCAACGGCATTAGTCCACAACCCTAAGGTTTTCTTCCTGGATGAGCCAACTACTGGTCTTGATCCTCAGGCTCGTCGTAACCTCTGGGATCTCATTCGTGACATCCAGAAGAAGGGGGTTACAGTCATTCTAACCACACACTACATGGATGAGGCCGAGATGCTCTGCGACCGTATTGCTGTGATGGATCGTGGCAAGATCGTCGCGCTAGAGACCCCCAAGAAGCTCATAAAGGACCTTCTAGCCCGAGGGTTCAAGAAAGAGCAACATGTTGAACAAGCAAATCTGGAGGATGTCTTTATTGACCTCACCGGAAAGGCACTAAAGGACTAAATGACATCTCACATTTTGCACATATCGCCCAATAATTTGTGCTTCGATGCTCACGTACCTAAGTACGCTGCGCTTCGATGCTCAATTCTTGAACAATCTGCACTAAAATCTGAAAGGTCATGGTCATGAGCAAATCTTCACTTACTCTCAAACAGCAACTCTACACTGTCCGCGTATTCGTCAAGCTTACCACTCGGCGCTTTTTCCGTGATCGCTTAGCTATCTTTTTTGGTGTGTTATTCCCCCTAATCTTCCTATTTGTCTTTGGTAACTTCAACAAAGGCAGTAACGACCTATCATTCAACGTTGCCGTTATCAACCAGTCTCAAAGCCAGTTTGCGGGTGAACTTACAACCCAGTTCAAAGACAGCAAGACATTCAAAGTAGCCAAAGATGTAACTACCTTTGAACAAGCCAAGGAAAAATTAGGCCGCAACCAACTAGACGGTGCGATTGTATTGCCAGCCGGCTTTGGTGACGTAAAGGATAGCAAGCCTACTGGTGCTGCAGAAGTTTTCTATACCAAGAACAACGAATCTGCCGGCCAGACCCTGACTACTGTGCTCGATGGTACGTTCAAGGGCATCAACAGTAAGTACGTCAGTACCGAAGTACCATTAACTGTTCAGGGCAAATCTCTGAACGAGAATAGCCTCAGCAACTTTGACTACACATTCTCTGGGCTTTTAGGCTTCTCGATTATTGGTTTGGGTATTTTTGGCCCAATCAACGTCTTCCCGGAACTCAAAAAACAAGGTATTTTGCGTCGTTTACACACTACGCCAATCCGGGTTTGGCAGTATTTCTTGTCTACCATGTTGGCGCAGGCAATTATCGGTGTGTTCTCATTGGCGATAATGTTTTTGGTAGCCATAGCCGCTTTTGACCTTCATGTGACAGGGAATTATTTAGAGATAATTGCCTTCATAGTGCTGGGTATCTTCATGATCTTAGGCATTGGACTTTCAATTGGTGGTTGGGCGAGCAATGAACGACAGGCTGCACCACTGGCTAACCTAATTGTCTTCCCAATGATGTTCTTGTCTGGAACCTTCTTCCCACGCTTTTTGATGCCAGAGTGGCTGCAGCATGTATCTGCCTTCTTGCCACTGACGCCTGTGATTGATGGCATACGTTTGCTCACTACCGAGGGCAAGCATCTGATTGATATTGGTGCACAGCTTGGTTTTATGGCTGTTTGGATGATCGTTATCTACGCCATAGCCTTCCGTGTCTTCCGTTGGGAATAGGTATTGCTAAATTAGCATAAGCGTGGTATAGTATATGTGTTATGCCAGAAAACATGACATCAGAAGCACCACAACTAGACCCGCACGAAGAGCGGCGTCTAGAGGTAATGCTCGACCAAGGTGTCATAGATCAAACAGAAGCTGATATTATCTCTGGACTCTCTACAGGGAAATCAAGCCTAGATAACGATACTATTGCCGCGGGAGTGAAGGCTGGTCATACTGTTCCTGCTCATAGACGCCGGAGAGTTGCTTCTAGTCGAATTGAACGGGGAACTCCTTCAGGAACTGACATTAGCCTTCAGATCATGAAAGATGAGGCACAGAACCAAGAACCAGCGGCTCCCCTGAGTGAGAAAGGGTTACGGGCTAAAGCTGAAGTAAGAGATATAGCCCGCAGGGCATCCTATACGGGCTTTTTGAGTAGAATCATTGACTTGCCAGTTACGGAACAAATGGCAATGATTCGTGCATGGGAAGAGAAACACCCCATAAAGTAACGTATAATAATCCAAGATGAATTTTAGAGAATTACCAAAGCCATTTTTTGTATTGGCGCCGATGGACGATGTTACGGACACGGTGTTCCGTCAAATAGTGCAGCAAACCGCTGCACCTGATTTGTATTTCACAGAATTCGTAAATGTTGACGGGCTACAGAGTCCCGGACGGACTAAATTGCTCAAGAAACTGCAGTTTGTTCCATCAGAGACTTTATTAGTTGCCCAGATATGGGGCAGTAACCCAGAGAACTTCCGGAAAACAGCCGAGCAGATCGTCGACGGTACTTTTGCCCGTGAACTTGGCCTGCCAGAAGGCGTGAACTTCGTCGGGATTGATCTCAATATGGGTTGTCCGGCTAAATCAGAGGTCAAAAACGGTACTTGTAGCGCACTTATGCAGAACAGGCCACTCGCTAGTGAGATTATCAAGGCTACTCAGGAAGGCGCAGCAGGGAAACTCCCCGTGAGCGTTAAAACACGACTTGGCTGGAGCGAAATCGACCATACGTGGGCTGAATTCTTACTCGATCACAATCTCGATATGCTGACAGTACATGGTCGTACTAAAAAGGAAATGAGTAAGGTCCCCGCACACTGGGATGAAATTGGTAAGGTCCGCGAGCTCCGCGACAAACTAGCACCCGACACATTGATCGTTGGTAACGGTGACGTAGAGTCACGTGCACAAGGACTTGAGCTGGCGGAGCAGTACGGTCTTGATGGCATTATGGTTGGCCGTGGTATTTTCCACGATCCGTTTATTTTTGCAAAAGAGTCGCAATGGGAACTGTTAACTAGGGAAGAGCGAATTGAAATGTATCGTAAGCATGTGACGCTTTTTGCGACAACGTGGCAAAATAACGAACGCCCCATCCATGTACTGAATAAGTTCTGCAAAATCTACATTAACGGCTTCGATGGCGCCAAAGAGCTCCGTGAGCACCTAATGGCTGCTGACAGTTCCGATAAATTGCTTGATATCCTCGCAACTGCCTAATACCTCTTTGTAACTGCACTGTGGTGGCGTATTATGCTACTAAACTAAGGAGATATCATGGCAGGCAAAGCAGCATCTAAAGAATGGCCCGGCGCATTCGCGGTCTTTGACACATCGTTTAAACAAATAACGGCTAATTTGCGTCCCGTATTGCTGTTTGTTGGGGTGTACACTGTTCTATCAATCATTAGCTTGTCCATTCAGGGCAAGTCAAGTTATGGGGAGAAGGGCTACGTATCCTATGCAGATGCGCTGTTTATACTGTTTGTTCTGCCAGTAACTACCTATGCTCTGGCTGCTGCTGATAAAAAGAAGTTGAGTGTGTCAGAGTTCATGCAGATCGACTTTAGAAAATTAGTCATGCTGCTTGCAACATCGCTACTCGCAAGTATCGCCATTCTATTGTCAGCACTTGCTCTCATTGTGCCGGTTATTTGGACGGCAGCGTGGTTTGCGGTTGTCGTTTTCCCTGTGGCAGAGAAGGGTATGACCCCAGTCAAGGCTCTCAAGGAAAGCAAGCGCCTTACACAGGACCACAAACGTATTGTTTGGGGTGTTATCGGTGTTATGGTGCTGGTTTCTGTCCTCATGGCTATCATCGGTTCAATACCATATATTGGCGCCGGGGCAATTGCTTTTAGCAGCGTTTGGACCACTGTTGCTACAGCTCATTTGTATCGCTGGCTACAGAAGCAATAACTAGCACAGCACCATACGGTACGGTATACTGGGGTGAATGATCCAAGCCCAGAATCTGACTAAGAAATACCGCAAGAAACTTGCAGTCGATGACATCTCTTTTACTGTAGAAACGGGCAAGGTTACTGGCTTTCTTGGCCCTAACGGCGCCGGTAAATCTACGACTATGCGCTTGATGCTTGGGCTGGATGCTGGTGATGGTCATACGACTTTTGATGGTAAGCCTCTCCATGCGTATAGTCAGCCATCTAAAGTCGTGGGTATATTACTTGAAGCTAAATCCTTCCACCCGACTCGCTCGGCCAGACAACACCTAAGTATCCTCGCTGCCGCTGGTGGTATCCCCATGAGTCGCGTTAATGAAGTACTGAACATCGTTGGCCTAGAAGACGTAGAGAAGAAAGGCCCCGGTAAATTCTCGCTCGGAATGAGTCAGCGTCTCGGTATTGCTGCAGCCATACTCGGACAGCCGAAATACTTGCTACTTGATGAGCCTGCCAACGGTCTAGATCCAGAAGGGATCGCATGGTTACGTGATTTCCTCAAGAAATATGCCGACGAAGGCAATGCAGTATTTGTGTCCTCTCACTTGCTTAGTGAGATGTCACAAATGGCGGATAACGTCGTTGTTATTGGTCGGGGTAAATTGATAGCTGACACGTCTATTTCGAAGTTACTAGCGGACAATGCGAATGCAAGCGTCAATGTTCGTTCACCTAAGATATCTCAACTAGAGAAGTTATTAAAAGCAGCCAAAGTCACCACCCGTAAAAAGGCAGGGGGATTAAACGTCACGGGCCTCACTAGCGACGAAATCGGTAAACTATCCTTTGAGCATAATGTGCCAATCTATGAACTGTCACCGCAGCGTGATTCATTAGAGGATGTCTTCTTGGAACTAACAGCAAATGCTGGTGAATATGTAGGAAAGAATAAGGCAACTAAATGATAAATACCTTAAAGTCAGAGTTTCGTAAGTTGCTGACAGTACGCTCAACCTACTTTATATTTCTTATCTGCCTAGCAATTATTGTACTGTTTGCTGGCTATGGCGACGGATATAGGGCGGCAGTCGAAGGCTTGCACGATCCAAATTGGCTAACACGTGAATCATATTCTGCGATTACTTTTGTTGGGCTTATCTCTGCACTTGCAGGGTTGCTGCTCTTTGGACATGAATATCGCTACAACAGCATTATGTACACACTTACATCGAGCAACAGCCGACTCAAGAGCCTACTCGCAAAAGTCCTAGTAGTATCTATGTTCGCCCTAGTCACAAGCATATTATTCGCATTCTTCTCCCCACTTTGCTCAATTATTGGTATACATTTGGCCGGGAACACACTCGGTCCACAGGTCTTTGATGTCTGGCAAGTGCTGTGGCACTGTATGTTCGTCGGCTGGGGCTACGCAATGTTTGCGTTCATTCTCGTTGCAATTATTAGAAGCCAAGTAGGAGCTATAGTTACCTACCTTATGATTCCTCTTATTGGCGAGAATATTCTGGCCAATATTTTTAAAAGCACAGTTCACTATATGCCTTTCATGAGCTTACAACTTATCACGCCTGCAGGCACAGTAACGAATGCTGCTAGTTTGCAACATAATATTATTGTTGTTATGGCATACGTTATAGTGGGTCTTGCGGTCAGCGCAGTACTATTCTCCCGGCGCGACGCCAACTAGGTATCCTTCTGAGAGTAAGTTTTTACGCATTACTTACAGTACGCTTTTTTGCTCATCGCTTACTTCTGTTACGCCGAGTTTATGCTCTAGGTACACGACGGTCGGCAGGTTCAGTAAATGGAACTTTACTGTATATTCGTTTAGTTTGAGTCCAACTTCAGGGTTTATCCCACGGTCGGCAGCTTGCAACTGGAACGGCTTACCTTCGTATTTGTTTAGAAACGTTGGGATGTCGTCAAATAGCACAAACTCAATGTGCTCTAACCCTTCCGGCAGATCTTTACCAGCTTTTGGAGCGGGTAGTTCTATGGCATCTATTCGCCATTGACCATGAATGACAGGCTTATGTAAACGGAATGTGGATATTGGCCGATGGTTAACTGTAGTTTCACCCAATAATGTTGCCACAGAAGCTAGCTCGTCTTTCTTCTGGAGGTAATTCTCCATGGAGGTTGTACGGTAGCACATGTGGTCTATCTGGCTGAAGTCACCCGTATCGAAGCCTTGTGCTTCAACTCGGCTTAAAATATCGTCCAAAAAATGTATGTAGTTACCAATAACGTCTGCAAGTTCATCCATGGATTAACAATAGCAGAGTAGTGTTAGAAAATTCTACATAGTTTGATTTGAGTTAATCAATGCATGCTACCATTAAAGGATGAAGGTGTTAATACTCAGTGGTAGTGTAGGTGAGAAATCATGTACTCGTACTATGTTGAAGTATCTTGACCAGCTGTTATCTGCACGGGGTGTTGAAACCGTCTGGTGGGATATGGGAGATAACCCGTTGCCAATTGCTATCCCTGAATACCACAACCAAACCGCTAGGAACCCAAGCAGTGCCGTGAAACAATTCAACCAAGCCATTGAAGGTGTTGATGGCTTTATTCTAGGCTCGCCATTGTACCATGGGTCATATTCAGGTGTACTAAAGAATGCGCTTGATAATCTTCCGCCACAAGCTTTTCACCACAAGCCAGTGGGTATGGTTAGTCATAGTAGTAATGCCAGAAGCTGCGTTATACCATGCGATAATCTCCGTCCGATCGTACGCTCGTTAGGTGGCTACTCAACACAGGGCCAAATAGGGACTACCGACGAGGACTACGTTGAAAAAGACGGGAAACTGGTACTCATGAACCCAAAAATTATGGAACGAGCAGACGATCTCATTGAAGAACTTATCCGTCTATCAAAACTCCTGAAAAGGGGCGTTTTACCGTTTAGTTAAGTAAGGCGCCGCCGTCTACTACAATCTGGGCGCCGGTCATATAAGAAGCCATATCAGAGGCTAAGAACAAGACCGCTTTACCAATCTCATCAGGTTCGCCCATACGGTGCATCGGAATTTTTGCTTTAAATGTTGCCTGTGCAGCCTCCATTTGTTCGGCCGATGCGCCCGCGCTCATGGCAGCAACCCCGGGCGTTGTAACGCCTCCAGGCGCCACGGCGTTTACCCAGATGTGGTGTTCAGCTAGCTCTAGGGCAGAGTTCTTAGTAAAACCCCAGAGTCCATGCTTTGAAGCATCATAATGTGCCAGCCCCACCATAGACGGATGTAACGCGTCAATGGAGGTGATATTAATAATTTTTCCGCCAATCTGTTTCTTCATAACTTCTGCGGCATATTTCGTTGCCAGGAACACACTGCGTAGATTGACATTGATGACACGCTCAAACTGCTCTCCACTCATCGCACTAATTGGTGAGGGTGGATAGATACCTGCATTGTTAACCAAAATATCAACTGATCCAAACTTTTGCTGGCATGTTTCAATCATGGTTTTGATGCTTTGCTCATTAGATACATCAACTTCCAGAGCCTCCGCTATCCAGCCATTTGACTGGAACTCCTTAGCCGTTTTGTCTGCGGTTGTAATATCAATATCAGCGATAATAACGGATGCACCTGCCTCAGCCAAACGGTAGCTGATACCGTAACCTATACCTTTGGCACCACCTGTAACAATGGCTGAACTACCGGATAGATCCAGCAACTTACTTATTTGTCGGATTTTCATACATACTTCCTTATTTATTGTTACTGATGTCAGGTACGCACTGCAGTTTGCCTGGTCGGGATAGTCTCTCCTTGATAATCCAGACACTGAGACTCTATGTATTGTACAAAGTTTCTCGCACAAACTTCGTTAAATGTCTGTAGTTCGTAGTCCTTGATACGTGTATGGAGTGTTACTTTGCAGCCTGGTCCTGCTTGGCTAAATGTGACACCGGTGATTGCAAAGTAATTGAACTCGTCTTGATTTATGAATAATGGCTTTTTGTCTAAGAACACAACTCTCCGATCAGTAGCGATCAGCATAGCAAAGCCTTCTTTACAGTGTCCGTACACGATTCCTCCTAACTGTTCGTCAGGACGAATAATGTGAGGTAGGAATCTGCTCTCGGATCGCCACATTGCGTATGGGCTAACCCCAAGCCGGTGGAGATCATTCTTGATCCGTTGGCTATGGGTAAGCAGGGTAGGGTTTACGTCGTACACCTGACCCCGGGCGTTTACGAGTAAACTTCGCTTTAAATAGTTTGATTTAGGTAGTGCATACATACGTGCTCCTTCTACCCCTATTTAATCACTAGTATCTAGAACATGTGTTGATGCGCGTCAAAACGGATATGTGATAGTGCTCACAGTCAATTATTGGCTAGACTTCTTGGCCGAGCTTTTTCTCTAATGCAGGCATATCTGTAATTTGAATATTTTTCCCCTGCAACTTTACGAGATTTCCCGATTTAAGTTTCGCGATTTCTCTACTAACGGTTTCACGGCTCAATCCAGCTCTGGCTCCGAGGTCCTTCTCACTAACTGACAGCATACAACTGCCGTCTTCCTCGGGTTTTCCAAACCTCCGAGCTTCTATGATGAGTTCATATATCAAACGACTCTTTGCGCTACTTGCCATAAGGTATGTCATGCGGCCAAGTAATCCATCGGTCCCACGGTATACACGACTCAGCAAGTTGTATACCACATCAGGGTTGGCATGTAGAAACGCCACAACGTCACCTGCTGGCGCCTGTCGTAGCTCAACTTCGGAGTCTGTTTCATATATATAAGGGCTCGTCATTTTATTGATTACGAGCGACATAGGGAAAAAAGCAGGTGGCTTGAAGATATTTAGGATGATCTCATCACCTCGATACGTAACATCGTATTGCTTAACGCTTCCCGTCTCTAAGTGGTAAACGTATTCCGCCTCGTCACCATTGAGTATCAGGACTTGACCCTTAGCATATTTCCGCAGTCTGTACTTGGAGAAAAATTCTTCCACCTTATCAGATACTTCTTTTTGCATAGTACTTACCCCTATTGTTGCTCTATGCAGAGTACCACGCTATTGATCGAAATCACACATTTGTTTTGCCCTAGATCATTTAGTAGAACGAGTAGCCGGAGCAAAATAGTGTGTATCAAACAAAGGAGCTTACAATGTTCAGCAGCAAAAACAACGTGCAATATTACACAGACGACTTCCAGGAAATTTTTGAGCCAAATACAAATAACCTCACTAGAGAGCACAAAGTACCAAAATTTAACAAGCACTACTCTACTAATCTAGGAAGATAATTATGAATAACGCACCAGACAACAATTTCGAATACCTGGCTCACCCAGATGAACCAGAGGACAATAGTCGTGCTAACTTAGGAACCAAATTCAGACAGTACTTTTTAAGTTACTAATGTAAACTTGATTTATACCCAGCACTTTGTAATGCTGTAGCTATGCAAACAACTACTCCAAATCAAAGTACTGTAGCCAAAAAACCCTCAACGGGATCATCAAAGACAGGGGCCATTCTATCCATTGTGTCACTCGGTTTGTCAGGGATAGGCTATGGCTTAATCCACGCTGATTATAGTACTAAAGAACCCCTGAATGGTACGGCCGAGAAGGCTGCTGATAAGGTTGCTTCAGGTACGGCGCACATCTACTCATCTCTTATCGGTGTCCCATTTCTTGCTTTTGGCATTTTTATAGCACTACTAGCGATACTGTTTACTCTTATTCGATTACGGAAGGTAAAAGCCGGTGGACTGGTGTTTAGTGTTATATGGATTGTCGTTGCTATATGGGCAATCAAAATTGCCACTGCAGCCTTCAGCGTTATAAAAGCTCATCCCGCCAGCTAACTTACCAAAACACCGTAGTCCTCTTAGATGGTTACTGTCCGCTGCGTCTTTTTTGTAGAAGCAAGTAGACAATTGGCAATACGCCGACACTGTTAATTATAAGTATGCCAGCGAACCATTTTCGTTGATTATTATGAGCAGATTTCCACAAGGCCACGGCCTTCCATGCTAACTCCCAAACTGCTGCAACAATGAGTACTACTGTCCATGTTGTTGATAAGTTGTAGTCCATTCCCAATACCTTTCTTGATTAGCATGCTTATAGTGCATAAGTAGATCTTATTGCATTGGCACAGTGGTTAACCTTGATATAAGTCACTTACGGGCTGTGATTTGTCCACGTGGGCTATTGTGTTCCCAATTTAGCTCAGTTATGCTGAGGCCATGTCTATAACTATCCACGAGAGCCAAGAAAAAATCCAAGAGTTTTTGCAACACCATACTGTTGGTGTTCTTGCTACCGCCAACGACAAAGCTGTACCTCACGCTGCTACCGTTTATTTTGTAACAGATGATGATCTTAACTTTTATTTTGTAACAAAAGAGAAAACCGCTAAGTACAAGAACTTACACGAGAACCCACATGCCTCATTGGCCGTGTTTGATGCAAAGTTGCAGACGACGCTTCAGGTTGATGGAACGGCAAAGGTCATTGAAGATATTAGCCAATTCATGGAATTGTTTACCAAAATTCTACATATAAGCGTTAATACGAGTGACAGTTCTCGCCCACCTATTTCCAAGCTATATGCCGGTGACTATTATATGTTCCGCCTAAAACCGCACCAAGTTCGCTTGGCAGAATACATGAAGCCCGATCACGGTGACTTTGGCAATATCTTTGAAGTGATTAAGCCTTAAGTCTAGCTCTCATCTTCTTGTATTCGTTGAAGGTCATATAACTCGCAGGGTTTTCTACCTTGTCGACAAACAGTATTCCGTTTAAGTGGTCGACTTCATGCTGAATGACATGCGCAGTAAAGCCATCAAAATCTTGTTCGTGTATCTTGGCTTTCTCGTCATGCCACTTTAGTCTAAGTTTCTTGTAGCGGGGGACTTGAGCATACAGTTTAGTGCCACTGATGCAAGCCTCCCACTCGTCCACTTTCTTGCCATAAGTCTTAATAATCTCTGGATTGATGATAGTTAGCTTTTGCCTTACAATTTCTGGCCTTGTTGGTGTCGGCTTGGTGTCTATAACGCTGATAGCCAGACTTTTACCAACTTGTGTGGCTGCTATACCAACACCATACTTCTTAGTTTCAAGCGTGTAATACATATCTCGTATCAGCTCCTGTATGTCTGCGGACAGAATTTCGGCAGAACTTAGCTTCTTGGTAGCAGAACGTAGGATGGGGTCACCGAATTCAGTTTTGCGCAGGATTTTTGTCATGAACGTATCATATCAAACAAATAAAATGACCCCAGATTTCTCTGAGGTCATAGCGCTTATGGGCAGGACAGTGCACGACTACACCCGTTCTCGAAGTAAACTCCTGCGAGCGGGTTTGTCGACCGAACCTAGGACTTACATATTTTCTGAAGAAAATCTGTGCCCCAGAACCGAATCTTGGCTCGTGACCAAGAAAAAAGGACCACCTTTCGGTGATCCATTTTTCTTGGTAGCGGGGCCAGGACTCGAACCTGGGACCTTGTGGTTATGAGCCACACGAGCTGCCACTGCTCTACCCCGCGTTAGTTGC
>CAZXDT010000001.1:0-309120 GCA_964639295.1 uncultured Candidatus Saccharibacteria bacterium | reverse complement strand
TTGAGGAGATTTGACCCTAGTACGAGAGGACCGGGTTGAACGCACCGCTGGTGTATCAATTGTCATACCAATGGCATTGTTGAGTAGCTATGTGCGGAATAGATAAGTGCTGAAAGCATATTAAGCACGAAACTGACTCCAAGATTAGATTTCTCTATGAGGACCCTGATAGACGATCAGGTTGATAGGCGCAAGGTGAAAGTGCAGTAATGTATTGAGCCGAAGCGTACTAATAGTCCCACAGACTTTTTACGTTCTCTTGAACGACTCAGAGTTTACTCTGGCCTGTTCAAGAGAAAAGTACATTGACTAGTTATTGGTGCTTCCAAGCACGATAATAAGGCGTTTGTTTTCAATATTCGAATATATATTTCTATCTTTATAGTTACATAGCGCATCGTTATGGACATCGATAGATATCATTCTACGGGATGGTATCCGTTCGGTGCCCATGGCGCGAGGGCGACACCTGTTCCCATACCGAACACAGAAGTTAAGCCTCGCCGCGGTTACAATACTTGGGGTTCACCCCTGGGAAAATAGCACGGTGCCGAATTATATAAAAGCCATCCGAATAGGATGGCTTTTATCTTTTTCTGCTAATTTCTAACGAAATTAAAATCTCACCTGAGGTGATCTTTCTCGAGGCTTAAGCCTCGATGCATTAAAAGTAAAAAGAGAGTCCAAAAAGGACTCTCTTTTTCTATTCCTTAAAATAGTTATTCGTTTTTAGTGAGAGTCTTTGCCTATATATGCAAAAGCTGTCACACCTGAGGAGGGTATTCCGGCAAATTACTCCTGATCAGTGAAGCTATCTGTAGTGCTGTCTCAGGAGAGGGGACATGACGTTGGATACGAGACAGCTCTAAATATTCACCGGGCATAGGGTCTGTAAACACCTCTCCATTTAGTATCTGCGGGCTCGTTGTGTACCTAGGTTTTACATGCCAGTGTACATGCCCCGCCTCTGTTAATGTGTTGTCTGGGTTATCTTTAAAGGCATTATTTTTAAGACATGAGGTATTAATAGTGATGGGGCTAAAACTGGCTCTAATAGCCTTAATAAGGCTATTTCTGACAACTATGAAATCTAAATCCTCATCTGGAGTTAGCTCATCTACCTCTGGTACATGGCGTTTTGCGGTAATGTAACAGGTACCAAGCAGGGTTTGGTCAGTCTCCCGGAGGTTCACATTCCAGTTGGGGGTATCAATAATTGTGAACCTTGGTTCGATATTCGGCAGTATTTCACATACTTCACAAGGGCTCTTCATATCCATAGCTTACCATATAGGGTACGTCGTACAATATCTACTCTGATTTGTATACCATATATGAGGTGATAGAAACTGCGTACATCTCACATATGGTATATAAACTACGTGTGCAGAATACATTTCACGACTAACTAAAGAAACATTTCACGACAGGTATGGAATACTTTTCACGCTGCTTGTGTTCAATACCTAGATTATCTTTCAAAGAAGGTGTTCAATCTATGGATGAAAGACTCTATAAAGTGTTCAATATCAGCTGAATACCTATTTTATGGTGTGTCTGTGGATAACCCGGCTGAAATTACTCACAATGACTGGTTAGCACTACAGTTATAACCCTGTTACTTAATCGGTCTAACCCTTATGAATACAATTTTTGCATAGGTCCCTTGTATAAGCATTAGCATGCGTACTAAACTATGCATAAGCTTTCATAACATCGTGTGAGATGAGCTGGAACGAAACAATAACAGGGTAGAGAATGTCAAAAAGTTTGAGTACCAAAGGTACTATCAGTACTGATGAGAACAAACAGCACGTTACTATAGGTGATGCGGCCGTATTCTTGGGTGTTTCTATTGATACTGTACGACGTTGGGAAAAGGCTGGCACACTCCGAGCAGAACGATTGGATGGTAAAAACCGTCACTTCTCTATTGCTGAACTAGAAGCATTTCGATCTACGCAACCGCTTTCATCAACAGAGGTAGCAAAGCTTCTGGGAGTGTCGTCATCAACCGTTCGTAGGCTTGATTCAGAAGGTAAGTTACCTGCTAACCGTAGTGCAAAAGGCAAGCGCTTATATGACCGTGCCATGGTTGAGTCCTATGCAACGAGCGCAGCACTTTTGGGTCAAATACACGTTCCTACTCCCCAAAAAGCTCCTAATGTATTCGAATCTTCTATAGAGAAAAACACTGCCAAAGACAAAGAATCCTTCCTAGAACAAGAGGTGGAAACACTCGAACTCCTCGAACAAGATCAGTCTGGTTCGCTTGCTACGCCAACGTTACACATGCCATTTAGCCCGTGGAGAGTTGGCTTTTATATGTTAGCCATTACTTTTGGTGTGTATGCCATCTTAAGCATGGGCCTTTCTCCTAATCTTAGTAGCGTGTTTAACAGGAGTAGTTCCGACGCTGACCGCAATGGAGCTGCCCAGAGCGGAGCTATTAATCTCCAGGGATACACTGCCGGTCAAGAGCCAGGTAATCTCGCCATAGTACCTATTACTAGTAAACAGATTAAGGATGGTAATGTTCAGTCTGTTGATATAGCAAATGGTGCTATTACATTTGACCACCTGTCACCAGAGCTCCAAGCAATGGTTAAGAATGGTGGATCAGTTGACCTGAGTAGTGCAACAGGTCCACAGGGCCCTGTGGGCCCTCAGGGACCCGCTGGACCCGGCGCAGACATAACCGACATAGTTGCAGGTCTCGGGCTTGGTGGAGGCGGTACAACGGGCTCTATTTCACTCAGTGTTAACACTGCAACCGGGACAATGGTTGTAGGTGATGCTATCGAACTACGTCTAGCAAGCTCCGGCACAACAACAACCACGTCTTCTACCTCTGGAATGGAATTGAGCCCTGAAGGTATTAGGCTTCTTGGGGGTTGTAGTACAAGTGACATACTCAAGTGGAGTGGTAGTGAATGGGGCTGTGCCTCTGATACGTCGGGTGGGACAGTGGCCGCTAAAGAGAGCGGTACCACAATACTGACCACCCCAGCTGCTTACGATTTCAACGGTAATGACTTTGATGTCACAGATGACGGGTTTAACCAAGCAGCAATCGCTCTAGACTACACCAACTCCGGCATAACAAGACGCACTGCAACAGAGATCATCACCGGTAACTGGAGCTTCACTGATAACGGCCTATCACTACAAGATAACGTTGATGCTACGAAGAAGGCATTCTTTGAACTATCAGGCATAGCAAGTGGTACGAGCCGTACTCTAACGGTGCCTAACACTAGTGGTACCCTCATAACAACAGGGAACCTAGCTAATATTACTGCAGTGGGAACACTTACAAGTGGTGTATGGCAGGGTTCAACCATAGGAGTCCAGTACGGTGGTACTGGTAATACTGCGTTTGCGACTAACGGTCTACTATTCGGTAATGGTACTGGTGCTGTACAGACGACAACAGCAGGTGTATCAGGTCAGTTGGTCTTAGCAAATGCTTCCGGAACACCAACATTTACAACGTTAACAGGGGATGCTAGTTTAACTGCAGCGGGCGTGTTAACCTTAGGTTCATCAGGGGTAGTTGCTGCAACCTACGGGAGTGGTACACAGGTACCTGTACTCACTGTTGATGCCAAAGGACGTGTAACTGGTGTATCTAACACAACGATAACAGGGGTAGCTCCTGGCGGATCAGCCGGCGGAGATCTTTCTGGAACATATCCAAATCCTAACGTTGTAAAAATAAATGGAAACAATTTAGGTGTTACAATTCCTACAACAGGCAATTTATTGGTAGCAAATGGCACCAGTTGGGTTAGTACTGCCTTGTCTGGCGACCTAACCGTTAATGGATCTGGTGTTACTACAATAGGTGCGAATACTGTATCGCTTGGTGCTGATACTACAGGTGCATATATGTCAGCACTTGGTGTACTTACCGGACTGAGTACTACAGGTAACAGTGGTGAGGGCGCTACACCAACATTGTCTGTATTATATGGATCATCAGCGAACACCGCCGTTCAGGGTAATACCCAAATCACTGTAACAGCTGGCACGGGTCTAGGCGGCGGCGGGACTATCACCTTAGGTACTGGTGGTTCAGTAGCACTTAACCTTGCAAACACCTCTGTTACGGCAGCTGGTTATGGCTCTGCAACTGCTGTTCCTACCTTTACAGTAGATGCACAGGGACGACTAACCGCAGCTACTACGACAACTCTGGCAAATGCAGCGCTTCAGAATAGCACCATAGGAGTTACTGCAGGGAACGGCCTCTCTGGTGGAAATACTGTAAGCCTCGGTGGTTCAACTAGCCTGGCAGTTATATATGGATCATCTGCAAACACTGCAGTGCAAGGTAATACATCTGTTACTTGTGCGAGTGGTACGGGCAACCTTACTGGGGGTGGAAATACGATCACCCTTGGAGCTGGTGGGAGCTGTAATGCGATCACAACTGCTGCTGCCGTTAACTTTGGTACGTCCGTCACAACGCCTCTAATTACTAACAACGGAGGAATCACCCTTTCAAGTACGGGTGCCGGGAACGATATTACCTTGAACAGTGCAGATCAGATAGTACTCAGTGGCTTCGACTGTTCTGGCAACCTTAATGGCGGTGTATTGACAGTGGGGGTAGGTGGCGTACTTAGTTGTAGTGACGATGATGGTGGAGCAGGTGGTGCAATCTCAGGAGCAGGTTCAGCAAATCGCTTAGCATTGTTCTCTAGTGGTTCTACTATCTCAAACTCATGGTGGCTACAAAACGGTTCTGTCATGGAGCTGGATAGTGGTAAAGACCTGCAGCTCCTCGGTGGAAACTTGATTGTTAACGGCACGGTGACTGCTACGACATTCTCTGGATCTGGCTCGGGACTTACAAACGTTAATGCAGCAACTCTAAACGGCCAAAACGGTAGTTACTACAGCAATTTGGCTAATGCGACTGGATCTCTTAGTGATGCTCGCTTGAGTAGCAATGTGACATTACAGGGGAACACCTTTAATGGAGCAAGCCAGCTTGTCCAGCTAACCGCAGGAGGTGCATTGCCAGCACTAAATGGTAGTGCGCTGACCAATGTTGATGCAACTCTACTAAGTGGACAAACCGCAGCCTACTACTTGAACCTTACGAATGCCACCGGCACTCTTGCGGATGCTCGCCTCAGCGGTAACGTTACAGTGGCGGGTAATACCTTTAATGGTAACTCTCAGCTGGTACAGGCGACTGCAGCGGGCTTTTTGCCAGCTCTTAATGGTTCGCTGGTTACAAACGTAAACGCGACGTTACTCGGAGGACAAAGTGGCTCTTATTATCTCGACCTTACAAACGCAACAAATACCCTCGGTGACGCCCGCCTAAGCAGTAACGTAACGCTTTCTGGCAACACGTTTAATGGAGCAAGCCAATTGGTCAAGCTTACGGCTGGTGGATTGCTTCCAGCACTTGATGGTTCGCAGTTAACTGGGGTCAATGCAAGTACTCTAGCTGGACAAAACGGAGCATACTACCTTGATGTTGGGAATGCTACCGGTACGTTAAGCATTGCACGCATCGCTGACGGGACTATAACTAACTCCAAGCTCCAAAACAGTTCTATTACTGTAACAGCTGGTAACGGCTTAACCGGTGGTGGTACTCCATCTCTCGGTGGTTCAACGAGTCTAGCGGTAGCTTACGGTTCTACAGCAAATACAGCAGTGCAAGGAAACACAAGTATTACTGTTACAGCTGGCACAAATCTCTCTGGTGGAGGCTCTGTTACCTTGGGTTCAGGTGGTAGCGTAACGCTTAACACAACGGCTAACCCAACATTCGGCACTTCCGTAAGTTCACCACTCCTTACGAACAATGGTAACCTGACAGTATCAGCAACAGGGGTAGCAAGTGACTTGGTACTGAGTGCAACAGGGAACGTAGTATTGAACGGATTTGACTGTACTGGCTATGATAATGGCGGCGTCCTAACAGTTAACTCAAGTGGTCAAATAGTATGTGACAACGATGATGGTGGTGCAGCGGGGACAATTACTGGATCAGGGACTACGAGTAGAATTCCTCTGTATACAGGCACCCAGAGTCTGGGAAGTTCATGGCTTGCCCAGAATGGCTCAGCTGTTCAAATTGATAATGGCAAAGACCTCCAATTACTTGGGGGTAGTGTTACCGCCACTAGTTTCTCAGGTTCAGGGGCTAGCTTAACAAATGTTAACACTGCAACTCTAAATGGTCAGAGCGGCAGCTACTACAACGACCTTACAAACGCTACGGGTAGCTTAGCTGATGCTCGTCTCAGCAGCAATGTGACCCTACAAGGAAATACGTTTAACGGATCAAGTCAGTTAGTTAAGTTAACTGCTGGTGGTGCCTTACCAGCATTGAATGGTAGTGCGCTGACCAATGTTGATGCGGCCCTTTTAGGTGGCCAGGCTGGTTCATATTATCTTAACTTAGCTAATGCGACTAACACCTTGAGTGATGCTCGTTTGAGCAATAATGTTACATTGGCCGGCAATACCTTTAATGGTGTGTCACAGCTTGTCCAGACCACAGCCGGTGGTCTCCTCCCGGCACTTGATGGATCACTTGTTACTAATGTAAATGCAAGCCTCCTGGGTGGCCAAAATGGAGCGTACTACTTAGACTTAGCCAATGCTTCCGGTACTCTCAACATTGCACGAATCGCAGACGCATCAATTACTAATACAAAGCTCGTCAATAGTTCAGTAACTGTTACCGCTGGCACGGGTCTAACAGGAGGTGGGTCTACAGCGCTCGGTAGTGGTACTACCTTGAACTTGGCAAATACTACAGTGACAGCCGGAAATTACGGCAGCGCAAGTAGTGTAGCGACCTTTAGCGTAGACGCTCAGGGGCGCCTCACTGCTGCGAGCACTGCTGCAATCTCAATTAATGCGAATCAGATAACATCCGGTGCTCTAACCAACAATAGGGGCGGTACTGGCCTTGATACTTCTACTGCAGCAAATGGTCAACTGCTTATTGGCAACGGTAGTGGATTTACGATGGCAACTTTAAGCGCTGGTGGTGGTATTAATATCGGCAACGGAGCGGGAAGCGTAACTATTGCTGCTACACTTGGCACCTCCATCTCTAACGGTGAAATCGATGCTGATGCAGTAAGTCTTGGAAGCCAAACGACCGGTAACTATATCGCGACTTTGGGTACATTGACTGGTCTTTCGACTACAGGTAATACAGGTGAAGGTTCAACACCGACTCTTGGTGTACTCTACGGTTCAGGCGCAAACACTGCGGTACAAGGTAACACGCAGGCAACCTTTACAGCAGGTACAGGATTATCAGGTGGAGGTACTATCACTCTTGGTACTGGTGGTACAACCACATTTAACCTTGCGAATACCACAGTCACTGCAGCTACCTATGGCTCTTCCACTGCAGTTCCAACCTTTAGCGTAGACGCTCAGGGACGCCTCACAGCAGCCGGAACTACTACTTTGGCCAATGCAGCACTACAGAACAGCAGCATAAGCGTAAACGCAGGCACAGGCCTTTCTGGCGGTGGTAGCGTAGCGCTTGGTGGGAATACAACCCTTACGGTCCAGTATGGTTCAGCTGCCGGCAGCGCCGTGCAGGGTAATACAACTGTTACTTGTGCGAGCGGCAGCGGTAACTTAACGGGCGGGGGCAATACTATCACCCTTGGTGCCGGTGGTACTTGTGGCGCTATCTCAACTAATAATGCAGTTAGCTTTAGTACATCAGTGACTACTCCTTTATTACAGAGCACAGGGCCTATAACTGTTGGTACTACTGCTACTGCAGGTGCGGACGATATTATCTTTAACACTGCAGGTAGCGAAGTGGTTCGTATTATGGAGAATGGTGACCTTAAATTTGAGAAGGGCACCAATGATGCAACTTTTGCAATTGCTACCCCAAGTGGCGCCCCCGCAACATATACATTCTCAGGCACAAGCGGTACTGTGCTAACAACATCAAACTTCGGTACTAATCTTGATAGCGCTTATGTTAACGTCGGTGAATCACCAGCTGTCGGTGATATCAGTGGAACATTTAGCGGTGGCTTTACTGTAAATACAAATAGCGTGGCTCTTGGAACGGATACTACTGGTGATTATGTAGCTAACTTGGGTACTCTCACTGGTCTTTCAACAAGTGGTAATACTGGTGAAGGTACTAACCCAACACTTGCAGTTCTCTACGGTGCAGTGGCAAATACCGCCGTGCAGGGTAATACCCAGATTATCGTTACTGCTGGTAATGGCTTAAGCGGTGGTGGCACTCTGACACTTGGCTCAGGTGGCTCAACAAGTCTAGCGGTTAGTTATGGATCAACAACGAACACAGCCGTACAAGGTAATGTACAAATAACTTGTGCAACTGGCACGGGAAATCTAAGCGGCGGTGGCAACACAATCACCCTTGGATCCGGGGGCACTTGTGGCAATATTGCAATTAGTACAACACCATCATTTACCTCTGTTACATCAGGCACATTCACCGGTTCTGGAGCGGTAACACTGAGTAGCGGTGGAACAGCTGATTTGACACTCGATAGTGCCAGTAATGTGACCAACATCGCTGCAAATGATACAACACTTCGCCGAAGTGCGGCAGGTACATATTCTATTGACCTTCTGGATGCTTCTGCAGCTACAACACTTGCTATCACTAACAGCGACGGAACAAGGGTAGCCAACCTCAGTGTTGAAGGCACTATAGCCTCTGGTACAGGACTGACGGTTACTGCTGGCGGCGCCTCAATCTCCGGTGGCCTCAACAACAACAGTGGTGGTATCACCAACGCCGGTGCTGTAAGCGGCGCCACAAGTGTTACATTAAGCGGCGCCATCTCTGGAGGTACTACGTACAGTGGTTCTGGTAACATCAATACAACTGGTGGTGGATTGCAGACTAACTCTACTACTCGCGTGGATAACAGTGGTAACCTGACTAATATAGGCAACCTAACGGCTAGTGGTGCATTGGTAATAAATAGTACAGGTGCTGGTAATGATATTACGCTAAACAGTATCGACCAGGTGATTATTGATGCTGGTTCAACTATTGAGCTTCAAGACAATACAAACATCACTGGTGCACTCGACATATCTGCTGGGTTCAAAGCCGGCACTGCTGATGCTTTCCAGGTTGCTACCAACGGGGATATCACGAGCGGACTCGTAAACGGACAGACTATTTCTAGCAGTGCTAACTTTACAGGCACACTAGTAGCTGCGGGACTTATTACTGCTAATAATGGTCTAACCGTTGGTGCTACAAAGGCGTTCACTCTTAACGGTGAAGCATTCACTGATCTAACAGGCACCGGTCTTCAGTTCAACGCAGGTCAGCTCGAGGCTACCCTGGGTACTTCTATTACCAACGGAGAAATTGGAACCGATGCCGTGACTCTTGGCACACAGACAACTGGCAACTACGTGGCTACGCTTGGCTCCCTAACCGGTCTCTCTACATCCGGTAATACGGGTGAAGGCTCTACGCCTACATTAAGTGTTCTCTACGGATCAGCTGCAAGCACGGCAGTTCAGGGTAACGTATCTCTGACATGTGCTAGTGGTTCAGGTAATCTCAGCGGAGGTGGTAATGCAATCACCTTAGGATCAGGTGGCACTTGTGGTGCGATCTCTACAAATAATGACGTGAGCTTTACTACCGCAGTGCGTACACCACTTCTGACGAATGCCGGTGCACTAACTGTTTCTACCACCGGAGCAAACGACCTAACACTCACCAGTGGGTCAGGAAACATTATCTTAAATGCATCTACATTACAGCGTAGTGCAGCTGGGACAACTGTCTTAGATCTCTTGAATGCGGGTGGAGGTACTACGTTGAGTATCACTAACTCTAACGGCAGCCAGGTTGCAGGATTGAATGTAGAAGGTGTTATTACCGCTGGAACAGGCCTAACGGTCACCACTGGGGGTATTGGAGTAACAGGCAACAGCACAATCGCTGGCACACTCACTGGCCTTACCGGTCTCACAGTTGCCTCTGGTGGTGCATCGATCAGTGGCGGATTCAACAATAACAGCGGCGGTATAACAAATACTGGTGCAATCAGCGGTGCTACGAGTATTACACTCAATGGTGCCATATCTGGCGGTACTACTTACAGTGGATCTGGTAACATCAATACAACCGGCGGTGGGCTACAGACAAACTCTACAACACGCATCGATAACAGCGGTAATCTGACAAATATAGGGGATCTTACGGCAACAGGTGCTATTACAATCAATAGTACAGGGGCTGGCAACGACATTACGCTTAACAGCATCGATCAGGTGATCATTAATGCTGGTTCCACAATAGAGCTGCAGGATAGTACTAATATCACCGGTGCGCTTGATGTGTCCGCTGGCTTTAAAGCAGGCACGGCAGATGCCTTCCAGGTGGCTACTAACGGGGATGTCACGACCGGACTCGTAAACGGACAGACAATAAGTAGTTCAGCCAACTTTACAGGGACACTTACTGCTGCTGGCCTGATTACTGCGAGTAATGGTATAACGATCGGGGCTACCAAGACGTTGACTCTTAATGGAGAAGCATTTAGTGACCTAACAGGTACGGGCCTTCAATTTAACGCTGGCCAGCTCGAGGCCACTCTTGGTACGTCTATCAGTAACGGTGAGATTGTGGCAGATGCTGTGACCTTAGGTACTCAGACGACAGGTAACTATGTAGCAACTCTTGGGGTACTTACGGGACTATCAACCTCAGGGAACACTGGCGAGGGCAGTACACCGACGATAAGTGTCCTATACGGTTCTACTGCAAGTACTGCCGTCCAGGGTAACACGACGTTTAACTGCGCTGCTGTAACAGGCACTAATCTAACTGGGGGCGGTGGCAGCTTCGCACTCGGTGCAGGGGGTACTTGTACCTCTATTGGCCTGAGTGCTACCCCAAGCTTTACCAGTGTTACAGCATCAGGAACTGTCCAAGGTGCTGATGTGAACGGTACTAGCTCAATACAGTTGAACGGTGCAAACATTAACACTGCGGGTACACTGACAAACGTTGCCTACAAGAACCAAGCTAACACCTTCAGTGTTGCCAACGTCTTCAGCGCTGCTGGAACAGCATTAACAGTTAACAACGACGCGACGGTCAGTGGCACATTGGTCGTTGGTAACTTCGACCAGAGTGCTTCTTCCGGTACGTTCAAGACAGGTAGCGGTGCTGTTTCAATAAATGGTAACACCAGCATTACAGGCACAAAGACGTTAACTGTAGGCGGGCTAACCACATTGAATGCTGGCCTGGGCGTAACCGGTACGTCTACATTCACAGGTAACATTGCTACGACTAACGGTAACGTACTGATACAACAAACAGCCGCTGGAGCATCAATGATAATTGACGATGTTGCAGGAAAGATTGGTTCACTCAAAGCAGGATCAGCCAAGGTTGCATTCTTATTTGATGATAGCGGTAACTTCAGCATTGGTAAGGATACACGTGCGAATATTGCAGCTAGCAATACACCCGGGACGGATATCATAACTATCCTGGGTGCTTCTGGTAATGTCGGTATTAACGACACTAATCCGTTGTTCACTTTCTCGGTGGGTGGAACCTTCAATGCTACAGGCGCGGCCACTCTGGGGAGTACATTAAATGTGACAGGAGCCACTACTCTGGCTTCGTTATCTGTAGGCACCACTCTAACCGTTACGGGTGTGACCAATCTAAACAATAACCTTACTGTCACAGGAACTACCACTTTAGCCGCAGTATCAACTACTAGCGCTACTATCGGTAGCGGTGGAACTGCGATACTGAAACACCTTTCAGCAACTGCAGCCAATTTAGTCTCTGCAAGTATCAACATAAACTCCTGTGCGGCTTACGGTACGATTACTGTTACCGGTGCAGCTGTAGGTGATACGGTATATGCTTCTCCAACGGCAGTTGCAGGAGGAATAGAAACGGTTAACCTAGACTGGATGGCATATGTTTCTGCTGCCAACACGGTCACTATCCGTGCTTGTCACCAAAACAGTAACATCGGTGCAGCTGCCATTAACACCGCTGACACACAAACATGGCGTGCTGATGTCTGGAAGCATTAATGCCTAGCTAGGGTAGTGTTGTACGGTGTTATATATCAGGGTACAATAGCAACAATAAGCGTAAGCAAGGGTTTCAGGGGGAAATGTGGCAAATATTGATATACAAGAGTCGGATATAGAGAACAATGAACAGCCAGTAGATACAATAGAGGATACTCCAGAGGTTCCTGAACAGGTCATCGCACCAGCACAACTGCGAAGGGGTCCTGGGAAGGTTGTATTACTCATCATCTTTGTATTAATTATCAGCCTAGTAACGGGGTTGGTTCTTGTACTCAAGGACCGTAATCATCTAAAAAACGAGGTCTCCAAACTCTCGCAATCTCAGCCATCTGCCACCGATGACGCAAAACAGTTGAATAGTGAAGTGGGTAAGCTTATTGAGTTGCCGACAGATGAAACCCCTACAGTTGCAACGGTAGTTGATGCATCTAAGGTGAAAAGCCAGGCATTCTTTGCTAACGCCCAGAACGGCGACAGAGTACTCCTGTACTCTAAAAGTAGTAAGGCAATACTCTATCGACCATCTACGAAGAAAATCATAGAAGTAGCTCCTATTAACATCGGTGCAAATCAAACTCAAACAGGTACAACAACCAATAAAAAGTAAAACCGCAAGCACTATTGACAGCTTAAGCTTAATGTGCTAATATACAGGTATCTTCGAAAGAAGAAATAAAAAGAGAGGGAACCACTATCCAATGGATAGCAGGCCCTCTTTTTGTTTCTCTAAATTAATTTGGGAGGCCTCACAATGGCAGGAACTAAAGAAGGTGGTCGCGCAGCGGCTGCAACAAACAAGACTAAGTACGGTGCTGATTTTTACGCTAAAATTGGTGCTCAAGGTGGTAAAAAGGGTAAAACTGGTGGTTTCTTTGCAAACCGCGAGCTAGCTCGTATCGCTGGTGCTAAGGGTGGCCGTATTAGCCGCCGTACTAAAAGCGCAGAGTAGTTTACTCTAGCTTTACTGGAAAGTCGTCTGGTTCTTCACGGAACTAGGCGATTTTTCTTTTGTGGCTGCATATTTACGTCGGTAGGGGCGGCAAAAACGGGCTTCTGAGACGTGCCATACACTGTTACAGTTGTGGCACATATAATCAGAGGTGCTGTGTTGTAGACCAACACTACCACAAGTAGGGCAGGTACTTCGACGATGTAGCCAGTCTCTATATGTGTCCAAGCAGTCCTGAATGTAGTTCTCATCAAGAACGATGCCTAATTTAACTCCAAGTTGTTTAGCATGTTCCCAGGCTGCTACTTCGAGAGTGAGGAGTTCGAAGTCTGTCTTATATATAGTATGTCCAAGCAATCCATGGGATGCTTCATGTAACAGGGACCAGAGGCCTTCAGGATCAGCTAGTGAAGCTTTGTTATATGTTACGGTCTGAGTCTTGGGCGACCAGTAAAACGAATCACTAGCCTCGAATATTACCTCGGGAGCTATCTCTTTGAGCTGATCAAGTATTTTACTTGTGGAGGTCTTTTGCGAGTTCATAACAACCATAAATTACTGCTTCTTCAGGGTGAGATGCTTTACGAATAGGTGGAGTTGGTGCAAGTGGGTTCTCGTACTTTTTAAGCTCTTCAAGTAAAGGTTTCTCAAACTTCTCGAAATGACTACCTACGCCACCCCCAATAACGATAAGATCAGGCTGAACCATAGCAATAATAGTCAACATGCCTTTAGCAAGCTCATGTGAGATTTGTTTCCAGGCGGCAGGGTCGTCCAGTTCACCTGCTTGTTTGCCATACCTTTTGACGATGGCTTTGCCCGAAGCAAGGGTTTCCCAAGGTGTCATAGTGTCTCCATTTTGAACGTTCATCCTGCCAGGCTCTGCATCGAGTAAAGTATGATCTAAAACCCCGTTCGTACACACACCCACCCCTATACCCGTGCTAATTGTGATATATACAACTGTCTCGAAATCAGGACCTGCTGCGTGTGCTTCTGCGACCGCGGCAGCCTTGGCATCATTTATTAACTGAACAGGTGCGGAAAAGAGCTTTTCGAAGTCAGTTTGAATCGGTGTATGCTTCCAGGCTAGATTACCGCCAGCAATTAATAACCCCTCTAAATGGTCAATTTTACCTGGTGCGGCAACAACCACTGACTGAAATTCCTTTGTTGATAAATTTGCAACAATCTTAGCCATTTCGCTTATGAATACTTCATAATCCGGCGGAGTTGGGAATTTTACCTGTTCCGTGATATTTCCTGACTCATCAAATGATGCGACAAGTGTTTTTGTTCCCCCAATATCGACTGCTGCGTACATGGCAATTACTATATACGAAGTGGTATCTTCTTGATAGTTTTTCATGACCATACAACCCTTTACTTATTGGGGTAGAACAGAAATGTCTTCGACATAACTACCGGTGCTCAGAATATCAAAGTGAACTTTGCTCTTCTTGCGCGCCTCTGTTATACTAACTTGGAATTCTGAACGGAGTTACAGCTTACGAGTTGCCGCAGAAATAAGGAGGCATGTTTAACATGTCAAAATCAAGTACTCTCACTATGGACGAGCTTCTCGCCGGTAGTGACATTCAACAATTAAAAGCAGGTGACGTCGTAGAAGGCGTTGTAACCTCTGTTCGCAAGAACGAAGTCTGGATTGACCTCGGAGCTCGCGGCGTTGGGGTTGTCATGCGCCGAGAAATCGGTCATGGTCAGACTTTAGAAGAAGGTCAAGAGGTTGTTACCTCTGTTGTTGACCCCGAAATGGACGAAGGCCACGCGCTACTCAGTATGCGTCGTGCTGCTAAGGACCGCGGATGGGATGAACTACAGAAGGCATTTGATGATCAACAGATTATCGAGATCAGCCCATATGATGCTAACCGTGGTGGTTTGCTCGTAGAACTCGAAGGTATTCGTGGATTCTTGCCTGTTTCACAACTGGCAGCTGGTCACTACCCTCGTGTATCTGGCGCTGATAAGGATGAGATCCTCCAGAAGCTTAACGCTCTAACCAGCAAGACGCTTCGTGTTCGAATCCTAGACATCAGCCGTAAAGACAATAAGCTTATCTTCTCAGAGAAGGAAGCTGTCAAGGATGACATGGCTTCACGATTCTCTAAGCTTAAGGCTGGTGACGTCGTAGAAGGTGTCGTAACTGGTGTTATCGACTTCGGTGCATTCGTTAACGTTGACGGTATCGAAGGTCTCATTCACATCTCAGAAATCTCTTGGGAACGTGTCGAAGATCCTCGTAACTACGTTAAGAACGGCCAAACTGTCGAAGCTAAGATCATTGCTATCGATAAAGACCGTTTGTCATTGAGCCTCAAGCAAATGCAAGAGGACCCTTGGTTGAACGAAGTTAAAGCGTTCAAAAAAGGTGACGTTGTAGAAGGCAAAGTTACTCGAATCACACCATTCGGCGCATTCGTGCAGCTGAGCCCATCTGTTGAAGCCCTCGTACACGTTTCAGAAATGTCTGATGACGAAGGTGCTGATCCAGAGAAGATCTTCCAGCTTAACGAGAAGAAGAAGTTCAAGGTACTCGATATCGATACTGAAGGACGTAAGATCGCGTTAAGTCTCAAAGACGCAAAATAAACCCTATGTAGGTTTTAAATCGGCAGCATGCCAGAAAGGACGAGGAACATCGTGGCGACTCAAATTGAAATCGAAGATATGACAACCGTTGGCGACCTCGCCGATAAACTGATGCTGCCGGTGACTAAGCTTATAACCGAACTGTTCAAGAACGGGGTTATGGCCACTGTTAACGAGCGAATTGACTTCGACACTGCACAGATCATTGTTGGCGAATTAGACCTCGACATTGAACTCAAGCGTAAGGAAGTAGAAGAAGCTGCCCCACGTGAGAAGCACATCGCGAGCGATAAAGGTGTATCACGTCCACCAGTAGTGGCTGTGATGGGTCACGTTGACCATGGCAAGACAAGCCTGCTTGATGCCATTCGTGGTGCTCAGGTTGCCAAGGGTGAGGCTGGCGGTATTACTCAGCACATCTCTGCTTACCAGATAGATCACGGTGACCGTAAAATCACTTTCCTTGATACACCAGGCCACGAGGCATTTGCAGCCCTTCGTGAGCACGGGGCTATGCTAACTGACCTGGTTATCATTGTTGTTGCTGCGGACGATGGTATCAAGCCTCAGACGCTTGAAGCGATCCGTTTTGCCCGTAAAGCCAACGTTAAGATCATTGTTGCGGCAAACAAGATGGATAAAGAGGGCGCAGATGTTAACCGTCTGTACAGCCAACTGAGCGAGCACGGCCTTATGTGGGATGGGTGGCCAGGTGGTGACACCCCTGTTCAGGAAGTCTCAGCAAAGACAGGCAAGGGAATTCCCGAGCTTCTCGACATGGTTCTATTGGTCGCCGATGTAGAAGACCTCAAGGCAGATGTAGATGTGCCAGCAACTGGCTTGATCATTGAGTCACACATGGAACAGGGTCGTGGACCTGTTGCTGAGGCGCTTGTTGAGTCTGGCAAGATCCACCCTGGTGATTTCATCGTCGCTGGTGGAACATATGCCCGTATCCGTAACTTGGAGACAACAATGGGTAAGGCAGTCAAAGAAGCCTTGCCGTCTACCCCTGTAAGAATTACTGGGTTTAAGGATATGCCTGAGTTTGGTGATGAGTTTAACCTCGTAAAAGACGAGAAGATTGCTCGTACTCAAGCAGCAGCCCACATTACACGTAACCAGGCTGGTGGCCGTCTAGAGATGAACAGCACGGAGTTAATCCGTATCATCAACCGCAGTAATGAAGTGAACGAGTTGAACATTATTGTGAAGGCGGACGTACAGGGTTCATTAACATCTGTTATTGATAGCCTCAAGGCAATGGACACCGAAGAAGTGGCTATACGAATTGTTGGTTCTGGTGTTGGCCCAATAGGTGAAAATGATGTTCATATGGCTCACAGTAGTGATGCGATTATTTATGGCTTTAACGTCTCGGTTGCTAACAATATCAAGCAACTTGCATCACGTGATAAAGTGCCCGTAAGACTCTATCGAGTAATTTATGAGCTCATTGATGATGCAAAAGAAGAGCTTACTAAGTTGCTCCCACCAGAGGTCGTTGAGACTGAAGTTGGCCGACTTGTAGTAAAAGGTGTATTTAAAACAACGAAGTCTGATGTTATTTGCGGAGGTGAAGTAACTAAGGGTAAATTAGTTGTTCCAGCACTCGCTCGTGTGACACGTGACGGCGAATTATTGGCTGATGTTGAAGTAACTAAGCTTCAGCGTGGCCCACAAGATGCTAAAGAAGTATTTGAAGGTGAAATGTGCGGTATGACTATTGCAACTACTTCAAAGCTTGATCTCCAAGAGGGTGACCACATTGAGCTCTTCACACGAGAGATCATTACACGTACTCTCTAGGGTAGAGTATTGCTTCTAGCCTTAAATTATGGTATAATCTGTATCTGTTATGGTAGATAGTTTAACCGGTCCTGGTGGACAAGAAGAAAATCAGTCTACTGAGTCTACCCCCAAGAAAGAAAGTGCTCTTCAAAAGCACCTCCGTAGATTGGGTATTTTTGGTGAAGCTAAGAAAGATTCTATCGAGTCTGACGATGATGAAGAAAGTGATAAGCCTAAGAAGAAATTCAGGAAATTTTTTAAAGGCTTATTCAAAGATATTGTTGAACCACCTCAGTCACAGGATTCTAAGACAGCCAAGCGACCAAACTTAGAATCGTTGTTTTTTGGCTGGCAGGAGCCAGAAGTAAAGAATAGTCCTAATGATGAGTCTGAGGAAACGAAGACCGAGGCTCAGGAGGCTGAGACCCCTGCACAGCAAGAAATAGTCAGTGAGAAAGCGCCAGAAACATCTGAGCCGTTGGATGAGACAAATACTCATCTCGAGACTTCTGAAGATGTGTTGATAGAAGAAGTACCTACGTTAGCGGCCAATGAAGGTATAGCAGCTCCAGTTCAGCCTGATGCAGCGAGGGAATTTACAACAAACCCAATCATTTTTGAAAGATCTACCACCAATACTCCTGAGAAAGAAACAGTTGTTGAGCGGGGCACAGGAATGGCTCTGCCAGTGGTGCTCGTTGGTGCGGAGTATCTTGCTCGTAAGCGTGCAGATCGAAAGCTTGATACAAAGTTCTCTGAAAAGACCGAGACACTGGAAAAGACAGTAAAACAGAGTGATATGGCACGCGAACAACTCGACAAACTTGTAAGACAGAACAAGGAGCAACTAGAGAAGCTCAAGCGTGAGAGGATACCAGCACTTGAAAACCTGCCAGCCTTAAAGGTAGAAAAACAACCTAAGCCCGAACAGCTTGCAAGAACTGAAGTACCAAAGCTCCAGACTCGCGTAGAGCATGCTGAGACTACCATTCAGGAACAAGAGGTCGCTAAGCGTGAGCAGTACAAGATTATGGAGCAGGTGGCAAACGCTGCGGAGCATGACGTACCAGTAGAAATCGCCTTTGAACGCAGTCATGAAGTAAAAGATGACTTATCAAGCCCGACAGCAGCTGCATCAATTGGTGCAATCATGGCTGCTCAGGCAGAAGAACAGAGGCGCACCGCTCGTTCCCAGACAGTCGCACGGCGCAACCTAGAGGATGTGTCAGGCTTGCCATTCGTTAATAAACCCCAGACACCTGACATGTATCAACAGGCTATGAAGCGTGGTTTTTGGGCTGCGGTTTGTATCATTATCCTTGGAATGATCGCATATCTGGTAAAATAATCTAAAGGAAGGTAATCATATGTTCAAACTCGACGACAATTTACTACAGGAACTTGGCCTCGGCACACTTGCACCAGAGGACAAGAAGGTCATGCTTGGTCACATTTATGAGACACTCGAAATGCGTGTTGGTATGACGCTTGCACAGCAGATGACAAACGAACAACTTGATGAGTTTGAGGGTTTCATTGATGCTAATGACGAAGCTGGTGCGCTAAAATGGCTTGAAACCAACTTCCCTGATTACAAACAGGTGGTTGCTGCCGAGCTTGATAAACTCAAGGCAGAGATTAAGGCGACAGCACCGCAAATTGTTGCTGCTTCCGTAACTCCACCACCTCAACAGTAGAAATCTATAATAAGTTTTTATGGCCGGCGAGGAATGCCTCGGCGGTCATTTCATTTTTGCCAGCAGGCTTGAGCTGATCAACCCAGAGAGTACCACTGCCTGTGACTATGCCAAATTCTTTAACTTGATCCACGATATCGATATCTCCAGGCTTACTGTCTTTGGCCTGGCTAGGAACGGCATGAGCTTTTGTGATGATAACATCTTTACCGGCGAGAGTTGCTCGACTTTTAGGCCACTCTACAAATGCTCGTATTTCGCGCTCCAGCACTGCTGCAGGCTTGTTCCAATCGAGAATACCATCTTCCTTGGTTAGTTTGCGTGAATATGTTGCGCGTTCTGGATGTGACTGGGTGCGAGGAGACACTTCTCCCAGTACATACCGAGGAATAAACTCAGCGAGTAGATCGTTACTCAGAGTGATTAGCTTGTAGGTAAGTGTAGGTGTTGTGTCACTTGGGTTGATTGCAAGACTTTTGGTCGTAAGAATCTTCCCAGTGTCCATACCTTCATCGATGAGCATTAAGCTCACTCCAGTTTTAGGCTGACCACTAAGAATTGCAAACGATATAGGGTCTGCACCCCGTAGCTCGGGCAGAACAGAGAAGTGACTATTGACTATACCAAGCGGGAAAGAGTCTATGACTGTCTTAGACACGATGATGCCAAAGTCAATTAGTACAGCAAGCTTGCTAGTAAATGTCTCTGTAGCAATAAGCTCATCCAGCTCAGACTTGGTGTTTACAGAGCAAACTCGTACATTCTTAAGTGTGCTAGTCATTTGGTGAACGGTCGACGGCTTAGTGACAACGGCTTCGATCTCAAAGGTTTCTGATAGTAGTTCAAGAGATTTAGCAGCCACAGGGCCGCTACCGAAGAAAACAATTGCATCTTTTGACATCTAGTCCTCCCAGAGGTCGTTGTTGTTCACGACGTCTTCTTCGTAGTTGAGCGGTTCAAGATGACCTTCGTCGTCTAGATGGAAGAAAGCAGACTTGTCATCTTTGATGTGGTCAATAAAGACGATCCCATTAGTATGGTCGATCTCATGTTGAAAAACACGTGCAAGGAAGCCATCAGCAGTTAATCTGACAGGATTGCCATGTTCATCGAGAGCTTTAATACGAACTTTCTCGTAACGTTTGACTCTTCCGTAGATATCTTTGACACTGAGGCATCCCTCATAATCTTCGATTTGTTTACCTTCGTACTTAGTAATTTCAGGATTAATGAATACTTGGAACGTACGATCAGTTTTGTCGTCGAAGTTATTTCGGATAACGACAACTCGCAGCATGGAATCGATTTGTACGGCCGCAAGAGCAACACCAACTTCGTGCGCGCGGCTGTCTTCCCAGTCAAGCGTCGCCGCTTCCATATCTGTAATGAGCTTCTCGATCTCTTTACTAACAAGCCCTACTTTCTTGGAGCGTTGTCGGAGGTGTTTGTTTGGTAACGTGATGATATCGTCTTTAGTCATTGCTCGTTAGTATACCGTAGAACAGGGTTGTGGCAAACTGCTTGTGGTTACGCTTACAACAGATGTGATGGATCAATATCGTATGAACAAGTTTTTGGTAGTATGCCTATGACTTTGAGAAGTTCCGAACGTTGCTTGGCTTTAATGACGATCTGCCACCGATATTTACCTGCAATTCGCTCCACAAACGCAGGCGCAGGACCAGATAATTCGACGGCTACACCTGATCTAAGAATTTGTTCTGCTAAGTCTTGAGCTGCCTTAGTAACAGATGGTTGGCTGGCACGCTCTAAGCTTATTTTGAGCATAAAGTAGAACGGTGGGAAGTGATAGAGTTTACGCTCTGCAAGCTGTGCTTCATAGAACCGAGAGTAGTCTCGATCTACGGCAGCTTGAATGGTTGGACTATCAGGAGAGTAGGTTTGAATTACAACATGTCCAGCTGTATGCCCACGTCCTACACGTCCGATAACTTGTCTCAGCATTTGGAATGTCCGCTCGTCAGCGGTGTAGTCCGGGAAGTAGAGGCTCGTATCTGCTATGACAACGCCAACAACGGCTAGCTTTGGTAAATCAAGCCCCTTGCTGAGCATCTGAGTACCCACAAGAATATCTACATCTCCGGCTTTCACAGACTCGTATTGCTGCTCCAGACGGTCAGATTTCTTGGTGTCACTATCAAAGCGCTGGATCTTAGACTTAGGAAAAATACGATTTAGCTCATCAACGATAGTTTTAGTACCGACACTCTTAAACTGAATATCTGTAGATTCGCACTCGGGGCAGTTACTGGGTGTGGTGGTTGTGTAGCCACAAGTGTGGCAACGGAGGTGGTGATGATCACCGTGATACGTTAAGGGCAGGTCACAACGGGGGCAAGTTGCTTGCCAGCCACAGTTTTGACAGAGCACAAGACGCGCCGTACCACGGCGGTTAAGAAACACTAGACTTTGATTTCCTTCACTGAGTGCCAGCTCGATCTGATTTAGTAATTGATCAGATAACCAAGGTGACCGAGAGAAGTGCTCTCGTTTTGTCAGATCCACAGTATCAACCACAGCCTCAACGGTATTGGCGGTGGCAGATTCTTCCATTCTGAGAATAGGCAACTGCTTAGCACTGAATGCAAAGTAATCATGAATGAGAGGGGTAGCGGTTCCTAGGACCAGTTTAGCATTATGCAGATGAGCCAACTGGGCCGCAACCCGAGTGGCTTGATAATAGGGCATTTGTTCTTGCTTGTAAGCTCCATCATGGGCCTCATCTATGGTGACCACCCCTACATCATGAATCGGTGCGAACAGGGCAGAACGGGGCCCAATTACAACCAGCGGCTCGGTTGCTGCATGGATCCGCTGCCAACTATCGCGGCGTTCAGCGGGTGTTTGAGTAGAGTGAACGATAACGACTTGTCCTGGAAAGGTGTTTTCAAAAGATTGGGCTAACTGTGGGGTAAGGCCAATTTCAGGGGTTAGGACTAACGCTGACTTGCCAAGCCCCAGGTTTAATTTGACCAGCTCAATATAGATTCGAGTCTTGCCCGTGCCGGTGTCACCATGCAATAGGAATGATCCAGTAGACTGTTTTATTTGTGCTAACGTGGACTTCTGCTCGCTTGTTAGTGGGGGTAGCTTGACGACCTTAGCTTCGGATTTTTTTATATCAGTCTTTTTCCTGGGCGAAGTAGCCAAGGAGCTGGGCAAGAATAGCTGTGTTATGAGGCCTGTGGGCCCAGGGTAATAGTGCATGAGCCATGCGTGGAGCTCGATAAGTTCATAAGGAATTGGTTTGTCAGTGACAACGTCAATAACTGATTTTGTATTAAAGCTAGGCTTTTTGACCTCACCACTTACAATGCCGAGTACCTTTTGGCGGCCTAAAGGGATAGTTACGACTACACCAATTTCTAAGGGTGTTTCATAACTATAAGTAAGTGGTTCAACACCGTGATATCGTTGACTGCTGACCAACACCTCGTAGTACTGCATACCGATATTATAGGGGCAAACGCGAAATTATGTTGAAATACGTTACGCGCTGCCGTATACTTTACGTTGTTCGAATAACAATAGAGAGACTTATGTTAGACGTATTCATTACTTCACGAGTTAGACGGAAAATTATTGTCGTGTACGCCAAGTACCCGGATTTCAAGACGCACGTTCGCGGTCTTGCTAAGCTGATCAAAGAAGACGCTGGTAATATTCAGCGTGAGCTTAAGCGCCTTGAGAAGATTGGCTTCCTTATATCTGAGCGTCAGGGTAACACTAAGATTTACTCTACGAATAAGCACTTCGCAATCTTTAAAGAACTCCAAAGTATAGTGTTGAAGTCACAACGCATTACGCAAAAGAACAAACAGGTTAATAACTAGCATTTGCAAATTTGCCCCTGTTAAGATAGAATATTGAACATGATACAAGTAACCCGTAAAGATTCTAAGGAATCTACAGAAAATTTGCTGCGTCGCTTTACACGTAAAGTGCAGCAGGCTGGCGTTATCGCTGTTGCCAAGCAGAATCAGTACTTTGAAAAGCCGCTGAGCAAGCGTGAACGTCGCGCAAAGGCGATCATCCGTCGTCAGCGCAAGAGCATTAAGATCCAAAAGATCAAGCTCGGCGGTAAGTAATTATGAGGAACCCCGTGCGGGTTCCTCATCGCTTTGCTGCTCTTCCTGAATAAGGATAAATAAACTCCGGAATAAATCCGGAGTTTATTTGTTCTATAGAGGTAGTATTTGGTACACTAACAGTGAAATGAGTATAAAGGATCAATTGAACGCTGACCTCAAGACCGCCATGCTTGGTGGTGATAAGACGCTATCCACGACACTTCGTGGGCTAAAGAGCGTTATTTTGAATGTGGAGATTGCTAAGGGTAATCGTGATACGGGCCTCACTGACCCTGAGATTATTGATCTATTTGGCAAAGAAGCCAAGAAGCGCCAAGAGAGTGCTGATATGTACATTCAAGGTGGAAGTCAGGAGAAGGCTGACGCTGAGTTACTCGAGAAGCGAGTCATTGAGCAATATCTTCCGAAGCAGATAAGTGACGAGGAGCTCAGTACTATAGTTGCAGAAGTAGTCACGGAAATGGGTGGAATAACTCAGGCACAAATGGGCCAGGCTATTGGCCAGGTAAAAGCACGAGTTGGAGCAACTGCAGATGGCGGCCGTATTGCCGCTGCAGTGAAGGGAATGATCGTACTGTGATTATTTTTATGGGAGTTGCAGGTTCTGGTAAGAGTGCGCAGGGTCGCCTACTTGCCGATCGTCTTGGATTCCCATGGCTTTCAACTGGTGAGTTTCTACGTATGCTCATAGGTGGTGAACGTCGCCGTCAGATGCTTGAAGGTAAACTACTCGACGATTCTGAAATCATTACCCTTGTTCAAAAGATTTTTCGTATTGTTGATATCGAACACGAGTTTGTCATGGACGGATTCCCTCGAACCGTTGCGCAGGCTGACTGGCTTTTATCACAACGTAAACACGGCCAACTAGATATTACAGCGGTCATACACCTTAAGGCGTCAGAAGAAGTGGTGCTAGATCGGCTATTACAGCGTGGCCGACAGGATGATCAGACAGAAGTTATCCGTGAACGGTTCCGTGAATATGAACAATCAACACGGCCAATCATCGCAGACCTAAAGAACAACGGCGTACCTATATTTGATATTGACGGTGTCGGTGATATTGAGACTATTCACGAAGCAATTGTTAAGGCAATTGCTTCAGTTTGAGTTGACGACCAGAATATGACGCAGTTCAAGACCCCATCAGAGTTACAGGCTATGCGTGAAGGTGGCAAGATACTTGCTGGTATATTTCGTGATTTACGTACTCAGGTAGTGCCAGGGGTTAGTGAGAGGGAACTTGACCACTGGGTTGCAGGGGAAATAGCCGCTCGTGGTGCAATTGCAACTTACCGTACCTCTGAGGTCAATTTCCCCGCCAGTATCTGTATATCTACAAATACTCAGGTGGTGCACAGCATACCAACAGATTATGTCCTGCAAAAAGGCGATGTGGTCGGGTTTGATCTTGTTATCACGTATAAAAACATGAAAACTGACAGTGCATTTACTATGGTTGTGGGTGAGGAACCAATAGGAGATAAGCAGCGCTTACTCGAGTATACCGAAAAGAGCCTCATTGCTGGTATTAATGCGATAGCAGGGCCAACACAAATTGGTGACATCTCAGCAGCTATTGAATCGGTCCTACACGCTGGCAGGTTGGGTATCGTTCGTGAGCTAGTAGGTCACGGTATTGGGCACGAGATGCACGAAGCCCCAGATATACCCAATTATGGCAAGGCACGAACCGGAGGAATCCTAGAGGTTGGCTCAACAGTCGCTATCGAGCCTATGGCTACGCTTGGTAAAGATGGTATTTTTGTAACAGATGATGGCTGGACCATAGTCACAGCAGATAACTCGTTGGCAGCTCACTTTGAACATACGGTTCTTGTGACTGAAGACGGAGTAGAAATTCTCACGACACTGTAACTTTTGTTTGCTAGTTTTCATCCTTAAGCGGTATACTGCTTGCATGCGCGATCAATCATCGCAACATTATTTTGGTATAGATATTGGAACCAGTACTGTCCGCTGTGTAGTGGGTATGGTTGATGCCGCCGATCCAGGGCGGCTATCTATTATCGGTCACGGAAGTGCACCTAATTTAGGCATGCGTAAAGGTGCTATCGTTCACGTTGATGACGTAACAGAGGCAATTATCCAGGCTATTACAGAGGCAGAGCGCGTCTCCGGTGTTCATATTCAAGGCGCGACCGTAAACGTAAATGGATCACATGTAGCTGGGATCAATTCTAAAGGTACGATTGCTATTAGTGCTGCCAACAGAGAAATTGACGGCAATGATCGGCTGCGTGTAGAAGAAGCCGCAACAATTGTACAGCTGCCTCCGAACAGGGAAATTATTCAGGTATTTGCTAAGAACTATAGGGTTGATGGTCAGGATAACATCAAGGACCCAGTAGGCATGCATGGTATTCGCCTAGAAGTAGACACACATATCGTTGCAGCAGCTACGCCTAACCTTAGGAATATCGATCTCGTACTAGAGAAGGCAAAGGTCCAGCCAATGCACCGTACGGTATCAAGTCTCGCCGCTGCTGAAGCAGTGCTGAACCGCCAACAGAAGGAGTCAGGTACGCTGTTGCTTGATATTGGCGCAGGTACGACTAACTTAGTTGTTATTGAGGACGGAGAGGTCCAGCATGTGGCTGTGTTGCCCGTGGGTGGCACAAACATTACTAACGACTTAGCAATAGGGCTTAAAACCGATCTTGATGTAGCCGAGAAAGTGAAAATTAACAGCGCTAGCTTGGCTGAAGATCGACCTACAGGTAGCATCTTAGTTGAACATGACGGTAAGAAGCATTATTTTGATGCTAGTGACGTACATCTTATTACTGAAGCCAGGGTTGAAGAATTACTCGAAATAGTCGACAAGGAGCTTAAGAAGATCCACCGATCGCGCAAACTCCCCGGTGGCGTTGTGTTAGTGGGTGGTACTTCAAAGCTTCCTGGTCTTGCAGAGTTTACTAAAGAGAAGCTTCAACTTGCTGCTCGAAACGGTGTTTTACAACCAATGGGTGGATTAATTGATACGGTTCAAGATCCTGCGTATACAGCTGCTGTTGGCCTCATGATGCTTGACATGCTGCTAGTGCCATCTGGCTTTGCGACAACTGGCCAACCTAACAGTGGTGTATTTGGCCTAATAGATGGCCTTTTCAAGAAATTGAAGCGCTAAATTATTGTAACTAATTAATCCACTGCGTCTGATCTGGGGACAGTGGATTGAACAGATGGAGTCTATCAGGTATACTCCTTGCATAACTCCATCGTAAGGAAGGGAATCTACGAATGCCACAACAAGTTGCACCTGCTATCGAAACGTTCGCTCGTATTAAAGTTATTGGTGTTGGGGGCGCGGGTGGCGCGGCCGTTAACCGTATGGTTGACTCAGGCGTTGAAAACGTCGAGTTCATCGCGGTTAATACTGACGCGCAAGCACTTCATTTTTCTAAAGCACAGACCCAAATCCATATAGGAAGTGACACAACAAGAGGTCTTGGTGCTGGTGCCGATCCAACTGTTGGTGAGCGGGCTGCACAAGAATCTCTCGCTGAGATTAAGAAGGCCGTAGCCGGTGCAGACATGGTATTTATTACTATAGGCGCAGGTGGTGGCACCGGTAGTGGCGCTGGTCACATCGTTGCAGAGGCAGCGAAAGAAGCTGGTGCACTTGTTGTAGGATTTGCTACAAAGCCATTTGCATTTGAGGGTGAGAAGCGCCGTCGTAACGCTGATGCAGCCATAGCAAATCTACGCAGCGCAGTGGATACATTAATTGTTATACCTAACGACCGACTACTCCAAACGATCGATAGACAAACACCACTACTTGAAGCATTTAAGGTAGCCGATGACGTACTACGCCAGGGTGTGCAAGGTATTTCTGACCTTATTACGGTACACGGTCTTATTAACTTGGACTTTGCCGATGTTAAGGCTGTTATGAGCAACGCTGGTTCAGCGCTTATGGGTATCGGCCGTGCAGCGGGTGATGACCGTGCTGTTAAGGCTGCTCAGCAGGCTGTTGAGTCACCACTACTCGAAGTATCTATTGATGGTGCTAGAGGTGTCCTGTTCAACGTTATCGGTGGCATGGATATGTCTATGCACGAAATTAACGCCGCTGCAGAGACTATTACTGCTGCTGCTGACCCAGACGCCAATATTATCTTCGGTGCAACGATTAATCCAGAGCTTGAGGGCGAAGTTATTATTACAGTAGTAGCAACAGGTTTTGATGCATCTTACTTTAGTGAACGAACAGCGCCTCCTGCGGTAGAAGCTCCAGCGCCACAGAACAAGTTGGATGAGACACTCATGAAGGACATGGAAGTCAACCTTGAGACAGACGAAGAAAAAGATAGCTTTAAAACTGACTCACCTCTGCCAAACATCTGGACAATGGATAATGACAGCAATGACTCACACGACGTTGAAGATGCTAAAGAAGCGCAGCATGATGCTCTTGATGGTATCAATGACGAAGAAGACGAACTAGAAAAGCCATCATTTTTGCGCAGGCTTAAGAAGCTTCGTGGTCAGTCACATGACGACGATAAAAAAGACGAATCCGAAGAAACCAAAGAAAAATAATCAAAAACAAGCGTTTTTCGCTTGAGGTGGGAACTGATTCCTAAGGTGTTATCCGCGTAGACTATAATACACCGTTATTTGCTTGCAAAACGCTATAGGTAGGACTATTCTTATACCTACAAGCGCTATATATGGGGATCACAAATAGCTCTGGTACGTTCAAAAACGAATACATAATTTGTCTATTCGAACATTTGAACTGTGACTTTTCACACAAAAATGATCAAAAATAGACGAAGGAGGTGTGCATGAAGTGTAGTCAATGCCAGCACGCCGATACAAAAGTCATTGAATCAAGGGATGTAACCGATGGTGAAGCAATTCGCCGCCGCCGCGCCTGCGAACAATGTCAGCATCGTTTTACGACCTATGAGCGTCTAGAACGGCCCCAGATTATTGTGGTAAAGAATGACGGTAACCGTGAACTCTTTAACCGCGAGAAACTGTTAGCTGGATTGTATCGAGCGAGCGAGAAGACTCCTGTGACCAGCCTGCAGCTCGAACGCTTAGTAAGCGATATTGAGCAAAACATCCATGCCTGTGGCGACCAAGAGGTTTCTACAAGCAAGGTAGGCGAAATGGTTATGGAGCGGCTTGCAGCATTAAATGAAGTAGCATATGTCCGTTTTGCAAGTGTCTATCGACGCTTCAAGGATATTGCAGGGTTCGAACGCGAACTGATCCAAATTCGCGAACGAAAAATAGGGAACGCTAAGGCATAACCCTGGTGACGGGTGATGATTCGTCACCACACCTTAGCGGCTGTCCTTGGTACTTGATACTACCCCCATACGGGAGTATAACTGTATACACAGGGTATGAAGGTTCAAGGAGAGCCTAGTGGTAGGAGAGACACCACGACTCTAAACAAACAACAAAATAATCATTAAAACTATAAGTGAGGGTACTATGGGACAAAATACAATCCTGGGCCGCAGGCGTCTGTTTACGCCCGCAAAAAGCAAAGGGTATGACCAATTAAAGTGGGCTAAGCGTGATTCAGTAATCATGAACCCTATAACTGGCAAGCCTGTCTTTGAGCAACTCGGTGTCGAGTTTCCAGAGGGCTTTTCTATTAACGCAATTAACATCGTAGCGCAGAAGTACTTTACGGGTACTCCTGGTGATGCAGACCGTGAAGACGGGCTTAAGAAGCTCATTGATCGTGTCGTAGATACCGTGACTCGTCAGGGTATGCAAGAAGGTTACTTTGAAACCGAAGCAGAAGGTGAAGACTTCCGTGAGGAACTTAAGTACGTGCTTGCCTCACAGCGCGCAGCTTTTAACTCACCAGTTTGGTTTAACATCGGTGCACCTGAACGTGCACAGCAAGCAAGTGCTTGTTTCATCCTCGGTATTGAGGACACTATGCCAGCTATTCTTAACTGGTACACCGAAGAAGGAATGGTCTTTAAGGGTGGTTCTGGTTCTGGAATTAACCTGAGTGTTATCCGTTCTTCAATGGAGAAGCTTGGCAAGAGTGCTGGTACTGCCTCTGGTCCACTGAGCTTTATGCGTGGTGCGGATGCATCTGCAGGCGCTATTAAGAGTGGTGGTAAGACACGTCGTGCAGCTAAGATGGTCATCCTAAACGTTGACCACCCAGATGTAGAAGAATTCATTTGGGCTAAGGCTCGTGAAGAAGAAAAAGCCCGTGTCTTACAAGATGCAGGCTTCGAAATGGGTGTCGACGGTAAGGATATCTTCTCTGTACAGTATCAGAACGCTAACAACTCTGTTCGCGTTAGTGATGACTTCATGCAAGCCGTCCTTAACGATGACAACTGGGATCTCCGTGCTGTTACTACTGGCAAGGCTATTAAGACCGTCAGGGCTCGTGAGCTCTTCCGTCAGATCAACCAAGCCGCATGGGCGTGTGCTGATCCAGGCATGCAGTTCGATACGACCATTAACAAGTGGCACACCACTCCAAACGCAGGTCGTATTAACGCCTCTAACCCTTGTAGTGAGTACATGCACCTTGATGACTCAGCTTGTAACTTGGCAAGTATCAACTTGCTCAAGTACTTGAAAGACGACTTTAGCTTTGATATTGAAGCCTTCAAGCACACAGTTGAGCTGATCTTTACCGCACAAGAAATTTTGGTTGGTTACAGTGAGTACCCAACAGAGAAGATTACCAAGAACGCTAAGGCTTACCGTGAACTCGGTATCGGCTACGCTAACCTCGGTGCACTTCTTATGGCTCAGGGTCTTCCATACGACTCAGACGAAGGTCGTGCACAAGCAGCTGCAATTACAGCGCTTATGACGGGTCACAGTTACGCTACAAGTGCTAAGATTGCTAACCGTGTCGGTCCATTCAGTGGCTTCCACAAAGACCGTGATGGCATGCTCGGAGTACTCAAGCAACACCGTGAAGCAGTTCGTGACATCGATGCCAGCCTTGTATCCGAGGAACTCCTCAGTGCTGCTGCAACTGCATGGGACGAAGCTGTTGAACTTGGTACCCAATACGGTGTTCGTAACTCACAGGCATCAGTCTTGGCTCCAACGGGAACCATTGGCCTAATGATGGACTGTGACACCACTGGTATTGAGCCAGATCTCGGCCTTGTTAAGGTCAAGAAGTTGGTCGGTGGCGGTACTATGAGTATCGTGAACCAGACAGTGCCACGTGCCCTCAAGGCACTTGGCTACAACAAGGAACAAGTTGACGATATTGTGAACTACATTGATGTAGAAAAGACAATACTTGGTGCTCCTCACCTCAAGAAAGAGCACGAAAATGTCTTTGCTTGTTCCATGGGTGATAACTCAATTCACTATCTTGGCCACGTTAAGATGATGGCTGCAGTACAACCATTTATATCTGGTGCTATTAGTAAGACAGTTAACATGCCAGAAGAAGCAACAGTTGAAGATGTAGAGCAACTACACATTGACTCATGGAAGATGGGCCTCAAGGCTGTCGCTATCTACCGTGACAACTGTAAGGTTGGCCAGCCACTCTCTATGGCTAAGAAGGACGGCGCAGACAAGAAAGAAGATGTAACTCTTGAATCAATGAACGAGAAGATCATTGTAAAGGGTACCATCCGCACACCACTACCTAAGGTTCGTAACTCCAAGACGTTCTCATTCACTGTTGCTGGTAGCCATGGTTACCTAACTGTTGGTGAGTATGATGATGGTCGCCCAGGTGAAGTGTTTATGCGACTCGCTAAGCAGGGTTCAACCCTGGCGGGCTTCATGGATTCACTGGCTATATCAGTTAGCCACGGCCTACAATACGGTGTACCACTGAAAGACTACGTTAAGTCATTCACGAGTATGTCATTTGCACCATCTGGCATCACTGATGACCCAGAGATCCGCACTGCTTCATCTCTGATGGATTACATCGCTAAGCGTCTAGCACTCAGTTACTTGTCATTTGACGAGCGCCTCGAACTTGGCCTTGCATCAATTGATGACATGCCAGAAGAGCAGACGAGCTTGCTAGATGCTCCAGTGGCAGAAGTTAAAGCAGATATCGCTCCAGTTGCTCCTGCGCCTGTAGAGGCTCCAAAAGCCGCTAAGGTAGAAGCACCAAAGTCTATCAAGACCGATACGGATGCACCACTCTGTTACAACTGTGGCAACCAGACCCAAAAAGCAGGTTCATGCTACGTCTGTACCAGTTGTGGCTCAACCACCGGTTGCTCATAGGCTACTCTAGTCTCTAGCGAAAAAACGGGGAGAAATCCCCGTTTTTTAATTGCGTACGGACATGAATGTCCGCCCACCTTCTTTTGGCGCCGATCCAAAAGAAGCAAAAGATCTCGTGGCAACTGAATCTTCTTGATCTATCTGTTGTCACCTTGAGGCTACCTCGAGAACTCACAAAACACAGTCCATAGGACTGCTCTTTTGCTCAAACAACTCTCGGCCCCAAGGCCGCCTCAAGCTCACAACATCTAGTCAGGAAGATTCAGAGCCACCAACCTCACCCGTACGCTATACTATCCTCATGAATGTGGAATACAAGATACTTTCCCTAGGAGCACTACTTGTTATGTATCTTATTTTTTTAAAGCTCTTTCTTGCGGGTCTCAAGAATCCAAAGCACTGGACAAGGACGAGCAGCGACCGTTTCTATGCAGGAAACGCTACAGCCACAGTTTTTATACCTTGTGGCATTCTATTCTGGGCTGTTAGTGAGAGTACTGATGGAGATATCAGATCTATTCTACTACTATTTATTGGACTAGGAGTTCTAATTATTGTTCCATGGTTTATGCTATCTATGGTTAAGCAGAGAGGCATCTTTCGTCGTTAATTTATAGATCATTATCAGAGAGCAAAGTGGTAATGTTTTGATGAGGCTTATGGTAGACTTTTAGGTATGAAGATTACTATTTTATATCGACCTGATTCCGAGTTTGCGCGTCCTGTAGAGGAGTTTGCTCACGATATTGAAAGACAACAGTCGGTCAAGCCGGAACTGATCAGTGTAGAGACACGAGAAGGGGCTACTATGGCGGCTATGTATGATATCGTGCAATATCCAACAATATTAGCGTTACGAGATACTGGAGAACTCCTGCAATTCTGGTCAGGGGAGCAACTACCCCTGATGAACGAAGTTGCCGCCTACGCAAATTCATAGAGTTGCAGACTGTTGCAAAATGGTCTACAATGAAGGACATAATCCTATCGCTAACAGCGTGAAACAGCTATCAACTGTGAGGAGCGGGAAGAACGGCGTAAGCCAAGTAGAATCCGACGGAACTGACACGACAGATCAGGTAAATAAGCGCTAAAAAGAATCTCTTTTTAGAAACTGGATGGTACCGTCCGCGAGATGCGGATTCCAGTGACTAAACAGGGATTTTTTGTAATTTAAGGATCAATATGACACACGAAATACTACAACCAAATGGTGACACAGAACTCCTCGTACTAGATAGAGTGCAATTAGCTATTTCTCTCAGAAAACAGGGATTAGACGTTGATTTTGAAGATTGGGATGGCTTAAGTGACGAGAGCGTATCACGAATAGCCTCCGTACTTGTTGGACTAGAATACTCAAATAGGGGAGACATAGATGAAGTTTAAGGCAAACAGTCGCCGCCGTGCGCTCGAGTATGAAAAGGACCTAGTGCAGCAGTGGAAACATAACAAGACTTTTGAGAAGTCAGTTGAGCAACGTTCAGCTAGCAATAGTTATATCTTCTATGATGGTCCTCCGTTCATTACCGGTGTTCCTCACCACGGAACACTCCTGAGCTCCATCGTTAAAGATGCTGTGCCACGGTTTTGGACTATGAAAGGTAAGCGAGTTGAGCGCGTCTGGGGCTGGGACTGTCATGGCTTGCCGGCTGAGGTGTATACCGAGAAGAAGCTTGGTATCAAGGGCAAAGACGAGATTTTGGAATATGGATTAGAGAATTACATCGTTGCTGCACGTGAGAATATGGTTCAAACCAGTTCACTCTGGGAGGACACAATCGATCGTGTAGGCCGTTGGGTTGATTTCAAGGGTGCTTACAAGACAATGGATAATAAATACATGGAATCTGTCTGGTGGGCCTTCAAGATGCTCTATGACAAGGGTAAGATTTACGAAGGTGAAAAGGTACTAATGTACTGTACTCAGGACGCCACACCACTCTCAAAGGCTGAGGTTACCATGGACTCTGGCGCATACCAGGATGTAACTGATCCATCTGTATATGTGAAGTTTAAGCTTGAAGGTGGGCTCACGCTATTAGCTTGGACTACTACCCCTTGGACATTGCCAGCAAATACAGCTCTCGCTGTTAATAAAGATCTTCACTATGTTGAAGTACAGGTTGGCGAAGAGAAGTTTGTGCTTGCTAAGGAATTAGTTGCAAAAGTTCTAACGGATGAAAGACACCAGCCACTTGAGCACACCATCCTACAAGAGTTAAAGGGCAAAGATCTAGTAGGTAAGTCATATGAGCCACTTTTCACAGACAGGGGTGAAAATGCCCACAAAGTCTGGGCTGCCGACTATGTAAGTGCTGAAGACGGTACCGGTATCGTCCACTTGGCACCGGCTTATGGTGAAGAAGACTTTGTTCTCGCCCAGCAACACAAGATCCCTGTGGTGCACAGCATAGATGAAACCGGTCATTTCACGGAGTTAGATTGGAAGGGGAGCTATGTTTGGGATATCAACAAACAAATAGCCAAGGACCTCTATGAAAAGGGTATTGTCTGGAAGATTGACTATGTCCGCCACAGCTATCCACACTGTCACCGTTGTGGTACCAAACTCATGTACCGAGCTCACCCCAGTTGGTTCATGAATATCCAGGACCAAAAGGAATTGATGCTCGAGGAAAACACCGAGAACATCAATTGGTTCCCAGAGCACGTAAAGCACGGTCGTTTCGAGAAGACGGTTCAGACTGCTCCGGATTGGAACCTGTCTAGAGATCGTTTCTGGGCCTCCCCGATGCCAATCTGGGAAGGTACTGATGAGCATGGCAAGCTCCACCGGAAGGTGATTGGGAGTTATGATGAACTTGAGCAGCTCTCTGGTAAGCGACTTGATGATTACCATCGTCCTTGGGTAGATGAAATTACCTTTGAAATTGACGGAGTTACTTACAAGCGCATAGATAAGGTGATGGATAGCTGGTTTGAGGCCGGTAGTATGCCATTCGCCCAGTTCCATTACCCCTTTGAGAATGTAGAGAAGTTTGAAGCCAATTTCCCTGGTGATTTCATCGTAGAATACATCGGTCAGGTTCGTGCATGGTTCTATTATGTCCACGCCGTAAATGTTGGATTGTTTGGTAAGAATGCCTTTAAGAACGTTATTGTTACCGGCAACGTCGCTGGTAATGACGGTCGTAAAATGAGTAAGTCCTACGGCAACTATACTGATCCGAATGAATTAATGGATCAGTACAGTGCGGACAGCCTTCGTTTCTTGCTTTTACAGAGTCCGCTCCTAAACGGCGAAGATTTTGCTCTTCAAGATAAAGAAGTTGGAGATGTGGCCCGTAAGCTGAGCATGGTGTGGAATATGTACGACTTCTTCACGATGTATGCAGAGGTAGATAACTGGGAGTGGAGTGGTACATTAGAGGACCCTTCTCCAGAGTGTACGAACCCGCTTGATCACTGGATTGTGAGCCGCCTGCATCAGCTCGTATCAGAGGTAGAAACACATATGGAGCGCTATGACATACCAAATGCCGTTAAACCTATTTTGCCTTTCATCGAAGATGCATCTAACTGGTATGTACGTCGGAGTCGTCGTCGTTTTTGGAAGAGTGAGGATGATGGCGACAAGGCGATGGCCTATAAGACACTCCACTACGTCTTAGTGCGCCTTAGCTATGTATTAGCACCGTTTACGCCATTCCTTGCAGAGGAGTTGTTCCAGAAACTTACAGGGGGCGAAAGCGTACATTTACAGGACTGGCTACCGGCTGGCCACGTCAACGAACTTGTCGTAACAGATATGGAAGAAGTTCGTGAGTATGTAAACCAGGGGTTATCATTGCGTGCATCATCGCGTCTCAAAGTACGTCAACCTCTGGCAAGTGTTACGGTGCCTCGGATTGGCGAGTTCGTGAACTTTGAAGATATTCTCAAGGATGAACTGAACGTCAAAGAAGTAAAAGTAGGCCCAGAACTGGCAATTGATACGGATTTGACCCCCGAACTTAAGAGAGAGGGACTTATGCGCGAGGTGGTACGTAACGTCCAGACCGCTCGTAAGGCTGCAGGACTGAATGTCGATGACCGCATAACACTTGTGCTTACTACAGACGACGCAGAGCTTACAGAGGCTATTACGGAGTTCACAGTGGATATTAAGACTGAAACCCTGGCAGTGTCTCTTCATAACGAGGGCGAAAAGTCCTACTCAACTGAAGTTCAGGTTGAAGGTAAGAGTCTTGTCGTAGGTTTAGAACGCCAGTAAGGGTGTTTACAAGCGGTCCCTAATCTGTTAAACTTGTCAGGTTAATCAATTTCTAATCGAAAGAAGTTCATGAAAAAAGCTGTAATTGCGACAGGTGGTAAGCAGTACCTAGTCGCAGAGGGCGAAGTCCTCAAAATCGAACTCCTCAAACAAGAAGGCAAAACTGCTACTTTTGTACCCCTTCTTGTTATTGACGGCGACAAAGCTACTGTCGGCACACCTGAAGTTTCAGGCGCCAAGGTAACCGCTGAAGTGTTAGTGGATGATGTCCAGGCCGATAAGGTCACATCAATTCGCTATAAGGCCAAGAAGCGCGTACACACAGTACGTGGTCACCGCCAACACAATACTCAAATCAAGATCACCAAAATCGCGTAGTCAGCCTACATAATTTTGCTTGAAAATACCCGCCAGAATATGGCGGGTATTTTATTAGTAGTTAGTGTTTTGAGGCTTTAAAACAGCACGCTAATTTTAGATTTTTAGGCCTAAGGATTGCATCAGAAATCTATTTTTTAACCCCCAAACGCTACATAAATCAGTGGAAAAAGTAGAACACATTTTCCACAGGTTCAAATAGTGTATGTAGTCTTAGGCCTTCATATGGTGATAGATATCCCCAGATTTAACAGGGGTCAAAATCGTCTGTGGAAAATGAATCATTTTTTTATTCAAAAACACTTGCATCCTGTGGACACATGAAGCATAATCTCTATCAGGTTTTGAGCAACGGGTTTCGTAAGGAATACCAAGCAAAACCTAAAAACTCCAAACCAAACAAAAACAAAAATCGGTTATTTATAAAAGCAGGGAATCTCGCAATCCCTGCTTTTTATTTTGTGCTCAGAACGTTACCTTTTATATTTTTTGAGGGCTCAATTCTGACCACAAAATATGCAAAATACGCGTACATAAAAATCGCGGTTTCGCATTCAGCACTTGCCACTGGAGGCTCTTACCGGCATACTATTTGCATAAGCTAAAAGTGGGTATGGTTATTAGCAATTCCGTGATCAAGCGTTCACTACTGCCGGTCTGTTTATCAGCCCTGTGTTTATTGCTCGTGGCTGCAATAGTTACGTTGCCTGTATTTGCCATAGCACGTGGCTATAAGACAGACGATACTGGACTGCAAGTTGGTATGGTCGTGTCGCTAACAAACGACAAAACAGAAGATTCTAAAATCGAACGGGCTACTCAACAGAACAATCAACGTGTTGTTGGGGTTGTTACTAATTTCGACAACTCCTTCGTAACAGTGGCATCAAGCACTACATCAGTGCTTGTAGAGAGTGAAGGGGAGGTTGATACCTATGTAAGTGACCTCGGTGGAGAAGTGAGTCAGGGCAGCTTACTCGTGCTATCACCCCTTAAGGGTGTACTTATGAAGGCTAAAGAAGGTGAATCATCACCTATTGTCGGTATTGCCGCCGCAAACAGTAGTTCTGCCACTACTCGTTCGTCATACGATGTAGAAGACAATGGGGTTAAGAAGAGCACAACCATCGCTAAGATTCGGGTTAACCTCAACAGACAAGGAGCTGCCAGCAACGGTGGCCAAACTACTTCGTCACTTGCTAAGCTCGGTACTGCAATCGTGGGCAGAGAGGTCGGGGAGACAAGAGTCCTCGTAGCCCTAATACTCTTTGTTATCGTACTGATTGCCGAGGGAGGCATTTTGTACGGGGCTATATCCAGTGCGATTGTTGCCTTGGGCCGTAACCCACTCGCGCGTAAGGTCATACGACAGGAACTCATCCGTGTGATCGTCGTTGCAATCGTGGTCCTTATGGTCGGACTCGGTGCAGTTTACGCAGTTCTGTGGATTTAGTGCAAAGTGCTTGTGGATAACTTTTCGTAAAAAGTATACTCACATTATTTCCGTAGTAATAAATACAGCTATAATAATTCATAAACATAGTCTACTTTGTTAATTACCTGAAGAGTTATAACAGCATACAATTATAAAATTGATGCTAATATTACAATGATATTAACAGCAAAATTACCAATACATAGTCAGAATACACACTATCGAGCTTGAGCACATTTATGTCTTGCCAGGCTTGTTGGTAACAGTGGTAGGACGTATAATTTAGTTGTATAAATCAAAGCACGCGACAAAAGCGTGCAAAATAAACAAATTACACAAAAAAATGGACGATCGCCAACCACCGGTTACTGTACCTGTATCTAACCTCCAATCTGGGGTTAGTCTTGACGGTGTTGACGATAATCAAACAGTGAGCTTCTACGCTTCCAGCCCCCAGACGTACTCCGTAGAAACACTCGATGTTCACGAGTCAGCTCCACAAACCCAAATGGTCCAGCCGCCACGAATGAAAAACCCCGTGTTTATGTTCTCTAAGCGAAAAGCGATGGTTATATCTACCACAATCACACTGTTGGTAGTACTTTTAACAGGTACGAGTATGCTGTTCCTCGTCAGGAATAGCCCGAACAAAGACAAGCAGTCAAACGCTGGGGCGCAACAAGATGTACTCCTCAAGGATGCTGACAATACAAACGTTCCCACAGAGTTACAGGGAGCTAATCAGTCACTGCTTGTCAACGGTGACTTCATAACTAGGGGTAGCATTAAGGTCTCAAGCGGTGGCTTTGTAACCGTTATCAAGACACAGGATGCTACAGCCAACCAGACTCTTAGCCTGCCTAACGCATCAGGTACCATCTGTTTGGACAGTAATAACTGTAGTTATGTTGGTAATGATCAATTCACTGAGTTGCAAAGCCAAGTAACAGCACTCAGTCAGGTCGCCATTCCTGCCGCAGGAGTTACGGCACTCAATAATCAAGCAGGGGATGTTGCAATCCAAGGCTCACTTAACCAGATAAGTGTTTCCACTAGCGATGGCGTACTAACACTTAGTACACCTCAAGATCTTGATGCTAACGCAAACGTACAATTCGGCAGTTTAACGGTTAGCCCAAGTGGCGAAATCAAAGCCAATAAGCTCACCCAAACCAGCGCTGGTAACAGTATTGATATCAACGCTGGCTCAGATATGATTACCTTTACGGCTGGTGGGCGTGTATTCCAGTTCCCTAACTCTGGTGCTTTGTCACAGACAATATGTACGAGTGGTGCAAGCTGTGCGGTTGGTGGCGGTACAGCAGTATTACTATCACAACCAACAGCTCAAGCTGATACAGACCCTGAGGCATCAATATTTATCAACGATACTGGAGGCGGGCATCTGATACGCTTACAATCTGGTGGGGTTGATAAGCTTGCCGTTGCGAATAATGGTGACACAACCGTCGGTGGATCACTGACGGTATCTTCATTAGGCAACGGCTTCGTTAAGTCAACTGGTGGCACTATGAGTGTTGTCAGCGCAATTGACTTAAGTGGCTCGGATGTTATAAACACGCTCCCTGTTACCAAGGGAGGCACAGGAGCTGCCACATTAACAGCAAATGGTGTATTAGTTGGTAATGGTACGAGTGCACTTACTAGCGTGGCTGCTGGTGGCGCAGGACTCTGTCTTATAAGTACAGCGGGCGCACCAAGCTGGCAGGCATGCCCTGGCGGTGGTGCTGTAACATCAGTAAATGGTGAATCAGGTGCACTAAGTGTTGTTGGAACGGCGAATCAGATCAGTGTTGCCACTGGATCAGGTACGCTGACGCTTAGTACTCCACAGAACATTCATGTGGGTGCGGCACCAACCTTTGCGGGGTTAACACTTAGTGGTCTCGGTAGTGGACCAGTTCGTGCAAGTGCTGGGCTTCTCGGTACTGGTAATATTAACCTCGGTAGTGAAGTCAGTGGTTTGCTCGGTGTCACCCTCGGTGGTACTGGGGTTAGTACAACTCCATCAAACGGACAATTACTCATTGGTAATGGCACCGGTTATACCGTAGCCACCTTGACTGCTGGTTCAGGAGTCTCCATCACCAACGGTGGTGGTAGTATTACTATAAGTGCTCCAGGCGCTGGAAGTTGTGCTACTTGTGCTAACCAGGCGCTGTCTAATCTATCAGGTGTGGCGCTTAACACGAGCTTACTAACAGGATCAACAACAATTGACCTTGGCTCAAATGCGGCTCCATTCCGTGACCTGTACCTTGGTGGTACTGGAACTAACAACTTTAGGTTCACTGGTGTAGCTACGGGAGCACGAACTATAACAGTTCCAGACGTGAGTGGTACCTTGGCGGTATCAGCCAGTGGTAACATCGCACTCAGTGCAGCGGGTAATATAAGCCTTACGGGACAGGTTCCTGTCGCTAATGGTGGTACCGGGGCAAACAATGCCGGAACTGCTCGAACAAACTTGGGTGCAGCTGCAAGTGGTGCTAACACTGATATTACAAGCCTCGCTCCTTCAAGTACTTTGACCGTTGGTTCAACGGGTCAAATTCTTACACTACAAGGTAACGCTAACACTAGTCTTGCGGCCGGTAGTGGTGCAAACATTACAACACTTGGATTTGCTGCTCCTTCAGGGACAAATACGATTACCTTCCCAGCTCTTACCGGTACGGTTTGTGTGAGCACTGGTAACTGTGCCGCTGCTGGAACAGCTGGTGGAGACCTAACAGGCTCATACCCTAACCCAACAATTGCTAAGCTTCAAGGTACTAATTTGAACATCAGTGGTGCGGCTGGCGGTCATGTACTTATATATAACGCTACAAATAGCCGATGGGAAAATCACGCTGTTAGTAGCGATATCACTCTCTCAGAGACCGGTACAGCAACTATCGCTAACAATGCTGTTACTACTAGCAAAATAGCTGATGGCAATGTAACAAACATCAAACTGCAGAACAGCTCTCTAACGGTTACCGCAGGTAACGGTTTGAGTGGTGGTGGTGCAGTTTCATTAGGCGCAAGTACCAACTTGGCTGTCGTATACGGAAGTTCAGCGAACACTGCAGTACAGGGTAATACAGCGGTAACTATTTCCGCGGGTACTGGTTTAAGTGGTGGCAGTACAATCACACTTGGTGCTGGTGGCACAAGCACACTTAATGTCGTCTATGGCTCAACTGGTAACACAGCAGTACAAGGTAACACTGTCCTTAACTGTGCTAGCGGTACTGGAAATCTATCTGGAGGCGGCAATGCGGTAACACTTGGCGCTGGTGGTACCTGTGGCAACATCACAATTACCAACAGTCCGGTGTTTAGTGGCACTCTCGAGGTTCAAGGTGCAACCGCAACTATTGGTGCTAACAGCCAACAAGGTTCACTCGTACTCTACGATGGCGGCACTGGAGTTGCTTCACACAAGGGTACGGTTCAGGTTATTGGTTCACTTGGCCAAGATACAACTTACATCTTGCCTGATCCAGCTGGTGCAACCGCAACTATCTGTCTCAGCACAAACAACTGTGTCGGCGGTGGTGGCGGTGGAGCTGTCGGCGGCGGCGGTACGATCAATAAGATTGCTAAGTTTACGGCTGCGGGTACTATTGGTGACAGTAGTCTGAGCGATTCTGGTAGCACCGTTACGGCAACCGGTAATGTAATTATTCAAGGTGCAAATAGCTTGTCACTTGGTACAAGTAGCAGCTTCGACGGTTCGATCAAGTTCTACAATGCAGCAGGTACCCACTTTGTCGCCTTGCAAGCTCCTGCTGCTGACCCAGCTGCAGATCTAACATTCAAGTTACCAAGTGCCTACGGGTCTAACGGTGACTGTTTGCAGTCAAACGGGGCTGGTACACTAACATTTACTGCTTGTACTGGTGGTGCGGGTGGTGGTGTTACCAGCCTCAACAGCCAAACAGGTGTGGTGAGCATTGCAAATGCTTCTGGATCAGGTGGTGTCGTAACACTTAACGATGCTTCAACTGCTGCCAAGGGTATTGCTCAGTTCAACGCAACTAACTTTAGTGCAAGCCTTGGCGTTATTAACACTATCCAGAATATCGACAGTACTTCAGCTCCAACCTTTGCCGGTCTGACACTTTCTGGCCTCAACTCTGTAGGATTGGTCAAAACTAATGGTTCAGGCACGCTTGCAACTGGTACAGTAAGCCGTAATGATACTTCATACCTTACAGGTACACTTGATGCCGATAAGGGTGGTACAGGTCTTAGCAGCTACACAACAGGTGATTTACTGTATGCATCAGGCGCTACGACACTTAACAAGCTAGCTGCAGTAGCAGCAGGACAGTGTTTGGTCTCTAACGGCGTTGGAGCAGCCCCAATATGGTCAGTTTGTCCTGGTGGCGGCGGTAGCGTCTCTAGTCTGAACACATTTACCGGTGCTGTAACCGTACAAGGAACTGCTAATCAGATCATTGTGAACAACAACACAGGTGTTATCACACTGTCTACACCTCAAGATATTAATACGAGCTCAACACCACAATTTAGCGGTCTTGGCCTAACAGCCGGACTTACATTCTCTGGTGTAACAACCGATATCACAACCGGATCCAACCAAGATCTTACTCTAGATGCAAATGGCACGGGTAAGACTATACTCAGTGATGCTGTAGATGTTGCTGGCCTATTGAGCGCTAATGGTGGTATTCAGACAAACAACGCAGCTATCGCTCTGGGTAGCGGCAACCTTACTACGACAGGCACAATTACATCCGGTCTTATTAATGGACAGACAATTTCTTCTACGGCTAACTTTACCGGTACCGTATCGATTCAGGGTGCGAACAGTTTATCACTAGGTACAAGCAGTAGTCTTGATGGATCAATCGCTTTCCGTAATGCTGCTGGTACACATACTGTTTCATTGCAGGCCCCTACAACTGATCCAACAAGTAACTTCAGCTTGAAACTCCCAAGTGCCCCTGGAAGCAATACCGACTGTCTTAAGACAGATGCCAGTGGCAATCTATACTTTGGTGGTTGTGCTGCTGCTGGTTCTGGCGTGACAAGTCTGGACTCACTATCAGGTGCTTTGACTATCGCCAACTCTTCTGGCGTTGGTTCAGTAGTGACGATAGACGATGCTACGACGGCCGCCAAGGGTATAGCGAGCTTCAGCAGCAGTAATTTTGCTGTGACAAGTGGCGCTGTAACCATCAAGGCAGGCGGTGTTGGCTCAACAGAAATTGCTGATGGTAGTGTTGCGAATGTTGATCTTCAAAACAGTTCCGTTACGGTTACTGCCGGCGGTGGTTTAACGAACGGTGGCAGCGTGTCACTCGGTAGCTCGACAACATTGGATATTGGTGCAGGTAGTGGTATTACGGTCAATGCAAACGACGTTGCTGTTGATGCGACTGTTTGTCGAACGAGTGGTAACTGTGCTGGCGTAGGTGGTACAGGTGATGTGCTACAAGGCGGTAACACAGTGGCTGCGACAATGACTATCGGTACAAATAATGCCTTTGATCTTGGTCTTGAAACGAACGGTGTTACACGCCTAACTATCTCAAGCACAGGAGTGGCAACATTTACGGGTGCAGTTAGCGCTGTTAGTTTTGCTGGTGACGGTGCAAGCCTTACCAACCTCGATGCTTCTAACTTAGCAAGTGGCACGGTCGCCACTGGTCGAATATCTGGCTCTTACACTGGTATCACTGGTGTTGGTACAGTTACAACTGGTACATGGCAGGGAAACACCATAGCTGACGCCTACCTACAGGACAACATTTCGGTTAGTAGCGCTGGTGTAGTAGATTGGACGGCACTCAATAATTACCCAGCCGCATGTCCTGCTGGCCAGGCAGTTACTCAACTCGGCGATACGATTACCTGTAATGTCTTTGCAGCTGGTAGTGGTTCTGGTAACTACATTCAGAACCAGAGTGCTTCACAGCAAACTTCAAGTAGCTTCTGGATTAGTGGCACAGGCCGATCAGACACAAGCTTCACAGCACCATTATTTGATACTCCAACAGCCGTAGCTCTCAATATCGGTACAACTAACGCTACAGCGATCAACCTCAACAAGAACGTCGTTGTAGCCGCTAGCCAATCACTGACTATTACAGGTGGCAACACTGCTTCACGCCCAGGTTCACCAGTAGAGGGTATGCTGTACTACGACACCACTACTAAACAACTCTTGGTATACGCAAACGGTAAGTGGCAGGCGGATCGTTCCACTGCAACTAAGATTGTTGGTACTAGTGCTTCTGGTGGTGTCAGCACCGCTATCGCAAGTGTTGGTTATGATGGGGCGGACTACGTTAACGCCAGCACTACGAGTGCACAGACAGTCATAAACAGCGCCCTAAGCTCTATGCCTGCCTCCGGCGGTACCGTCTACCTCATGGAAGGTACGTACATCATCGATGGTGCAATAAGCATCCCAGATAACGTCACCCTAACAGGTGCCGGTGCCGGAACAATTATTAAGCTTAAAAACACCATTGGTGCTGGGGCCATAAATGCAATTACCAACACGACTACGACCTCTGGTACTAGTGTCACGGTCTCTAACTTAACACTAGATGGTAACAAGGCGAACAACGCCTCTGGAACAGAACAAGGTATCTACTTAAACGGCATGGGTAGCGGTACTACAGTTCAAGGCGCAAGGTTGACCAACCTGACAATAAAGAACTTCCGATTCAGTGGTATTTACCTCAATAATACGATTAATACTACGGTGAGCAACAACACCATAATGGGTAACACTAATGACGCGGGTATATTCATTGATACCAACTCAACCAACGATATTATTAGTAATAACACATTGCTTGCCAACGCTAAGGGTATTGATGCGGAAAACGGATCAACATATCTGACAATTTCCAATAACTACATTAACGGCAACACTACAGCAGGTATCTACTTTACTACTGGCGCAGGCAGTGCTCCTGCAAACAGCATTGTTACTGGTAACACCATTGTCAACAATACAACATACGGTATGTTCGTCGCTGGCAATACCGCAGCGTACAACACCTTCAGTGGGAACAGTGTTACGGCCGGGACCAACGGTATCCGTATCTCTGGCGCACGTCACAACACCTTCACGGGTAACTCCATATACGATACAGGTGGAGCCGCTAACAATGATGCTTTCTTCCTGACATCAACAAACCAAGACAACATCATCACGGGTAACACAATTAGTGATAGCTCAGCCACGACAACTAATTACGCAATTAACATCAACGCAGGTACGTCCAACTATATAGCTAACAACACGCTTGGTGGTGGTTCTGTAAACGATGGTGGTACAACTACCATCTTCAACGGCCAGGTAAAGGATGAAGCCAACGGCAACTACTACATCCAACCTGCTGGCACAATTGAACTCACGAAGAACACAAATGTTACTGGAACGTTCTCTGTTACAAGCACCAGTAGCTTCACGGGCGTAGCAACCATACGAGGGGTCACTGTCGATAGTGCAACCGCAACACAGGATCGCATTAAAGTTGTAGTTGCTGCAGTTGGTGCTGCCCGCTTTGACGGCACAATCACCAATGCCGACCTAACTGCCGCACGTACCTGGACACTACCTAACGAAGACGGTACTATCTGTACTACAGGCTCTGTCTGTACTGGTTATGCTGCTGGGTCCGGTTCCAGTTCATACATACAGAACCAGAATGCCGGACAACAGTCTGCAAGTAACTTCTGGATTAGTGGCACAGGTCGTGCTGATACGAGCATTACCACCCCACTTATCGACACCCCAACAGCTGCTCTGCTTAATATCGGCACAACCAACGCTACAGGTATCAACCTAAATAAGAATGTCACAGTTGCCGCTGGTCAATACCTCCGTATTGTCGGTGGCAACACTGCTTCACGTCCTGGTTCACCAACTGAGGGTATGACTTACTACGATACTGATACTAAGCGGATCATGACCTACTCTAATGGTAAGTGGCAGGCTGATCGTGGCGATGCAATCTACGTTGCAGCAAGTGACAGTAGCCAGAATGATAAAGACGCTGCTGACTATGTAGGCGATGGCAACACAGGAGCTGCACTCGATGGTGATCAGGTTCAAATTAACAGTGCGTTAACCACTGCGTCTGGTAAGAAAGTTGTTCTTCTTGCCGGTACGTACACTATTGATGGAAGCATCTCTATACCGAACAACACTACACTATCCGGTGTAGGAGCAGGCACGCTTATAACCATCCCTAACGCTCTAAACACTAACTTTAGTGCCATAGTTAACACTGATACTACCACTGGTACAAATGTAACGGTTCAAGATCTACGTCTTGATGGCAATAAGTCCCAACAAGCCACAGCCGTTGGTATGAGTGGAATTGACTTCAATAACATGGGCGGCGGCTCGGGTACAAGTGCTCGTCCAGGTGCTAAGATACGTAATGTTCAGAGCAATAACTGGTACAGCGGTGCAGTTGCGACTTGTCAATTGGGTGCAGGTATATGTATACGCAACTCAAACAACAACACTATTAGCGATAACACTACTGAAGGTAATGCTACCGCAGGTATTATGCTTATCTCAAGTTCTCATAACAATATTACCGGTAACACCGCACAGGGTAGTGACAACATGGGTATTTACATGTCCAGTAGCTCGTTCAACACCATTACAGGTAACACTCTACAAGGCAATACTCTAAACGGCGTCTTCCTAAGTTCAAGTTCTAATAACACTGTTACCGGTAACACGGTAAATACAAATGCCGCGAATGGTTTCTCACTACTGTCTAGTAACAACAACATTATTAGTGGAAATGCAGTGAGTGATACGGGTGGTGCTACAGCCAACAATGCGGTTTCTCTCACAACCTCAGACGGTAACACTATTACCGGAAACAACATAACAGACACAAGCTGTACTACTACTTGTAATGGACTTGTTGTTACGAACAGTACCTCAGACAATAACTACTTTGCAAATAACGGTCTTAACGGTGCAGGTATTTCAGATAACGGTACAGGCACCATCTTGGGTAGCAATATTATGGCGGGTGGAGCCATTAGTGGCACTGATGCAACAAGAGTATTAGCTGGGCAAGAGAATGCATCTGGCAACTACCAACTCCAGCCTTCAGGAACGATAGAACTCATGAAGACTACAAACATTACTGGTAGCCTTACTGCGACCGTAAATGCAGACTTCGAGGGCTCATTGAATGTAGGTACTGCAAACGCCTTTGCCGTGAACACAAGTGGTGTCGTGACAGCCGGTACATGGAATGGATCTACTGTTGGTGTTCAGTATGGTGGCTCTGGCGCCGCTAGCTTTACTCAATATGGGGTGCTGTTTGGCAATGGTACAAGTGCATTCGGTGTAACTGCAGTAGGTTCAACTGGCCAGTGTCTGATCTCCGGTAATGGTGTTGCAGCCCCTTCATGGGGTACATGTACGGTAAGTAGCCTCCAGAGTGTATACAACGCTTCTTCACCTGCTGACATCACACTTGCTGACAACAAGAACATTAGCTTCACCGCTGCAGATACTACAACAGATCCAAGTATCATCATGAAGCTCAACTGTACTGCTTGTGGCACTGGTGCAACTGGCAACTTCTTGATTCAAAATAACTCAGCCGCAACGCTGTTCAGCGTAGCTGGTAGCGGTGCCATACAGATCGGTTCTACGAGTAACGGCATAACTTTGAGTGGTTCTGGTGGTACAACAACAGGGGCGTTTACGCTTAACGGTACAGCAAGAAATGTTAAGACAATCGTGCTCCAGCCAGAGTTTGCTGGGGCGGTGCTCGACGCAGCCGCGGACTCAAGTTGTAGTAGTGCAAACAACGGTACAATGACGAGTGGCTTCGATACTGCAAGCAACCCTCGTATGAATAACTACCAGTGGACTACGACACAGACATCAGCCCAGTGTTATGACGTGGTTGTACAGGTACCAATTCCTAAGGACTGGGATGGATGGGATACGGTTGGGGATCCAATTAAGATTCAGATGATGCGTACTACACCCGGTGCTTCTAGTGCCGCATACGGTATCGCTATAGTTGACAGTAATAATACCTTTGAAACGAACTATCCATCAACATATACCACGGGTACCCCTGGTACAACTTGGGCTGACGTAGCAGCAGGGTCATTAAGTGGTAACTACACGACCAATGACTGGATGACCATTAAGATTAGGATGAGTGGTACGGCTAACAGCACAAACTACCCAATAACATTCCTTGGAAATATTACACTAAGATATAACAGTAAGTTCTAGGAAACCTATGAGATAAAAACGGCACCGTGACTGGCACTATGACAAAAACAAAAAACATCACCACACTAAGCACGCGACGAACATCACAGTATGTCCGTCGTGTTGCTGTGTTTAGCCATCGTTTTGATACACAGTCTGTCTTAGAAGAGGTGAGACAGATGAATACAAGGAAGAAACGCCTATTCAAGAAGGTTGTGTCCTGGTGGCAGCACCAGGACAGTAAACATCGTCTGGGGTGGCGCACAACTAATGTAGTTGTGGCCTTTGTCTTGCTAGTATCCATTGTGACTCCTTACGTAGGAGATATATTTCCTAACAAACGCTATCGTCTATCACAGGATACAATCGGACTCGTTGGTAAAAACAACCAGGCTCTTTCCGGTAAGCTCAAGTTCAACGCCCAGACTCAGACATATGAATTCAACAAGGATGCCATCAAGGAATACAACCCAGTAGATGCTCTTCAGCAGCAGGTTGGTGGTGCAGGTGATAAAACCAAGTCACTCTACGCCTTAGATGTCCCAGCTGACCCTAAAAAAGGGGTTACATATCATGATGTTAACTCTAAGCTTAGCTTCAAGCTCGTCCCACAGTTCAACAGCCTTCCCGCAAAAGCAGAGCAGGGTAGGATCATCTTCCCGTTGGATAGCGGTCCTCAAGCAGTCTATACATTAAAAAATAATGGACTTAAAGAAGATATTGTTGTTACAAACAACAAGCAGGATAGTTTAAGCTTCAGCTACAAATTGGAGCTACCAAAGTCACTTGAGGCCAGGCAGCTCCCAGATGGTAGTGGCGGTATTGGTATTTACTCTGGGGATCCAACTCTGTTTACTAATATGAGCTACGGCAGTGACAGGGACCGTGAATTAGTGGATAAGGCTCGAGAAAAGGCAGAAAAAACAAACCTTGTATTCGGTATTCCTGCACCAGTCATCACAACTAATGGCGAGAGGGGCTCCGCAAACGCCCGTTTTGAACTGCATAATAATCAGTTAGCAGTAGTAGCATCGCATCTAGCAGATATTAAGGGCACGTTCAGTATCGACCCAAGTGTGCTAGTGACATCAACATCGGACTTTGCAACGGGTGGTAACGACGAAGGCAATATAGATTTTGGAACAGACCGAGTAAACAGGGGTAGTCTAACGGGCGGTACTATTGGATCGTGGGCTGGTGCAGCCAATACGGGGACTACGCTTTTTCCAGCAACAGGGTTTGCTGGAACTGCTGCCTACAATGGGTATCTCTACGGCGTTGCCGGTAGCCTAACTGGCGGAGTTGGAACGAATAATGTGTACTATGCACTGATTTGTACAGGGCCAAGTAGTAACACGCCTTTGGGATGTGACTCGAATGCTACAGCGGGCAAACTTGGTAACTGGGTTGCGGCAACTACGCTGGCTGGTAACCAACTCGATGTTACCAATATTGTTGTTTATAACGGATTTATCTATGTACTTGGTGGAGGTAATGCCACTAATGCTTCATTCCAGAATACGTACTATGCGCAAATATGTACAGGGAGCAACAGTGGTGTTAACGGCTGTAGTTCCACTGCTGGTTCGCTTGGTACATGGAATGCGGGTTCAAATTTGTTCCAGGCGACAGCAGTTGCTCAGTCGGCTGTATATAACGGCTACGTATACCTTCTGGGCGGTTGTAGCGGAACGTGGATAAATTGTAACAGTACAGTTAGGATTACCACTATCCAGTACGCACAACTACGGGCGGATGGTTCACTTGGTACATGGAGTAATAATGGAGGTAACGCACTGCCTATAGGGCGACACAGGGGCGCAGCGGTTGCTTATAATGGGCGGATTTATATTATGGGCGGGTGTACGCAAAACCTTTTCTCGACATGTACGAGTAATAGTATTCGCGCAACAGACACACAATATACGACCATAAATGCAGATGGCTCCCTGGGGACAACATGGACTACCTCACCAAATGCATTTGCAAGCCCTTCACTCGAAACGGAAGCAGCTGTGTATAAGGGGTATATATACTATTTCACATATACGGGTATAGGTGGTGGTAATACGCATATCACACAGTACGCGCAGGTACAGGCGGATGGCTCAATTGCACCGATCAAATCAACCTCTTTATATAGTGGCACGTCCAGAGAGTACTCAGGCACACTTATAACGAACGGCTACATGTACATTATTGGTGGGTGTACCGCTGCTAGTTGTAACGCCACGACGAACGATGTCCAGGTGGCGAAGATTGATACCCCAGGTGTTACTGCGGCTTACGGTACAGCAGCAAACTATGAACCCACAAATGGACGCACAGGATTTTCTACAGTTTCTTATGGTGGTTTTATATACGCTATTGGCGGCACAGTCTCAAATGCAGGTGCAACTGTGAATATGCTCAACACTACTCGATATGCTCAAATTAACGCCGATGGCACGCTTGGCACTTGGGCGACTGCTTCTGCAACCTTCAATAACGTTACAAGCGTTGGTGGAGATTTTTGTAGCGGAGCCAGTAGTTGTCCTGGGCGAGTAGAGTTTGCTGCCAAAGCATACAATGGCTACGTCTACATGGCGGGTGGTTGGACTAATGCTAGTGGGACTGCCCGAACATTTTGGAGTGATGTGCAGTCGGCGGTAGTATGTACTGGTGTGAATACTCCAGTTACTGGCTGTGCTGCTGCTGGTGATCTTCGTGGAACAGGTGGCGCTGCTACTTGGACTACCCAGCTTGCCGATTTTGTAACAAATAGTACCACTGTTTACAACGATGCTGATGGGCGCTCTAAGATCTCTATGGAAATATATAATGGAAATATATACCTCATAGGCGGACGTAATGATGGCGGTAATCCTGGAGGTGCAAGTGTTAGCTATGCTACCGTTTACTATGCGCCGTTAGCTGCAGGCGGTGGTGTTGGGACTTTTGCCACAACAACAAACCTTCCGTCCAATGTGGGACGTGCTGAGCCTAAGACCTTTGTTGCTAATAACAGACTATATCTTGTTGGAGGAGATAATACTGCGGGTGGCAATGAGTGGGGTTTCCAGACAAATGATGCAGATGATGTATGGTTCATACCGATCAAAAGCGACGGTACGCTTGATGGTACAGTCGGCTGGAAAGATGCAAACAACGCTACTAATGGTGGTAGCGGTTCCAGCTTTGCTAGTGCAAATGGACTCATGGACTACAATGTGAACTTTAGTAATGGATACGTGTATATAACCGGTGGTCAGAATGGTGCAGGTGCCTCTGCTACGTATGCGACTGTTTATAAAGCACAAGTAAATATCTCGAACGGTAGCCTAGGTGGCTGGACTACTACAACTAGTTTCTCGACGCAGCGCTATGATCACGGAACGGTTATCACTAATGGTAATCTGTATGTCATAGGTGGATGTTCGTCGAGGTCAACCTTAGGAACTCTTAACTGTAACGGTACTGCTCAGATGCTTATCACCTATCAGAATGCACAGATTAATAACGGGGGTGGTGAATATGCCCAGGCAGGAGCTAATAAGGGAAGTTTCACGACAGCGCGTTCTCAAACGGCTGCAGTCGCCTACAACGGCTACATTTATCTAACAGGGGGGTGTAGTACAGCTACAGGTATTGCGGGTTGTACGGTTTCTACAAACGATACAAGATATGCTTCTATTGCCGTGGACGGCACCCTAACATGGGGTACATTAACCACAGCGGGCAATGTACCCACTGCTCGTTATGGCCACGCTATGGCTGCTTACAATGGGTATTTGTACGTCATGGGTGGCTGTAGCTCCACAGGTGGTACTAACGGCTTCTGTACGGCTTTCCTGAATGATGTTCAGCGAGTAAAGCTTAACAGTGACGGTAATACAACTGGTAATAGTTGGGCGAGCGCTGGCACTACACTTGCCACTGCACGCTATGGTCTCTCGGCCGCTTCCTACAATGGTTACTTGTATGTCATAGGTGGTTGTAGTGCAACTACGTCTGGTAACTGTAGTACCTTCAAAGACACCGTCGAATATGCCCAGGTGAATGTGGATGGTAGCCTAGGCAGCTGGACTGTAACGGGGGGTACTTTTGCCACAGGTCGCTTCCTGCAAAACGTAGTGGCGTATGCCGGTAATTTATACGTTATGGCAGGCTGTAGTGCCATGTCATCAGGCAACTGTACTACTTTTAAAGATGACGTACAGTATGCAACTATTAACACTGATGGAACCGTCAGTAGTACGTGGAATGCTTCGACAAGTATCTCTATAGCCCGCTACGGGGCCGCTCTAACTGCTCGTAACGGTACGCTGTACTTGAGTGGAGGCTGTAGTGCAAACAGCTCTGGCAGCTGTTCCACATACCAGTCTGATACCCAGGCAGCTCAAGTTTACACCGGTGGAAGTACAGGTGAGTGGTCTGTCCGCTTTGGTTCTTATACGGACCCAAGATATACTCACGCCAGCGTCATTACTAACGGTTATTTCTACATCTTAGGGGGTATGAAGACAGGTTCGGCACTGTTAGCGGACAGCCAAGGTGCCGCTTTGCAGTTGCAACCACGTATCGGGCGTTATTCTAAAATAGTTGACCTTGGGGCAGACAACGCCAGAGTAAATAGCATTATGTATAACGGGTCTCTCGCAGACAGTTTTGGCAACATAAGCTACAAGACTGCGACGAGCACAAATCTGACGTTCAGCGCATCAAGCATTGCCCCTAATACCCCTGATCTTGTATGTAGTCTAACAGTGGTCAAGGCACGATATGTCTTTGTCATGATTACCTTTGATGACATGGCTGGTGGTGCAACCGGAGGTACATTTGGAGAGGCTCCTACAGATGTAGCAGGTGTCACAGACTTTTCCGTTAACTACAATTATGTTCGCCCAGCGCCAAACATACGTTTACGACATGGTCAGACCTTACAGAAGGGTGATCTCAGTCCATTCGATACCTGTCCGCTCGGCGTATAGACTTTGCGCATTTTATGTACCCAACGTTAAGATCATTCATGGTATTTTTTGATGTGTCAAAATTGTGCAAATTCGGTCAAAATTGGCAAAAATGCCTGTGGAAAACTATGAAAAAATGTATACGGAAGAAGTAGTAAATTGTTATATTAACAACGATTATTATTCACTTTGTGCAGATAACTAACAGATAGAAAAACTAAAAACACGGGGATTATTTAATAAATTGTAGTTCTTATAACAACGATATTTTAAGACGAATTCTGAAATCATATAAACTGAAGGAACTATAAAAAACTTGTGTCATTACGCTTGTCCTAATCTGTTGATAAGGGGATAATAGAGGGCATAGGATCCATTCTCCTCACAAGTGGTACCTAGGGACAAAAACATTTGGCAAAAGTTAAAACGAAAAAGGGCGGATAAAAATATATCCGCCCCACAATGATTCTGCCTAGGGATACGCAAAATCAAACAAAAACGTTTGCAAAAAGCCAATACAAAAAATTACAAAACAAAGTGTCAAAACCAACCAACATACCGGTACTGTTACGTCACACCCTTGCGCTAATTGCGAAGAGGGTGTTTGTTGTTTTCTTGGTTTTGGTAACTCTGACCTCTGTATATTCTATTACGCGTGCGGGTACGCAACACGTACAGGCGGCAAGTCCTGCTACGCTCAACTTCCAAGCTCGCTTACTCAACAGCTCTGGTAGTCTTGTCCCTGATGGTATCTACAACGTTGAATTCAAAATTTTCAATGCAAGTACTTCATCTGGCTCAAGCCAGGGCAGCTGTACCGGAGATGCAAACTGTCTCTGGACTGAAACTCGATTAAGTTCTGACCCGAGTAACCAACAGATTGAAGTCAAAAATGGCTACCTCAGTGCTTACCTCGGTGATAAGACTTCACTCCCAACGAACATCTGGAACCAGCAGCTTTGGTTAACGATGAACATTGGTGGTGTTGGTCTTGCAACCTGGGACGGGGAAATGACACCGCGTATCCGACTCACCTCAGTACCGTTTGCATTCCGTGCAACAGTGGCTGACAGCGCCGAGACACTTCAGAAGAACACAGGTTCGTTTACCGGCACGGTGGACTTCGCAACCATGACTGCAGACCGCAAATTCTTGTTCCCGGATACATCTTTGGCGACCACAGCCAGCCCAGGAACAATCTGTGTATTTAACGGTTCTGTCAGTAACTGTCCTGCGGCAACTGGCTCCGCCTACTACATCCACAATGATACAGGCCTGCAAACTCAATCAAATTTCAATATTCAGGCCAAGGATAGCGGTGTAAATGGTACTGCTGCTGGCGTTTTCCGTGGCGCTGATGCAGGGCAAACGGTTGACCTCGTAGAATACCAAGCAACCAACGGTACGGTACTTGGCTCAGTAACGGCTGCCGGTAATTTGAAAGTGGCAGCCAGTGTTGATACTTACACTGGCACAACGCTCAGTATTGGCACGACCAACGCTACTGCCATCACCATCGGTAAGGCTGCAATGACAACAACCGTTGGTGGTGCGCTGACAGTGACAGAGGCAGGTACATTCAGCTCAACACTGGATATTAACGGGCTAACTACTGCTAAGGGTGGCCTGGTTGTTACTAACGCCGGGAATGTCTCATTCCAAAAAGGTAGTGACTACAGTACTGTAGGCAGTCAGAACGATGTCGACTTTGGTACTGGTGCGCTTTTCCGCCTAACTGGTCTTAGCGCACAGACGATTACTGGTATTGCTAACGGTGCAGATGGCCGTCGCATCACGCTGGTGAACGCGGGTTCTGCCGTAGCAACCATTGCTAACTTGAGTGGCGCAAGTGCTAGCAACAACCAAATTACGACCGGTACTGGGGGTAGCTTGAGTATTCCAGTGGGTGCCACGATTGAACTAGTCTACGACAGCTCAAGCACCGTTTGGCGTGTTACCGGTGGCAGTGCAGCAACAGGCGGTGTTGGTGTCAACACAGTCGGTACGTTCTCAAACACTTCAATCGCTAATGGTGCAAGTATCAGTGGCACAACGATTACTTTCGGTGCTGCTGACACTACAAATCCTGGCATGGTTAGTACTGGTACTCAGACATTTGCGGGTAACAAGACATTCCAAGGCACCCTGACAGTTGGTAACGCAACCGCAACGGACGATCAAATCATTACTGCTATCACCACGGGTGGCGCTGCACGATTTACGGGCACTGTTACAAATGCTGATTTGACTAGCAATCAAGTGTACACACTACCTAACGCTACCGGTACTGTCATTACTACCGGCAATTTAACCGACATCACTACAGTTGGAACTATCACAGCGGGCGTATGGAATGGCACTGCGCTTACTGATACATACGTCAGTAACTCAATCACAATTGATTCTAGCGGCAGCGTTGACTGGACTGCGCTTACAAACTACCCAGGTGCATGTACTGCCGGACAGGCTATTACGCAGCTAGATGATACCGTGACCTGTAGCGCCTTCGCGGTCGGTAGCGCTGCTAGCTATATCCAGAACCAAAACGCTGGCGCTCAAACTACCAGTAACTACTGGATCAGTGGCAGCGGCCGTGCTGATGTAAGCTTCTTGACTCCGCTTCTTGACACTGCGACTGCAGCTGCGCTTGGTGTGGGTACGGGTAATGCCAATGCAGTTAACATCTCTAAGGCAGGTGTAGTTACAACGATCAATGGCTCACTGACTGTCACAGAAGCCGCGACCTTTAACAGTGACGTAACTATAGCAGCCGGCAAATACTTGAAGCTCACCGGTGGCAACACTGCCTCACGTCCAGCATCACCAGCTGAGGGCATGTTATATTACGACAGCACAACTAAACAGTTGCTTATATATGCCAACGGAAAATGGCAGGCAGATCGCTCGGATTCAACTAAGATTGTGGCTGCAAGCGGCGCATCTCAGGCCGTTAAGGATGCCGCTGACTACGTAGCAACCGGCACGGGTGACCAAACGGTAATTAACACCGCATTGAATGCCGCTGCGGGTGGCAAAGTGTACCTGACTGAAGGTACGTTTGTAGCAAACGGTACGATACTAATCCCAAGCAACACAACACTTATTGGTGCCGGTCTGAACACCGTAGTACAGCTTAATGTCGGTAGTGGCAGTGATCACCTAATAGAGAACAAAGATGTTCCGGGTACCGGTGTTGGTATTCGTGATATGACTATCGATGGTAGTCTTGGTACTGGCGGTACACAGGACGGTGTGTACTTTGACCAAATGTCTGATCTGTCTAACGCTTCACTTACTGGCTTGAGCCTTGGTGGTTGGGACCACGGTAATGCGCTTCACTTATTAAATAGTTCAAGTCTAGTTAACTTTACTGGCAACAAGAGCACGAGCGGTATTATTATTGATAACTCAGTAATTTATAACTTTACTGGCAACTCCTTATTAGCCGATCTTGTTGTAACTAATTCGGCCTCAGTCGCAGTCATTAGTGGCAACTTGATGACGAACTTAAGTCTCACGACAGGCGCTGTGGTATTTAACTTCAGCGGTAATGCGGCTGCCAATGTCTCTGTTGATAACTCAGTTATGAGCAATATCGTTGGGAACACGCTGAGCGCCATCACACTTGATACTTCAAGTGGCACAAATATTAATGGTAACAAGATCAATGCAAATGGCGTAAATGGTATTACGCTGATAAATTCCGACAACACTCGTATTACGAGTAACTACGTATATGACCAAGGAGCAAGTGGTGTCGCTATTAGTATTGATGCGACAAGTAACTTCTCATACATATCTGACAATGAGTTTGACCCCTTAGACATCAATGATACTAGTGGCAACTCGGTGTATGGGGGGCAGGTTGATAACCTCGGTAATTTTGCAATTCAACCAACTGGCACAATAGAACTACTAAAGAATACTAATATTACGGGTAACCTTGATGTCTCTGGCACGTTAAACGTCGGTTCATCTAACCAGTTGCAAGTCGATGCTTCCGGTAACCTAAGCACCTCTGGATCACTCACTGTCACAAACGCTGGTACTGATATTACAACTGGTACCAACCAAGACCTCACGGTTGTTGCTAACGGAACTGGACAGATCATTCTAAACGATACTGTTCAGGTCGGCACACTTGGTACAGCAAGCAATGCTACATATATATGTAGGAACGCTAGCAATCAATTTGCTGCCTGTAATGCAACCGGTACGGGTGCGGCATTCGTACAAGGTGGAAATACCTTTGGCGCAGCAGCAGATCTTGGTACTAACGATGCGTTTGCGCTCAACCTACGAACAGGTGGTACGACTAAGGCAGTCTTGAACACTTCTGGTGACTTGGCATTTCAGCAGGCAAGTACCGTTAGTACTACTACTGGTGCACTTACATTGACCAGTGCTGCGGCTACAACCTGGAGTACCTCTGCGGGCAACTTGTCACTTGATGCTGCTGCCAGCCTGAACTTGGGGGCAAGTAGCGCAACAGCCGTATCTGTATCTAGGACCGGTGTAACTACCACAATCAACGGTGCGCTCACGGTTACTCAGGCATCAACCTTTAACGGCAACGTATCGGTCTCTGGTTCAAATACACTAACTGTAGGTGGTATTAGTCGTCTGAACGGTAACGTTGGCGTAAACATAGGTGCGGCAACTCCAACCGCCGATCTAACCTTTGGCGAAAATGGAGGCTCTGGCCGTAACATCAACGTCTTAACACGTACGACCAACGCCGCAGGTGATGGTCTCACAATCAAGGCTGGTGCAGCGGGTTCTGGTGCTAGTGCCTTTGCTGGTGGCGTATTAACTCTCCAAGGTGGTGGCGCAGGTGGCACAGGCAACGCCAATGGTGGCGCCGTTACTATAGTCGGTGGCGCTGGGGTTGGAACGGGCACCCAAGGTCTTGTTAACCTTGCAACTACAGCCTTTACTTCTGCGAGTGAACAAGCGTTTGCAACGAGTGTTTCTATAACAGCAGGTAATGTTGACGTATACAGTACTCTCCCTGTAAAGGCCACAGCCACAGGACTTACACTAACCGTTCCTGATCCTGCTCAGAATGTTATTGGTCGCTTGCTCTACATTTCTGCACGAAGTGGCTCGTCAGACTTCACAATGCGCTTGAACAGCGCTCGCACACCAATTGACATTGCCATGAAGGCTAACAGCACAGCAACACTTATCTGGAACGGTACAGACTGGACCGCCGCTGGTGCTTCAAGTTCAACCGACCTTCAATCCGCCTACAACAACACCCTGACTTCTGCAGGTGGTGCTGAACTTGTACTTAATGCCTCTGGTGGCGCCGCAGATGGCTTTACTATCCGTAATAATGGCACGACACCAATTAATGGTGGTCTGCTAGAAGTGCAGAGCTCTATCGGTACTAACCTCTTTAGTGTCAATAACTACGCTACCGAATACGCAACCAACGGTGGTGCAGAGACCGCGGGTGGCTCATCCACGACATTCCCAGCAAGTACTTGGGCTGCTGGTGCAGGCGGTGGAACTGTCACACGTGAGGCAGTAACTGCAGGCTTCATTGCCACAGGACAGGCTTCCGTGAAGGTCGTTACTACCGGCTCTACTCAAGGCGCAAAAGACACACTAAGTATCGCGCTGACATCCACAAAGGCCTATCAAGTATCCTTTACTTCCAAGTTGAGTACGGCTGGACCAGTTAGTACCATCGATGTCGTCTACTCCGGTAACGGTACTGCTGACAACGCAACTTGTGTGACGGGGCAGGCCATTGCTAGTACTGCCTGGAGTAAGATAACTTGTACATTTACAGCAACTGGCACTATCAACTCGTCTAATGCTATTGTCATACGTCAGTCAGATGGTACGGGCCGAACATTCTATATAGATAACTTGAGTGTTACTGAAATCAGTACCACAACCACCCCTTCAAATGTTCAGATTGGTGGTGGTCTCTTAGGTGGCCAGCCAACACTCTTTACGCTTGATCGGTTCTCAAGTGCGCCGGTGGCTAACGGTAATACTACCTACTACGGTTCAATGTACTACGACACAACCACCGGCCGCATCCAGTGTTACGAGTCAGATGGTTGGGGTGCCTGTGGTTCGGCTCCAGACAACATCATTACGTTGACCCCAGAATATACGGGCGCTGTGCTTAACGGTAGTGGCGTGGGTGTTATGACCGCGGACTTCTGTGCTAATGAGTCTACGGTGCTTGTCGTGGGGTCACTCTGTGCCAACCATGAAGCTCGAAGTTTCTACCGATGGACTTCACCTCAGGCAACGGACCAGACTTACGATGTATATGTTAACTACAAACTCCCGTCAACATTCAAGGGCTTCTACGATGCTAATACCATCAAGCTTACTGCATATAAAGACCATGCGACAAACGCAGGTGCAACACTGAATGTATACCGAAAGAATGTTATTGGAAATGTAATTACTCAGTGTGGATCAAGTACAACCGTTACCACAGGAACCGGCGCCTGGAACCAAACGGCGCTTACTGGCGATGAGACTGCTTGCGGTTTCGTGGCGGGTGATTACGTCATATTTAAGATTACGGTTACATCTAAGAGTAGCGGCAATGTATATATAGAAAACTTAGACTTCACATTTAGTAACACATAGGAAATATGGATATGAGTAACTTACTAACACACCAAAAACGACCAAGATCCCAAATGAATAACTTGTTTATTTCCGCCCATGTAATTGAAGCCAGGAGGGGGCCACCATGAACGGACCATAAATAAACAAAACTAGCTAAATAACAGATACAATGGCGTGCACAATGATGCATGGTTCTGGATCGTACGTCCCTACGAACGGGTAAAAACAAAAACCATTTAGTACGAGTTCTTGACACTCTCGTACCAAAAAACAAAAATTGTGCCATACATCTCGCAAATTGCGCACGCCTAGTAAGAAAAAGGAAGGAATATCCCACCTTCCTTTTTTCTTTGCAGATCCTGCGTCAGCCAGCCTGCTCACGAGCGGAGCTCGCAACCCGCTGGCTTCTTGGCTCTTTTGCTCCTTCTTCTTTACGGTACGCAGTCACCGTACTCTAGTACGGCTCCTTTGCGTTACGCAGAAGAAAGACCAAAATAGCTCAAGCGCAGAACTGCAAGACGCTTCCGATTACAGGGGGTTTTCAGTTTAGGATTTTTATCTATAAAATGCTGGCGATTATTCTTTGAAAACGGGGGTACGGACGGTATACTGGAAAGCATAAGGAATTCCAATTGAGACTTGGATTTTGAGGGTACAAACACACATATGGACGGGGTAGGACCGAGGCAAGGTAGTCGTAGGAATAGTCAGCACCATGTTGGCTCGGCTTCTCATATCCGTGGAACCCATAAAGTCCCAACAAAAGAGCGCCATAGCGGCGAGAAATACTGGCTTGTACGTTCAATTGGTAAGATAGCTGGCTCGTATCAACACAGATTTTGGTACCGTTTTAAAACGTCAAGTTTTGCTCGATGGGCATCAAAAGGCTTATGGAGAAGAGTTTTTATAGTTGTAGTCGTTATTTTATTGCTTGTATCAATGATTGCGGCGGTTGTAGAGCCGATGCTTGATAAAAAGCCCTACAAGCTAAGTAGTGCAGCTCGTTCACTATTACCTCAGCAAAACCCTACATTGGCGCAGCTGCTCAAATATGACACAAAAGAGCAAAAGTTTATGTACAACGCATCTTACACTGGTACCTTAAATCCTGATAGCGGTATGAGCTCTACTGGAGAAGCACGCATTAACGCAGCTTTTGATAAGACTCCCACCACCGGGATGAGTGTTACTGATCCCACAAATAAAACGACAATGACACTAAAACCAAAGTTTAAAATATCACCTGGTAAGCAAGACCAAAACCAGATGATGTATCGCATGTCTGATCATGACGGTTATTTAGTGTATTCAGCTAGGACAGCGAGTGTTAAAGAAGACATTATTCTGGAAAGTTCTAAAAAGGATACAGCAGAATTTAGTTACGAAATTAGTCTGCCGAACGGATTAGAAGCGCGTTTGGAGAAAGACGGTTCTGTTGGCATATATGGCGTGAGCTCTGCATTGCTTGGTAACGTGGCTACTGCATCTGACCAAGATAAGGAATTACTAGAAAAAGCCCGCAGTAATGGTGCTAAAACGCAACACATTTTTACCATTCCTGCGCCAGTTGTGATTGAAGGTAAGAAAAAACTATCTTCAGTAAAGGCGCATTACGAACTAAAAGGGAGTCAACTTACAATCAAGGTTAAGGGTCTTAAGAACGCTCGGTATCCATTATCCATTGACCCGACAGTGTATGTGGACACTGCTGTTAAACTGATGCGTGGTAATAATGAAACGAACACTGACTTTGATGTTGATAATGAGCTTATCCAAAAGAGCCAGACTACTGGTGCACGTATAGATGACTGGACAAGTACAAATAACTTGAGTGTGCCGGCATGGGGTCAGGGTACCGCTGTGGCTGGGGGTTATATTTACGTAGTCGGTGGTGGGCAGGGTTCGGTGGTGACGACATCAACCTACTATGCTGCTGGGTCTGGCACCTATAGTGTTCCTGCTGGTGTTACTTCTATAACTGTTAAGGCTTGGGGTGCTGGTGGTGGCGGTGGTGTAGGGAACAATGGTAGTGGTGCTGGCGGCAATGGTGGCGGTGGTGGCTATGTTAAGGCGGTATTGTCGGTCACTCCGAGTGAGACGTTAGATGTCCGTGTCGGTACGGCGGGTGCAAAGGGCGCTACCAACGATGATGGAGGTAATGGTGGCGGATACTCAGCTGTACAGCGTAGTGGTACGTTCTTGATTCAGGCTGGTGCAGGTGGCGGTGGCGGTGGTGCTGCTGGGACAACTGCTGGGGGTGCTGGTGGTGCGGGCGGTGGCACCAGTGGTGTAGCCGGTGGTACGGCGACCGGCGGTGGCGGTGGTGCTGGTACGGCGGGTGCTGGTGGCGCTGCTGGTACTGCTGGTGCCAATGGTGTAGCCGGTACTGCTGGTATTGCAAATACGGGTGGTAACGGTGGTTCAGCTGGAACGGGCGGTGCAGGGGGCACGGGTGGCGGTGGTGCTGCTGGCGGTACCTTTCAAGGTGGCGGTGGCGGTGGCGGTCGCTTTGGCGGTGGCGGTGGTGGTAGTACCTCCAACCCACTTCTTAACTTCAACCGAGCTGGCGGCGGTGGCGGCGGTGGTAGTGATATTGTTACTGGTACCGGTACAGTTGAAACTGCTGGCTCAGGTGCAACACCAGGAAATAATTCAGATAGCCAACGAAATGGTGCTGGCCAGGGTGGAACCGGTGCGACTGCCACGAGTGGTAACAGTGCGGGTACCGCAGGTGCGGTAGTGATTTCTTATACTACTACTGGGCCCGCTACGAGTTCATCAGTTTATTGGGCAAAGTTTAACCCTAATACTGGTGCAATCGAAAGTCCAAATCCCGGCACTGGTGCTTGTTCAGGCTGGTGTACTAATAGTGCATATAACCTGCCAGCTTCACTAAAGGGCTTATCTCTAGTGGCTTACAACGGCTTTTTATACGCACTAGGTGGTGTTAATAGTGGCGGTTCACGTGTAAGTACTGTCTACGTAGCAAAGCTTGGAGCTACTGGTGAGCCGCAGCAATGGCATCCAAGCGGAGGAACCCCTGATTATTGGTACACGGCAAATCTCAATGGCTCAACGGCTAAAAGTTATTTTGCAGCAGTTGCTTCCAATAATCGACTCTACGTTTTGGGTGGTGAAACGAACGCCACCCCTGGAGGTGTAACTACCGTTGAGAAAGCTGATATCTTACCTACGGGTGCCCTAGATACCTGGACAACAACTGGTATGCAGGCTTTGCCCGGCGGAGCTGGTACCCATATGCAGAGTGCGCAGGTATACAATGATGTTCTCTATACCATAGGAGGGTTCGAAGGAGCGGGAACGTCATCCGCGAACCTTAGAAGTTCGGTGTACTATAGCAAGCTTAATTCCGATGGGACAATGAACTCGTGGCAGTCTACAAGTAATTTTTCTGCCGCGGGTGCTAGGGCTACAATGGGGGGGAATTTTGCCACCATATGGGCTGGGTATATTTATTTAGGTGGCGGGTGTACTGCAGTGAATGCCAGTGGCTATTGTACTACTCTTGCTAGCGACATGGTGCTGGCAAGTATTAACGCAGACGGCTCATTATCTGAGTGGAATACAATCACCGGTCTATCGAATACACGCATGGGGCATACCTTTATCGCCTGGCAGGGCGGGCTGTATCGTTTGGGTGGTTGCCGTAGCCAAGATGCTGTCGGAGGGGACTGTATAGATACCGTTTTCGACGTGGATTACGGGATCATTAACCCCGAAGGAGAGGCAAGTACCGTGGCTAACTCGGTTCCTAGTGGTAGCGGTACATGTTCTGGCGGTAACCCATATAATTGTGATCTACCTGGTGTTTCTATTGTGGGTGATGTATTGAACGGTAGTGCGGTATTAAACGGGTATTTGTATGTATGGGGGGGCTGCTCAAACACTAATGCTGGCTGTGGTAGTGTATCGCGCGGTGTACTGTATACGTCTGTTGGCAGTGATGGGACACTCACCAAGCCAAGCTCATGCGGGAGCTGGTCAACCACGGCCGCTTACTGCTATAACACAACATCTCTTCCAGCCAGCGTGGGCGCTCCAGGTATGGCTGTCTTTAATGGATATATATATTCCATAGGAGGGTTTACTGCAGCCGGGAGTGTTAACCAGATCTACTATGCTAAACCAAGTGCTTCCAATGGTTCTATCAGTTCATGGAGCAATACGGCTAGTATGGCTACTATTGGTGCCGAAGATGTTTCTTACACTTACTCGTTTGCTAGAGCAAACCCTTCATCTGCCGGTAGTAACCCAGGCAATTTATATATCCTTGGTGGCTGTGCGAGCCCTGGTGGCATAGGTTGTGGTAGCTATACTGACGGTGTATACAAGTGTGTAATTAATACCTCTGGAGTCCCTTCAGGTTGTAGCAAGAGTGGGCAGTTACAAATTGGCATTGTACCTGGTAACTCGGTTGCGGGTCTTGGCGCAATGGCAGGTACGGTATACGCAAACTATATATATCTTATGGGTGGTCTAACACCGGCAGTTAACGACATTAAAACGACTAGGTATGCCAAAATAGACAATAGCAATAATATTGTCGCAGTGAGTGGTAGTGCGTGGATCGAATCTGCAAACCTAACAGATTTTGGTCGCCGGCGTGGGGCAGGGTTTGGCTATAACGGCTATCTTTATGTGGTTGGTGGCTATGATGGAAGTGGCGGTGGTGGTGGCGTGTTGGCCGACATCGAGTTTGCAAAAATAAACGTTAGTGATGGAAGCATCGGTGCGTGGACAGTATCATCGGTGAACATCAACCAGCGTTGGGGATTGAATGTAGCAGTTTCTAACTCGTACGCCTATGTGATAGGTGGTTGTATTAGTGGTGCTGCGCCGACGTGTGATGCAGGGGGGCAAACTGATTCAGTACAAACCTTCCAAGTGTATAACAATAACAGTGGCACCACCCAAAGTATTACTGCTACGAGCGATGATACCTTTTCCACTGCAACAGATCGGTGGGGCGCAAGCTCGGCAATAGTAAATGGATATATTTATGTAGCCGGAGGTTGTACGAGTGCTACTGATTGCACGACAGCCAGCTCTGATGTGCAATATACGAGTATTAGTGCTGCCAATGGTAGCCTGGGTACATGGGCGAGTACCACTAAGGCGCTGGGTGATACGGGGAGTGGTGGCCAAGTGAGAGCCTGGGGCAAACTGGTGACTATACAGGGGTATCTATATTATATTGGTGGTCAAGACAGCACTGCGACGAACGAACAATCAACTATCTTTTATGCGCAGCCTGCTGGTTCTGGTGATGTTACCGCTAACTGGGGGCAGGCAACCAAAGGTATAGGTGATACTGGCTCTGGCGCACAAGCGCGCACTAAATTTGGTGTCGCGACCTGGAATAATCGCATTTATGTGGTGGGCGGTTTAGATGGTGGTGCAGCCGTTAGTAACACGGTCTATATCAGTCCACAGCTGAATTCTGGAGGTAATATTTCCTCTAACTGGAGCTCAAGTGGCAACACATTTACGGTTTCACGCTTCGGACTAGCGGTGACAGCCTACGCTAACAACCTCTACATATTAGGAGGTAACGACGGTACTAATTACTTGAATGATGTCCAATACACCCAGATAAATACAGATGGTAGTATTGATGCCTGGACTTTTACGACAAGCATGCCACAGCCCCTCAGTCAGGGTGAGGCATATGCTGCCAATGGATACATGTACATTATTGGTGGACGTTCTGGTACAAGCACTTGTTCACCGAAGACACTCATCGCGCCGATTAGCGCCAACACCACGATCGCCACCGGCAACAATCCAACAGGCGTGGGGGAGTGGTACGAGACTAATGTTCGGTATGCTGGCGGACGATACGGTGCTGCCTTAGCTTATACGACAGGCAAGTTCTATGTACTGGGTGGTGGCTGTACTTCGCCTCAGGCAGGAACGTATAGTACCGGTACAATCGGTCAGTCAACGACCACTGTGACAGGTACAGGTACTACCTGGACCGACAATTACATTGGTGGAACAGTAACCTACCAAGATGCTTCAACGGCCACAATCATTGGCGTTACTGACGCAACACACCTTGTCGTGAGTGTTTCAAAGACGGTTACGGCTGGTCAGACGTACTCTATAGCAGTAGCACGTCATAGCTACGGGGTGGTGAAATCGCAGCCACAGGTTGCTAAATATTCACGTATGATAGATACCGAAAAAGACGTGTTTCCAACCGTCTGGCTCATGAACGGTATAGATAATTCTATCGGTGCTCGCTGGCAGTTCAGTTATCGTAGTATGAATGATCCGACAGTTACGGATCCAAATAAGGCATGTGGCAGTTCTGCAATGAGCAACTACGGACAGACAACAAATTTTGGTGATGTGACACTCGGACAGCCCGGCGCCTATACGGTAAAGAACAGTGGTGGGACTAATATATCTTGTGGCCGGTACTTCTACTTGAGTATTTATATAGATGCTTCACAAACATTTGGATATCCGGAAGATGTCCAACGTGGTCCGACGCTGACTGACTTCAGCTTATTCTATCAAAGTAACCCGGGCAAACGCCTCATTCACGGTAAGACATTTACAGAAGGTACTCAACAGCCACTCGATACCCAATGTGGCCGTAGCAACCCACTTGACGTTCAACAGGTCTGCCCAAATCCTTAGTCACTAATTATAAGTACGCCTAATCTTCGATACGGGCAACTTAGGCCATCCAATTTCTGGGTATCTAATCCGCTTTCTATTATCTGGTACAATAGGGGTAATTATGGGATTAGATTTAGGACGGTTTAAGTCTAAGAAGGATGATGAGTGGGCGGAGTGGTTGGCCGATGATCCTGTTCCGGCCGGTTTGCGTGCACGGATGCGGGAAAAGGCAGTCCAGGAGGCCTCACAACCTGTTGTGAGGCGTGTGGGACAGACACCCCCATCAGTTCCCCAACCAGATCAGCCAACTGACGCGCATTCCGTGTCTATTCACATATCTGTACCTAAGTTCAAGAAATTACGATTCAAGCAGCTTCGAGCAAAACTTCCTAAGAGTCTGACGTACAAGAAGTTAGGTGTCGGCAGTGCAGCACTGATAGGACTTCTCGTTATAGGTGGTGTTGCATTGAATGTTCGTTCAAATAAAGGACAGGGGACTAATGAAGCCAAGGGTGTTTTGAGCGCAAGTGACCAAAAAGCCTCTTTTGATACGCTGGAACCGGATGAAAAAACTAAAAATACTACCGATCAGCGGTATGATTCACAGAAGAAAGTTGTTAGTTATACGGATTCTATCGGTGGAGTGACTATTACCATCAGTCAACAGCAGCTTCCAGGTGGCTTTCAGGAAGACACGGACAACAAGGTTAAGAAGTTGGCTGAAGATTTCAGCGCAAACAAAGTTTTAAGCACCGCAAATCCTACAGCATACCTTGGTACCTCTGCTAAAGGGCCTCAGACTGTGATATTCAGTAAGAATGGCTTGCTGATATTTATCCAGTCGACTAAAGAAATAGATGACCATGACTGGGCTTCATACATTACTGGCCTGAAGTAGTCAAGAACTGAACGTCGTACAATTCCTAATGGAATATCAACAGCCTTTGGCTATTGGAAATCAAACCTCGCCAGACCTTTGGCCTGGCTAAGTGTCTACGGCACTAACTGTTATGGCTTCTTAGTCACAACAGGGGTCTGATTATAAGCACTAGCATTATGCGGCTAGCCGTTTAGTCCTACTAGGACATATTGCAACAGTTTGTAAAGTTATGCACAGGAATGTAAAACATTAGGGTTTACACATCTGTTGTAACAGGGGTACACTGTATTCAGATCTAGAAAAAACAAAAACTCCAGATCAAAACAAAAATAAAACAGTAAAAAAGCGAAACAAAAACCAAGGTGACTGACTTGATTTTTGGCCCTAAGAAGCCACGTTTGGCGTATACCGGAATACGCAAGCGACTAACCTCTGTATCCATCAAGAGATGGGTTATAGGGGTTGTTTTTGTTTTGGTCCTTTCACCCCTGTTAAGTACGGTATATACATATACGCGCGGGGGCGAGGGTGCACGCGTGCACGCTGCTACTTCCAGTACGCTCAACTTTAACGCTCGCTTGCAGAATGCTAGTGGCTCACTTGTAGCAGACGGAAGCTACAGTGTTCAGTTCAAGCTGTACGATGCTGTCACTGGTGGTACTAACGAATGGACAGAGACCCAAACAGTGGTGCTGAAAAATGGCTATCTCAGCGCTAACCTCGGTAGCGTCACACCATTCTCAGGCACAATAGACTGGTCGCAGGAGAAATGGCTGACCATGAACGTAAACAGTGATGGTGAAATGACGCCGCGTATTAAGTTAACGGGGGTGCCATTTGCATTCCGTGCTGGATTGGCTGATAAGATCGCCATTACCGGTGGCTCATTGCTCGGTGATGATATCCTGCAGAAAGCACCAGGCAGTGTACAATCCGTAAACAGTACTGACAGCGGTCTACGATTTAACCAAACAGGTGCTGGTGGTCTCATCCAACTCCAGGGCAATGGGCTGGATGTGTTCACGGTCAGTAAGGCTGGCGACATTTCTGGGGCAGGTAACCTGAGTGTACTAGGCGGGCTGGGTACATTTGGTACATCCAGCGTAGCAGGCAGTTTGTCACTATCTGACGGTAGTTCAAATACAGGCACGCTCAGCACGGTTGCACTTGGTAGCAACCGTACGTATACTTTGCCAGATGCTTCAGGTACGGTTTGTTTGGCTGGGTCAGTATCCTGTGGGTTCGTTATGGCGGGTGGCCTTGGTGCTGCGTACATCAATGGTGGCAATGCTTTTGCCGCTGATGGTGTGCTTGGGACGACCGACAATTACAACCTCAGATTCATCACCAATAACACTGAAAAGTTTACGATATTGACGAACGGTAATGTGGGTATAGGCGACACAACACCAGCAGCATTGTTCACGGTAGGTACCGGGGATGCGCTACAGATTGATGCTAGTGGCAATCTAAGCACCTCTGGCACAATCACATCGGGACTGATAAATGGACAGACAATCAGTTCTACAGCGAACTTTACCGGATCGCTCACGGCTGCAGGGCTCATTACAGCCAATGGTGGTGTTACATTTGGTGCGAGCCAGGCGCTGACAATTAACAGTGATGCGTTTACCGATCTAACTGGTAATGGGTTGGGCATTTCCAGCGGTGCATTGCAGGTACTGTACGGTACAGCTGCTAATACTGCTGTACAAGGTAATACGCAGATCACGGTAGCGGCTGGTACGGGATTATCTGGTGGCGGTGCCTTCACGCTCGGTGCAGGTGGCACGCAAACACTGAACTTAGCGAACACCAGTGTTACTCTGGGCAGTTATGGTTCAACAACAACAGTGCCGACCTTTACAGTGGATGCGCAGGGACGCCTGACAGCTGCGGGTACCACGGCGCTTGATACTGCAGTTTTGACCACTGGCACACTTGGTGTGGCACGAGGTGGTACTGGCGTGAATGGTTCTACGGCGGCGAATGGTCAGCTCCTCATCGGCAATGGGTCGGGATTCACGCTTGCGGGCCTCACCAACAACGGTGGTATTGCGATTACTAATGGTGCGGGCAGTATAGGCCTAGCAGTCAGTTATGGCTCAACGAGCACTTCAGCAGTTCGAGGTGATACAACGATAATTTGCCCAAGTGGAACAGGTAATCTCAGCGGCACCGGGAATACCATTACGCTTGGTAGCGGTGGTACCTGTAACGCACTTGATACGAATGCTGCAGTAAGCTTTGCGACATCTGTTACAACCCCACTTGTAACCAACAATAACACGCTTCAAATCACAACAACAGGCACTAGCAAAAACATCGAACTAACAGGTACGGGTCAGATTCGTTTAGACGCAGGGAGCACTATTGAACTTCTCGATAATGTTAACCTGACAGGTAACATTGATGTCAGCGGCACCTTAAATGTCGGAACAAATGATGCACTCAAAATTGATGCTAATGGTAGTCTGACTACGACCTTCAGAGTGTTGGATGGCTCGACACCAGCAACTGCGGGTAGTGGTCTATCACCTGGAACCATCCAGGTTGGTTCTGGGAATACAGCAAATTTTGATGTTGGTAACTATGTATTAGTAAACGGTACCTATGCCAAGATTACGTCCAAAACAGCATCGGCCTTGTCTATTACACCAAACTTGACATGGTCAAATGGCGCAACAGTCACCGAGTACTATATTCCAGAAATTGGTGGTACGGATACTGGCTCAACACTGACAAACCGCTTTGGTCGCGGTTACTTTATAGCTGGTGTTGCTACCGGTAATGGTACTACGTATTACAACGAAGACAGCATCACAACGAACCTCACAAGCTTTGATTTGCTCAATACAAGCGTGACTACGCTTAACTTTGCGGGTGCAGCAACGACGCTGAACATCGGTTCAAGCGGCACCACGGTCAATATACTGGGCAACCTTGCAACTGCTGCAAGTCAGACAATTACGGCTGGTGGCGGATTAGTAGTGAGTAGCGGTGGTGCAAGCATCACGGGCGGCATTGATAATCACAATGGTGGTATTACAAACGCTGGTGCACTGAGTGGTATCACCAGCATTACTGCCTCAGGTACCATTACCGCAAACACTACGGGAACGATCAACGGTCTTAATATCAATAGCGGGTCTTTGAGTGGCGTTACTGGGTTCAGCCAAACGAGTGGTGCATTCTCGGTTACTGGTACTGGTAACATCACTTTGGGTGGCGGTAGTAACGCATTAACTATCGACTCGACAAACTTTGATGTTTCATCCGCTGGCGCATTGAGTGGCATTACCACAATTAATGCTAGTAGCACGATTACTGCTAATACAACAGGTACCATAAATGGCCTTAGTATAAACAGTGGTTCATTGAGCGGTATCACTGGATATGGGCAAACGAGCGGTGCATTCTCTGTAACAGGAACGAGTAACGTAACTATCGGTGGTGGTAGTAATGCATTGACAATTGATTCCACCAACTTTGATGTTAGTTCTGCTGGTGCATTAAGCGGTATTACAACTATAAATGCCAGCAGCACAATCACAGCCAATACTACTGGAACAATTAACGGTCTTAATATAAGCAGCGGTTCACTAAGTGGTATAACAGGATTTAGTCAGACGAGTGGTAACTTCACAATTGCAGGTGCTGGCACCTTTGGTACGGGCACAGGAGCTATTAGCTTGAACGGTGCTACTACAATAACGGGGACAAACACACTGTCAGTAAGTGGTGGCCTGACTACACTTGGCGCAGGTGTTAATATCACAGGTGATACATCCACCTCACACCGTACTTACGTTCCAGGCACAAGTGGTACGAACGGTCAGGGTTACTTCACGGGTACATCAACTACGCCTCTTGGCGTGTTCCAGAGCGCTGACCTTGCCGGCAGCACATACACATTGCTTGGTACAAACAAGTCATTCAATGGTACGGGTTGGGTTGATAATGGTCTTGCACGAGCAGGTTCATCATTCCAGATTCAGAACGATAGCTTTAGCTTCTATAGTTTTGATGCGGGTGTGGCGTTTACGCAGCGATTCACCGTGGCATCTGGTGGTAACGTTGGAATTGGCGTGACGAGTGCCCCTGGTGCACTATTGAGCGTAGGTGGAACAACAGGCAACTTCCAAGTATCAGGCTTGGGTGCAATAACTGCTGCCACAACCACTAATACTATAAACGGACTTATTATAAATGCCGGTTCACTCAGTGGTATTACTGGCTTCTCTCAGACGAGTGGTACGCATTCAATAACCGGTACCGGTGCCATCACATTTGGCGGTGGTAGTAATTCACTGACTATCGACTCAACTGCGTTTGATGTTTCATCTGCTGGTGCATTAAGTGGCGTTACAACATTGTCATTGTCTGGTGCGATCACGGGCGCTACCGCAACAAATACTATAAACGGACTTATTATAAATGCCGGTTCACTCAGTGGTATTACTGGCTTCAGTCAAACGAGTGGTGCGTTCTCGGTCGCTGGTACGGGTGCTATAACACTCGGCGCAGGTACAAATGCATTTAGCATTGCCTCATCCGGTTTCGATGTATCAACTGCTGGTGCAGTAAGTGGAGTGACTACTATAAACGCAAGTGGACTGATTGATTCTACAACGGGCTTCTCAAAGAGTGGTGTAGCTGGGCAGACGTTTACTTGTGGCAATAACACATATATAAACTCGGCAGTTGTGAGTGGTGGTATCATAACTGGTCACAGTGCTTGTTCTGGTGTTGGTTTGTCTGACCAACGACTTAAGACAAATGTGTTATCACTTGATGGAAATGTATTAGATAAGATCAAGGATGTTAATGTTGTGAGCTTTGACTTCAACTGTAACGATGCCTACTTTGAGACTTCACACACTTCTTGTGACTCAACTCACCAGACTGGTGTCCTTGCACAACAACTCGCAACAGTGTTCCCAGAGCTTACATATCAGGATGATTATGGCTACTACCACGTGAAGTATGATGCTTTGGCAATGTACAGCTTTAAGGCGACAGGTGAGTTATCCAAGTCAATTGATAGTCAAAAGAACGCCACACTCAACACAGTAAGTACTGGTGGTGAGTTGCGGCTAACTCAAACCGGTGCCTTACAGAATATCAATGGATTGAATCTTACAAGCGGTGGTGCGTCAATTGTCGGTGGTCTTAATAACAATAACGGTGGTATTACTAGTGTTGGTTCGCTCAGTGGTGTTACAAGTGTTACTGCGCAGAGCATAACCTTAAACGCCAACGCTAGTGACAACCTACTGAGCCTCACGAAGGATGGAAACGGTGTGTTCACTGTATTCAATAACGGCGCCTTGCAGCTCCAGCTTGATAGTCCACAGGCGTTGGCTATAAAAGCGGCTAATGGTGACAATGTACTTAATGTCGACACATTGACTGGCCGTGTCAGAATCGGCTCTGGCAATAATGGTAAGACGGTGCTGTTCATGGTTGATACTAAGGCTACTTCTGGCGACCCAGAAGGCGGTACGAATGGTGCGCAGTATTACAATAGTGACGCTGATAAGTTCCGCTGCTACCAAGGTGGTGAGTGGCAAGACTGTGTACAGACTGCCTTTAGTGAGTATGGGCTCATGTCTACTCCTGGCCCATGGATACAGCCATCATCTGATGCTGAGTTCCCAGCACAGAACCGTACATGGATGGAGTTGCGTAATGCAAATTACTACCGTATTCTAGCCAACCTTACAGCACCAGGTGCCGCAAACGCTACTTGTCGGATGCAGTACGCAACGAATACTGATAGTGGCAACCCCGATTGGCATGACCTTAGTAGTGCAGATGATAAGGGCGTTATCCATCTTAACGGTACGGGAGCGCTTAAGGGTCAGTGGTCACCAGTAGCCAAAGAAGGCAAGAAAGAATCACTTGTACGAGTTATGTGTAAGGATGGTGATGGACAAGTTGCACCGAACTTCACGAGCATCCGAATCCAAGTTAGATAGTTTATCCCACCGGTGTAAACTATGGGTGTGAAAAGTCGTGAAAAGTATGATACGCTTATGTATATAGGGGTAGCAACACAAATATGCGTTCAACGATTGCAGTATTGAATCAGAAGGGTGGCGTCGGGAAAACAACGACGGCTATTAACTTGGGCGCATATCTGGCTAAAGAAGGTAAAACCGTACTTATAGTCGACTTTGACCCCCAGGGGAATGCTACAAGTGGTCTAGGGATAGATAAAGCTACTCTTGATGCCACGATCTACGATGTTATGTTCAAGCGATCTAGCGTCGAACATGCTATTAAAGAAACCAGCGTAGACGGTTTGTTTGTACTACCTGCAAACCCAGGGCTCGCAGCAGCTGAGATGGAGTTAGTTGGTGAGTTGCAACGTGAGCAAATCCTTAGGGATATCTTGGCTCAGTTGTCTTATGACGTTATTATCATTGATTGTCCACCATCACTTGGCCTACTGACAGTGAATGCGTTAACTGCCGCACAGCACCTACTCATCCCAGTCCAGGCTGAATACTATGCACTAGAAGGCTTGAGTCAATTACTGACAGTGGTTCAGAGAGTTAGGGCGGGGCTTAATCCGCAGCTTGATCTACTAGGTGTGGTAGTGACTATGTATGATGGACGCACGAGTCTGTCTGACCAAGTCTACCAAGAACTAAATAAGCACTTTGGTGAGAAGGTAATGAAGACGATTATTCCACGAAATGTGCGTCTAGCAGAAGCTCCAAGTCATGGTAAGCCAATTGCTGATCATGACAAATGGTCCAAGGGCGCACGAGCATATAAAGCACTTAGTAAAGAGATATTGAAGAGGATTTCATAATGGCAGGACTTGGTAAAGGATTCGACGCATTAATACCTACAGATTTCGATCCATCTCTGTTAATTGACAGTAGAGATCGAATACAAAAATTGTTCATTGAGCGCATTCAGCCCAATGCAGATCAACCCAGAAGGTACTTTGACCAACAGGCATTAAACGAGCTAGCATCGTCACTAAAACAGTACGGCGTACTACAGCCATTGATTGTGTCACCGCGTCCAGACGGCAGTTATCGTATCATTGCTGGTGAGCGTCGTTGGCGCGCAGCTAAGATCGCTGGGCTAACAGAAATTCCAGCAATCATACGCGAACCACAGGAACTGGAAGAGCTCGAAATTGCACTTATCGAAAACGTACAACGTGTCGACCTGTCACCACTTGAACAAGCAATCTCTATCGAGCGCTTACATCAGCAGTTCAACCTAACATATAAACAAATAGCGCACCGCTTAGCCAAAGCAGAAACAACGGTCAGTAACTTAGTTAGATTACTTCAACTTCCTGAAGCTGCCCGTGCTGCACTATCTACTGGCAAAATTAGTGAAGGTCATGCACGCGCGATCCTAGCACTTAAGAATGAGCCCGCTTTACAAGAAGAACTTCTAGAATTAATCATTAAAAATACTTGGTCTGTCCGTCAGGCAGAGCAATATGTGACGACCCACAAACAGGGAATTGCTAAAGATGAATCAGTTAAAGAACGAATGGCGACTGAGACAGCTGACACCAAACGCCTCAGCAAAAAGCTCCACACTCCTGTCAGTTTACGTCGAACAGCCAAGGGTGGCCGTCTGGAATTACACTTTAAAACCGATGAAGATCTGAAGAAACTCCTCGAACTCCTCGAAAAAATCTAGAATACTTGGGCGTCGTGTAGTGGGTATATACGGAAGACGAGTTTTCCGACAATATCTTTTGCAGGCACGGTGCCAATAATACGTGAATCAAGAGAATTAGTACGATTATCACCACAAACAAACACTTCACCCTTGCCAACGGTTAGGTCGACTTCGCCAGTGGTGGTTGTAATAACACTTCCGTATGCGCTCTCTTTATCGGGCATAAAGCCATTGGGATGTTCTTTGTTATAGACCGTTAGGACGCCGTCTTTCACAACGACACGCTCACCGGGCAGTGCCATAACTCGCTTAATAAGTTGTTTTGCACCACCATCACCACCTTCTTGTACGGCAGTGGTGCTGAAGATAATGATATCTCCACGGTGAGGGATGTAGTCATTGTGCATGATTTTAGCAATAGTACGGGGGAGCTTGAGAACAAGGAGTCTGTCGTGGTTTTCGAGCGTGGTTTCCATACTTGGGCCATCAACTTCGTAAGACTGGAAAACAAAAGCCGTGAGTAGTAATGCGACGATAGGTGCTGCAATCAAGATACCAATCGTAGAAAGAATAGTGCCGAGGCCTTCTCTCTTGGGTGGTTCGGGCTGTTCTTCAGGTAGCTCCGGAGTTATCCCTATGTACTCAGGTACAGGTGTTGGTGGTGTCACAGCGGGCTGAATCAATGGTTGTACTGGTGGTGTTGGTTCTTGTTGCATTTACCCGTCAACTATAGCTTATTTTGCGCAAAACTTCATTAAATCCGTCGATTTACTGCTTTATTTTGGCGGTTTGTATATAAGACTGCCAGCAGTATAAGAGTTAAATAAATATGTATTGCATTAGGGTATCCACTAAAGAAATTCCACTGCGCAAGGAAAGCTACGATGATTGCCCAGAGCCACTTTTCACGACGTAAATGATAGAATAGCAACGCGATAACACTTGTAAAAGCAATAATCCCTATCAGGCCATTTTCAAGTAAGACTTCGACGAATTCGTTCTGAACAATCTCACGTTTATTAATGTCGTTAGGGAACTCATTACTTAAGACGACGCCTGATCCACCGAGCCCAACACCAAAGAGTGCTCGCGGTATACTATCGTGCCATGACTTCAACGCGAAGGAAGATAGTTTCAGTCGTACATTTGTTGATTGTGCTACGTAGCCATCAAAAGCCGGGGTTACTTCTGCCTTAGGCACCTCTGTAGTTGCTTGAGGTATAGTATTTGTGACAGGTTTAGTAACTTCTTCTGTTTTGTTTGGTAAATCTATCACACCGAGTGATAGTTGATTGACGCTGGTACGAATTGCTTGCATGAATGATGTATCAAGTTTTGGGTTCATTGCCGCTGCTGAACCTTGAATTAGTAAACAAGCCACAAAACTTGCGAGCAGTACGACCGCCGGCACTGTAAAATTCCTGAACTGTCTAATCTCAACTAGCGCAAGTACAAGCAGGCCAACACCAAAGGCGAAAATTGCTCCCCGGCTAAGCGTCAGGAATAGGGTGGTCACGGTGATAAAGTAGCCCAGTACGGAGTATACATTACGTCTTTTACTCATAAGTATGTGGGATAGGATAAGAGCCGGAGCGAGAAGCATGTTCCCAAAAAATTGAGGCTCAATAGTAAATACATTTGGACGGGCAAACCCAAATTGTTGTGGATCACACCCAGCACAGAGTAGAACCGTTGAACGATCAACCCAGATACTTGCAATGATCTGTATAAGCGACAGAGCACTCATGATTACTGTCCAAATGACTAGCATTTTAACAATCGCAGGTGCAAGTTTCTTCATCTGGCGTGCTAGGCAGATGCTTGTGATCAGTATGGTATATAAAGCACAGATTACCCCGAAGGTTAGAATGCCCCTTGTAAGGTCTGCTGTCCATAAGAGACTGATACCACACAACATAACAAAGATTGTGATAGGCAAGATACCTTTACTTTTCAGCAAGTGTTTGCGGTGTCGCCATAGTATCGGGAGTCCTGCGATAGATAGGACTGCTATATATATGGATGTAACGGAGACCTCGAAGTACGTAGATGCATTACTGCCAAGTCTAATAAGTGGGTAGTAGCTAAACCATATCGCGATAGGCGCAAGCAACCACACTCTTTCAAAAAAAGTCATAGGAGTATCGTAGGGATTTAAGAATCGCTTCAGGCTTTTTGTCATGCTCCCCATCGTGGTTTTTTACTCGTTACATTCATCCCAAATTCTGTACCTGATTATACACGAACTACACGAGTAGCCTTGTATGAATTAACGTGTGCTAGTGGGTTTACTTTGGCCACCCTAAAAGGATATACTCTATGGGTAATATATGGATAATTTTCGTAAATATAAAGCGCCTCACAAAACGACAAGGGGCGCAGTAGACGGGTTTGTTTCGTCTGGCGACAGTAGAAGTCGTCAGCCGCGCCGTGATCCGCTAGCTGGTCGTGCTAATACATCCGGTAGGCTTGATGGTTTTAGGGGCACGGATGGCTTCAAGCCGAATGCTCAGACGGCAATTCGTACAGGGGTATCGGCTGCGCCAGTAGCGCCTACTGTATTACGTAACCCTCATCGAGCTGCTGACGGCAGGATTAAGTTAGATCTCCCAGAATCACCTGTCGATAAGCGCAAGAAACGTAGTAAAAAGAAACTCATTCTCCGCGGTTTCCTCATGCTCTTTCTTATTGGCTTAATTGGCGGTGGCTATATCTTTGGAAACGGTTATCTTAAAGCACGCAAGATATTCGGTGGCGGTGGCAATGCGCCGTCTCTTAACGCTAATGTTGATCCAGCGAAACTGAAGGGTGAGGGTGACGGACGCGTAAATGTTCTTTTACTTGGTAAGGGTGGTGCGGGTCATGAGGGTGCGGACTTAACAGACACCCTCGTAATCGCTAGTATTGATCCAATTCAGAAAGAAATGTCACTGCTGAGTGTTCCCCGTGACTTTTACGTATCAACTACAGATAACTACAAGATTAACTCCGTATACAGCCAGGCAAAGTCTAAGGTCTTAGCAGGCAAAAGGACTTCTGATATTAACCAGCGCGCAGAAGCAGCCGGTGAAGCTGCAATCGAGACAAAAATAGAAGAAATCACCGGTATCCCGATACATTACTATGTCATGGTTGACTTTACTGCCTTTGAGAAAGCAGTTAACATCGTCGGTGGCGTCGATATAAATGTTCCAAGTGAACTTGCTGTGTACGAGGTATTCGGCCGGGGTAATATCCTTGATGTTAAAGCCGGCATGCAGCATTTTAACGGGGCTCGGGCACTTGGTTTTGCACGCTCTAGGCATACGAGTGCGCGCGGCGACTTTGACAGAAGTGAGCGTCAGCGTTTGATGCTGGTTGCGCTGAAGGACAAGATAACCAGTGCCGGTACCTACGGTAACCCAGTTAAGATTAACCAGCTGGTTAATGATTTTGGCAGTCATGTCAGCTCAAACCTCTCTACTGGAGAAGTGTTACGTGTGTACGACATCGTAAAGAGTATTGATTCAAGCAAGATCGGGTCAATCGATCTTGTCACACCTCCAAATGTGCTCATTGGTGGTGGATTTGTGAACGGCAACTCCGTGCAGCAACCAAAGGCTGGCCCAACAGATTATAGCGCTATACAAAGTTTCATCCGCAACACCCTTAAAGATGGTTACCTCAAGAATGAGAATGCAAACATCGCCGTATTTAATGGTTCTACGACTGTTGGACTCGCGGCTAAGCGCGCAAATGAACTCAAATCGTTTGGCTACAACATTACAGTTGTTGATAACGCTCCAACTAAAAATTACGCAAAGACAATCCTCGTTGATCTGACTGGCGGCAAAAAGAAATATACTCAGCACTATCTTGAACAACGTCTTAAGACCACGGCCGTTACTGTTTTGCCGGATGTAAACATCAAACCTAACGGCGCTGAATTTGTTATAATCATAGGACAAAATGACAGCGTTAACTAAAGGTCACTTAGCCACCAAATTGAAGCCTGCACAGGGCTTCTCTCATTATTTCCATATCGGTCTAACCAGCTTTTTACCGGCGATTATATTCGTACTCGTACGTACAAGCTTTGTCCAGGTTGCAATACTGCTCATCCTCCTCAGTAAATGGCGTATGTTTGTTGTCCGTCCTCGTTACTGGATGGCAAATATCTCGGCAAATGCTGTGGATATCATCGTTGGTCTATCAATTGTTGTCTTTATGGATCATAGCAGTAGTGCTACTGTACAACTGCTTTGGGCGGCGTTATACGGTATGTGGCTAGTATTTATTAAGCCTGGCTCAAGTATTTTTATGGTGTCGTTACAGGCGATGATCGGACAGGCAGTAGGTCTAGTGGCACTCTATATTGCCTGGGTCCAAGCGCCCGCGCTTGGTATCGTTCTGGCTACTTGGATTATTACATACCTATCAGCACGACACTTCTTTACGAACTTTGAGGATCAATACACACCGTTATATGCACATGCATGGGGCTACTTCTGTGCGGCATTAACATGGGTCTTAAGTCATTGGCTCCTATTCTATGATGTTATTCCGCAGCCAGCTTTGCTACTGACTGTTATTGGATTTGGCTTAGCAGGCATGTTCTATCTACAGGAGTCTGACCGGTTGTCGCCGTTGCTCAAGCGTCAGTTTATATTTATCATGTTTGCGATCGTGTTGGTTGTCTTGGTCTTCTCTGACTGGGGTGACAAAACAGTTTAATCGTAGGCTTAAGGTTAATTTCAGGTGGGTGAGGGAAACTATGGCAAATAATGGGAGAGGGTTACTACAGGCATGAGAAAAATCTCTTTTGGTGATCGTACAAAACACCTCGGAGTAGCTTTTTTATTAATGGCGAGCTTATCACTGGGATATCTCGGGGGCTGGGCAGGTTCACGTAACAACGTGGATCAAACAGGTACAATTTCAAAAGCCGATCAAAGGGTTGTATTGAACGAAAGCCAGTTGATTAGCGATATTGCTAAAACGGTTGGCCCAAGTGTAGTGTCTATCGATGTTACCAGTCAGAGCCAGCAACTTGATTTCTTTGGCCGTGCACGTTCTGTTGACCAACAGAGTGCAGGAACGGGTATTATTATCAGTAAAGACGGCTATATTGTCACGAATCGCCACGTAATCCCAAGCGGCGCTAGTAAAGTTGCGGTAACGTTATCTGACGGTACTAAATTAAGTGATGTTGACGTTGTTGGTCGTACTTCAGATGGAGATACGCTTGACGTTGCATTTCTTAAAGTAAAAGATGCTAAGGGTAAAATGCTGACTCCGGCTAAGCTTGGTGACTCTAGCAAGGTACAAGTAGGTGATAAGGTTGTTGCAATTGGTAATGCTCTAGGGCAGTTCCAGAATAGTGTAACTTCAGGCATTATTTCTGGTTTCGGTCGAAGCGTTGAAGCTGGTGATGAATCTGGTGCTGATAGCGAGTCGCTACAGAATTTGTTCCAGACAGACGCGGCTATTAATCCCGGTAACTCTGGTGGTCCACTCGTGAACATTAGTGGGGAAGTTATTGGTATTAACACCGCTGTTGCCGGTTCTTGTGCCCAGAACATAGGATTCTCAATACCACTTAACGATGTGCAGGGTCTTATAAAGAGCGTATTGAACTCTGGTAAGCTTGAACGGCCTTACCTAGGCATTAGGTACGTGACACTAACTGACGATTACGCCTATCAATTCAACCTGAATGTTAAGCGTGGTGCATATATTGCACCGAGTCAGTCAGGGCAACCATCCATAATGACCGATAGCCCAGCTGCAAAAGCGGGCCTCAAGGAAAAAGATGTAATTACCAAGGTAGATGGTACGACGATAGATGAGAAGAACAGCCTTGTTGCGCTAATTAGCCGCAAAACAGTTGGCGAAGACGTGAAGTTGACTATTATACGTGACGGCAAAGAGCAGACCATGACTGTTAAGCTAGAAGCTTTCAAACAATAAGCCCTATTTGTTGGTAAAAACTTGGATAAAATCCTCTTTGGCAATTTGAGTGTAGTTTTGAGCACGAGCGATACTCGCTAGCTGGTGATGTTGCGAGGGGAGAGCCTCGGTGAATACAAATACCTGTTGATCTGAGTAATATTCAAGCTGACGAAACATCACCTTATATAAATCTAGCCCATCAGTACCACCAAAGAGTGCTAATTTTGGTTCATGTTTAGCAGCCTCATTAATAGGGAATTCATCTGGTACGTATGGCAGGTTTGCTAGGATGGCAATTGCGCCACCTATCTCTTGATTAAAAATAGGTTCAAGCAGATTTCCTGGCAGAAGCTCAACGTCTACTTTGTGTTTCTTGGCATTTTGTCCAGCTATTTTTAAACAGTTTGGGTCAATATCTACAGCTAAAACACGTGCATTCGGTAGTTCCAGCTTGGCCGTAATAGCCAGCGCTCCACTGCCTGTGCCGACATCAATAATAGTAGTAAAATTTTGACCCAAAGACTCCTTTCTAAGGAGTTCTATGATAGTTTCTGTCTCTGGACGGGGTTCAAGAACACCTTCGCTTACAAGGAATTCACGGCCATAAAATTCTGACTTTCCACGTATATATGCCAACGGTTCGTGCTTTGCGCGGCGATCGAGCAACTTTTGTAACTCTTGTACTTGTTCATCACTAAGCTCTAACTCAGGATGTGCCAATAAATGAGTACGTTCTTTGTCCGTAATATCACTAAGTAGCACCAAAGCATCCAACCGGGCAGTTTCAATCCCGGCTTCTTGTAGTTGCCGAGTGGCAGTATTCAGCCATTGTTTATTCTTCATTGACCATTCGTAAGATTTTATCAGCAGTTTGTGCCGGTGTTCCTGAGTTGTCTACAGGTGTAAATCCTGCCTGAATGAGTTCGCTAATTCTAGTTTGATAGGTGCCTAGACGTTTTTGGATAGCGGCTTCGCTGTCATTGTTAGCGCGGTAAGGGCGCGTTCGCTGCCTTCGAAGGTACTCTTCAGGTGAATCTACAGTTAGAACGATTAATTTACTAAATTTATGATAAAAGTCTGGTTGGTTACCACAGTAACCGCTTAGAAACAGGTTCTCTTTTTCATTCTTGATCAGCAAGTCATCTAAAACATCACCTTGTATATGCCAACCATACTTCTTCCAGTCAATAATATCGTCCTTCGGCCAGTCTATTGGTTCACCGGTTTCTCGTAATTCCATTCTGGTGAGGCCGGGGACTTGATCGGTATCACAAGCAGCATAGCCTCTCCTTGCTAATTCCTCAGTTACGGCTGTCTTACCAACCCCAGATGGGGCAGAAATGTAGACGTTCATAGTTATTCCTCGTTTATAAGTTGGCGTTCGTATTCTTGGAGTTTTTCTATGAGGTCATCTATGTCACCGGCAAGGGCTGCGGGGATGTTTGAGCGACTATAACCTACGCGGTGGTCGGTGATGCGGTCCTGGGGGAAGTTATAAGTACGGATTTTCTCACTACGGTCACCAGAACCAATAAGTTTTTTACGGGCATCTGATAATACTTGCTGTTCGGATTCAAGTTTTTGTGCAAGGAGTCGAGAACGGAGGACACCCATGGCTTTTTCCTTGTTCTTGATCTGTGACTTTTCGTCCTGACAAGTAACTACAAGCCCAGATGGAATATGGGTAATACGTACTGCAGAATCAGTTGTGTTAACCGACTGACCACCGTGACCACCACTACGGTAGACATCAATACGGAGGTCTTGAGGGTTTATCTCAATATCGGTTTCTTCGGCAACAGGCATGATAGCAACGGTAACGGTACTGGTGTGAATACGGCCTTGGCTTTCTGTGGCAGGCACGCGTTGTACGCGGTGAACACCAGCCTCGAACTTAAGCATACGGAAAGCGTCTTCTCCGTGCACTTCAAAAATGATTTCCTTAAAGCCACCATTGTCTGAGGCGTTTTCGCTGATGAGTTCTGTCTTATAATTGTGCGACTCTGCCCATCGTATGTACATGCGATACAGTTCGCCTCCAAAGATGGCTGATTCGTCGCCACCGGCTGCAGCGCGAATTTCTATGACGACGTCTTTTTCGTCATTAGGGTCTTTGGGTGTGAGTTCTTCCGATAATTGTTCTTCGTTTGCTGTAATCTTTGGCTCTAGTTCCTCAAGCTCTGTTTTAGCGAGTTCACTCATTTCGGTGTCACCACTAGCAATAAGTTCTTGAGCCTGTTTCTTGGCATCATGGAGGGAATGGTACTCATCGAACAATGTAATGAGGGCTTCTAGCTTACTTTGACGCTTGGCAAGCTTAGGATATTCGGGAGAACTAAAGATACCCGGATCTTGCATACGGGTTTGGAGTTCGGCGTACTCAGCGCGTAGCGCGGTTTCTTTAGCTTCCATAATCTTCCTTAGTATATATGTATAAACAAAAACCACCCATCAATATATGACGGGTGGTTTTAGATAAACAGAGTTACTTACTCTTAAGAGTACCGATTTTCTGTGTCTCGTCAGCACTATCTGACTTAATGCGAGTCTTGGTTGCGGCTTTCTTCATAGCGTCTGCACGCTTAGCTGCAGCCTCTTGGCGAGCCTTGAACTTATCAACACGGCCTTCAATGTCGATCATCTTTTCCTGTCCAGTAAAGAATGGGTGAGATGCGCTGCTGATGTGTACTTTTACAAGAGGGTACTCAGTACCATCAAGCTTAATGGTGTCACTGGTTGCAACAACAGAGCGAGTCAAAAAGGTGTCGTTCGTGTTGAGGTCCTGGAAGACTACGGGGCGGTAGCCGGTAGGATGCAAATCTTTTTTCATATAAATCCTGGCTCATTAATGATTGCCACCGGTTAGCAGCGAGCCTCACTGCAGTCGATGTTTTAACTAGACAATTCTACCTGAAGTCTCGGGTATTGTCAATCTGTTAGTCATCTGTTAGAATAATCAAGTAACAAATTAAGCAGGTTGGGAATTAATCCTCCTTATGTCATCCCGTGTAGGGACCATACGGCACCCAATCTAAGATCAAGGATTAAAGGAAGGTTCTATTCATATGGCATCAGTCGATGTTGATATCAAAAAACTACTAGAGGCAGGCGCGCACTTTGGTCACAAGACCAGCCGTTGGCACCCTAAGATGGCTCAGTACATTCACTCTAAGAGGAATGGCAGCCACATTATCGATCTAACCAAGACAGTCTCTACGCTAGAAACAGCATTGAACTTCTTGGAAAACACTGCCGCAGAAGGCAAACAAGTACTTATTGTTGGTACTAAGCGTCAGGCGCACGACATTGCTCTAAAGTTGGCAAACGACACTAGCAACCCATTCGTTGTTGAGCGTTGGCTCGGTGGAATGATGACCAACCGTAATACTATCGGTGGTCGTATTAAGCACCTTAAAGACCTTGAAGCAAAGATGGAAAACGGCCAGTTGGCTGCAAAGTACAACAAACTTGAAGTACAACGTTTCCAGGAAGAAATCGAAGAAATGAACCACATCTACGGTGGTATCAAGAACTTGGCCGCTAAACCTGGCGCTGTATTTGTCTTTGACATTACACACGATGTGAATGCAGTCCGTGAAGCCAAGAAGCTCGGCGTGCCAGTTGTCGCATTGGTAGATAGTAACGCTGACCCAAGTCAGGTTGAATATCCAGTGCCATGTAACGACGATGCTATTAAAGCGCTGCAGTTGGTTGCTGACTATGTGGAGCAGGCAATTACTGCTGGTTCACAGAAGTATGCTAAAAAGGCAGAAAAAGAAGCACCAGCACCAGATAAAGACGAAGAAAAAGCTTAGTTCTTAACAAATAATAACCACTGTTAAGTGGGTATTTATGTGAGTGTAGGTTGGGATGATAGCCGAGGCTTGATCTTGAGGCGTACCAAGGTACGGTGAAAGATCTGACGTAAGGCTAGCGCCCAAGATGCGCCACATAAATATGCACGCACGAAGGAGAGTAAATATGGCAAACATTTCTATTGAAGAGATTAAAAGACTACGTGAATTGACTGGTGTTGGTATTACCGATGCAAAAGCAGCACTCGTAGAAGCAGAAGGTGACTTTGATAAGGCGCTTGAAGCTATGCGTAAAAAAGGTATGACCAAGGCAGAGAAGCGCGGTGAGCGTGAAGCTCGTGAAGGTATGATTGGCACCTATAACCACGACGGCCGTATAGGCGTGTTAGTTGAAGTGAACTGCGAAACCGACTTCGTGGCACGTGGTGATATCTTTGCAGAACTTGTTAAAGACGTTGCAATGCACATCGCCGCTGCATCACCTGCATATGTTAGCGCGGATGATATCCCAGCAGATGTACAGGATGCTAAGAAGCAAGAGCTGCTTACGAGTGATTCACTCAAGAGCAAGCCTGCTGAAATGGCTGATAAGATTGTAGAAGGCCAGCTTAAGAAGTACTTCGCAGAGCTTTGTCTGCTTGATCAGCCTTATATCAAAAACCCTGATGTAACTGTTGGCGAGTATGTTAAGCAGCAGGCTGCTTTGATGAACGAGAACGTTGTTGTACGACGCTTTAACCGTATCGCACTTGGCGAAGTAGCTTAAATACAACACGAGAGTCGTATGACGAGTGCCGAAGAGTGTAGTAACGAGCGTTGTGGTGAGCTATCAAACAGAGCAGTAAAGCGTTTTAAGCGTGGCTTGCTGAGAAGGTATACGCTCGATCCTACACTTGGTGGTTTTGGTGAATTTAACTTTGAGAATACACCAGAAGGTCAGGAGCATTACGGCCATATTAGGGAGCGCGTAGCAGCTCAGATGGGTGGTATGGTTGTGCTTGAAATGCTCGATCGCCGTCCTGGTACTGATGATGTACCCAAGGTACTTCTTACCTACAATCCAGATACAGAGCAGCAGTAGTCTTTACTGCTGCTTTTCATTTGCGAGTGATATAATTAAAGAAGTAAATAAGGAACTCTATGAATCCAGTCCAAGCAGTTAACGATGCCGACACTAAATTCCAAGCCGCTGTGGCTCACTTTGAAGAAGATCTTAAAAAAGTCCGTACTGGTCGCGCACACCCAAGCATGCTTGATAGCGTGGTAGTAACTGCATATGGAACAGATATGCCACTTGTACAGGTTGCTAATGTGACCGCACCGGAAGGTCAGTTGCTCCAGATTACTCCGTTTGACCCAACTAACATCCAGGCGATTGCCAGTGCTATCCGCGATAATCCAGCGCTAGGGCTCAATCCATCAGACGATGGCCGTGTCGTACGAGTACCGATCCCACCACTTAATGAAGAACGTCGCCGTGAATACGTAAAGATAGCTAGCAGTAAGTTAGAAGACTGCATGGTTGCGCTTCGTAACATCCGCCGCGAAGCCATGGACGCTATCGACGCAGGCAAAAAAGCCAAAGAAATTGGTGAAGATGAAGCCAAGCGTTTGCAGAAGCAAACCGATGACAATCTCAATCAGTATAAGACTAAGGCCGAGGCTGCAGCTAAAGCCAAAGAACAAGAAATCCTTACAGTCTAGAAATGGCAGAATTAAAAATGGTTCTTCCAAAGCATCTGGGTATTATTCTTGATGGGAATCGGCGCTGGGCAAAGGAAAAGAGTCTGCCTACACTAGAGGGTCATCGGCAAGGGGCAGAGACTTTTAAAACCACCGTACTTGCAGCATTTGATAAAGGTATCGAATATATAAGTGCATTCGCGTTTTCTACCGAGAACTGGCAACGGACCGAAGAAGAAGTTGGATACCTCATGAAACTGCTCGTAAAGGCAGTTGAAAGACATCTCAACACATTTGATAAAGCCGGGATTAAAATAGTAGTACTTGGTAGGCGTGATCATTTAACCGCTCCAGTGCTCAAGGCGATTGAAAAAGCCGAACAGAAGACCCGTGATAACACACGTGGTACCTTGGCACTTTGCTTTAACTATGGTGGACAAGAAGAACTTGTTGACGCGGTAAAAGCCATTGTTGATAGCGGTATTAAGCCACAAGATATAACTCGTGACACAGTCCATGAGGCTCTGTATTACCCAGAAGTTCCAGGTGTAGACTTGGTTATTCGCACCTCCGGCGAACACAGAACAAGTGGCTTCATGCTGTACCGAAGCGATTATGCAGAATTATATTTCAGCGACCTATATTGGCCCGACTTCAATGAAGCAGAACTGGACAAAGCTCTCAGCGAATACTCAAATCGCAAACGTAGATTTGGTAAGTAGAGGAAAGAAGTTATACTTAATTAGATGTCAGTTATTCTATTAATTTTGGGGTTGGTTCTATTCATAGGCCTTGTCGTTGTGCACGAGTGGGGACATTTTATTATGGCTCGCCGGGGCGGGGTTGATGTTGAGGAGTTTGGTATAGGGTTCCCTCCAAAGGCCAAGACGATTACCAGGAAGAACGGGACCGAATATACATTGAACTGGTTGCCACTCGGTGGTTTTGTTCGTCTTAAGGGTGAACATGATTCGGCTAAGTCCAAGGGTAGTTTTGGTGCCGCACCACTGGGCACAAAGGTTAAAATTATGGTTGCTGGTGTGGTAATGAACCTTCTGACTGCGTATATAATGTTCCTTTTATTGGCTCTCATTGGGATGCCTAAGCTAGTTGATAATCAGTTTACGGTTAAAAGTGACGAACGAATTGCTCAGCGACACATGTTCATTGGTTACGTAGAAGCAGACTCACCAGCTGCAAAGGCGGGCCTACAAAAGCAAGATATTCTAGAGAGTATTGGTCCTGTAAATGGTCCACAGACTACCGTAACAACAACGGAAGCATTCCCTGAACTAACCAAAAAACTAGCAGGTCAAAATGTTGAAGTAGAGTATCGTCGTAGTGATGTCTTGCAAAAAACTCAGTTGCAATTACGTTCTACTTCGGAGGTAGATGCTAGCAAGAAAACTGATAACCCCAAGGGTTACTTAGGTATTGCACCAAGCGTCTACGAAGTAAATCGCTATACATGGTCAGCGCCAGTAGTTGCAGGCGGCGTTATTGGCCAGTTTACTCAGTTGACGTTTAAGGGACTAGGGACTGCGCTAGCTGGTCTATTCACCGGTAATGGCAAACAGGCATCTGAACAAGTTGCCGGCCCAGTGGGTGTATTCGTAATCTTGCAGCAAGGTGCTGATCTCGGTATTCAGTTTATTCTGATGATCATCGCGGTAATTTCTCTAACGCTCGCAATTATGAACGTACTTCCTATCCCAGCACTCGATGGTGGCCGACTCTTTGTGACACTAGTGTATAGAGCCATCAAAAAGCCTCTGACAGAACGGGCAGAAGACCGCATACATGGGACTGGCTTCGTAGTGCTTATGGCACTATTCGTGTTGATTACGATAGTTGATGTAAAACGCTTTTTCTAATGTTTGGCTTGGTGGTTTCCTCGTCAAACGTAGTCACAATGCTCCTTGGTGCCTTGGCCTTTTACGGTGTGATTAGGTTTTTTGTGAGGCGGAAGTCAGACGAAGCGGATGTGAATTGGAGCCCACTTGAGGCAGTAGGCGTTACTGTGGCTGTATACTTTACGACACAAATAGTCATTGGGGTTATCGCTAGTGTGATTGGTGGTGCTCGCGGGCTTTCTAATGATCAGCTGAACGATATCCTTGAGCATTCACCGGGCTGGCAGTTTGCCATGATCTTATCTATTGAGGCACTTACAACTTGGCTGATATATGTATTTGTAAAGCGACGTAAAACACTACTATCAGCAATCGGTGTTGTTAAGCCACAATTGAGGGATATCGGCTATGCGCTGGCGGGGTTTGCAATGTACTTCGGGGTGTATGCCTTACTAATTTTTAACATTATCAAACAATACTTTCCGCAAGTGGATGTTAATCAGAAACAGGAACTTGGCTTTAGTACGGGCACGGCCGGCCCTGAGTTGCTATTTGTATTCTTAAGTCTCGTTATCTTGCCACCACTCGTTGAGGAGCTTGTAGTTCGTGGGTTTTTGTATACCGGACTTAGGACTAAGCTGCCTAAAATCGTTGCTGCGGTAATCACGAGTATTATCTTTGCATCAGCACATTTACAGTGGGGCAGTGGTAACGCATTGCTGTGGACTGCGGCAGCCGACACCTTCACACTTTCGATGATACTTGTATGGCTTCGTCAGAAAACGGGCAGCCTTTGGCCGGGGATCGGACTGCATTTTATAAAGAATGGTCTAGCATTCTTGGCACTTTTTATTTTCAAAGTGACGTAAGCTAGCCTTATGGGGTAGAATAGGGGTCATATGAGGACATCACAGTTATTTACTAAAACACGCAAAGAAGCACCAGCTGACGAAACAGCTAAGAACGCGCAGTTATTGATTCAGGCTGGCTTTGTATACAAGGTAATGGCCGGCGTCTATGCTTATACACCTCTTGGGCTCCGTGTTGTAGAGAATATTAAACAGATTGTTCGAGAGGAAATGAACGCAGTTGCGGGCCAAGAGTTGATTATGACCAACTTGCAGCGGCAAGAGACTTGGGAAGGCACAGGACGTTGGAGTGATGAAGCTGTTGATGTGTGGTTCAAGACCGCACTGCAGGATGGTACTGAACTTGGTTTAGCCTGGAGTCATGAAGAAGCCATCATGGAAATGATGCAACAGTACGTTAACAGTTACAAAGATTTGCCCCAGAGCGTTTATCAGTTCCAAACCAAGTTACGTAACGAGTTGCGGGCTAAGAGTGGCATCATGCGTGGACGTGAATTTGTCATGAAAGACATGTACTCGCTACATGCTAGTGAGGAAGACTGTGATTTGTATTACGACAAGGTTATTGAAGCCTACAAGCGTTGTTTCGAACGATTTGGTATTGGTGACAGTACATTTGTAACTTTCGCAAGTGGAGGCGCTTTCACCAAATTTAGCCATGAATTCCAGACTATTTGTGATGCTGGTGAAGACGTTCTGTACGTTAACGAAGATAAATCCGTAGCCGTGAACGAAGAAGTACTTGACGACGCAACCGCAGAGATTGGTGTAGATAAGAGTACGCTTACCTCAGTAAAAAGTGCAGAGGTTGGCAACATCTTTAAATTCGGAACCGAAAAGTCAGAGAAAATGGGGATCTTCTACACCGATGAATCCGGCGAGCAGAAGCCCATCTACCTCGCATCTTACGGTATTGGCATCACGAGAGTAATGGGTGTTATCGTTGAGAAGTTTGCAGATGACAAGGGCATCGTGTGGCCAGAAAACATCTCGCCATTCAAAGTTTACCTCGCATCACTTGGAAATACACCAGATGTGATATCAGCAGCCGATGATTTATACAAAAGCTTGACTGAAGCTGGTGTTACGGTACTATATGATGACCGTGATGAGCGTCCGGGAACAAAGTTTGCCGATGCCGACCTCATGGGAATACCGTATCGTGTGGTGGTAAGTGCCAAAACGATAGAAGCGGGTAAGCATGAGTTCAAGAAGCGTATAGGAACTGATACCGAAATGCTGGATACAGAAGAACTCATAAAGGTACTCGTTAAAAAGTAAATCTGATACAATTAAACTAATCCTGAGAGATACAAACACTTCTCTATAAAGAAGAGAAGGTAAGGAGAGTAGTATGAACAAGAAATTTAGTCTGACACAGACTGGTGTGGATGAATTGACTAAGGAGCTGGAACAGCTCATTGCTGAGCGTGGTCCAGTCGCTGAGAAGATTAAGACTGCTCGTGAATTTGGTGACCTTGCAGAAAATGCAGAATACCAGACTGCCCGTCAGGAACAAGAGAAGCTTGAAGCTCGTATTTCAGAAGTAGAGCACATTTTGCAGAACGTTGCAGTCATCAAGAAGCCAAAGGGTGACAGTAAGGTTCAGCTTGGCTCAACTGTCATGTTGAAGAACGCAGGAAAGTCTAAAGAATTCCAAGTAGTCGGTACAGTAGAAGCTGACCCGCTTAATGGTAAGATCTCTGACGAATCACCAATTGGACAAGCATTGCTAGGCAAGAAGCTCGGTGAAGAAGTAGAAATAGTTACTCCAGCAGAGACAACTAAGTACAAGATTACTGAAATTTCATAAGCGTAACCTGTTAAGAACAATGAATCTGGGGTATACTAACCCCAGATTTTTATATAAGGAATACTGTGGCAACACTTAAAGAATTGCGTGACGAACGCCTACGTAAATTGGAAGAGCTAAAAAAACTTGGCGTTAATCCATATCCGGCAAATGTCAGCCAAACAACTACAATCAAAGACCTCGTCGACAACTTTGAAAAACTTGAGGGAGAAAAGGCTACTGCATCAATCGTCGGTCGTATTAAGTCTATCCGAAAATTCGGTAAAATTGCCTTTGTAGTGGTACGTGATGCGAGCGCAGAGATTCAGTTATTCCTACAGCGCGAAGATTTCCCAGATCCAGACCGTGCAAATAGCGAATTGGCATATGGCGAACTAAACTTGCTTGATCCTGGTGACTTTATTGAGGCAAGTGGCCTTGTGCAATCCACAAAGACTGGTGAAAAGTCTATTTATGCTACTAAACTACGAATGCTTACTAAGTCGCTCCGAGGTATGCCTACGGACATAGAAGGCTTTACGAACAAAGAAGAACGTATGCGCCGCCGCTACGTGGATATGAGCGTTAACCAGGATGTTCGCGAACGTTTTGTGCGTCGTAGCAAGTTCTGGCAGGCTACACGCGACTTCTTAAATGAGCGTGGCTTTACAGAGGTGAATGTGCCCGTTCTAGAGCATACAACTGGTGGTGCAGATGCTAACCCATTCGTAACACACATGGACGCTCTCGATCAGGATTTCTATCTACGTATTAGTCATGAATTGCCACTCAAGCGTCTGCTCGGAGCTGGTTTTGAAAAGGTCTATGATATTGGCCCTCGTTTCCGTAACGAAAACTACAGTGACGAGCACTTACCAGAGCACATCGCAATGGAATGGTATTGGGCATACGCCGACTGGCGCCAAGGTATGCAGTTCCAGGAAGACTTATTTAAATACGTGATTGAGGCTGCATTCGGCAAACTGCAGTTCAAACTGGGCGACTTTGATATAGACCTCAGTAAACCGTGGGAACAGTGGGATTACGCAGAAGTTATCAAGAAGCATTACGATATAGATATCTATAACTGCTCACTGGATGATGTCAAAAAAGCGCTCAAAGACAACAAACTAGAAGTAGAGAAGACTGAAAACAAAGCTCGCGGTATAGATAAGCTCTGGAAAAACATCCGTAAGAACGTGGCTGGTCCAGTATGGCTCATTAATACGCCACTATTTATCAGCCCACTAGCCAAGACAAATCCTGACAATCCCGAGACAACACAGCGCTTCCAGGCAGTGATTGCTGGTAGTGAAATGAGTAATGGTTTCTCAGAATTAAATGATCCACAGGAGCAACTTGCTCGATTTGTTGAACAGCAAAATATGCGTGATGCAGGTGATGATGAGGCTATGATGCTTGATATCGACTTTGTCGAAATGTTGGAGTACGGCATGCCACCAGCCTGTGGACTAGGCTTTTCTGAACGTGTATTTTGGATCTTTGAGGGTGTTACTGCCCGTGAAGGCGTGCCATTTCCACAACTCCGCCACGAAATAGACGAAACCACCAAATCAGTCTACCCTGATGTAAAATTTGACTAGTTTATTCCCAAAATAATTAGACAGGCGTAAAATCCCTCTATGAGCGAGGCAAGTGGGATAGACATTTTTTCTGGATTTGATATGGCGTTAGAGGACTCTGCCCTCAAACCCGTGTTTGACCAACTCCAGGCGGCACAAGAACTAATTTTTCATGACGGTATTGATGAAGATGCCAAAAGGGAACTGCTAAAGGAACTAGATTCTCAGTGGCCTTACATTGGTAAGGATCTAACGATTACAGGCTATGTCATTATGCCCGGCAAGATAGATCTGGACGATCCAAGTGCAGCTGAACCTCGTCGTGTGTATCTTCAAGATGCTCAGGTTACGTCTCTGGGCTTTACGACCACACGAGCACAGCAAAAAGAAGACCCAACGAAGTATAAATATTTGATAGGTCACTACTTTAGATTCGAGCCTGTACGCGTAGGAGAGAGTGATCTTGTTAAGTTTTGGGGCGTATCGGAGGGGTTTGCCGTGCCAAACGAGGTATTTATTAAGTATCCGTTTGGCTCAGATCAAAGTTATTTTGATAAAATGCAGTACTCCTTCCCAGATGAATGTGCTGGTATTATGCAAGCTAAGATTGACAGTCTCAGTGAGTCTGATTTCGTGATGTCACTTCGCAATGTACAGGTTCCAGTGCGAACTATAAATACGGAAGAAATGGACATAGTCCGGGATTACGTTAACTCACTCGTTACTTTTGACACCAAAGTTCCATATGATATGCGATTTCAGGGGGATTGTTACAAGTCAGACGATGACGCCCTGAATGGTCTCGAACCAGCTATAGCAAAGCCAGGCAGTGCATTGGGCTACCCGGTATCGGTGGAAGTGCTGCACGGTTTTTCAGATGTAGATGGTTCAAACGAACTTACTTTTGGTTTGCGAATAGTTGTAATTGGTAGTCGAGTTGAGTTGGATGACGGAGACGAGTATATCATCCCGATCAATGATAATTTCTCAATGCATAGTCTGCGATCACTGTTGTATATAGCACTTAAGCAAGGGGATAGTACGGAACAGGTTGATTACTCAAACTAAATATATGGGTATCAAGCTCAAAAAATGACAAAGTATACTTTTTACGCTTAAATAGGTAAGTGAATAATCCAATTACCATAGCTCTTCTTGTGGGTACCATCCGGGCCAAGCGTGAGTCAGTTAAGGCAGCGCATTATATAGCCGAACATGCCAAATTGATGCCTGGTGTTGAGCTAATTTTTGTAGACCCTCAGGAGCTCATGCTGCTAGACGAAGGCGAAGATGTCAAAGACCCCAAATACAGTGATATTACGGCTAAAGCAGATGCATTTATTATTGTGACTCCAGAATACAACCATGGCTACCCGAGTAGCTTAAAGCGTATGTTGGATAGCGAATATGCAAACTACAAACATAAACCAGTGGCGCTCGTTGGTGTCAGTAGTGGGTCATGGGGCGGGGTTCGCGTTTGCGAGGCATTATTACCAGTTTGCCACCGTACCGGTATGGTAAACATCCAAACAGAGATGTACTTTCCAAAAATACAGGATACATTTGATGAAAACGGGCAAATTAAGCCTGAGTTGGCTGAAAGATACGATAAAAACGCACAAGCTCTCTATGAGGAACTCGTGTGGTTCGCCAGATTATTAAAACCAGCAAGGGAGCAACAGTCATAAAAGCTATTTGGAACAATCAAGTTATTGCAGAGGCACCAAAAGAGGATCTTATTTACATAGAAGGCAATTGGTACTTCCCGCCAGACAGTGTGAAACAAGATTTTTTGACTAAAAGTGATACGCCATACACCTGCCCATGGAAGGGCGTTTGCCAGTATTTTAATGTCCAACAGGGCGATTCAATGAGTGAAGACGTAGCCTGGAGCTACCCTGAACCGTACGAATCAGCTATTCACAAAGTCAAAAAGGACTTCAGTGATTACGTAGCCTTTTGGCGTGATGTTAAGGTTACGGAATCTGATCCTGAGCTTGATGCCAAACGCGAACCAGTACTCGTTTAATTAAATCGTGGGATAATCATTATATGAAAGCTATTTTTGCAGCGGGATGTTTCTGGGGTGTACAGTTTTATTTTGACCAAGTACCCGGCGTAACTGAAAGTATTACTGGGTACACAGGTGGTCATACAGAAAATCCAACTTACGATACAGTTTGTTCGCATGGCACAGGCCATGCCGAGGCCGTGGAACTTGAATTTGACCCAGAACAAGTGAGTTATGAGGTACTCGTAAAACAGTTCTTTAGAATGCACGACCCAACACAACTTAATCGACAGGGTCCAGATGTTGGTGACCAATATCGCTCGGCAATATTTTATATAGATGATGAGCAAAAACAGATAGCAGAAGCTGTCCGTGACGAACTGCAGACAGGTTTAGATAAGCCAATCGCCACGCAAATTACACCCGCAGCTACCTTTTATCCTGCAGAGGAATATCACCAAAAATTCACGGAACGTACTGGTCGCGGCATGTGTCACATCCCATACCAGGATGTAGAGTAGACCATCTGACAAACAGATGTGGTATATTTAATGCATGGCTAAATCTACATCTACCACCAAGGCAAAGACCAAAACTACCAACAAGAAGGCACCAGCAAAAACCGCTGCTGCAAAGACCACAAAATCATCAGTAAAAGCTAAGACAACTAAACCTGCAGCATCAAAGAAAACTGTAGCTAAGAAGGCTCCTGTTAAAGCAGCAGCTACAAACATCAGTAATACTAAGTCATTCACGAGTCGTTTTAACCAGCAGTATGTAATTGCGGGCGTTATCCTTGCGTTGCAGGCTGTTCTTGCAGGACTACTCATGAAGAGTGACAGCATCCAAGTATTCATGGGTCATTTGACTAAGAATGAACTTGCAAGTAGCGCAACCACTGTGCTGGCATCTGCAGCTCACCCATTGTACGAGCTTGAGCTTCGTTGGCTGCTCGTAGTATTCCTCGGTGTATCTGCACTTTTTGCAATACTTCGTGGCACGAAGTGGCAGCACCGTGAAGCAGCTGGTGTCAAAACTGGTGTTCAACCACTACGTTGGGTTGACTTCGCTGTTACTGGCGCTCTCTTCTTCGAACTTGTTGGATTACTCAACGGCGTACAAGATGTACTGGCACTCAAGCTTGGTATGTTGAGTATTGCGCTAACCGCATACTTTGCATGGATGTACGAGCGTGAAAACGCTGTTACAGGCAAACCAGCACGTGCAAGTTTGATCGGTGCTCAAGTAGCTTCAGCAGTGCCAATTCTCGCACTTGCCGCTACTATGTGGAGTACATACATTTACGGTATGGCTCGATCACCTTGGTACGCATATGCTGCTGCTGCTGCTTTTGTTGCATGGCTCTGCGTTATTCAACTCAAGCTTAAGAAGACCCCACTTTCTGGGAAACACGACTACATTGCAATCGATAAGTCATATAACGTACTGACTTTCCTTGCTCGAACCACAGTAGCTGTAGTATTAATTGTTGGCCTCTACGCTAGCAAATAAAGATAAAAGCGTGCAATTTTTCAAATCAGGTGCTACTCACTTGAGACAGTTTGGACTGAGTCCTGTGGAACGCAAGGGAGACGTACAATAGTACGTCAACCGCGTACCGCAAAGGACACTGTTCAAAGTGGCCAAGAAGCTGGCGGATCGCAAGCTTCGCTTGTGAGCAGGCCAGCTGTTGAGGAGTGCGTGATTGAAAAATTGGTCCATGGTGGCCAAGGTATTGGCCGGCTGGCGGATGGCCGGCGTGTTTTTGTGTGGAATGTGCTCCCGGGTGAAACGGTTAAGATACAGCTGACTAAGAACAAAAATAAGTTGGCCGAAGGCATAGCCACGGAGATTATTAAGCCATCCCCAGACCGCGAACAGCCACGCGATGAGGCGTATCTAAGTACCAGCCCTTGGCAAATGATGTCATTCACTGCCGAAAACGCACATAAACAAGCAATTCTAACCGAAACAATGCAGCGTGAACATGTTGCATATAGCGCTGATATTCCCATGATTGCCGGTACTGAGCAGTGGCACTACCGCAACAAAATGGAATATAGCTTCTGGGCAGATGATAATGGCCTACATCTTGCACTATTCAATCGCGGAACCCATGGTAAACGCATTGTGCCAGGAAGTAGCATCGCTATGCCCGCCGTTGACCAGACAGCTAGCCAAATCTTATCAGTGCTCAGCCAGCACGGTATCAGGGGTTCTCAGCTCAAAACAGTCGTCGTACGTGCAAATCAGGCCGGGGAAACTGTTGCCGCCTTGTTTGTCAAAGACGAATCGTTTCCAGAACTCCCAGAGCTTGCCAAAGTGTGCAGCGGCATAGCAGTTTACTACTCAACTCCAAAAAGTCCTGCGAGTGTTATCACAAAAGAGCTCTATACCTACGGGGACATTGTACTGACGGAAAAGATACAGGATATCGATATTTCATACGACGTAAATTCATTCTTCCAAGTAAATCTCGATATCTTCACTCAAGCGCTAACTGCAATTAAACAAGCAGTTGGTGATAACGCATATGTAGATATGTATAGCGGCGTCGGTACAATCGGACTTGCCATTGGTGGTGCGGCAGTATTGGTCGAATCAGACAGGCATAACTGTGAAATGGCACTACAAAATAGCCAGGGGACTAAGGCAGAGGTAGTGCAGGCGACTGCTGAAACAGCGCTGGACTATATCAATAGCGAGCAATACCTTATTGTTGATCCTCCGCGTGCTGGTCTGCACGCCAAAGTAACTGAGCGCATTCTAGACGCCAAACCACCAGCAATCATATATCTCAGTTGTAATCCCATAACACAGGCTCGTGATCTGGCGTTACTGCAGGGTTCATACAAAATTACCTCTGTTAGTGGTTTTAACTTTTTCCCACGAACTCCACACATTGAGTCATTAGCAGTGCTACAGCTAATTAAATAGATCAAAATACTCTTGCAAATTTAACACGTTTATGCTATAAATAGACGTACTGTTTTATATAAATAAAAAACAAAAACTAATAGGAAATAAATGAACTTAAAAGAAAATACTCCTGACTATCAGTCAGAGAGCATCCAAGACACTCAGAATATCGCACGCACTGCGTTTGATTCTTCTGTGAGTTCGTCTGGTTCTGGGGCAATTGCACCGAGTTCACCTATTAGTATGCCAGAACTGCCAATAGGCCATTCCCACTCAGCAATGTCACATTTCATGACACCTAAAACAATCGCCGCAATGGTTGGCGTGTGGCTACTTATTATTATTTCCGTGAGCACGTTTGTTCATAATAAGCCAAAGCCAAGTCTTAGCCGGGCGAACGTACCTGGGCCGGCTGCGCTCGTTACACCACTCAATCCTGAAGAAGAGCAGAAAAATGACATTAAATTGATTAATGACCGTCTTGGTGAGTATTACGACCGATTTGGAATATATCCTTCTATTTCGCAGATTAACAGCGAAGAGTTCCGTCGTGCCGACCCGAGTTTCATTAAGATAGGCCGCAAGACGTATACTGATCCACTTGGCTCAAACATTAATTTTGCCGCTAAGCCTACTAAGGGGCAGTATCACTATGTGCCTCTACCAGAGGGTTGTAACAGCTCAAGTGTGATGTGTCGTAGCTATACAGTCGGTGCGACCCTTGCATCTGGCCAGCTGTATAACTTACAGGGTTCAGAATAATTGTCGTGCAGTTACATCGTTTTAACGTCGGCACAAAACTAGAATTGAAACACGATTTCTGGTTACATGACCAAGAAATTTTAGAACAATGGAACCAGGTTCTCGGGTTCCAGGCCGGTCAAGAAGTTTTACTATTTGATGGAGTGGGGACCGAGCGCTTGTACCGCATCACAGAGCTCAAAGACGACGAAGCGCATCTTGCACTTATTACCGAATTTGTGCCCCAACGACAATAGTATAAGTAGCTATCAGCTTGCGTTTGTTATGAAGAGCTAACAGGGTTATACTTATGGTTAAGTAACCTAAGGTGAGGGTATGGCAGCTACGACTGCGCACACAAAACAAACATTGCAGCATCCTCCGGCGTTAATCGCTTTGGCGGATGCTTTGCATATTTTGCCACATCACACCAAGGCGTTCCGCAAGCGACATCTGTTATTCTTGATACTAACATTAGCGTTTGTTGGAACTATGGCCCTGGAGCTGGGCGCAGTTATAACGCGGCAATCACTTGATCCCCGAACGCTGTTTAACCAAGCAGTGACTGATCCGGCAGTACGTAGAACGACATTGGTCCGTTCGAGCAGCGGGTTTGCATTCGGCTTTAATAATGAGCAATTCAGTGTGCAAGCCAGGGGTGATGGCGCGACTGGGGGTATTAGTGATTCGGACTTAAAGTCAGGTAAGGCGCTTACGAGTGTAGTTTTGAGCCCACTGCCAAGCCGGGTACCAGCCCCTGAAGCTGCAGCAGAGCTTGAACTTGCGAGCGAAACGGACGCTGGCGCATTTGCTACCTTTAAGACAAAGGCACCCACGGGGCAGGATATGCCAACAGTCACGGCTAACTACTTCGCCCCCAAGCCAACTACGATTGCTGATATTGCTCTGGAAAGCCGAACCGCAGACACTCTCAACGGCACGGCGATGGTCAAATCCGTATACAAAATTAGTCCTAAGTTTGCCGGTAATCCAACACATACCATTGTTTGGACAGCACAGGTAAATGGTAAACCGCTATCTGTTACGGTAAGGGGTATTGTGGTTGGTGCAGAAATTCCGTCGTCTATGGCACCAATTTTCCAAACGCTCAAAATCTCTTCTGATGCCAAAGTAGAAGGTCTTTCTACGCTGTTTGGCGAAGACAAAGCACCGATACTCGATCAAAAGTATGTCGCAGATCTTGTATCCCCGGCAGTCATTAAGGTCTATCACATCGTTTGTGGCACGTTGGTCTATAAGGGTAGTGTTGTAGCTACTGACACTTGTGAGGGCTTGTCGGGTAGTGGCTTTATCGTGTCGCAGGATGGCTATATTGGCACTAATGGGCACGTCGTTGTTTACGGCGCAAAAGACATGTTGTCGAGTGCATTGCTGAAAAACCCAACATTGTTAGCAGCATTCCTAAAAGGGACTAAACTAACCGACACACAGGTTCAAGAAGTTATGGGTCGTCCGGATCTGACAGCATCGGTAGTGTCCAAGATTTATGACCTCTCAGATGCCGAGTTAAGACTGCAAGATCAACATGACCTTACAGTAGTTGCACTCGGCTCAACCCCGCTAGAGCTTAAGGATGAACAGGATGCTCGACGAATGGTCGGCGCCTTCAGGGATACTGAGAGCCTCAAATCTGCACGGATCGTCGGATATAACTACTCACCTAAAGATCAGCTGACGGTTGTGAGTGACCCAAAGAAAGGCTTTAGCGCCAGTGACGTGGCTTTGCTCAAAATTGAGGCCAAAAATCTACCCGTTGTGCAGTTGGCCGATGGACCGGTCACCCAGAATGAAAAGATTAGTTTGTTTGGGTTCCCAGGGGATGCAGACAACGCATTAACAGATAATAGTAAGCTGAGTGTGACTGTCACAAATGGTGCGATCAGCTCGATTCGCGATACAGCGGGTACGGCTTCAAAGCTATACCAATCTGATGCAGATGCCTCCGCGGGTAATAGCGGTGGGCCGGCAATTAACGAAGATGGGCAGGTATTTGGGCTATTAACATACCGATTCTCCAGTGGTGAGTCCACTGACGCTGCTAAGAGCTACATCCGTGATATCAAAGATTTCAAAGACCTCATGAAAAACAAAGATATAACTCCAAATCCTTCAAGCCCAACACAAGCTGCCTGGCAAAAAGGACTTGATCTGTACAGTAAGCACCACTATTCTGCAGCCCAAACACAGTTCGAGAAAGTTAAAGAATTATTCCCGTCGCATCGACTTGCGGATCAGTATATAGAACTATCTGAGCAGGCCATTAGTGAAGGTAAAGACGTCAAAGACCCGTCGATACTACTATTATTACTTGGCGTAGGAGCAGGAATTGGCGGGATTGGGCTAGCAGTAGTTTTGATTGCTAGGCATCACGGTAAGCACCAAGTATACAAAGCTTTCCGAAGACACGGCCTAGCGCACGCTCACTAGTGCTACATAGTAACAAGTTACTGATGTACGTCTTCGCTCGGAAATGATTACTAGCAATCATTTCGCTCGGCTCATAGTACAATAGAGCAACGTATGGCAGGGAACTACTTCAGGGAGCGATCGCTCCCATATCAACCAGGGCAGAAGACACCTTTTAAGTTGTCTCGATCAAAAATCGAGTTGTTTATGCAGTGTCCACGCTGTTTTTGGCTGGATGTACGGCTTAAAATTACGCGCCCATCAAGCCCGCCATTTAACATCAATAAGACTATCGACGAACTTTTTAAAAAGGAATTTGATGTCTATCGTGCTAAACAACAGCCACATCCTTTGATGACCGACAATCAGATCAAAGCTATCCCATATCAGCACAAAGATCTTGATACGTGGCGCTACAACTTCACCGGAATTACCACTATCCACGAACCAACGAATCTGCATATTTTTGGTGCTGTGGATGACATTTGGGTTAATGATGATGGTGAATTAATGGTTGTTGACTATAAAGCGACTGCCAAGGCAAAACCTGTCACTGAACTCGGACCCGAAGGTACCTGGCAGGATATGTACCGACGCCAAATGGAAGTCTACCAATGGTTACTCAAGCAAAATGGCTTCAAGGTAAGCGACACGGGTTACTTTGTGTATGCTACCGGCACACAGGATAGGGAAGGTTTCTTTAATAGAGTAGACTTTGAAACCTTTGTGTTTCCACATCACGGCAATAGTGACTGGGTTGGTAAGACAATTGAGGATATGAAAGCCTGTATGGAATCTGACGAAATGCCGCCAATCGGCACCGCAGCCATGGGCGGCCCCTGTGAACACTGTACCTACGCCCGCGCGCGTACAGAGCTAACAGTCAAAGCCTTACAGGCAAAAGCTAAGAAATAGAATCGAGAATTTCAAAAACCGATCCATTTGTTTTGATTTGTGTTCGTAGCATCTGGTCAGTGACTTTGGTCTTACTAAAAATAGGGATATTGAGTGCTGTTGAATAGCCTAGTTCAAAACTAGTACTCGTTCCGACGTAGCCTTCGGGTGCGTGGAGTATTACAAAATCAGCTTCGCGTATTGCGCGTAAGTGAAACCTCTCGAGCTCTCTAGTCGAAAATGACTCATCATGGTTTGCAGTTACAAATTCGGATTCGGTATCCGTAAAATCGAGTGTGAGTGGTGATAATACACGGCAGCCGTTTGTTTCTAACTCACGAAACAGTCGTGCCAATCCAGCAGGATCTTTACGGAAACTGCCGCAAATCACTACCTTTGGCCTGCTCATTAGAACTCCTGATCGGAGTAGGTGACTGTCTGTTCATTGAACCATTTGTCAGTTGTCAGGAAGTCAATTTCAGATTTAAGTGTGGCGTATTTTTTAGATTCGGATAAAACGGATTCAACCGTTCGCCATTTGTTATGGCCGCCCTCAAAGTCTTCAATAAGTGTTCCTCGAGCATTTGTACCCCTGACAATGAAGAATATCTTGTCTTCGATGATTCCACCGGTTTTAGAATCTTTAACTGCTTCGTGATAAACACTAGCGATCTCAAAATCGGCGTCTAGGCCAGTTTCTTCCAGGGATTCACGGCGTGCAGTTTCAGTAATTGTTTCGCCCCAGCGGATCTTTCCACTCGGAAGACCCCAGAATCCAAAGTAAGGATTCTTACGTCGTTCCTGGAATAAATACTCGATTTTTCCATCTTTTTCACGACTCAGACCAAATATGACAGCTGACTTTGGCTGTCGTTCTACGGTGTTATTGTCAGTGTCCAGCCGGTTTGCGTATTCTTTGCCGGCTGTAGTTAACCGATATGTTCCACGCTGTACTTTTTCTATCAAATTAAGCTCTACGAGCCGTGTAATGTGGAAGTTAAAATGGTCGCTACTGAGATCAGTTAATTGTTGCAAGTTTGTATACGTTGCAGTCGGCTCAAAGAGGAGTGCCCGCAAGATGCTGGTTTGAACGGTGTGAAGCTTTACCTCGTGACTCATAATGGCCAAATAATAAGCCTCTAAGCGAAAACTGTCTAGTAAAGTCCAGTTTAGTAACGGATTACGGTATACTATCTGCATGATTGATATTCAGATAATTCGGGACAACCCTGAGATGGTTGCAGAGAAGAGCAAACAAAAAGGCTATGATGTCGATATCACCCAACTTCTTGGGTTTGACGGTGAACGTCGTGTATTACAGGGGCAGGTAGAAGAACTACGTCGCGAGCGCAATGAAATTGCAGCAAGTATGCAGGGCCAGAAGCCCAGTGACGAGCAAATTGCCAAAGGACGTGAAGTCAAAGATAAGTTAGGTATACTTGAACACCAGCTGAACGCTATTGAGCAAGAGTTTAATACGCTGCTTAACCGCGTTCCTAACCTCACATTTGATGATGTGCCAGTTGGCGGCGAAGAAGACAGCGTAGAGATTAAACAGTGGGGCGAGCAAACAACAGGGGCAAAAGACCACTTAGACCTAGCAATCGAACGTGACTGGATAGACTTTGAACGTGGTGCCAAGGTTGCAGGCGCTAAATTCTACTTCTTAAAAGGTGATTTAGCATTGCTTGAAAACGCTATTACCCAGTACGCACTCGATTTTATTACTAAAAAAGGCTTCACCTATATGACAGTGCCACACATGGTAAATAGCCGCGTTGCAACTGGCACAGGCTTTGCCCCGCGAACGAGTGACCAAGGCGATGAATACTTTGTAGAGGGTGAGGACCTATCACTTATTGCAACAGCAGAGATGCCACTTACTGGTTACCATGCAGATGAAATTATTGACGAAGACAAACTTCCACTACTATATGCCGGACTAAGTCCTTGCTACCGCAAAGAAGCAGGTACTTATGGCAAACATGCCCGTGGGTTGTTCAGGGTCCACCAGTTCAATAAGCTAGAAATGTACGCTTTTGTTACGCCAGAACAGAGTCAGGAAATGCACGAGAGAATCTTAGTGATTGAAGAAGAACTCTGGCAGTCACTTAATATTCCTTACCATGTAATTAACATTGCATCAGGTGATCTTGGCGCTCCAGCTGCCAAGAAATACGATCTTGAATATTGGTCACAGGTTGACGGCAAGTACCGTGAACTGACCAGTTGCTCTAATTGCACCGACTTCCAAGCTCGTAATTTGAATATCCGTGTTCGTCGCAAAGACGGTAGCGTTGAAGTGCTTCATACACTCAACGGCACTGCCGTATCACTAGCACGTTCACTCATTGCAGTGCTCGAGCACCATCAGACTGAGGATGGCAAGATTGCTATTCCGGCAGTATTGCAGCCGTTCATGGCTGGCAAAACAGCAATTTAGTCTGTGATTGATTTCACAGTTGTCACAGAAAACTAGGCGTATACTGTAAGTACGAGTTAATAAATGACTCTCTCGTACTTTCAAACAGTAACAGAAGGGAATGTATATGATCCAAAAATTAGAGATCAATGGTGTCCACACTGTATTAACTGAAGATTTAAAGAAGTACATTACCAAGAAAATTGGCAAACTTGACCGCTATATGCCGCGACACGCACGGGAATCTGCCCACGCAGAGATCTTTGTAAAAGAAATTATGATCAAGACCAAGAAAGAGTGTATGTGTGAAGTCGTATTACACCTTCCTGGCACCAAACTTATGACTAAAGAATCAACAATTAATATGTTTGCCGCTGTTGATATCGTTGAAGCCAAACTCAAAAATCAGCTGAAAAAGTACAAAGACACACATAACGCCCATCGCATCCATAGAAAAGTACTGCTCAGACTTCGTCGCAGCGAAGTATAACAGTAGAACCGCCGAAAGGCGGTTTTTTAAATGAGTAGAAGTTAATTTTATTGACATAAAAGCATAAGTGTGATATCATTTATTTAATCTAGAAAAAAAACAAAAACTAGAACCCAAAAGGTAAAATCAAAATGAGCGAAACACTACAATTACAGCAAGACTCAGCAGAGCAAACGCCAGACATGCGTATGCATGATGTTAACGAAGCACATGAAACGGCGATAGAAGCAAACCCGCTAGAAAATGAGCGAGCACGAACAATCGGTGGCCTAGCGCTCGTTGGGGATGTCTACGTGGATCAGCACAAGGAACATACTGCCGGTAGCCTGGGCAAGCGTCCAATGGGATATCCTACAGCTGTGGAAACTGTACAAAACGCTTTCAGCACTCAATACTGGGATAAAGATGGACAGAAGTATTCCGATAACTCTATTGAAGGTCAGAATGCTGAGGTTGCCAGTGAACTTGCGTATGATGCTGTAAAGAAAATGGGACTTAAGCCTCACACCGCAAAAGTTGGAGAAGTTGGTATAGACATGGTCAAGCTTGCGAGCGATGCCGCATCTGAAAGAGTTGCCGAAATTGATAAAAAACTCGAAACTATGTACGCTGAAGAGCCTGCTCGACAAGCCCGTAAGGCAGAAGTTGAGTCAATCCTACCGAACCTAAAAAGGTAAGTACATTAGGCACCCGTTTAGAAATAAAACTCTCGCAAGGTGCGGGAGTTTTTGATTGTGGCGAATACTACTACATAACTTCTAGTACTCCCGTGCCTACTGAGGTACAATAGATGTATTGACTATTGTCTTGTTGACTGACTTTTCAGAGAGGGGTACTACATGAAGAAAGTTATTAAACGTGTTCTCGGTGATCCACAAGTAAAGACGCTCAAGCGTCTTAAAAAACGTGTTAAAGATATTAACGCGCTTGAGGACAAATATAAGAAGCTATCTGATAGTAAGCTCAAGGCTCAGACCGATGAGCTAAAGAAACGTCTCGGAAAGGAATCGCTCGATAAGATTCTTCCTGATGCGTTTGCAATTGCTCGTGAAGCAACCAATCGTGTTATTGGTCAGCGTCACTACGACGTGCAGTTGATCGGTGGTATGGCACTACACGAAGGCACTGTCGCAGAAATGAAGACCGGTGAAGGTAAGACACAGGTAGCAGTATTGCCAACATACCTCAATGCCCTTACGGGTAAGGGTGTGCATGTTGTTACCGTAAACGAATATCTCGCACAACGTGATGCCGGCTGGATGGGCCAGGTGCACGACTTCCTCGGCTTGAGTGTCGGCGTGATCATTACTGACCAATCATTTGTATATGATGCGACTTACGAGAATAAAGAGCATGACGACCCTCGAATGCGTAAGCTACGTCCGGCGACTCGCCAAGAAGCATATGCTGCTGACATTACCTATGGAACAAACAACGAATTCGGCTTTGACTACCTCCGAGACAACATGGTTCGCGAAGTTGAACAGCTACGTCAACGTGAACTCCACTACGCTATCGTGGATGAGGTTGACTCCATTCTTATTGACGAAGCCCGTACGCCACTGATTATTTCTGCACCATCTGTTACGAGCGGTAATGCATACGCACAGTTTGCTAAAGTTACTCGTCAGCTCGTAGAAACCGACTACGAAAAGGACGAAAAGCGTAAATCAGTTGTTCTAACCGATGAAGGTATCACTCATATTGAGAAGATCCTTGGTATTGATAACTTATACGCTGCTGATAATATTCGTACTATCTACCACCTTGAACAGGCACTCAAGGCCCAGACTATGTTTAAGCGCGATAAAGACTACGTTGTCACAAAAGACGGCGAAGTTGTAATTGTGGACGAACACACCGGTCGTTTGCTCCCTGGCCGTCGCTACAACGAGGGTCTTCACCAAGCAATCGAAGCCAAAGAAGGCGTAGAAGTCCAAGAAGAGTCCATGACTCTGGCGACTATTTCGTTCCAGAACTACTTCCGTTTGTATGAAAAACTCTCTGGAATGACCGGTACTGCCGAAACAGAGGCAGAGGAATTCCACCAGATCTACAAACTAGAAGTAATTCAGATTCCACCAAACCGTCCGAACGCTCGTGATGACCGTACTGACCGCATTTACCGTACGGAAATGGGCAAATTCAGGGAAATCATCAAAGACATTAAGGCGCTCAATGCTAAGGGGCAACCAGTACTTATTGGCACCAACTCAATTGAGAAGAACGAAATCCTGTCTGATTTACTGACCAAGGCTAAGATTAAGCACCAGATGCTTAACGCTAAGAACAACGAACGCGAAGCAACTATCGTCGCTAAAGCAGGACAAAAGGGCGCTGTAACACTTGCAACCAACATTGCCGGTCGTGGTACCGATATTGTCCTAGACGAGGATGTGAAGAAACTCGGTGGTCTATATGTGATCGGTACAGAGCGTAACGAATCTCGACGTGTCGATAACCAGTTCCGTGGTCGTGCCGGACGTCAGGGTGACCCTGGTATTACCCAGTTCTACGTCAGTACAGAAGACGACCTTATGCGTGTCTTCGGTGGTGATCGCATTGGTAGTGTCATGAATCGACTTGGTGTCGACGACGAAACTCCAATTGAAAACCGCATTATTAGCAAGAGCTTAGAGGGTGCACAGAAGAAAGTAGAAGGCTACAACTTTGACGCCCGTAAAGATGTCGTTAAATACGACGACGTTATGAACCGTCACCGTAAGGCAATCTATGTCATGCGCCGCGAAGTGCTTACTCAGACCGATATCCAAAAGCGTATTAAATTGTATATTGAAGACGAAGCCAGGGTTCTTGCATCATCACCAGAACTCATGACCGATCAGCTAGAAACACTTGTAACAGAGGTGTTCCCATTCGACGACGACACACTTGATCGCTTGTTTGATGCTGAAGCAGGTAAGTTTGGCAAAGACCTACAAACCGAGGCAATGGAACTCTACGAGGCACGTGAGGCTGCATTTACACCAGAAATCATGCGTAAAGTTGAGCGTGATATTTACCTCCAGGTACTTGATAATCTCTGGATGCAGCACCTCGAGAACATGCATCACTTACGCGAGGGTATTACTTGGGCGAGTGTTGGTCAGCGTGACCCACTTGTAGAGTATCGCCGTCAGTCACAGATTATTTTTGACACCATGCAGGGGACCATGCGACACGATGTTGTGCGTGCATTATTCCACGCAGAACCTGCGCATCTTCACGAACACGTTGAGACTGAGCTAACTCGCGCAGCCCGTAACTCTGTTGATAATGCTGACCGTATTATCGAGGGTGAGGAATTCCACGAAGTCGACTTCATGCCCGCCAAGGTAGAGGCCGCGACCATTAAGAAAACTGCGGAAAAGCGCAAGAAAGCTCATAAGATTGAGCGTAAGCGCAAAACTGCAGCCAAGAAGCGCCGCAAGTAACTCTAAGCTCAATCAGGAAGTGAGGCACCGCCTATGAAACATGTTGTTACCGAAGTCGCTCTGAGCAATGGCTCAAAAGGACTATTTATTCATATACCTGATGCGTCAGTTATGACCTTTGAAATCAATTTTCGTGCGGGTGAGTATTTGGTATCCCGTGATAAGTGGGAAACTCCGCATCTTATGGAGCACGTGTTGCTTGGAGCCAATGAACTCATTCCAAAAGCACGTTTATTCCAGGCAGAATTTGAGAAGAATGGTGCATATAGTAACGCCAGTACGGGCAGTTATGACATTACCTACGAGGCAGAATGTGCCGATTTTGAGTGGGATAGAATCGCTGACTTACTCCTTACAGCTATCACTAAGCCACTATTCCTTGAAGAAGAGTTTAATGCTGAGTTTGGCAATGTGCGTGAGGAGCTAACCGCTCGTAGCAACAACCATTTCCGCCACCTCAGCCTTGCACTACGTGAAGCTTACGGGTTCAAAGTCCTAACTGATCAGACGCGCCTGCAACTTATGGATAATGTCAGTGTTAAAGATATCTTCGACCACTACCACAGGACGCACACGGCACAGAACATGCGTTTTGTGATTGCCGGTAACCTGAGCCCTAAACGACAGAAAGTTTTAGAGAGTCTGTTTGAGGACATTGAACTTGAACAGGGTCCTGGACGCCTTGAGCTGCCGTACGAAACACCTATTGCGCTAAAGAAACCACTCTATATTCACAATGATAGCATCGACAACATGTACTTCTATATCGATAGTTTCAAGCATAAGAAAATGAGCGAACCACAGCAAGACGCACTGAGTCTTATTAACACCATGCTGACCGAAACACTGTACTCTCGTATTCTTGGCACTGCTCGCGAACATGGTTTAGTTTACAGCATGAGTTCTGGCTATGGTCAGACGATACATAGTAGTAACTGGTGGTTTGGTGCACAGATTATGCCAAAGAACGCTGGTCGATTATTTGAAATCATTACCCGCGAGCTTGAGGCAGTCTTCGAGGCTAAACTCAATGATAGCGATGTAGCCGATGCCAAACAATATGCGCTTGGTCGATACCAGCGTAGCGGTCAAACAGTTGGTGGCACGGCCGCTGGCTACAGTAATCGCTACTTCTTTGACGAGGGTATAGAGGATTACTACAAGATACCTGAACGTATTGATACCGTTACTAAAGAAGCTATTGTTGATATTTCCCGTGCAATGTTCGCGGAGAACATCTGGGGCCTTGGTGCGCTTGGTAGTTCCGGCGAAGCATTCGTCGATAAGCTCCACACGCACGTAAAACCGCTCTGGGATCACAGTCTAATAAAGGAATCCGCTCAGGCATTTGCCGAACTTAAATCATAAATAAGGTATCATTATAGCAATGGATACTATTGCAAAACGCACAAACTTATTGCTCAATGATGTCACAACATTGTGGCAGTCCTTGGATATGGACACAAAACTGGCCCAACTGATTGAAATTGATGGGAAATTAGCTGATTCAAACGTCTGGCAGGACAACCTCAAGGCCCAAGAATTGGCCAAACAACAAGCAAAACTACAAGCTATGACCAAACCCTGGCAGGTACTAAAAGGCAAATTAGAGGAAGTATCTGAACTCGCAGAACTCGGCGATGAAAGTCTGCAACATGAAATTACCAAACAGCTCGATGAAGCAGAGCAAAATCTTAAAAGATTGAAGGCAGATCTGCGTTTTAGTGGCCCGTATGATGACATGGATGCGATTGTCAGTATTCATGCTGGGGCGGGCGGCACTGATGCTCAAGATTGGGCGGGGATGCTACTACGAATGTACGTGCGCTGGGCAGAGCAAAACGATTACAAGGTAACTATGATTGATGAATCCGCAGGTGAGGAAGCAGGGATCAAGAGTGTGACATTCGAAATCTCTGGGGTATATATCTTTGGCAAACTCAAAGGCGAACATGGTGTTCACCGTCTGGTGCGATTAAGCCCGTTCAACAGTGATAATTTACGCCAAACCAGCTTTGCCAAAGTAGAAGTCATGCCCAAGATTGACCGGCCAGACGCAGTAGAAATAGATGAGAAAGATTTACGAATAGATGTCTACCGCAGTGGTGGAAAGGGCGGCCAATCAGTTAACACGACCGACTCAGCTGTACGCATTACTCACATCCCGACTAATATTGTAGTTGCCATCCAGAACGAACGCTCGCAATTACAGAACAAAGAAACGGCCATGACAATCCTGCGTTCCAAGCTCGCTCAACTGCAACTTGAACAACACCAAGAAAATATCCGCGAACTAAAAGGTCCCAATGAACAAGCCGCGTGGGGCAACCAAATCCGCAGCTACGTACTACACCCATATAAACAGGTAAAAGACCTCCGTACTCGCCACGAAACCTCAGATCCTGACGCGGTCCTCGACGGCAAACTCAACGACTTCATCGATAGCTACCTCGAGCACACTCTGAGCGACTAGTTTCTCTCAGGAATCACTACTAAATCTATGGTAGAATAGTGCTAATGATTCTATTGGATAGGGTAACAAAGGTTTATAACCGCAGTAGCACGGCGCTTGATCGTATTTCTTTGCATGTTGAGCCGAAAGAATTCGTAGTTATTATTGGTAAATCTGGTGCTGGTAAGTCTACGCTACTCAAGCTTTTGACCAGGGAAGAGCGTCAAACCAGCGGCAAAATCGTCATCGGTGGCATCGATTATGACAAACTTAAGGACAAGGATATCCCACTACTGCGCCGCAAAATTGGCGTGGTATTCCAGGACTTTAAACTGCTCAATAATAAGAATGTATTCGAAAACGTGGCCTTTGCACTAGAGATAGTTGGCTTTGGGAACAAAGAAATTGAACACACTGTGCCGCGCGTTCTAGACATAGTGGGGCTTAAGGGCAAAGAAAAGCGAATGCCTATGGAGTTGTCCGGTGGTGAACGCCAACGTGTAGCAATAGCTCGTGCCATCGTGCGTCAGCCCAAGATTCTCATTGCAGACGAGCCAACAGGTAACCTTGACCCTAAACACGCCTGGGATATTATCAAGATTTTAGAAAAGATTAATCGCTACGGAACCACTGTCCTATTAACGACGCATAACACAGAGATTGTTAACAAGCTCAAACGTCGGGTCGTGACCATAGAGGACGGTAAAATTGAGAGCGATCGTGCCAACGCACAGTACAAGGAATCTTAAGAATGTCATCAAAAGCGCCAGGCAATCACTTTTTTATAACTCAAATGCGTATTGTACGCACTGGTTTGCAAAACTTCGCGCGTAACTTAACATTAGCCGTGGCAGCTATTGCCGTAATGGTCATTACACTCACAATTATTTTGTTTTCTGCGATTACAAATGCAACATTCGCTAACACAGTCGCACAAATTACAGATAAAATAGACATCTCTGTATATCTAAAAGATGACGTCACGGTAGATCGTCGGACGCAGTTGATTGGTCAGTTTAAGCAGCTTGAAAACGTAAAGACGGTTGATTTTGTTTCAAAAGATCAGGCGCTTGACGACTATAAGAAAGCCAATCAGAACAAACCAGATTTGTTAGCTGCTATTTCTCAAACAGACAATCCATTACCTGCAAGCTTACGTATCAAGCCTAAAGACCCAAATAAGATCGAGGAAATCCGTACTTTCATAGAGAGTCCCGATGTTAAAACGTTACAGTCAGACCCAACTTCGTATTCTGGTGAGCGTAAAGATGCCATTGATGCTATTACCAGAGCAACGAGGTTTTTCCAGCGGGCTGGTTTGGTTGGGGTAGTGGTATTTGCACTGGTATCGATGCTTATTATCTTTAATACCATTCGTATGGCTATCTTCAACCGCAGGGACGAGCTGCAAATTATGCGTTTACTTGGTGCTAGTACTTGGTTTATTAGAGGTCCATTTGTCGTAGAAACTGTTGCATACGGCTTGATTGCGTCAGTTCTGTCCGTAACTATCTGTCATTTCTTGTTCGTCGTTTCATCATCAACCCTTGGTGCAAGTAGCTTTGGGCTACTGGACATTAATTACGCTAGTACGTACTTCAAGGGACACTTCTGGGTGATTTTAGCCGCCCAAATGACTATTGGTATCCTAATTGGTGCTATTTCCTCAATTGTTGCGACACAGAGGTATCTCAAGTTCAAGACTACTAAGTAGCGCTAGACGAAAAGACTGTGAATTATCCGGCAAATAAGTAGAGTCTATTGATGTATCTTAGATCAGACCTTACGGTCAGGGAGGGACTTGAGATTAAGCATAAGCTGTGGTACTATATATCTGTCAAATCTAAAGACAAAAACATGAAAAACATTACAATCAAGAAGAAACTCACCTCACTAGCGCTCGTCGCCGTACTGGCGGTGGGTTTTGTTGTGTCTCCGCTTACATTTGCGACTCCTCAAGATGAGATTAATCGACTCCGAGCTGAAAACGCACAGAACAATGCTCAGGTTAAGTCATTAGCAAACGAAGCAGCTAGTTATGAAGATGCAATTAGGCAGCTATCTGCAAATATTGCCGCCGTTCAGGCTAAAATTGACGAGAATACTGCCCAGCAGGCTCATTTAAACGATCAAATAATAGCTGCTGAAAAAGAACTAGCTAAACAACGTGATCTTATTGGCCAGAATATCCGTAGTATGTACCTTGATGGTGATATTTCTACACTCGAAATGCTTGCATCCAGTAAAGACCTGAGTGACTTTGTCGATAGGGAACAATACAGAGGCACTGTTCAGAATAAAATTAGAGTTACATTAGATAAAATCCAAGAACTACGTCTAACACTCAAGGCGCAAAAAGAAGCTGTAGAGCTACTACTTAAAGACCAGGCTGCACAACGGGCACAATTGGCTTCAAGCTATAACGAACAGAGCAATCTGCTCGCATATAACCAGTCACAAAGAGATGCATTTAATGCTAAAACCAAGGCTAACAGCAAGCGCATAGATGAGCTTGTTGCTGCGCAGCGTCGTGCGAACTTTGGTTCCCCTGATGGTGGCTATTACTTCCTACGATTTAAGGGTGACTTCCACAATTTCAATCCAGATAATTACCCATATAGAAATGCCGGATTTGGTATGAGCCCAGGCGGCTGTGCCGACAACGACGGTCCAGATGCATGGGGATACTGTACGAGACAATGTGTTTCATTCGCAGCATGGGCAGTAGAAGCCTCTGGCCGCAACGCCCCTCGTTACTACGGAAATGCACGTGACTGGGTAGCGGCAGCTTATGCTCACCCAGGTGATGTTGACGTCTATAGAAGCCCAGAACCTGGCGATGTAGCTATTAGTACTTCTGGTTATTGGGGTCATGCAATGTACGTAACTAGTGTTTCTGGCAACAGATTCACAACCTGGGAATATAACGGCTACCTCAACGGCCAACGCTCCGACACCACCCGCTCTTACTAATTACGTAAAGAGTAGAATATTGACATATTATCAAGCTTATGTTAATATGTTACTCATGAAAACTATTACAGTTGCACACGACATCGAACCTGACTCATGGAGGCCAGGTGTTTTTCAGAATTTCAACCAAAAGGGCTTAAGGGAAGACCATGAAAAGCGTTGGGGGCACCAGGCAGATGTTGAAAATTCTGATCGTTCTGTACTAAGTAAACTCGGTGGTAAGGGTAAAGTTACGGCTAACGATATTATGCGTGATGAAGCAAATGCTGAAAATGCTGAATTTAATACAGAGTATCCTAAAGTACCATATGCTCAGCGAGGCCAAAAGATTGGCGAAGCGATTCTTTCAGAGAGTGGCATAGATCCAAAGACGCATTTTGCAACAGATGGCGAATTATATGAAGCACTTGCAAAATCAGAAATTCCATTTTGGGAACGAGTTGACGCAGCAGTCGATCGCGTTGACGGCGAACAGCCAAAGGGTTAAGGCAATTTAGTAGATTGAGCGGCAGAGTTTATCTCTGCCGTTTTATTTGAATTAAAACTGAAGCGGTTCTATACGAGTTTTGTGAGATAATGCCTAAGTTAAAATTATTCTTTGAGGGGAGTTATCTAGGTGACATCACACGCCACATTGCCGACTATTCAGCAGCCAAAACGCCGTAGGTCAACACGTTTTCTAGCTGCGATTTTAGCAGGAGTAATTATTTTTGGATTAGGGGTGAGTGTCGGCAACGGCCGGATTGCCATTAATCAGAACAAAGCAGTTAAGGGTAATAACCTACCTGATAACCTTGACTATGCATCCGTAGAAGCAATTTACGACAAGCTCCGCACAGAGTATGACGGCAAACTTGATGAAGCTACACTCATGGATGGTCTAAAGCGTGGGCTCGCCGGGGCAACTGGCGATCAGTTTACCGAATTCTTTAACGCCAAAGACGCCAAAGAGTTTGATGGTGAATTGAACGGTTCATTTACAGGTATTGGTGCAGAATTAAGCAAAAATGCCGATAATAATATAGAGATTATTGCTCCTATATCAGGGTTCCCAGCAGAGAAGGCTGGGCTTAAGTCTAAAGATGTCATTGCAGAAATCAATGGTGAATCTGCAGCCACGTTAAGTGTCGGTGAGGCAGTTAAGAAGATTAGGGGTGAGGCCGGGACTAAGGTTAAGCTCAAAGTGGTTCGTAATAAGAGTGAGGCGATCGACTTTGAAATAACTAGAGCAGTTATAAACTTACCGAGTGTCAAAGATGAAATAAATGCTGACAATATTGGTATATTGACCATTAGTCGTTTTGGCCCTGATACCGCCAGTCTTGCTCGTACTGCTGCAAACAAGTTTAAAGCTGCCAATGTTAAGGGTGTTATTGTGGACCTTCGTGGTGATCCAGGTGGCTTATTGGATGCAGCAGAGAGTGTTTCCAGCCTATGGCTCGACACCAGCCAGACGGTGTTGCTTGAGAAGCGTGATGATGTAGTGGTTAAGACATACCGTGCAGAAGGTAATCCTGTACTTAAGGGTATTAAAACAGTGGTTCTTATAGATGGCGGTAGTGCTTCTGCTAGTGAAATTACAGCCGGCGCATTACGTGACAATAACGCCGCAACACTCATTGGTGTTAAGAGCTACGGTAAGGGAAGCGTACAGCAGTTGTTACGCTTGGGTGATGGCTCAATGCTCAAAGTAACCAGCGCGCACTGGTTCACACCATCCGGCAAAGGCATTAGTAAAATCGGTATCGAACCAGACCAAAAGGTTGAACGTACCGACGACAACTTCAAGAACAACCAAGACCCCCAAAAAGACGCCGCCCTTGTTTTCTTGAAAAAGTAGTTCCAGGGGCCGGTACTCCTGTGGTATCATTACCCAAAGTACTTTTGATGGAGGAGTAGTGGCCAAGCCTACTAAATATGTGTTTGTTACTGGTGGTGTGCTTTCTGGATTAGGAAAGGGTATCACCGCCGCCTCAATCGGAAATCTCTTAAAGGCCCGCGGGCTCAACGTCAACATCCAAAAATGCGATCCATACCTCAATATGGACGCTGGTATGCTCAACCCTGCAGAGCATGGTGAATGCTTTGTTACCAAAGACGGTGCGGAAACTGACCTTGATCTTGGTCACTACGAACGATTCCTTGATCAGGAACTAACTCAAAGTAGTTCCATGATGGCTGGCCGCGTGATGCGTAAAGTATTCGATAACGAGCGCAAAGGCAAATACCAAGGCAAAACAGTTCAGTACATCCCACACGTAACTAACGCGTTCCAAGAAGAAATTATTAAAGCAGGCAAGGGCTTCGATGTTCATATCGCCGAAATCGGTGGTACTGTCGGTGACTACGAAAGCCTGGCATTAATCGAAGCAATTCGTGAAATGCCTATGAAGGTCGGCCGTGAAAACTGCGTGTTTGTACACGTTGTATATATGCCATATCTTGGCGCCAGTAAAGAAGTGAAGTCCAAGCCCGCCCAGAACGCCGTGCGCGAACTACGTGGCTTTGGCATCGTCCCTGACGTGCTGGTAGCCCGCAGTGAAGTGGCTGCACCTAAGGGTGTTATTGATAAACTGAGCCTCTTTTCTGGTGTTCCAACAGATGCAATTGCATTGTTACCAAACGCAAAATCAATTTACCAAGTGCCATTAACGCTTGAAGACGAGGGTATTGCAGAAGTCATCTGTAAGCGACTAGATGTAGATGGCAAAAAGCCAGATTTGAGCGATTGGCGTGAATTTGTGCACCGTGCGCTCAGTACGCCACGTAAGAAGGTAACCGTTGGTATCATTGCCAAATATATGGATAACCATGACACGTACATGTCCGTGACAGAAGCTCTTTCTGCAGCAGCTTGGCACAATAGTGTAGATATGACCGTTAAATGGATTGATGCAGAAGCACTTGATACGCCCGAGTCAGATGTCGCAGCGGCAATCGAAGGCTGTGACGGTGTTGTTGTTCCTGGCGGCTTTGGTCAGCGTGCACTTGAGGGCAAAATCCACGTTGCACAGCATGCACTCAAGAGTAAAGTGCCATATCTTGGTCTTTGTTTGGGGCTACAAATGGCAGTTGTGGCAGCAGCACGTAATGGTGGGCTTAAAGAAGCAACAAGTGAAGAACTCAATCCAGACAGCGACAGCTTGCTAATTAGTACTATGGCCGATCAAAAAGGCTTAGAAAACACCGGTGGCACCATGCGACTCGGTGATTACGACTGTAAGATCGAAAAGGGCAGTTTGGCTGAAAAGGTGTATGGTTCAACTAAGATTGTCGAGCGTCACCGTCACCGTTACGAGTGTAACAATGCATACCGTGATCAGTACGAATCATGGGGGATCAAGGCATCTGGCACAAGCCCCGATGGCCATCTAGTAGAAATGATCGAAGGCACTGACCACCCGTTTTTTATCGCCACACAGGCACACCCAGAATTCTTGTCACGGCCCAACCGACCACACCCATTGTTTGACAGCTTCATAGCAGCGCTCAAATAGTCACGCACTCCGTACTACTTGTCACTTACCCCTTTATGCGTTAGCATAACAGGTATGGATGATAACACTCAACAAACACCTGTCGCACCTCAAGCGGCACCACAAGCAAAAAAGATCTTATTAGTAGAGGATGATGACGCACTCGCGAGTGTCTATCAAACACGTCTTCAGGCAGAAGGTTTTGATATCCGCCGTGTACCAAACGGTGAAGAAGCGCTATCAACAGCGTTGGCTTACCGACCAGACCTGATTCTGCTTGATGTCATGATGCCTAAAGTCAGCGGCTTTGATGTCTTAGACATCCTTCGTAACACCCCAGAGACCATCAATGTGAAGGTTATTATGCTGACCGCTCTTGGTCAGGATAGTGACCGCCAGCGCGCAGAGAGCCTTGGAGTTGATGATTACCTTGTGAAGTCACAAGTTGTCATCGCAGACGTCGTAGACCGCGTCAAACATCACCTCGGTCTATAGAACTACATGGAGCATATAAAACTCCCCAAAAAGGGGAGTTTTTAGTATTTGACGGACTTATCAATTGACGGCTTAGGTTGTATATACTGTATACATGGAAAGTGAACGGATTCAGGAGCATGAAGGGCCATGGCGCAGATTAACTAAACATGGCGTAACAAAACGTGACTTAAATGAGGTTAGCTTTGGTAAAACCTGGGCACAACGTCTCGACGAACGGTTCGGTGCTAGCAATTGGCGATTTGATACAACAGCATATGATGACGAAAACATAGTACGTAAAGCTGAGACCATGGCTCGTTTCAGTATAGCCAACGAAGCTTTTGACAATCTTCTGCTTGGCAAAGGCTATAAAACAGATGAGGGGATTGATCTAACGGGCAAAGTCGAGCGTCATCCGGGTGAGCCGGAAATCGGTGACATTCTCATTTCACTGGACAGCAGGTTCTAGTACTAACTACAGCAGTATACAATTGACAATCAGTCACGCTTATGCTAATATAAAAGTATATGACATCATCAAGCCCCGAGCTCCAAAACAACCCAGCACTTGTTGCTGAACAGCAACGTACTATTGGTAATGAATGGGCAGATATCTTTGAGGCCGCAGCAGTGTATGATGGAGAAATCATCACCAGTGCTGAAATGGCGCTTCGTAACCCAACTGTTTATGTACAGGATGTAAGTGTTACGAGTATGTCTCCAGAGCTTCAAGATCGATGGAATGAATTGTTTGCCGATGCTGATGAGGTAGTCAAACGAGCAGAGACACAAAAGGATGAATGGGCCCCAGATACAACTGGTATCGGGAAACTGCAACATCGATTGTTTGTGGGTGCGTTAAAACCTGAGTATGGTAGTGACATCGCTCGTGTTATTAACAAAGCTTCTGTACTTTTTGCCGACTCATCAACCATGAAACCAGGGAATACGGCTTACTACGCTGGTAATGTCCAGGGTATGGAAGGTTCAATCCGCCAATATCGTACTGAAACGTAGTATTGATAAATAACCACCGTTAAACCAAAATAAAAATGACTCACCAAGACCACACCCTAGAACAGCCCAATACCCCTGAGTTCAGTGGAGCTGAGCAGGTCATGTCAGCTACTGCTCTTGAAATTGGCACACTGAGCGTGGCGGAGTCTTATGAATCTGGAAGAGACAAAGAGTGCTTAATCGATGGAGTACTATTTGACATGAACGGTCGGCTCAAGACAGAGGACCGGGAAGCATACGGTTTCACCACTACTGATCCTGAAGGTAACAGCAGGCTCATGTTTGTCTATCGCTCTGATAGTGAAGGCGTATTTCGTGTAGCACTTGGTATTGCTCATGAAGGTACAGTTACTGGAGCGTATATTAAGGGTGACAGGAGCAATCCTCTGCATCAATATACACAGGATACACAATTACATCCTGACTTTGCCGAAGCAATGCCAAAAATGATTACTGCTCTTGGCCAGAGCAAGCCAAATGTTAACCCTGTGAGATATTATAAGAACGCCCCAGCATACGAAGAGATTACTCGAGATTTTAGTGAACAAATGCAAACGACTCACTTTCCGGATACAACCTTGAGCGAAGTGTTGCAGCTGGTAGCTCAGGACACACTAGAAGAGTACACCCTTGCCGAGATATTAGATGATGTACTTCTGAAAGATCTGCCTGATATGCTTGAGAAACACGTCGGCAAAATAAATGCCGCACTTGAAGCTTCTGGAGCAATCCCTGCTTTTGATGAGCCAGAACGCGTAGAGCATGACCACCATGCGTTATTGGGTGATATTGTTCGTGAAGTATATCGCAGTGAAATGCAGGGGACTACGTATGAGTGGTACATGGCTTCTGATTCGGAAGGACGTGTTTGGATTGATCGTATCCGTGAAGCTGATAGTCCGGCAACTGTTTACGGGACAGATAAGCGAGTAGTGTACTCAGGGATTCTTACCTTAAAGCCGTTTGATTACACTGGTCAAGTTGACGGCATTCCTACAGAGCTGAGAGTCGATGATCCTACCAATGACTACTCTGACATTACAAAGTTTATTGACACCTTTTTGCCCGTACAGCGGTACCGTAAAGCTCGCGCAATATTTAGAACAACTGACGTATAGAAAATCCATAGCCTAACATTGACAAAACGTCACGTTTGTGCTAATATTGTATCTGTTAAGACAAAACAAAAATGACAGAAACAGCCACAACAGCAAATGGGTTCGAAATTACGAGGCCCGTGAACGAGCTCAATGCAGCTGAGTTCAAGGCGCATATTGGAGCTGAGTTCGGCATTAATGGCGAAACTCCTGTTGAGCGGATAGAGCAACTAAAGCATTTGTCTATAGAGGGTACGGCAATTCTTTTGGAAGATATCAATAAATCGGTTCAGGGCTCAGGAGACTCATTAATGAATCATGACTCAACGATGAAGATCGGGGGACAGGAAACTCTAAGCCCGGAAGATCGCTATGATGTGTTTCATAGACTTGTTAGCGAAATAAAGGAAAGCTCTGAGAACGTGAATCCTGCTAGGGTTGCAGACACTCTAGCATTGGGAGTTGTCCTATTGCACCCGTTTCATGATGGCAACGGCCGTACAGCGCGCACAATTGGTTTGATGTTCAGGGAGGATTACGACAATCACGAGTTTGAGGATTCTTACAATACAGTTACCGAACCGCGTGATAAAGCAAGAGAACGAGGTGGCTTTATGATTTATGGTTATGTACCAAGATTTCCTGAAGGGTTTGATCAGACCAACCCCGAAGCTGTTTCAGAATATTTATCGAGTCTTTTAACGGAGGATGAAGTAACTTATACCAGTCCGTTTGGGCCAGCGCCTCTTTGGAACGAGGGCGCAGTTGAGGGTGATGAAAAAGAGCCTGACCCAGAAGATCAGATAATAGAAAATTATGACAACTTTCGTAGCCAAGTAGAGAGTATCCGTAGCGATACACGTAATGCGGAACTGATTGGAGCTGGCAAGCACTCAGATGTATTCAAGGTAACTAATGATGGTAAAGAATACGTTGTTAGATCAGTAAAACAAATGGACCAAAGAGTAGAGATACTCCACAGCCATATTGCAGCAGGTGCTAATGCAAAAGGGATAAAAGGATTAGAAAAAATTGTAGCTGCTTCTTATGAAGATGGAGTGGTTATATCTGAGTTTGCTAAGGGCAACCATTTACAGGAACTGCAGCTCAAGGATATTCAAGAAATGCCTGATGGGCATCTTGATGCTTTGCTTGCAACCCGGCTGGAGGCTATGCAAAGAGGGATCCAGTTTGACAATCATCCTGCAAACATATTGTATGATTCTGAGCAAGGTTTTACCGATATTGATTATCATCTAGCAAAGGAGCCATATACTGAAGTCAGTAGACTTGAGGCAATGAAGACGGTATTAGGTAGTCTTGACTTAACAGAAGTACATCTCTACGAGGAGAATCCCGATACGCGACAACAAAATGAAGTTAAAAAAACTGCCCTACACAAGCGAATGAATAAATATATGGAAGAAACGTTCAGTAAGAGTGATTATGACCAACTATGGAATGCACTGGTACATAATGTTAACTGGCGCCAATGGGGGTATGCACAAAGTCGTGAGTAGGGTCTTACTAAGATTACGTAGCTCCTATGGTGGTATTTTAAAATTCATTTATATACTTGGTCAATCAAGCAATATCGTCAATCCCGCAGTATAAATTGTTCTTAGGTTGGATATCTAACAGTTTTTAGGTAAGGGTTCTATTACACTTGTGCTTGTCATGTAAGGCGAGGTGTTTAAATGGCAATAGATACGTTTGTACCTAGACAATTTAGTGGAGAGAGCCCTCCTGAAACACGGTCCGAACCATTGGTTTTTACCCAGGAGATGCTTGATGAAGGTGACGAAGAAGGCTCGTCGCCGAGATCCGTTTTAACAGAATTATATGGCGAACAGGGAGAAGGTTGGAAGACGGTTGCGCTTGAGCAGCCAGGTACGTTAAATTACGTGTTTGCAAAGGCACTTAAAGTCCCAATGCTAGAGGTAATTGTCGTGGAAGAGGGCCAGGAACGAGTTCTTGAAGGTGAGTTACCTAAAATAGAAGAGGCACCTGAGACAGGGGCTCGGGTTGTGGAGCAATTTAAGGGAAGTGGAGAAGACAGGGTATTGATTGAACGGACCAATCGGTTAAAACTTGATCAGCAAACTTATACGAGCGGACGTGCTCGCCGCGAGGTCCATACTGAGGCATATGGCCCTGAAACTGTATCAGAAAAGCCAAATGAAGGTGGCTGGTTTTACGAGACTGACCTCCCTAAGTCTAAGGGTGAAATGATAGATCAGAATGCGGGAATTGAACCAGTTCTTGTGTATGCGACGATGGCTGGTTTGGCCATGCGGTCGAGCGTCGTTAGATTGTAATTAAAAAACCGCTCGGAGGAGCGGTTTTTTTATGGTGAGGGCTTGTGACTATTTTACAGTTACTTCGGTACGTTGTACTGTCTTACCTGTGAAGAGGCGGTAACGACGCTTAGTGTAGGTTACGATACCGTCTTTAGCAGCGTGGATAGTGTAGTTTCGTGAAACGAAAGTACCTTCGCCACCGCGCTTGTTAAGACCAGTTTGGCGAATGATTACCTGACCAGTGTTAACTTTTTCGCCACCAAAAATCTTAACACCAAGGCGTTGGCCTGGACTATCGTGTACGTTTTTGGCTGCACCGCCAGCTTTAACTTTTGACATATCTTACTTCCTTATCAGTGTTACTAATTCGCGAGCAACTACTTGGTTTTCCCGGTAGTATAAGAGATCCCGCGTGTCCACATGGACAAAACTCATACGAGTATAGCCTAAATCGTCTAGATTATCAAGGGTTTTAAGGTGTTTAAACCCATTTTTTGTATGCCAGGCGGGGACGGCAATTGTCATGCGGAAACCAGGTTTTGTCTGCTTGGCTACGTTTTGTAAGAATTTACGGTGAATCAGGTCAACATCGCGCATAACTTCGCTCAAAACATTTTGGTTTGGTTCAGAGGCAAAAGGCCGGCCAAGGTAGGTTTCACAAGCAACAGTATCGAAGTTCTCCCAGGTACGATTTGTAGCGTCACCAACAGCAAGCTTGAATGTTGTATTCTCGGGGTTGAACCTATCAATCAACCAAGACAAGTTTGTTTGGGAGTATTCGATCATACGTGGTTCAAGATCAGTACCAAGTGCTTCGTAGCCCATGAGCATTGATTCTTGCAGTAAGACACCAGTTCCGCAGAAGGGGTCTAACACGGTTTTCACCTTCGTGTCCGAGACTGCGAGATTGACGATGATCTGGGCGAGTTTGGGCGGGAGCATACCTACGCGGGCGTCACGGGCAGGGCGAGCTTGGTCACGTGCAGCATAGGCTTCAATATCCTGAACAGCAGTAGTTTGGACGAGAGCAGTGCGCTCACCGTCACGGATGAGTAATAATTCCATGCCCGTTTCACCAGTTAACTGGTTGTGGATGACTTGGGCTGTGTTAAGTTCGTGTTCTTTGTTAGGGACCACGCGGACAGAGCGACCATCGGCTTTGACGGCTTTTTTAAGTGTTAGTCCGGTGGCGTTGAGGCGGCGAATGTTTACACTAAGTCCGTAGACACTGAGTCCCAGGCGGATTTTACCTTCGGGTAGGCAACAGGTATGTTTAGGCAGTTCCTCGACCAGATACTTTTCTATCTTTTCCCAGTCGGTATAGGGTAAGTAAGTGAGCATTTTGGCTGCACGTATTGAACCACCCATACGGCTAAAAGGGAGTTCGGTGTGGGGTATATCAACCACCACCGCTTGTTTACCAAGCGGGGTAAGTTTGTCGGCACCAAATAGGCTTTCGGCCTCGGCAAGACCCAGCGCAGGCTGGCGCCCTAGAACTAAAACAGATTGACTCATTAGTTACAGTATAACAGTGGTATACTTGTTTTCATATGAGACACCGCATACGGTCATTTTTTGCACGGAACTGGAGAGCAATCCTTAATGTCATTACGCTTCTGGCGTTGGGCATTCTAATCTTTGCGATTAAAGACGAAATCCTAGAGACCCTACGTACTATCAAGAGCGTACATTGGTGGGCGCTGCTACTCATTGTCCCAATTCAGATATGGAACTACGATTCGTATACCCGAATGTACAGGACACTGTTTAAGAAGTTAGGGCACAAGATATCTTATAAAGCTCTGTTTAGGATTTCGCTTGAGCTGAACTTTGTGAATCATGTTTTCCCGAGCGGGGGTATATCTGGCTTCTCATACTTTTCTGTCCGTATGAAGCAATATGGCGTACGGTCTGGTACGGCTACTGTTGTGCAGTTGTTACGATTCTTCATGGGTTATTTAGGCTTCCTAGTACTATTGGTTATTGGTATTTTTGCGCTCGCGATTATGGGCAAGGCAAACAACTTTGTGATTATGGTGGCTACGTTCCTGGCTACGCTGATTGTTTTTGGCACGATGCTTGTCGCATATATCGTAGGTGATAACACTCGGATCAACACTACTTCTGCATTCTTGGCACGCACACTAAACAGGGCTATCGGTCTGTTTAGAAAAGGCAAAACAGAGACCATCAGTCTAGAAAAATTACGGGGTGCTATGGATGAGATGCATCGCAGTTATGTGACTATCCAGGAGAACCGCGAAATTGTTAAAAAAGGCGTTTGGTTTGGATTCTTAACAGGATTCACAGAACTAATGACTATATATGTTGTCTATATCGCTTTTGGTGAATGGGTGAACATAGGGGCGGTGATTTTGGCATATGCAATTGCAAACTTTGCGGGGCTTATTTCAGTGCTGCCTGGTGGAGTTGGTATGTATGAAGCACTCATGACTGGTGTGTTAGCTCTTGCAGGCGTGCCACCTGCGCTCAGTATCCCTGTGACAGTTATGTACCGTGTGTTGGGTATCAGCGTGCAAATAGTACCAGGTTGGATTTTGTACCAAATGGCCCTCAGAAAGGGCGCGGAAGTGCCCGATGAACGATGACCTCGTATTATCTGTCTCTGACTTTGTAGGAGTTTTTAACCAGACGCTTGAATATGCGTATCCTTCAGTAACGATCGAAGGAGAACTTGCTAACTTTCGAATAAGCAAAAACAAGTGGGTATATTTTGATCTGAAGGACGACTTTAGTAGTGTTAAATTCTTTGGCACTATATACCAGTTATCTGGTCCGCTTGAAGATGGACTGATGCTACGGGTACGTGGTGTGCCCAGGCTTCACAATCAGTTTGGGTTTAGTGTTACTGTGCAGAATATGCAGCCAGTGGGTGAGGGCTCACTTAAAAAAGCCGCTGCGTTGCTCCAGGCCAAACTTACAGCCGAAGGTCTGTTTGACGACTCACGTAAACGATCACTGCCATATCCACCTCAGCGTATAGGCTTGATCGCATCCGGCGAGTCAGCAGCCTACAATGACTTTATTAAGATTTTAGGGGCTCGCTGGAGTGGCGTAGATATTCAGCTAGCAGATGTCCAAGTCCAGGGCGAGGTTGCGCCGGCGCAAATTGTTGCCGCAATTGAGCATTTTAATACGCATGCAGAACCAGTGGACGTATTAGTTGTGACAAGAGGCGGCGGTAGCGCTGAAGATCTAGCAGCGTTTAGTACAGAGCAGGTGACTCGAGCTGTGGCTGGTAGTCGTATCCCAACAATCGTGGCAATTGGTCACGAAGTTGATATTAGCTTGGCGGAACTGGCAGCCGATCGCCGGGCAAGCACACCAAGTAACGCCGCAGAAATGCTTACCCCTGATAAAAAGCACGAATTAGCCGTATTAGCCGACACTCAAAAAGACTTACTCCGTATATTGCAGCAGCGTGTTCAGGATGCTAACAAGCAAGTCCAAGAATCCATGAAGCAACTGAGTGATGCTACGCAAACACTCGTAAATCGTGCGCTTGATTTATTGAGAAACAGAGGTGATTTACTGGTAGCACTGAGTCCAACTGCAGCTATGAAACGGGGTTACGCAATTATTAGAACTGGGCAGGGGAGCGTTGTTCGTAGTAGTAGGGGAGTGAAACCAGGCGATAGACTGAATATTGAGCTACAAGATGGCACTATTGAAACAAAAGTGGAAGGGATACAGTAGAATAACACTATGACTAAGGCGATAAACTACCAGGAACTGAGTAAAGAATTGGACACAATTTTGGCTCAACTGCAAACTGATGATTTTGATATAGATGAAGCGCTCAAATTATATGAACGGGGAATTGCTATCTCAAAACAGCTTGAGGCATACCTTAAGGATGCCGAGAACACTGTTACCAAGCTAAAGGCGAGCTTCGACAAGTAGATGGAAATCGTGCTAATTGCGGTTGGGGCGGTCGTAATAATCTTTGGTGTTGTGGTGTTCTTTGGTGCTCCGTATCTACCATCACTTTCATCCCAGGTTGATGTCGCACTAGATTTAGTTGATCTGACAGAAGGCCAGCACCTACTTGAGCTAGGGTGTGGGGACGGTAAGGTTATTATTGCTGCGGCCGAGAGGGGCCTATATGTGACTGGTTACGAACTCAACCCAATACTAGCTTTTACAGCTTGGATGAGAACGCGGCGATACCCGGGGCAGGTGAAAATTATTTGGGGTAACTTTTGGCGGCGGACTTTACCAGACGCAGACGGGGTATTCGTATTTTTATTACCAAAATACATGGATAGGTTGGATAAAAAGATTATTCAAGAAACTAGCAAACCTGTCAAACTCGTGAGCTTTGCATTCAAGATTCCTGATAAAGAAGTTGCAGCACAGAAGGAAGGCATCTTCCTCTATCATTACATGCCTGCTGATAATAACCACGCCCAGCAGCTTCCGTACTAGTAGCTCTTGCGGTGAATAGGGTATTTGGGTTACCATAAGCACAATGAATCAAGATCCATTTGCTCCTAAGTATGGAGTCGCACAACAGCAACAGCATCCACAACCCCAGCAATATGGTGGTATGCCTGTTGGACAGCCGAAGAAATCTTTTAACGGGCTGATTATTCCACTTGTCTTAGCGGTTATATTATTTTTAGCAGCTGCCGGGTTCGGTGTGTGGGCATTTGCCGGTATGCAGGACTACAAGAATAACTCAGATAAGAAGATAAGTAGTGCAGTTACCATCGCGCAACAAGAAACTACAACTGCCAAGGATAAAGAATTTACAGAGAAGTATAAAAACCCATTGAATGAATACAAAGGTCCCGCTTCCTTCGGCACATTGAATATTAAGTATCCTAGGACTTGGAGTGCGTTTGTAACAGAAGCCACAGCTACAGGTGGTACGCCGGTTGATGGTTACTTCCACCCAGGCTTCGTGCCGGGTCTCCTGTCAGGCACAGACTATGCATTGCGCGTAAGAGTCGTGTCAAAACAATACGCAGATGAACTCAAACAGTTTGAAAGCAAGATAAAGACCGGTAAGGTTAAGGCATCACCATTCAAGCCAGCAAAGGTTGAAGGCGTTGTCGGCACACGAATTGACGGCGAGATCAACACGGGCCAACAAGACAGCATGGTACTGTTCCCACTTCGCGACAAAACAATAGAGATCTCTACTGAATCCGCTCAATTTAGAGGTGACTTTGATAGTATTATCTTAGCTAACCTAACTTTCGTCCCGTAACCACAAGCAATACAACATTATTGTTCAATACCGAATTATATTTTAGTATTTTTATGGTCTCTAGGTGTACAATATAGGCAATATATTTGCGAGAGGGTACTAGGTTTTGGGAACAGCGGCATTTAGTAACGAAGCACAGGAACGCTTGCTTAAAGCGCTTGCCGAACAGTTAAAACTACCTCTGTTACAAATTGCCCGCGAGGCTGAACTTGCACACTCAAACCAAGATGCTACGGCGCTTAGTTCCATCAGTTACACTGCAGACATGGCACTACGACTGGTCGATAGCTACTTATTGAGTGTGCAGCTGCAGGCGTTGCCATTACTTGAGCTAGAACCGGTTTCTGTCAGTGCAATGTTGCAAGATACTGCACATCACCTTAACCAATTAGCCAAACAATACGACTGTGATTTAGAGGTACACCTCAGTGGGCGGTATGAACCAGTTATGGCCCACCGCCAAAGTCTAGAATCTGCCTTTGCAACACTCGGCTATGCATTCATAGAATCTGCACCAGCAGCAGATCAAAGGCACAAAATAGTCCTTGGTGCACACCGTAGTAGCCGTGGACTTGTGGCAGGAATCTTTGGCAACCAAGAAGGACTTAATAGCGACAGCTTGCACAGAGGCATGGCATTATTTGGCAGTGCTCGTCAGGCAGTACCAGCCCTTACTCCAACAAGCGGTGCGGGTATCTTTGTAGCAGACAGCTTGCTCAAGAACATGGAAGCACCCCTGCATCTATCACGTCACAACAAACTTTCAGGGCTCGGCGCAACTCTCCTCCCTTCGCAACAGTTACAATTAGTTTAATGAATGTATTACTCATAGAACCGGACAAAAAACTTGCGGGCACTTACAAGCAGGCCCTAGAACAGGCGAGCCATGTGGTGCAAGTTGTTGCACACGCGCAGGATGCTGTGCATTCAGCTGATGAGTCAAAACCAGACGTTATATTACTAGAACTACAATTGGCATCGCACAACGGGATCGAGTTTCTATATGAGTTTAGAAGCTATCCTGAGTGGCAAACTATCCCTGTTATTTTACTAACAATGGTTCCACCAGCCTCACTCCAGATCACAAAAGAAATGATGCAAAATTTTGGTATTGTAGATTGTTTGTATAAACCAGCCACCAACCTCAAGCAACTTGTAAATGCCGTAGAGGACGTCACAAGTTCCGCACTTGAGGGCAGAAGCTGATTTCTCTTCGAGAACCGGAGTGAGCCGTACAAATGGTACGGTGAAATGAGGATCGCAGAAGAAAATCTGCTTATGTCCCAAGAACAGTGGCGGGTGGCTAGCTCCGCTGGACAGCAGGTCACTGTGATGCGAAACTTGTGATATGAAACCACAGGTTGTAACTACAGGTATAGTTCTGTCTAGACGGGATTACCAGGAGGCGGATCGTATTATTACAGTTTTAATGCCAGACCAAGGGAAGATTAGTTTGATTGCTAAAGGCGTGCGTCGGCCTAAATCCAAGCTTGCCGGTGGCATAGAGTTGTTTAGCGTCAGTGAGTTGACATTTTTGCCTGGCAAAAGTGATCTAAAGACACTTGTATCAAGCCGGCTGCTTACGCATTACGGAAACATTGTTAAAGATATTCAGCGCACCATGTTGGGCTATGAGTTCCTTAAAAATTTAGGAAAGATATTAGAAGAAACATCTGGTGGGGAATATTTTGACTTACTCAGCAGTGGGTTAGCGGGCCTAGATAATTTTGACGTTCCAATAGAGACGGTAGAGACATGGTTCAATATGCGGCTGCTCGATATGACTGGCCATACACCAAACTTACGGACAGATAGTACTGGTAAGCCACTCGAACCGGGCAAATCATACATCTTTAGTTTTGATGAAATGACCTTTGCGATTGGGCCAGAAGGCGAGCCAACAACAGACCTTATCAAATATTTGCGAATGACATTCGTGGCAACATCTCCAGCTAATCTTGCCCAAGTAAAGGCATCTGAACAACTTCGAGCCACGGCACTCCAAATGACAAAAAGTATGCTGAAGTACACACTGAGGGTCTGAGGCCCTTTACAAAAGCACAGTACGGGTATTTAATAGCGCCATGAACAAGTTGCCCGGTGCAGTTGGTCTTGGTGTTGGCTTAGCGTTAAGCTCGGGATTTTTTAATCCTGCAGAGGCACACCCAAGTTCGGTAGAATCCGTGGAACAAGCGTTGCTACCTGAATGTGGTGTCAGAGTAGCGTATGACGCATTCATTCAGGCTCCTGGGTTTTTATGCTCTGGTGGGGAAGAGCGACGAGGCACTATGTCAGCGGAAGCTCCAATTGTTGATCCTGTTGACTCCGATGACTACAGAGACGCTTTAATATTCTTAGGATCAGGACTCTTAATCGCTGCTGGCGCGGGCTGGGTCATTCGTCGTGAGTATATTAAAAGCAACCAAGATCCAGATATAGCTAGAGCCTACAAAGACATAAAAAAGGCAAAAGAAATTGTAGTTGATGCAGAGTGGATAGTGTACCAAGCGTTTCGCTCAAAAAAACAGTAACTTCATCTGTCATAGCTTTGCTTACGACATTGTGCCCGGAAAACAGAAGTAAACTTCTGCTTTCCTCCGTTCAACTGGTATAATTGTGCTTAATATGAGCAAAGAAACCTCACTCGAAGATATTGTTAGTTTGTGCAAACGCCGCGGTTTTATTTATCAGGGCTCTGAGATCTATGGTGGCCTGAGTGGTACCTGGGATTATGGTCCACTTGGTGTGACGCTTAAGCGCAACATTATGAACTTGTGGTGGCAGATGTTTGTAGACGGCCGTGATGATATGTACGGTGTCGATGCAGCAATATTGATGAACCAGAAAGTCTGGCAAGCCAGCGGCCATGTAGACACATTCACGGATCCACTTGTTGAGTGTAGCAACTGTCACGGACGTTTCCGTGCCGACAAAATTGACACAAGCAAATGTCCAACCTGTGGCCAAAAGGGCACCTTTGGTGAAGCGAAGCAGTTCAATATGATGTTCAAGACAAATGCCGGCCCAGTTGATGACGAAGCGTCGGTGACGTACTTACGCCCTGAGACCGCACAAGGTATCTTTACTAACTTCAAGAATATTGTTGATAGCTTCTACCCAGACCTACCATTTGGTATTGGTCAGCAGGGTAAGGCCTTCCGTAACGAGATTAGTCCACGTGATTTTGTATTCCGTGGTCGTGAATTTGAACAGATGGAAATCGAATACTTTGTACACCCAGACAAGTGGGAAGAGGCGTTTGTACACTGGCAGGAACAATGGCACGCATATTTTGATGCACTTGGTTTGCCAAAGGAATCCATCCACGAACTGGAAGTTCCAGAGGATGATCGTGCACACTACAGTAAACGAACAGTAGACTTTGAGTTTGACTACCCAATTGGTAAAGAAGAGCTTGCTGGCCTTGCATACCGCACGAGCTTTGACCTTGATAACATCGAGCGTGTAAGTAAAAAGAGCATGGAATACACTATAAAAGGCACAACTGAAAAGTTTGTACCACACGTTATTGAGCCAACCATTGGCCTTGATCGTGCAATCATGGCCGTACTATCAGCTGCATACTGGAACGATGAAGAAAATGATCGTATTGTACTGAAGCTCCCAGAGCACTTAGCACCTGTTAAGTACTGCGTATCACCGCTACTTAAGAACAAGCCAGAACTTGTGGCAAAAGCACGTGAAGTCTATGACGCGCTCAAGAAAAAGCACGGAGCAGTCATGTGGGACGATAACGGCAACATTGGCAAACGTTACCGTCGCCAAGATGAAATCGGTACCCCATACTGCGTAGTAATCGACTTCGACACCCTGGAAGACAACATGGTGACGGTGAGAAGCCGAGACACTACCGAACAAGAGCGCGTAAATATTGATGATTTAGAAAAAGGTAAGCCTTAACAGATAAGCGATTGTCCATGCCTATGCCATTTCATCCAACAATAGACGAATACATTAGGCTGAACCCAAAGTTCAAGGACGAATTTAAAATATACAATACTCGTAGATTTAGCCCTCTGGGAATTGTAATAATTAGTGGCATAGTTGAGTATCCCAATGATGAGATTATAGGGCTATTTTCGTTGGAAAAATCAATATCCAAACGCACAAAGCGTACTTTTATTCAGGATTACTTGGTGTGGCACAAGATTGAAAATACTTTTACCCACTACACAACCGTCGGGCTCAAGTCGACATTAGAAAACGTGGAGCATATTTATGAATTTTGGAAAAAATATGGAATGCAAAAATACTACGGCACTACAGTAGAAAAACCCTTGAATGGTGACCACTGGTACGATGACGTAAATGAGTTACCGCTTGAACTTCAACAAGAAGGTAAGAGGGTGCTTGAGCAAAATACGATAGCATGAAAGTTACCGTTACGGTTAAGCCAGGTAGCAAGAAGGGGCCGTTGGTGCAGCCTAGTCTGATGGGTGAGTTATTGGTGTATGTACGCGAGCCCGCACTAGAGGGCAAAGCAAACAAAGCGGTTATTGAACTACTGGCAAAATATTACGAAGTCTCAAAGTCACAAGTTGAGATTGTTGGTGGCCATACCTCAAAACACAAACTGGTCAGAATCGATACCTAGGGTTATTTGAGTTCTTTTTTGATTTCGGATAGTTCTTCTTTGCTAATCTCGCCTTTAGCAAAGCGTTCTTTGGCGAAGTCTAATGGGTCACGCTTTTCTTCCTGATTTGTGGCCTTGCTCTGTGTTACTGCCTTGATAAGGTATACAGCCACACCAGCAATTATCAGAACAGTAAGTAAAGTTAGCATTGGGTGAGTCCAATCCTCCTGGCGTCCGCCAATACTTTCTCTTACTGGGCCATCAAACCGTCTGACTATTTCTGCAAAATACATATTTTTCTCCTTATTATCAGTAGTGTAGCTATTAATTCTAAGAACTTGCTGAAGTCTTATGCGGGATATAGATGAGCCTGTATACTAGACGAATGATTATTTATTATACCGATGGCAGTGCGAGTCCTAACCCGGGTCCGGGCGGATTTGCGGTTATCCGTGATATGAAGCCACAAGTATTGGGTAGTGAACCAGAAACAACTAATATTCGCATGGAAGGTTTAGCAATTATTGCGGCACTAAAAGACGCTGATGGTGAGCCATGTCAGATCTACACAGACAGTGAATTCTGGATAAACGTGATTACTAAGTGGTCCATAGGATGGGAAGAAAAAGGTTGGAAAAAGAAGGGCGGGGAGATAAAGAACCTCGACATAGTTAAAGAAGCCTGTGCGCTCCACCGACCATCAAAAGCAGAACTTATTTGGGTGCGTGGACATAACGACGACCCAGGGAACGAATTAGCTGACGAATGGGCTAATAAGGCAAGGACTACAAAAGCTTAGCTTAGTCTCTGGGGCGGAGTAGCAAGGCGCGGACGACAAAGTCGTTTTTAGGGATCAGAAACTCTTCGAGGGCTGCGATCTCATCTAAAAGGTCTTGACCAAGTTGATTACGTTCTTCCGTGCTATCAAAATTAAATATACCTTCGGGGTGTGTCCGGAGCATAAACAGATGCGTGCGGGTGTCACGTAGTTCCTCAAGAACTTCGGGTTTATAGAATGAACTATCCATACTAATAAACATTATATCACATTAGTCAAGGTAGTAAATCTGCCATACCAGGCGCATACTATATGTACTAACGAGGAGGTGCTTATGTTATCAGAAGGAAGAGTACTTGCTACGATTGCAGTTAGCGATATTGCAGCGGGCAAGGCATTTTACGGAGAAAAACTAGGTCTCAAACAGGTCGAGGAAAATCCGGCCGGCGTTACCTACGAATGCGGTGGGGGCAGTAGGGTGTTTGTGTACCAATCAGGTACAGCAGGCACCAACCAGGCAACCTGTGCAACTTGGAATGTTACTGATGTTGAAGCTGCTGTAGCTCAACTGAAGGAAAATGGAGTGACGTTCGAACACTATGACATGCCAGGGGCAACTCTCCAGGGTGATATTCATGTGTGGGAAGGCGATATGGCCATGAAGACTGCATGGTTCAAGGATCCAGATGGCAACATTCTGAACGTCGGATCTATGTAGCTATTGCAGTATGTGAAGTTAGTTCTATAATCGGTTTATGGAAGCCATAGACTTATCACCAAGATCTAACCTCGTTGTCCCGGCGGATACTCTACAAGTTGCCAAGGAACTACAGACTAACCTTGCAACAATGGAAGCAGAAATGCAGGTCGTTTTCGCCGCCGAAGCCATAGAAGTTATGGGTGACCCGCGTGAGCTGCATGGTGGTAACAAGGTAATTGTGCATACTTTGGGCGCCCTTGTGTTGTACCAAGGGAAGAATGCAGTATCATCTGATGAACAGCTATATCACGACACCTATTTTGCGGATGCCGTGATGCATAGTAACTTCAGTCGTTTTACATTTATCCGTTACGGGACACTCTCTAGCCTGTGTTTACAGCTTTGCGAAGCACGAGTTCTTGCAAGTAAATCAAACCCTCTGTTCGTAGGTGAACGAATACGCTCCGGTGTGTTTGTCCCAGTTCATTCAGTAGAATCTCTACTTGCTGCTTAATACAAGGAGTAAATCACAACGGTTAAACTGCAGATGGTAGGGTAGAATAGTCTGGATGGAAGACAAAACTACACCTACTTTTAGCGAACACGCCGACGATTACGTCGAGACAGACATTTTCTTATGGGCTAATAACCTAGTCCAGATTAAAGAAGAGCTCAAAATTGAGCTATTTCTGATAAACAAAAACGGAGTAGTCTACAAGACTTCCCGGAGTAAAGACCTCGAACTATCACTCCACCAAGCACTTATTGACCCAATCCTAGAATACGTACTAGAAGGTGCGGATGTTGGCCTAACTGTTAGAAGCTTCGAGGAAGCCGAGGCAGAGCAAATGGTGCTGCAACGTACCAGGCTTAAGAACGTGCCTAAAGCTCGTGAGACTTTAAGCTGGCTGAAGACCCAAGAAGCGGAGATAGAGCAATTTGTTGAGGAAGAGCACGACCTCAAGCGTATTAAAGGTATCATCGCTCGCGTCAGCCACCCAAGCTTAACGCAGCCATTCTACGTACCTAAAATTATGCCAAGCGCCAATGTCATGAAGGGCAATGTCGGCTGGCTAATGCGTGGTGGCAAATTCGTGCCATTTGACGCAGATGGTGCCTTCCGCGTGCCAAATGACAACCAAATGCTCATTCTGGAACAAGACATCTATGTTTTTAACCAAGCCAAACTCGAGCAGCTGTTCAACTACAACGCTAAAAAAGCCGCCATTGCAGAGAAAAAGGTTGCCGAGATTCAAGAGAATTTCAAACTCAGCTTTGCTGACGGTGCCACAATGAATAGCCTCGTCATGGAGAAAAAGCCACTCATCAACAAATTGCAGAAGATCGACACCAATGCCGTTAAACAAGATGAGTTGCTAAACCACGCAGAAGAGCTCGGTATTGATCTAATGACCGACACTGACGGTTCAATCATCATAATGGATACTAAAGACCTGACTAAGTTCGTAAACCTCCTCAACGACGATTACTACGAATCACCAATGACCGGCCTCCGTTACGAGATCAAGAGCAAAAAGCCGCTCAAACTAACCGAAGACGATGAAACCAAAGAAGCCCTGAATCTTTCAGACGAATTAAAGAAATAGTTTTAGCTCAAGTTTCGTCCGGACCTAAAGGTCCGCCCAACTTCTTTTCTTGATCGCAAGAAATGAAGCAAAAGAAGCTCGTGCGGCGAAAAAACACTGTTGGCAGTCAAACCAGGGCTACTCCGCGTCGACAGAACGCAAGCGCCCCTATTTCTTTACTTAGGATGGAAATAGGGGACACTGCCGACTTGATTCGGAGTAGCCCTGATGCCAGCCACCGGTTTTTCCGATGCACAAACCCCGCCCGGACGATGATTATAGTTACACATTATTGACAAAAAAGCATGAGTATGATTAATTATATAGTATGTCAAGAAAAACACTAAACGAAATTCGTAAAGAAGCAGTAGCACATTACACAAGTCATGAGCTACGTGCTAGATTAGCTGAAAACGCCGAGACAGAATTTAGAGAGCTTAAAAAAACTGATTTGCGGCAAGGTGGTCCAGGATTGCCTCAAAGATGGGTGGAATACAATGAGCAACAGGTAGTTGATATTCAGCGACGGCAGTATGCAAATGACATGGAATCTGCTAAAAGGTTTGCGATGGATAACGCAGAGCAGCTACATGATTTAGCTGTTATTGAGGCGCATCTTGGTGGTGTGGCTATTAATGTTCAGCAACCACTCGAGATTGGCCAGAAGATTGAAGTTCGTACTTCAGGCCACCAGTAGTATTTAAGCATTTAAGCCGACGACGAGAATTCCTCGCCGTTTTTTTGCTTGTACACAGGCTTTATGATTATTGATAAACCGTCCGGGCGTGGTCCGGACATCGGCTTCGGCCCGAGAGGACTGGCATAGAATTGAGCCGTTCTGAAATTTTGGCTGTTTGAAGCGCTAAACCGCGAGTTCCAAAATTTTAGGCTCAATTGCTTGCCAGGCATCCCGGAGACAAAACGCAGTCCGAGTTTCTTTGCTTCAGTTTCTTGTCGACACAAGAAATGAAGGTGGTGAAGGCTTTAGCCTTCAACGCAACTCTATTGTTTTTCTAATTTCCTGAGAGCATACTTAATTCTATAAATAAGGAGTTCTCACTATGGATGTGCAGATTAACGTTCTAGCGGTTTTTTTAGCTGCGGCTTCAACAATGGTGGTCGGCGGTATTTGGTATTCAATGAGTGTCTTTGGTAAAACCTGGGCCAAGCTCGCCAATGTAAAGATAGGCAAGACACCGCCGGCAAGTGAAATGGCGTGGCTTATGGGTACCACATTTATTGCATCACTGGTTATGACATACGTCCTGGCTCACGTTACGTATCTATCTAATACATTCTTTCAGAACTCTTTCATGCAAGATGCATTGTCTACTGGGTTTTGGTTATGGCTTGGGCTTGTAGTAACGCGCCTGTATGTACATGACGCATTTGAAGGCCGCCGTAAGAAGTTGACTCTCCTCAACATTGTGCACGAGTTTGTGACCATCATGGTAGCAGCAGCTGTTATTGGAGCAATGGGCGTATAGAACCTTGTCTATCAGATAGGGTATAGCAATATTTCATATTGCTGAAACGAGCGGTACTCGAGATAAACATGTAAACACGTTTATTTCTCCGTTCCTGCGTTATAATGTTCCCTAATGAATGAAAGTAACAACGAAAACAAAAATGACATATTCCCAAAACACTTCTTTTGGGGTGCCAGTACGGCATCTCACCAGGTAGAAGGTGGCAACTACAACCAATGGTCTAAGTGGGAGCTAGAACATGCCAAGGAACTAGCTCAGACAGCGCACCAGCGCCTGAGTTGGCTGCCAAACTGGCATCAGATTAAGGACCAGGCAGAAGAGCCAGATAACTATGTATCGGGTCGTGGAGTTGATCACTACAACAGATACAAAGAAGACTTTGGTATCGCCCGGAAGCTTAACCTAAACGCCTTTAGGTTTACTGTTGAATGGTCCAGAATCGAGCCAGAAGAAGGCGCATGGAATGCAGAAGCGATTGCTCACTACAAGACGTATATTCGTGAGCTACGTGCGCAAAAGCTAGAGCCTTTCTTGAACATTTGGCACTGGACGGCGCCAGTCTGGTTTGCGGAGAAGGGTGGATTCGAAAAGAAAGAAAACATCGCGTATTTCACCAGATTTGTTGAGAAGGTATCCGAAGATTTACTCGATGATGTGGAATATGTACTGACTATCAACGAACCAAACGTTGATGCTGCATTTAGCTACTTAGTGGCCTCTCATCCACCAGCAGAGAAGAGTGTGCTCAAATTCGCTAAAACATATAGGAACTTAGCACGGGCTCACAGGGCCTCCTACAAGATTCTAAAAACTAACAAACCAAGCCTTCAAGTGGGTATTGCTATGCAGCTGGCCAATATTCAGGCTAAGCGTCCACACAAATACCTAGATGAACTAACCACTCAATGGATGCGGTATTTCTGGAACTGGTGGTTCTTGCGAAGGATCCGTCATCACCAGGACTTCATTGGGCTTAATTATTATTTTAGTGATTACTTCACGGGTCTTGGCAAGCGTGCTAACCCTAAAGTCCCTCTTAATGACATGGGCTGGTACATGGAGCCAGAGGGTATTTATCCGTTATTACTCCGTACGTGGGCCAGGTTCAAAAAACCGATCTTTATTACAGAGAACGGCCTAGCTGATAGCCAGGATCAATACCGCCGCTGGTGGATAGAAGAAACTATCGTAGCAATGGAGAAGGCGATTAGTGAAGGCGTGGATCTCCGTGGTTACTTCCACTGGAGTCTGCTCGATAACTTTGAATGGCAAGATGGCTGGTGGCCGAAGTTTGGGCTTGTACAAGTTGACCGAAAGAACGGCATGAAACGAACTATCCGCCCAAGTGCCGAGTGGTTTGCCGACCGTATCAAACACCTTAGTTAACCTACCAAACCATAACCTTGACAAAAAGCTTACGCTATGCTAGTATATAGCTATTATGTCAGAAGCAAACCGAACCAACCCAAATCGTAAGTCAGGTACCAGGGTAACACCCTTAGGTAAGGCTTTAGGTGCTGCTGCACTTGTAGTTGTTGGTCTCGGCGCTGCTGAAGGCCCAAATATTGTTCAAGCAGTTCAGAACCACCAGGCACATGAAAAGCTTGTAGATAACTTGCAACGTCCAGATGCACTGCAAGAGTATTTAAATGGTGATCAAATCCCTCACAATAAGGTGGTCCGGCTTCAGGCGCCAGAAGATATGTCTGCATCACGGTTTGCTACTTTGATTGAAAAAGATTCAGGTAACCAATGGGAGCTTACACAACAGATTAAGCCCCAAGCAGATGCTCAACTTGACCCAGGTCTCCAGGGTGGGTACGACCAGGTAGTTGTTGAAAAGGCATTGGTAGATCCAGCAGCTGTTGAAAAGTATGGTGTTGAAGATATTAATAATCCAGACCGCCAAGATCCATTACCTCCAGTTGAGCAAGGGCACACTGGCGTAGACCAGGGTTCTGATTTACCTACTGCAATACAGTAATTCATTCGATTCATTACCGAAGACCGGCCTAGTGCCGGTCTTTTTAATTTATAACTAGATATAGCGCCCCTTAGAAAACTGTGGATAAGTATAGGCATTTTGCAAATAAAACTATTGCGTGTGGGTAAGAGTGGGTTGTATGATGACTCCAGTGGGTAATCGTGGGTAGTCCAAAACAGACTCCCCCCCGACAAAAAACAAAAAAACCACTGTAATTTAATAAGGGTACCAATGGCCACGGTAGACTACTTTGAACGAAAGCTTGATGACAAGCGGCGGTTAACCATACCAGCCGAGCTTCGAGCGGAGTTCGAAAGCGGAGTAGTGCTTACCAGGGGTTTCAAACAGTACCTGCACCTATATCCAAAATCTATTTGGGACAACGAAGTCGAACCGCAGCTTCAGGGTAATATCCTGGACGAAACTACGGCCGACCTAAACGTTCAGTTCCGAATGGGGAAGAGTGATGACGAACTTGACCAAAAACAGGGTCGTGTCACAGTAGAACAGCACTTGCTGGACTATGCGGGTATTGATCGTGATGTTATCGCGGTGCGTGCAGGTAAGTACTGGCGAATCCAAGCGGCATGAGTGTTGGTATTTTTGTAGAACCTTAACAACTCGTTTAAGTCCGAAGAAGCAAAATGAATGCGCTATTTGCGTTCGAAGTTAGCTATTCGGCAGTCAACATATGGGCTGAAGGTAACCATATAAAAAACCTTAGCACCTTACCTCAAAACACCTCCCAAAACTCCACCTCACACATAAGTCTCTCAACACTTAGTTCTTAGCCAGTGAAGGTAACCCTTAGAACGACAGTTCCTAGGCTGCTCTTACATACTGTTAAGAACACCGTTTACGAAAGTAAACAAACAAAAACAAAAACAACCCAAAAAACAAAAAAGTTGACTGCTGAATAGGTGACTTTGATAAAAAGTCAAAAATAAACACAAACCTTCGGCTTCCTGACAGGGAAGACGGAGAGAAAACCTAAAAAAACCAAAATAAAAAACGTATACTATCATCAGCAATGAATGATTTTACAAAACATTATCCTGTACTTTTGACAGAAGTACTGCAATATCTCGATCCGAAGGAAGGGGATTCCTACCTTGACCTGACGGCCGGATACGGTGGACACGCTGGAGAAGTGCTGGATCGCACCTTGAAGCCTCACAACACAACTCTTGTCGATCGCGATCAAAACGCAATTGCACATCTGCAATCGAAGTTTGGCGATCGTGGCGTTCAGATTATCCAAAAAGATTTTTTGAGCGCAAGTCGCGAACTGAAAGAGCAGAACAAGCAGTTCGATATTATTTTGGCAGATTTAGGCGTGTCGTCACCGCACCTTGATAACGCAAGTCGTGGGTTCAGCATTAAAGCAGATGGACCACTAGATATGCGCATGGACGAAACGCAAGCTCTGACTGCTGCGGACATAGTTAATAGCTATGACGGCACAGAATTAGCCCGAATTATCCGTGTGTACGGCGAAGAGCCGCGGGCGAATAAAATAGCTCGTTTGATAGAGGAACATCGGCCCATTGCCACAACACATGAACTTGCAAGGATCGTCGCCCAAGCTTGGCCGGGGTACAGTAAAGTCCATCCAGCTACGAGGACGTTCCAAGCTATTCGTATTGCGGTTAACAATGAACTAGATCTTCTAGAGGAAAGTTTGCCGATATGGATAGATTTGCTGGCTCCGGGAGGGCGAATAGCGGTTATCAGCTTCCATAGTTTGGAAGATAGAATAGTGAAGCAGTTTTTTGCAGAACATTCTGGTAATCGCTACGACGCCGTCCTACGTTTGCTTGTTAAGCAACCGGTTTCGGGCGGGGCAGACGAAATAGTTTTTAATCCGCGCGCAAGGAGCGCTAAGCTCCGAGCCGCAGTTAAAAAATAAAAACAAGAAAGGGTAGAGATATGCCTATACAGGTCAAAAACCTCTCCCGTGCGTATAAGGTTACTGTTCGTATCGAACAATAACATTTGCGCTCGCCGTATCGGGGGTGACAGCCCCCGGTGCGGATTTAGGCAAACAACCCTAATACAAAAAATAAACAAAAATAAATATGACTTATTCAAGCTCACTGGCGATGCGACGCCAGCAAGGTTTTGGCAGAAACCAAAACACCACACGGTTCCGATCGAATGATCGAACACTTGGCCCAATCAGCAATACTATTATGCTGATTATTTTGGCATGCTTGCTCGGTCTCTTGTATCTGACGCAGGTCACGAAGACAAATGCGTATGGCTACAAGATTAACGACCTACAGCAGCAGTCGACCAAGCTCAAAGACGAGAATGCTGATTTACAAGTATCAGCAGCCCGTTTACAGGCATTGGATCGTGTCAAAAACAGCGATGTTGCTAAGAATATGGTATCTGTCGCCCCAAGTGGTACGATTCAAAACTAACCCTAGGCTTGACTGTTTTTCAAATGGGCAGTCAGGTATACTTTAAGTAACGCTTATGCGACCCGAGACACGATCATTATTTGGACCAATACAACGCATTCGAATATGGTATGCGTTGCTTTTGCTATTAGGCGGGTTGTTTACGATCCGTTTATTTTATTTACAGGTCATCCGACATGATTATTACCAAAAATCAGCTACATTTAGTCAGCTTAAACAATACGAAATACCTGCAGCCCGTGGCGTAATTGAAGCCAAAAGTGGCGACAGTACGATTCCTTTGGTATTGAACGAGACTTTATATACATTGTTTGCCGATCCTAAGTACGTTAAAGACGTGGATGCGGCAGCAAATTCCATTCAGCAAGCGATCGGTGGCAATAAAGACGATTATAAGAAGAAGATTGAAAAACCTGACTCGCCACGATACACGATTTTATCCAAGCGACTCAATCGTGATCAAAATGACAAGATTACAAAGCTAAAATTAAAAGGGATTGGTACGCGCGAGGCACAATACCGAACCTATCCTGATGGCCAATTGGCAGCGCAGATTTTGGGCTTTGTGAATGACGATGGTGAAGGTAAGTACGGACTTGAACAGGCGCTCAATAAGGAGCTTGGTGGTACGCCGGGCCAGTTGAAGGCGATTACTGATGCCGCAGGCGTTCCTCTGGCCGCAAACAAGGATAATGTGAACATTGCACCTCGTAGTGGGCAAAAACTGACCCTGACGATTGATATTGGCCTACAACAGCAACTTGAGGACATCATAAAGCAGGGTGTTGAAGATGCTAAAGCAGAATCTGGCAGTGCAATTATTATGGATGCCAGTAGTGGAGCCGTACGTGCAATGGCAGGATATCCAACATATAATCCTGCAGAGTATTACAAGGTTTCCAACCCAGATGTCTTCAATAACGGGGCAGTTTCTTCTCCCTTAGAAGTTGGATCCGTGATGAAGCCGTTTACGGCTGCTGCTGCTATGGATAAAGGTGTTGTAAACCCAAATACGGCCTATAACGATCCCGGATACTACAAAATTGGTGATGCAACTGTAACTAATATCGAGGAAGATGGCGGCGCTGCTCGTCGTTCAGTGACAGATATCCTCAAATACTCCCTCAATACAGGTGCTACTTGGTTACTTATGCAGATGGGCGGGGGAGAGATCAACGCTCAGGCAAGAACTACTTGGAATGACTATATGCTCAATCACTACTTGCTTGGTAAACCAACTGGCATAGAGCAGGGGTATGAGGCGGATGGTATTATTCCGGACCCAATCAATGGCTACGGGCTTAATATTACCTACGCCAACAGTGCTTTCGGCCAGGGTATGACGGCAACTCCAGTACAGATGGGTGCGGCATTCGCATCAATTGTTAACGGCGGCACCTACTACAAGCCAACGCTTATCGAATATAAGACAGATTCTTCTGGTAAAAAAGTTAAACAAGAGCCCCAGGTAGTCAAGAAAGATGTCGTGATGCCGGGCGTGAGTAGTCAGTTGGTCGGTATGCTTGAAACAACGTACGAGTACAACCGTGTGGTATATGGCATGCGCCAAACACGTCCTGAATACGCAATTGGTGGTAAAACTGGTACAGCCCAGATTAGTAAGCCAACAGGTGGCTATTATGATGATCAGTTTAACGGTATGTATTTGGGCTTTGTTGGTGGCGATAAGCCACAATATGTGATTGTTGTGCGTATCAACAAGCCAAAGATTGCAGGCTATGCCGGATCCAAGGCTGCGGCGCCGGTATTTGTAAAACTAGCCAATATGTTAATCGATAGTTACGGGGTGACACCGAAGTCATGACATCTGTTAAAAATAGTACTTTAGCGGTATACTCATACCTAAGAAAGCGAATATAAATATATGTCAGATGTTATCAATATTGCAGTACAGACCGACACGCTCGTGCGCGTGCTGTTACTCGGCTTTTTAGGTTTTGCCCTGAGCACCCTCATAACTCCTATATACACCACGATGGCCTACAAATATCAGTGGTGGAAGAAACCCAGGGAAACAACAACTACTGGCGAAGCAGCAACTGTATTTAACAAGTTACATGCAGCCAAGCATAAACGTCACATACCAACCATGGCGGGTATTATTTTTGTAGCTGCAACAGCGATTGTGACACTGCTTTTTAACTTAGAACGTACAGAAACTTGGCTACCATTGGCAGCGTTCGCAGGGGCAGGGGCAGTTGGCTTACTGGACGATCTCATTAATATCCGGGGCAGTGGTAAAGGGGTCGCAGGACTCCCATCAAAGCTAAAACTACTGTTAACCACGATTATTGCGTTGGTTGGTGGCTTATGGTTCTTCTATAAGCTTGATGTTACGAGTATCTCGATTCCTTTTGTTCATAACCCGCTCTCTATTGGTTGGTTGGTTATTCCATTGTTCGTGCTTGTCGTTGTATCGACTGCCAACGCAGTAAACATTTCTGATGGTTTGGACGGTTTGGCGGGCGGCTTGGCTACAAGCGCTTTTGCATCTTACGCGGTGATTGCATTATTACAGGAGCGATTTGGTGTCGCAGCGTTCTGTATGACCATTGTCGGCGGATTACTGAGCTACACCTGGTTTAATATCCACCCAGCTCGTTTCTTCATGGGCGATGTTGGATCGTTTGCACTTGGTACGGCGTTGGGCGTGGTTGCTATGCTGACCGATACGGTGTTTATATTGCCAGTTATTGGTTTGCTGTTTGTTGTGGAGGCTGGCTCATCAATGATTCAGATTTTGTCCAAGAAGTTACGTAATGGTAAAAAAATCTTCAAAATCGCACCGATTCATCATCATTTCGAAGCATCAGGTTGGGAAGAGACCAAGGTCACCATGCGATTTTGGGTTATTGGGCAGGTTACAGGAGTACTCGGACTTATTCTGTTCCTCCTGGGGAGCCGCTAGATGAGTTCTGTTCGCCGCCGACCAGCGGTGATGCAGCGTGGGGTAACGCAGCGCCGTCATAAGCCTGACTATATGTTGCTTGTACTGAGCGCAGTATTGCTCGTTATCGGCTTAGTCGTCATTTACTCTATTAGCCCTGGTTTAGCCGTACAGCGCCACGTCAGTGAGAACTACTATGTGGTGAAGCAACTCATCGCGATTAGTCTTGGGCTTGTTACTTTTGGCATTATGGCCACCATACCTTATGACCTCTGGCGTAAGCTTCAGAAGCCACTCATAGTTGCGGCAATTGGGGCGACGCTGTTGGCGCTTGCTATGCCTGTCAGTGAGCAGTATCCGGCTCATCGTTGGATACGACTTGGCAGTTTGTCATTTCAGTCCGTGGAGCTCGTAAAGTTTGCGGTAATCTTCGTATTTGCGGCGTTCTTAACAGAGAGAATAAAGCGACAAGAAGTGTCTCATGTGGATAAGGCGATAAAGCCCATTGCGATTGCATTTGGTATTCTTGCAGTTATGATCGCAGGGTTACAGAGTGACCTTGGATCTACGGGTGTTATTATCGCTATGGTTGGTGCAATGTGGTTTGTAGCAGGTCTCCCGGCTAAATATATAGCTGTTGGGCTTGGTGGAGTGGCACTGGTATTGTTACTAGCAATTGGATCGAGTAGCTATAGGCGTGACCGGTTACTAACATTTATGCATCCGGAACGTGATTGTCAGACGGCAGGTTATCAGGCATGTCAGGCATTGATTGCGGTTGGTTCTGGTGGTTTGTTTGGTAAAGGGCTTGGACACGGTGCGCAGGCTTACGGATACGTTCCAGAGGCTGCTAATGACTCAATCTTCTCAATCTTGGCAGAAAAGTTTGGATTTGTAGGGGTGACAGCGTTGTTATGTGTATTCTGGGCGTTCTTTACAAGGCTCAAGAACATCATTGAACGGGCCCCGGATGATTTTTCCCGGCTGGTTGTTATTGGTATATTGGCGTGGCTCAGTACACAGGCAATTATTAATATTGGGGCCATGATTGGGCTACTGCCACTAAAAGGAATCACTCTACCGCTTATCAGTTATGGTGGTACGAGTATCATCTTTGTGACTGCAGCGATCGGACTGGTGTTTAATATTTCACGATATACAACCTACGGTATTAATGACGGAGCAGAAACTCGTATTCCCACGCAACCTAACAGGAGATATTCCCTTGGCCAATCTTACACAAGACGCTAAAACCATAGTGTTAACCGGCGGTGGGACTGGTGGTCACATAACGCCTATTTTGGCCGTGGCTCACGAGCTTAAGAAACAGGACCCAACCGTACGTACTGTCTACATTGGTGAACGGGGTGGCAAATTCCAGGAGCTGACAGCTACACACGAGGCAATTGACGAGACGCATACTATTTGGGCTGGTAAATTTAGGCGCTACCATGGTGAATCCTGGATTAAACGATTATTTGCGGTCAAAACCAACCTTTTGAACTTCCGTGATCTGTTTTACTTCTTATTTGGGACAGTACAGAGTTGGTTTTTACTGAGGAAAATCCGGCCTGAAGTGGTTTTTCTAAAAGGTGGATTTGTGGGTGTCCCCGTAGGTATTGCTGCACATTTACTGCGTAAGCCTTTTGTCACACACGACTCCGATGCGCTTCCTGGTTTAGCTAATCGACTTGTTGGTCGCTGGGCAGTACTCCATGCTGTAGCATTGCCTCCAGAAACATATGCCTATCCTATCGACGAGACAGTCCAAGTTGGCGTTTTAGTTGAGCCACATTTCCAGTTTGTAACCCCTGAAATACAGGCAGATATGAAACAAGGCTTAGATATATCAGGAAGCTCACCAGTTGTGCTGATCACTGGTGGTAGTAGTGGTGCAACAAATGTGAATAGAGCTGTTGTGTTGATAGCTGACAAATTGCTAACAGACTTCCCGGAACTGGTGATTGTGCATCAGACAGGGAGGGGCAAGGCAAAGATTTATGGGGAGTATCAAAACGATAGGCTCAAAGTCGTAGAATTTATGCGTCCAATGTATGTTTATACGGGGGCGGCAGATGTTGTCGTGGCACGAGCAAGTGGCAACACAGTTTCTGAGTTAGGGGTGCAGGGGAAGGCAGTTATTGTCGTGCCAAACCCCCTTCTGACAGGTGGTCATCAGCTAAAGAATGCTCAGGCATTATCTAGTGCTGAAGCTGCACTGGTTGTTCCGGAAACTGCCGATGCAACTGACGCAGTTGCCCTAGATACCGCAATCCGCAGCTTACTTACTAGTCCAGAAAAACGAGAACAACTTGCCACAAAGCTCCACGAAATTACCCTAACCGACGCCGCACAGAAACTAGCTGGAATTATCCTAAGTCAGACCTAATATGTTTAATAAGAAAATCAAAAACCAACCTAGAAACGTGCGCCCCCTCGATAGGGCAAGCTCCCCTGTGTTCTCGTACCATTCCAGTCGTTCTGGCGGCGAGACTGCACGTGGTCGCTACGAACCCCCTGCAGGGCAAAGACAGGGCTTCGAGCGTCTCAAGCATCTGCCAACCACGATAGCAATTATTGTCATTGTTGGCTGTCTGTTCTATGCGTCACTCCTCGATAACAAGCCTAGGGTTATGATATCTGCCAGTAGTACCGGAAAGCCCCTGCAGCGCCCCACTAAGGTCTACGAAGCATATATTGACCAACAGTTAGCCGGATCGTTCACTAATCGATCGAAACTGACGTTTAACAGTGAATCCATGGTAGTTGGGCTACAAAAGCAGTTCCCGGAAGTAGCGAATGCAATTGTGACCATACCACTTGTCGGCCATCGCCCGGTTGTACATATTGCTGTTTCTAGCCCTGCATTTATCCTGGCAAGTACAAGTGGTGCTTATTATGTCAGCGCCGACGGCATGCCTCTGGTAAAAGTGAGCGAAGTCGAGAACCCATTGCCAAACATACTAACAGTGACTGATGAAACAAACCTGCCTATTACCGTTGGCAAGCAGATTTTACCAACAGATACTGTCACGTTCATAAGTAGCGTTATCAAGCAGTTACAGGCTACTAACACCCCTGTTCAGTCAGTTACGCTACCCCTGGAAGTGAATGAGCTACAAGTACGTATTGTAGGTCAACCATACGCAATCCGATACAACACCTTGGGTGATGCACGTTTACAGACTGGCACCTTCCTGGCTGTAAAGAAACGCCTTGAAGGAAACAGGGAAGTACCAAAAGAATATATAGACGTCAGGGTAGAGGAACGCGCTTACTACAAGTAGAACATGACTACGCTAATTATGGATAGTAAAACAGCCCAGGCTTGGGCTGTGTGTCTTTTAACAACGACTGATCAGAAGTTGTTCCCCCTATTCTACTGCTCTGCCTGTTCGTAAAATGTTCATACTTTTATATATGGGTATATATCAAAAAACTATACAATCATACAAAAGTAGGGGATTGTCAAAAAATATAGTGAATAACAGGGTGAGGAGGGGAAAAGTATAATAAAGTCATGAAAAGTCAAAAAAGCAAAACTTTTCACGGGCCTGCTGTGGATAACTTACACACATGTAGGAATTTACAACGCATGACATGTCCCACGATACTGTTCGGGGGACTTTCAGTACATATGTATAGTTATGGCTAGATGCGCAGTGTAGTTACTGCACGCGGGCAACGGTTATGTAAAGTAACGCTGTATTAGTGAAATAGTCCCCTACAAGGGGTGGACTAGTTATCATCTATAAACTACTATTAAGAGTCGCAAAATATACATTGTGCGACGTTGTGTATATGTTCGGATTTGGTGCACTGCTGCATGGTTTCTGACTTTTAAAATCTGGTTTCGCCCACCACACACGTTTAATTTTTAATAATTCGTACCCGGCCCTACCACCACACACTTTTGTGATAATACGTACCAACCTGCACATAAACCCTACTACGCACGAATAAAAACAATGTTCGCAAAACGTTCAGTTAATCTTTGATTTGAACGCTAAGTGCAAGCACTAGCGTTTGTAAAGCCTGTAGTATTTTGCCTGCTTTAGAAAAGTTTTCGTATTTAAATGTGTGTAGTCCGTCTAAAACACTACCGGCCTTTATGGCGTATTCTGCTATTATTTTTGCTTCTGTGTCGGCAATTCTCGTTCCACGTATATTATAAGGACCGTAAGGTGGAATGCCATGTTCGGCACGCTTTACAACGATCGCACCAAACTGAGGCTTGGGTTCGCGGCATTGATATTTATACTTGGTAACGCCTGGCTCATGCCTGAATTCAAAAAGACGATCGTAAGAGTCTGCTTTATTGCCGTCGACTATTTTATGGAATGCACCAATAAAGTTTCTGGCAGGTATTGATGAGCCAAGTGCTAGATCCTCGAAATGTTCTCGAAGTAATACGTCATCTCGCCTAGTTATGTCTGAGAATCTATGTGTTCGAACTGCATCTGTTTCATGAGTAGTATTAATAGGAGCTTTTGGTGCGATGAGTACAACTGGCTCTCGATCTATTGCCGTCTTTCGTCTTGAGCCAAAATCAGCAATATCTGCCGTTAGCCATACTGGCGTTGCACGCAATCTCGCTATAGGGCTTGGTGGAGGTGTTCTCCGTCCATGAATTGTATGGTCTTCCGTATCAAGAAGTTGTAGAGCGCGTTGCCTGCTGACTCCTAGCATATCTGCTGCATCACGAAGTCCAAGAAGGCCGCCTATACTTGTTGCTACTCTTTCTTGGATCGTTTCAATGAGAGGATGAGTGACCTCCTGTCCGTGAAAGCGCTCGAGTTCGAGAGCAATGCGTTGACCGATCACTTCTGCGCTTCGGTCGAATAGTTCACCAGATGCGCCTGCCATATCTACTCCGCGTCGGCGAGGGTGTAGGTAGCTTTTGCTACGCGCTTGAACTGGTCTTTACCTTGGAGGTTCAAGAGAATAGTAGTCTCTTTAACGTAGCGGCTCTTGAGTACGCGCTTGACGATTTCGTCACGGTGAAGAGGCTCCCCTGCCTTCTTGAGTACATCGCTAATGATGTCAGCAACGGTTCCCTTGCTGTAACCCCATTCTTTTAGAGCGTAGATACCACGGCCGATCAATACAAAGCGCTTGTCTTTGATCAATTCGTTGTGGATTGCCTGAGTAGTAACATCTTTGCGCTTGAAATCACTGCCCTTGATGGCCTCAGAGATTTCGTTAAAGTGCATGTGCTTGCCATTTTCCTTGAGGATAACGTAGATTTTGTCACGAATGTTCTTGGGGTTGACCATAGGCCACTTGATAAGTCCCCAGCGACCGTTGAGGGTTGCGAGGTGCTTACTAACGCTTGCAAGGGCTTCTGTGTGCTTTTCGTCGGTGTGACCAGCTTTGCTAGCAACAGTCTTGATATCAGCAGGTTCACCATGCTTTTTGATAGAGTCGATGAGTCCATCGACGAGCTTCTTGATCTTGGCTTCGTCGTGGTGGACTGCAACACCAACAGCATGGTGGAAGTGGTCGTTGTCTTCTATAACAGCAAGTTCTGGGCTGAGTTGTGCAAGGAAAGCGATACGAGCTTGGTCGATCTTAGTGTTTTCCTTAGTAAACTTGGCACTGAGATCAGCAATACGAGCAACTTTGCCCATTTCGTTCACTGCGGCGACAAAGTCAGCCTGTACCTCTGCAACATGTGGCAATTCGCCAGCAGCTGCCTGAGCCTTAAGACGAGCTACGACAGCCTTTTCAAGCTGACGTACGCGCTCACGAGTAATACCTAACAGTTCACCAATCTGTTCCAGTGTTTCCTTGCGATCAAACAAACCATAGCGGCGAGAAACAATTTCTCGTTCGCGTTCACGGTCGATGGTTGCAAGAACATCATTTACGATCTTCTCTACTGGGAGCGTTTTAGTGGCCGATTCGGTCATTACTATAATCCTTACGTTAATCTGTTATATCAAGTAATTAGGTACTATTGTAAAACAATATTGTTTTTAAGTCAATACATCCACGCTTATGCACTTATTCTAGCACTAAATAGACTTCCCTGCCCAATAATTGCATAGAAATATTACAACAAAATGATGTTGCTAGGTGTTCAACTTGTGGATAAGGTTTATCTTTACTTTCGATCTTTTGATCTCATCAGTACAAATACGCATTCGTATAGTAAAGATATGACAAGTAGACGGGGGCGAGAATGCGCAGGAGTGCGGCCAGAGGCAGCAACTCGAGTGCACACCCACCCCCGTCTACGTGATCAACTGATCTGACCAGCGACCGCTCGCATCTCGTCGAACATGGTTTGTCGTCTGATGAAGGGTTTGTACTTCGTGATGGCCTCTTCATAGCGGCGGCTTATGGCGGTGATGACCTGTCCTCGAAGCAGACGTCCTCGGTATGTCTTGGCGACAGCTTCTCTGAAGTCACACAAGACTTCGGGAGGTACTCTGCCCGTTTTCGGATGTGAGGGGGTCGAGATATCGACGGACTCACAGGTAAGGCGCCATACGTTCTGCTCTTCGTCGAAGGTAATACTGGTCCGGTATTCCAGATCAGCAACTTTCTTTTCAACCTCGGTCATGCGGTGCTTCATGTACTCACGCTTCCTAACTGGGAGGGGTTGGGTGTTCTCTTGAAGAAATGACAGAACAACCTAGTAAGCTAGACTCTTCTGTCATTTCTTTCTTGTCTACTTGTCAAATAACGTTTGGACGCTTTACGGGCATCAACAAAACGTGATAATTATATCATTTTTATGAGTATAAGCAATGATCTGTAAGAAGTAATTAGGCTTTTTTGGCAGCTCGGCGGACAAACTTCTTTTTCTTGATAGGAGCTTTGGCAATCATTTCCTTAGCTTCTTTTTCGGTGATTTTGGTAGGGTCAACGTCTTTTGCAATACGAGCGTTCTTTTTGCCATCAGTTACATACGGACCATACGGACCATTAAGGATTTTGATGCCTGATTTCTCAAAAATTTGGATGTTTTTGTTGGCTTCTTTCTCTAGTTTTTCAGCATACAATTCGCGGGCTTCTTCTTCGGTAATCTTCATAGGGTCATGGGGCTTGATAGACACGTAGAGCTTCTCTACCTGGATATATGGACCAAAACGGCCAATGTTAGCCTTGATGTCTTTGCCGTCCTCTGTCGTACCTACAAGGCGTGGCAACTTGAACATTTCAAGTGCCTGTTCAAAGGTGACACTTTCTATAGTTGTATCTGCTGGCATTGGCGCAAAGTCAGGTTTTACGTCTTCTTCGCCCTCTTTTTGTACGGTTTCGCCGCGTTGGAGCATTGGGCCATAGCGACCGTAGCGTGCCATGATTGGCTTACCAGATTTAGGATCATCGCCAAGTTTGCGGGTTTGAGTGGACTCTTCCCTGCTAATGCTGTCGGATTGTTCAATAAGTGGGTGAAAATCCTTGTAGAAGTCCTTGATCATGCGCTTCCAGGTCTCTTTGCCTTCGGCTACACCATCAAAGTCGCCTTCTACGCGGGCTGTAAAGTCGTAATCTACCACTGTTGGGAAGTTCTTAACTAAGAAGTCAGTTGTGACATCTGCGAGGGCTGTTGGCAGTAGTTTGTTGCGGTCTGCGCCGGTGGTTTCTGTCTTAACTTCCTCTGTAATTGCACCGTCTTTGAGTTCTAGGGTCTGAACTTCGCGTTCTACGCCCTCAAGGTCTGCCTTGATAACATATTCCCTAGCCTGGATAGTGCTGATAGTCGGTGCGTAAGTACTCGGGCGGCCAATGCCGTTTTCTTCGAGTGCCTTGACCAGGCTGGCTTCTGAATAGCGAGCCGGTGGACGGCTAAAGACTTGCGATGCGTTGAGGACCTGTGCAGTAAGTGGCTGCCCTTCCTTAACTGGAGGTAGAATAACATCGTCTTTACCGCCACCGTAGGCGCGGAGGAAACCATCGAATTTAAGTACTTCACCCTTGGCACTAAAGGTTTCTTTGCGGGTGCTGATGGCAATCTTGATCTCAGTTTTATCAATGCTTGCTGGAGCCATTTGGCTAGCTATGGCGCGGCGCCAGATAAGTTCATATAACTTGGTTTGCTGGGCGTCTGCACCAGCGGAAAGCGTTGCAAAGTTGGTTGGGCGGATAGCTTCGTGAGCTTCCTGGGCGGATTCGTTCTTGGTCTTGAACTGGCGGACTTTGTGGTATTCCTTGCCATAGGCGCTGACGATCTGTTCCTCAGCTGCCTTAATAGCAAATCCGGACAAAGTGGTGCTGTCAGTACGCATGTAGGTGATAAGACCAGCTTCGTACAAGCGCTGGGCCAACATCATGGTCTGCTTTACACCGTAACCAAGGCGGCGAGAGGCTTCTTGCTGGAGTGTACTCGTGGTAAATGGTGCGCCAGGGTTGCGGACACCAGGGCTCTGTTCAACTGCACTTACTGCGTAGGTAGCACCCTTGTTGGCTTCTAGGAACTCACGGCTGAGCTCTAAGCTTTCAAAACGAGTGTTCAACTCTGCAGGTAGGTCGGTTTTTTCTACAGTAAAGGTAGCGGTAACTTTGTACTTGCTCTCTGCCTCAAACGCCTTGATATCACGCTCACGCTCTACAATTAGACGTACTGCAACAGATTGCACGCGGCCGGCAGATAGACCTGGGCGGACCTTTTTCCAGAGTACTGGACTTAGTTCATAACCAACGAGTCGGTCCAAAATACGACGGGCTTGTTGGGCATCAACCAAGTTTTGGTCAATAACACGGGGGTTCTTAACGGCTTCTTCAATAGCAGTTTTAGTGATTTCGTGGAAGACGATACGCTTGGTCTTCTTGGCATCTAGTCCCAGAGCCTCGCTCAAGTGCCACGCAATAGCCTCCCCTTCACGGTCTTCATCGCTTGCGAGCCAGACTTCAGCACCTTTGGCGGCCGCTTTAAGCTCACTTACAACCTTCTTCTTATCCAATGCAATCGCGTACGTTGGCTCAAAATCGTTAGCAATATCAATATTGAGGCCCTTTTTCGGGAGATCACGAATATGGCCAAAACTACTTTTGACAGTAAAGTCTTTACCTAAATATTTTTCGATCGTCTTGGCCTTGGCCGGAGACTCCACAATAACGAGGTTTTTTGCCATTACGCTTAAGTATACCTTATGAACGGTTAGTTCTTATATATGCAAACCGTCCTAGAGTAGCCTAGAACCATTACGAATGCAAATACGGTCAAATACCCTGCCCGAGCTTATAACCGGCCCAAATGCCCGCAAAACTGCCCACAGTGCCCAGTATTATGCCCCAGGCACCAAATGGGTTGCCATGGTCCAACATGCTACCCAGCCAGCCCCCGATTAGCCCACCTACGGCAATACCTATATAAATTAGTGTTTTTGTACTCATAAAGCTTATTCTAATACCTTTTAGCTTAGATTGCGATCAGGCATGAATGCCTGCTCACCTTCTTTTGGCTTAGCCCAAAAGAAGCAAAAACCCATGTGCTGCGTTTTGTCTCCGGGAAGTACCTCAAGTAATCTGGCCTAAAAATGCGGAACTCGGCCATTCGGGGCCTCAAACAGCCATATTTTAAGAACGCCCAGATTCTTTGAGTCACTCCTCGGGCCAAAGCCGATGCCCACCCCACGCTCAGACGGTTTGTTTTGTCACTTTTCGACCTTTTGGTCTCATCAGTACAAATACACATTTGTATAAGTGATTATTAACAAGGAGGGACTGCGGGAGGCGATGCGAACGCATCAACATCGCCTCCCGGCACGTCACTCGAACTTCCAGCTTCCCGGCTCAATGTAGCCACTACGGCTGTGCGTGTCGTAGCGACCACGGCACTGTTTGATGATCACTGGATCAGCCCCGCCGAACATGATGCTCTTGTACAGCCCAGCGTTACTGCTCTCACTTCCGTAATTATCTACAACACCGCGGAAGTACCACTCACGCTCTTTTTCAGCATATGAAGGAAACCGGTACGAGTAGCCATCACCGTGCACGGAAGCAAGCCCGCTAAGCAGCACTTCAAGGGTGAACTCGTCCTTATCCGGCACATCAATAGGCCTCACGTGGAACGTGAACGGAAATCGCTTCCCATCCAATGCAACCGAACGACTGATGTCTGTCAGTTGTCCGTTCAGTTCACCGAACCCTGGACCTTTGAAGATCTCCAGTCTTTTAGGGACAACGATTTTTTCTTGTGCAGTGGACATACGTCCACCTCCTTGTTAATAGGTGTCATGGAATCAGAGCCAGACCTCTGTTACTCAACGTGCGTTGAGCCACCCCACATACATGAGGAAATATCCGTAGATTAAGATATATTATACCATATTGTTAACAATCCCCTCAACCGTCCGGGCGTGGTTGGGTGGCTCAGCAAAACAGATACAAGTATTCAGACTATTTGCGAATCAAACCGACAGCATGCCCATTTTGATCCTAAATAAAAAAATGGGCCGCTTGCGTTCTGTCGATACGCAAATAGCCAGGTTATACTTGTAATCTCGTTTTGATGTCGCCACGAGCCTCTTTTGCTTCTTTTCTGTCGGCACAGAAAAGAAGGTGGTGAAGGCTTTAGCCTTCAACGCAACAATTGATTGCAGTTTCACTTTCGTCGTTTACGACTCATCAGTACGACTCGGGACGCGTGGTCCCCTATTCGTATAGTGAATTTGACAAGTAGAGAGCGGGGTTTGAAGAGTGGCGCCGAGGGCGACCAACACACGCAGCGTGTGGGTATTGGTCGCCCCCTTGGCAATCAGCGTGTCCCTACAGGAACAAGCCGAAGAACCAGCTCACCAGGCCAGCGTTGGAACTGTTGTTCCTGGTAGAGCGGATGGGCGTGGTGTTGTGGGCCGTAGGAGTCGGGTCGAAGCCGTGGATTGCGATGTGCAGGTCGACGTACTGTCGTCCTTCGTAGACCGGGTAACCGTTGTCATCTCGCGTAGGTCGAAGCATGTGTGCCTTTCAGGGTCGGGTGATAACTTGGGTGTTATTGGGGTTCCAGCCGATGTCGTACTGTGTGAAGCGGGCCACGCGTTCGAGCAGGTGGCTCGAGGGTGTGCGGGACTTGTCTTCACTGATCATGACACTGAACTGTCCGGGGACGTCAGGACTGACCCAAACACTGGTGATCTCAGCTCTGAATCTTTGCTTGATCACACGCTCCAGTTGCTCTGCTCTGGTTTGATCAATGTTCAAACCGAGAAGTGCAAACTGAGCGTTCGACGGTCCGTATACGAGTACACGATCGCGTCGCTTAAGGTACATGGCGGCTCCTAACTTGCTCTCGCGGGTATCATGCGTAATGACGTGCTCTTCTGTGGCACAAAGCGAGAAAACGAACCATTTCCACCCATGGTCCGATGCCTCGCTTTGTGCGGCTCAATCTACTTGTCAAATGTGCATTTTGGAGGTGAGAAAAATGTTCTCAAACCGTCAACAAAACCTATCAAGTATAAAACAATCTGCTTATTTAAGCAAGAGTATTTATACTGAATTATATCTGTAAAAGTCTGTATTACCGTTTGGGCGCACGTGTTAAGTGATAGCCACGGCAGATAGGGCATTTGTAGGCTCGGTTTGGCTTGTTTTTGCTCCGCTCAGGGTTGATATTCCGTATAGCTTGGAGTGCTGCGGGCTCGTTTGCGTAGCGAACCTTATCTTTGCACATTTTGCGGTCGTGTTTACTCGTCGGGAATAACCAGTCGAATAACCACATTAGACAATACCCCAGTGTCCTGCACCAAGAGGCCGGACCTTACCTGTTATTTCCAGCATGGTGAGCGTTTGATTGAATATTGGTGGAGTCAGTTCGCTATGATGCAATAACTCACTTGAATCACTAACACCCCTAACGAGGAGTTCTATAATAACGCTTTCTTCTGGGCTGCTGCCCATAGGGGCGGTCTTCTTCCCCGTCTGCTTTAGGTCCATAGCTGCCAAGATGTCTCGGATCTCCGTTACAGGGGTGGCGCCAAGTTTAATAAGGTTATTTGTACCAGCAGACAGCTCGCTGGTGATATTGCCGGGTACTGCCATAACATCTCTACCCTGCTCTAGGGCATGACGGGCTGTGTTGAGGCTCCCGCTCCTGACGGCTGCCTCCGTTATCAGTACAGCGTCACTGATGCCAGAGATAATGCGGTTTCTGATCAAGAAGTTTATCTTAAACGGTTGCGTACCGAAGGGAAACTCGGTAATAAGCGCCCCACCTTGTTTTAGAATACGTTCTGCAAGGTTGTGGTGACTTGCAGGATAGATTTTATCAAGACCGCTAGGTAATACGGCTATGGTCAATCCGCCTGCTTCTAAGGCCGCCTGATGGGCTAACCCATCAATACCGAGCGCAAGCCCACTGACAATAGCAATACCCTGCTCTGCGGCCTCTCTGGCCAATTTGAGAGTGACGGATTTCCCATAGGCAGATACCTTACGGCTCCCTACTATAGCCAGGCGCGGTTTGTTGAGAGCATTCTCTAGATCGCCTAAATAATATAATTGCCGGGGCGGATCAGCTATATGCTGAAGCTGCTCCGGAAACAGGGGTGAATTTAGCGTAAGCGTCTTGACTTTGTTCATATTAAGTGTTTAAGTATTGACATAACGAAACATATTTGCTAGAATTGCAACTCGTAAGTGCTGTAAAGCGCTTTCGCACCTTATAACCCCCATTTTAGCATTAGCGTCTTTACGACGTTAACGTTAGATTGTTTTAGAGCGCGCCAATCATAAGTTGTTACCCTCCACTTACTCTTTGCTCTAGTGATTTATCGCTAGACGTTCTAAAACAAACTAATCCCTTTAACAGATCCCCGGACCTTGTTTCGACAAGGCCCCCGGCTCCCGATCAAAGCGAATCTAAATGATTACGTAAGTAGACACACGCCACTATTGTTAGGTGATGATGTTTCGCTCGGGTGGGTTGAAGGGTGTATTCCTGGCTTGAGCATGTCTCGAGCCCTGAAATGAGTCTGCAGCGGTGCCCACCCCCTCTGCAGGCTCTTTTTAGTTGATCCGGTATCCTTAGCCACAATTACGACATGTGAGGATTATCACCTTATTACCTTGCGTGAGGTTACTGTTAATTATACGGACGTGGTTAATACTGATAGGTATGGAGTTTGATAAAGAGAACGAGCTGATAACTTTCAACCAAGAGGAGTGTGATGCGATGCGCTTGCCTCGGATACTTGGACGAATGCCTGTCTCTGAATTGTTTGTCATAAAAAAGAGCATCCATGAGTTGTTGGCATTTAATCGTGAAGTACAAGTAATAGTACGTGCTTCATCCATTGTTAAGGGTATGAAGATATCAAGACGAGAGGACGTTCTACAAAGAGCTTTTGACGATTTGGTGACACTAGAGCAGGAGTATTTTCCTGAAGAATATACAAATACACATTTACTTACACAGGGTCATGACACAAATTTAGATCAAGAAGCTGCGGGTCTCTTGAAGTAGGGCTCCAGCGTGGATGTATTCGGTGAGGATGGCTGTGGACTCTTTTAGTAGTGCTGGCAGTTCTGTCTGTTCTTCTTTGCTGAATTTGGCTAGTACAAAATCAGAGGCCTCCATAGGTGTATCTGCTTGAATACCTATACGTACGCGGCCAAAATCTTCGCCTAGATGTTGGATGATTGACTTAACGCCATTATTCCCTGCTGCTGAGCCGCCAATGCGGGTTCTAATCTGGCCAAATGGAATATCGAGTTCGTCGTGGACGACCAACGTGTGCGTCACGGGTATCTTATAGAAGTGACCGACGGCCTGAACGGCTTCCCCACTGAGGTTCATGAATGTGGTTGGTTTGATCAGGATAACTCGACAATCGCCGATAGTCGCGGTTGTGAGGAGACATTTGAGGTCTTTTTTCTCTACCCAGGGTTCAAAATCTTGTCTAGCGGCCAGCTCATCCACAGCTGCAAAGCCAATATTATGGCGAGTGCCATCATACTTTTTGCCCACATTTCCAAGGCCCACGATTAAGACTGTCTTTGTAAGACCAAGTGAGTATACGGGAAGGTTGGAGCCTAGATCAGGTCGTTTTTGGAATAATGCCATGGGTATTAGCATAGCTAATAAAGAGATAAGAGCCAAGAGAATAGAGATAAGGGGGCATAAATAGCCCTTGTCCCTGTTCTCTTCTCCTGTTTTTACTCTGGTTGGCTGTTTTGGCTACGCTTAGGGCGAGCAGGACCCTTGCCGGCGCGGGCTTTCTTGTCAGCGATGAAACGCTGCAAGTCGGATTTGCCTTCTGCTTTAGTCGGGCTTTGACCGTGCTTGTGTGTGACATGCTTTTCAAAGAACCAGAACTTTATAGCTGTGCCATTAAAACCAAACTTCTGGCGAAGTTCACGTTCCATGTATCGCTTGTAGCTCCAGTGGAGCAATTTGGTGTGCGCGCCGTAAATCTTGAAGTTTGGGGCGTCGTTGCCCTCTTCTTGCAACATATAGTTGAGCTTCGGTAGGCGGCCTTTGAGCCCGGCTGGCGGGTGCTTGTTGATGATTTCACTGAGCCAACGGTTCAGCTCATTTGTTTTGATGTGTTTGTGTCGTTCCTGATCAATTTCCATAGCTAGTTCAAAAATCTTGGTAACATTCTGTCCGGTAACGGCGCTGGTAAAGATGAGTGGTGCCCATGGGATAAAGTCGTAAGTTCGGCGGATCTCGGCAGCTAGTTGGTCGCGGGTAAAGGGGTCTTTATCTGCGCTGTCCCATTTTGTAACAACAAAAATCAGACCCTTGCCTGCTTCTTTGATCATACCGGCAATCTTTTGGTCTAGAGCGGTGTTGAGCTCATTGACATCCATCAGGAAGAGGCAAATATCGGCTTGTTCAATAGCAGCCAATGAGCGGAGCACGCTAAACTGCTCAATTCCTGTTTCTATCTTGCCGTTTCGGCGAATACCAGCGGTGTCGAGCAATTCTACTTCACGCTTTTCGAACTTAACAGAGGTACGGTTAATATCACGAGTGGTTCCAGCACGGTCAGCTACGATTGCCTGCTGTTTCTTAGCGAGTGAGTTAAACAGGTTTGATTTACCGACGTTTGGGCGACCCAATAGTGCAACACACAGGCGATCGTCATCGTCTTCCTGGACGGCTTTAGGAATAATGTCGAGCAAAGAGCCAAGCAGCATGTCTACACCAGTGCTTTGCGTGGCACTAGTTAGGAAAATTGGTTTAATGCCGAGCCGCTGATAATCTTCGGGGACGGCTTTCTTGGCCTTGTCAGCCTTGTTAACTACGAGGAATACTGGTTTCTTTGTTCGGAGAGCCATTTTAGCAACGCGGCGGTCCTCTTCAGTGATAAGCGTGTCGGCCTCAATCGTTACCCAGATAACATCGGCTGCAGCTGCGGCTTCGCCAATTTGTTCTTGAATTGTTAGTTCGAAGTCATCCTCAGCGTCCTTCATGCCAGCGGTGTCTACTATCCAGAAGTTCTGGCCGTTGTACTCTGCCTTTGCCCACAACGAATCACGGGTTGTCCCCGCTTCACGCGCGATAATAGCCTCACGTCGATCAAGGATGACGTTGAACAGGCTGGACTTACCAACGTTGGCACGGCCAACGATGGCGATAATCGGTAACTTCTTACTCATTGTTGTAAGTATAACAGATGTGGAGACTATTGACTAATCAAAAATAAGTAGTATAGATTGCTTAAACAACCTATTGGATTTCTTTGTAAGTGCCGCTTTCTAGGCTACCGAGCATATATTTGCCAAATGATGTTCTATGGAGTGCTCGTACATCATAGTCGAGACTGCCAAAGGTACGGCGGATTTGGCGGTTGCGGCCCTCGCTCATGGTGATTTTCCACTCTAAGTCATTGCCGTCGTGTAGCCGCTCAAGCTGTAACTTGCTGAGTCCGTCTTCTAGTTTAAGCCCATGATCACTTATCATTTGCCGGTGCAACGGCTGGAGGGGCTTGTCTAACGTTACCTCGTAGACTTTGCGCTTCTGGTGACTGGGATGTGTTAGCTCTTGAGCCAGATCGCCGTCATTGGTCAGTAGCAACAGACCTGATGAATCTTTATCGAGTCTGCCTACCGGGTTGAGCCGCTCGTAATCAAATGGTAGTAGATCGTAAATTGTCTCGCCACCCTGCCCGTCTTTACTGACGATGTATCCAGGTGGTTTGTTGAGCATGATAGTCACTCTATTGACAGGAGGTGTAATAACGCGGCCGTCAAGGGTCACAACGTCGGTGTCAGTTACCTCACTGCCCATTTGAGCAGTTTTACCGTTTATGCCAACACGGTAGTCGGCGATAGCAGCATCGGCTCCGCGACGACTGAGGTTTGTGGCTAGGGCAATGTATTTATTAATTCGCATCCTCTAAGGATACAGAAGAGCTGCCATATTAACTAGCAGACTACTACTGGCTGGGAAGAGCAGCCCAACAAAAAGTCACGCCTTTTTGCTAGCGCGATGAGAAACCCAGAATGGGTGTCTCATTACAGCGCTATATCGCCGGGACTAATGACGTTACCAGGCTGCTTTGGTTCTGGTGCGACTTCTGGACCTGCGTCAGTGGTTACTGGGATGGTAGTTTGCCCACCAGGAGAAACAACTGAAGTGGCCGGAGCTGAAGGTACAGCTGCATTTTCACCTTCTTTTTGTAGCAACTCGTTGATGTCTGGACCTTTGCTCATGTCACTGATAGGCTGGATTACCTTCTTGCCCATAACGGGTACGGAACCAGGGTTTGCTTCTTGAGCTGGCTCAAAAGGTGCTGGTTCTGGTGCGACTGCAGGTTCGGTTGGTTCTATGGTTTCTGTTACGGGGATTGTTGTACTTACTGGCGCTTCAACAACTTGCGGAGCTGATGGCTCTACGACCGGCTCTGACGCAGGTGGTGTTGCAGTAGCTTCTGTGGATGGTGCACTGCCAGGCTCAGACATGTCAGGTGGGGGTGTTTCTGTATGAGGCTGTTCGGAATCAGCTGTTACGGGTTCTGCAAAGATAGCACTAATCTGTGACTCGATGGCTTTTTCTTCCTCTGCGGTTGTTTGACTCAGATCGTTCTTAACACCAGCGGGCTCTGGCGATGTTTCGGTAGATACCTCTGGGGCCTCGGGGGTTGACTCTGCTACAGGTGTTTCGACTGGTGACTCCGGTTGTGCACTTACTTCTGGAGTGGCCACTGGCTCTGGGGTCGGTGCGACAGGTGTTTCGGGCGGTGTTGCTGGGTCAGCAGGAGGTGTTACAACGGGTTCTTCAATGACGGGTGTCACAGGGTCCGGAGCGGGTGGCGTTACAGGAATTGTTGGTGTTGCTTGGGGTTCCGCAGGAGCTGCAGCAACAGGTGTATCTACTGGTGCACTTGGAACGGGCGTTTCGGTTACAGTCGGAGCAGCCGGGGCGCTGGTAGCTGGATTCTCTCCCGTAAGTACATCATGTGCTACCTTAGCAACGTCTTCAAGGGTTACCTGTGATTTGACCAGGTATCGGTCGGCACCAAGCTTGTCGGCGCGAGATTTGTCCTCTGCCTGGCTGAGTGCGGTCATCATAATAACCTTTGTATTCTTAGTTTCTGCGGTGCTGCGGAGAATGTCGAGCATGTCAAAACCACTGATTTTAGGCATCATGACATCAGAAATAATGAGATCTGGCTTTTCCTTGACGGCTAGCGCGAGTGCTTCTTCCCCGTCCTTAGCTGCAACGATCTCGTAGCCCTCTGCAAGCAGACGCGCTTCATAGATTTCGCGTAGATTATTGTCGTCCTCGACGAGCATGATTTTTGCCATGAATAGTGCCCTCTATTATCCGTTAATTTGATTGTTTGTTCTTATGCTTGTCATTGTATCATAAGCACGCCTCTCGGCGGCAATCTGTTCTCGGGCAGAGCCCAAGATCTGCTTGCCTCTTGGCCAGATTGCACCCAATCCCTCCGGTACGCAGTCACCGTACTTCAGTACGGCTCCTTTACGTTCCTCAGGATCGTCCACAATCTGACTCAAGCGAGAGGTGTGCTTCATATCATGTTAGACCGGTGTAGTTAGTGAACTAATTGGCTCTGGTTCGCTAGCTGTTGCCTGGCTTGTCTTGAGCTCCGTAGCATGTTGTGCTGTGAGGCGTGGTAGGTTGATATAGAAGGTGCTGCCCTTGTTAACAGTGCTCTCTACCCAAATACGGCCTTTATAGATCTCAATAATCTTCTTACATATGAACAGGCCCAGTCCGGTACCACCAATGGTACGAGTGGCTGAGTTATCGACGCGGTAGAACTTCTGGAAGAGGTGCGGAACGTCCTCTGGTGGGATACCGGGCCCAGTGTCTTTTACGAACAATTGCACAACCTCATTGTTGCCAGTTAGGCCGACCGATATTTTGCCCGAGGGCGTGTACTTAACGGCATTATCAAATAAGTTGGTAATGACTTCACGTAAGCGGTCAGGGTCAACATTAACGTAATATAGCGGCCGGACTACGTGCTCACCTGCTTGACTACCAACACCATCTTTACTACTGCCAAAAATAAAGTCGGTTAACAGCCCTTTCTTGTCTGCGGAGAACTTGAATGTTTCGGCCAAGGCCTCCAAGTAGGCGCCTAGTTCCACGACAGATGGGTGACTGACTAGACGACCGTCCTCTGCTTTAGCACTTGTGAGAAGGTCTTGGAATAACTGTCCGAGGTGGTGTGTGGAATCAAGAGCTTTTTCCAGGAAACTACGTGCCTTGGGGTCTACCTTTGCCACTTTTTCATTAAGCGCAAGCTGCAGATAGCCCTCGATAGCGGCTACGGGTGTACGCATTTCGTGGCTAGCAGTACTTATGAACTCAGCTCGTTGCTTGTCGGACTGGTGAGTAACGCTAATGTCACGTATTACGGCCACGGCTCCGGCCAGTTCCTCGGTCTTAGGATTTACTATTGGCGAAGTCACCAATGATATGACCATTTGTTTGCCATCTCGACTGATAAGCTGGAGAGTTTTAGTAGTTGCGGCTTTGGTTTCGAAAATTTTCGTCAGAGGGTTTTCGGTGGCTGCGATATCACTGCCATCTTCATTCTTGAGTGTTACAACTGACCTATAGTCTGTGCCGATACCGTCCTCGACATGCCAGCCAGTCATAGTAGCAGCCGCTGGGTTCATAAGACTAATAGCACCCTCGGTGTCGAGTAACAAAATACCGTCCGTGAGGGATTCCACGAGGATTTCTGACTGTTGCTGGTTAGTCTTGAGCTGCCCACGCAAGTTAGCGACACGGGCACTGTCCTGGTCGGTATAGTGGCGTCGCCAAAAAAGTTGACTGATTATACTTAGGAAAAGGAGCGCCCCAAGTACAACACCACCCTCAACCGTGTAATGAGGCTTACCGGCGGTATCGGTCGATGAGAGGATAAAATACATCACGGTTAAGAAAGCCGAGCCCGACGATCCATATACTCCAAACATGCCACCAAGCAGCAACATAACACCCCACCATATGAGGAAGTAGGAGCTCATTTGTCCGGTGGTCTGCACTACGCTCAAAACCACTGTCGCTTGAATCATGACCAGCAGGAGCATAGCCTCCCAATGAGTGGTTTTGGATGCCATACGGTCATAGACTAATACTCCGTATGCGATTGAACATGCGGCTACGATGCCGCTGAAGTACGTGATGTCACCTTTTTGTATGCCAAGAATCTTTACAAGATCAGGCATCCACCAAGACAGAGCGGCAACGACCAAAAGCAGAGCACTTGTTATAAGTGTTGCCCATCTATACCCTATGTACCATTTGTCGTTGACTGATTGCATATGCTTTTTAAGCACCTGTGGTCCCCACCCGAGGAGATTCCAACACGTACGCTTGTTAGTAGTATACGGTAAGCACTAGGGTTATACCACTGCTTTGCGGCCTCAAAAAGGATACAAATTAATAAAGCCCGACCCGAAGGAACATATTCGCCGAAGGCGAATACACTCCTCCGGGTCGGGCTCTACTAAGGGCACGGGCTTATGAAATTGTGGTGGTGCAGGTGGAGCTGGTCTTCAGCTCGGTGTACAGCTGATCGGCCATCTTGACGATCTCGGCGTACAAGACGTCACCCAGCTCAGCGCGGTAACCCCCGTAAGTTGCACAGCGCACCATGATGTAACGGAGCACTACGAGATTGCGCTTGCGAAGAGCCTGAGCAGCCATCGTGCTGATGCCGGCATCACCGTAAGCCGAGGGACTTACCTGGCAACGGAACTGGTTCACCGTGGGGTTCTCGTAGAAACGGACCAGTAGCTCGTCCCAGTTGGGTGGTGTCTCGTAGGGCTTGCCCATCGTCTGTCGAATGTACTCCTCTCTGCTAGCCCATGTATCAGAACTCTTGCGGGTGAACTCATGGAGTTCCATGAACGCTCCCTGGTCACCGTTCTCGGCGGCAGCTAGCAAGCGTGCTGCTTTGGCGGCGGCCAGCTTGGTCAGCTCAGCGGTGATCCACTCGGCGTCCTTGGGATTAAGAACGACTCTGTCGGAATACCGATAACCATCCACCATCTGGCCGAACCGCAGTTCACCGATGTTGATCAACGCATTGTACTGCTCGTCGATCGAGTCGATCAGCTTGATCTTGTTGACCCTGCCTGCGTTGTACTTGCGACGCTTCCCGAGCTTGATCTCGTCTTTGAGCTCCTCGCAGAGACGCTTGTGCGCGCCGAGAGCCAGCCTGATGTCACCGAACCGCTTACTGCCAGCCGGTACCGGGTTGGAGTCCAGGAACTGCAGGATCTGCTGTGTGTTACCGGACTCGCGAACTGCCGTGCGCTCCTCGAGCCAGGCATCTGCCTGCTTGCGGAATGTCTTCTTCATGCGTGCGTCGATGAACCATGCGATGAAGATCACCGCTACGATCACGACGGTGCACCACTTCAAAATGTGCATAGCCTTCACATCCTCAGATAGGTTCTAGTGGAAACTGCTGATTGCGAATAATACAATAATTTACCATTTTATACAACAGTATCAGTGTAGACACATTTAGTCTTTCTCACCCCTGGACCCCTGATGACTTCTATGGTATGATTTTTCGGTCTTACAACAACATGGTCTCGTCGTCTAACGGTTAGGACGCCAGGTTCTCATCCTGGCAATAGGGGTTCGATTCCCCTCGAGATCACCAGTAAAAAAGGATCACCATCAGGTGGTCCTTTTTTACTGTTATTGCGGAATCAAACGCCTGTTGCCGGCTGGTAATAGGGTGAGAATTGCCTGTGGCAATTCGCAAGGAAACCTACTCTTGAAAACTGGTTTTCAAGGACGTAGTTTCGGGCCTGCCGAAGGTAGGTCGATTCCCCTCGAGATCACCAAAACAAGTGCCCCAGCTAGTCTGGGGTTTTTGTTTTGGTTAGTTCGCATAGCGAACACGAAGCCCGCAGGGGTTCGGTCATCCAAGCCATGCGCAGGAGTTTATTCCGAGCATGGCTGTAGACGTGCACTTTCCCCGCGCGGTCACTACGCAATAATCTCAGCTTTCGCTGGGCTTTTTTCGAGCATATGAGTATTAGCGCCTATTACATCTGTTAAGAGGCTTAGAGCTGCAGTGGTCGTCTGTATGTTATGTAAGGTTGACCTCCACCGCTCATTACTTGACAGGGGTGTAAGACAGCGTTACGCTCTAACCATAAGTAGAAAAAGTGAAAAACTTCATGAAACATCTCAAGAAACTCAATATAAAAGGCTTCGGCCACATGGAACTATTTATTGCAGTGTTGGCGATTATTGCAGTAGGTGGCATTGGTAGCTATGTCATGTTACGTAACAGCCATGCATTAACAGCAACTGGCATAAACGTATATAGCAAGAGTGAAGTAAACTCTAAGTTCCAAACTATGGTGGCAGCGAATGCTGCCGTAAGATCTGGTTGGACGGGCTCAGTCTCTGACTGTAAGCCAGGAAGCATAACATCTGCTGCTCGATCTGCTGCTTTGCAGGTAACTAACTTTGCTCGCGAATTAAATGATCTGGTTCCTGTAACAGCGGTGTCTTTAACTAGTACGGCACAGGCCAATGTACAGAGAGCGGCATTGATGCAGGCTGCAAATTATGACAGAGGTGCTTTATCGCACTATCCTCCAGGTACATGGCGGTGCTACGCCACAAATGGTGATGTGACATCACGTCTATCAAACCTTGCTGCTGTTTTTCCTGAAACTACGCCCGTTAACATGATTACGCAAATGTTGGCTGAGCCTGGTAGTAGTAACGACCTAGTTGGGCACAGGCAATGGCTTTTTAACCCTGATGCTAATACTTTTGCATTTGGAGTGACAAAAACTTCAGGAGTGGTACAAGTATTGAATCTCAGCACCGACAGTACTAATAATGACCCACGTTGGGTCTTATGGCCGTCACGAGGTTATTTCCCATCTCCATTAGCACCGGGCTACGAGCTTTATGGCTTACTAACTGGCTCCTCGGACCCGAAAGAGGGACATTGGTCCATCTCTACCTTAGAGGGTTACAATATTAAATCCGCAAGTGTGACTGTAACGCATAACGGTGTACGAGTACCAATCACTCTCGTCGCACGCACTACAGCAGAAAATCGACCAACTGTTGTCTGGAATATGCCAACTGGCTACTCAAGGAGTGGAACATACTCTGTGACCATTTCTGGCGTTATAAGTTCGAGTGGCGCGCGAGTTTCTGCCTACACCTACCCTGTAACTTTCTTTGATCCATACTAGTTTTGCTTGATAAAAAAAGAACCCTTTTAGGGTTCTTTGGCAAAAAATCAAAGTGTAATAGTTCAGAAGGGATTGTGGTGCGTGCGGGGTGATGTGAGCCGTGGGAGGCAACTCCTGTTGAGGTGTTGCCTCCCACGACGTCAGAACATCACTTGCAGCACGAGCCCGACGGGGGTACCGGAGCACCCTCGAGGTACAGGCTGATCGATGCGTACTGCAGCGGTACGGAGACGGGCTTGCCCGAGTCCTTGAACTTCCGCACCAGCGGGATGGACGAGCCGTCCCAGGTGTAGTAGTGGTACTGCGAGTAGTCCGGGCTGCTGTAGCTCTTGCTGCCGGACACGAGTGTCTCGGTGGCGAGCTTGGACAGCGTCAGCGTCAGCGTCGGCGTCTTGCCCTTGTGGCTGATCACCAGCGTGCCGCAGACCTCCGGAGCGCAGGGCTCGAACACCGGGTAGGAGCCCCACTCAGTGGCCTCCATGTGATCGAACTGGCTGGCGTAGACGACGAAGTTGCCGTTGTAGTCCTGCGAGTAGTTGATGTACACGTTGGCGACGAGCGATGACGGGTCGGTGGCCGGTGCGGGCTTGCCCTTGGCGTTGGCGGCGGTGTTCCCCATGAGGGTGATGCCGACGACGAAGCAAAGGACGAACGCGCTGACGATCATGAGCTTGCGCTTCACGAGTGTTCCCTTCTGAACTGATTGTGGTGTCTGATCCAATTTGGACCATGACGGGTGCATCAACGTTATATTAACGAAGACGAGCGTTATAATAACATAAAATACTAAAATAAGCAATACCTTTATGTGTTTTAACAGATTGTACACATGACAAGCTACTCTGTGGACACCAGATATAATAAATTATATAATATGCAATCTATGAATCTTTCAGAGAAACACCTTCTACCCGAGATACCTGTGCGTTGCCTCAAGTGCCCAGGTTTACTAGCTGCTCTGGAACGGGTCAGATTGAGCGATATCCGTATCGAGCAGTTTAAAGCTCTTGCAGCCATCGCAATGGAAGGTACGCCTGACATTATGCAAGATCTAATAAGTGACGCTATTGGGTTATCCAGTGATATTGTTGGTGAAGAAATTGCTGGTTTCGAAGCACACTTACGCCACAATATTGCTGAAACCATGGACCAGAATGATGAAGCTATCGACAAAGAGCGTTATGACATGACACAACGGCTTTCAGACTGTTCTGGTGTGTTAAAGCTCCGTGTTCAAAAGGAAGGCTTTGAGTATATAGTTGGAATCTGTGGAAGTCGTGCGCAAACGTCGGGTGACAATCTTGACGCTGCCAGTATTCACTTGCGGCCACTTGAGTAAGTTGATGCTATTTGCGGTAATTCATTCCACCGACTGACGTAGCGGGGGCTGCGGAGTTGGTATTTGGGCTTCCATTGACTTGCCATCAGCTCTGAGCTCATCCGGATGGTCCGCTTACCATATCGCTGGTTAATGGCATCAAAGGCTAGCATTCGGTCTTTTGATCTATCGTGAATAGTTGAATTGATAGTACCCAGTAAATCAGTTTGTAGCTGGCTGTCAGGTACAAAATCATGGAGTGTGATCCCTGCTCGGTGGTACATGATCTGTGGACTATAGAATTCATGGAATGCTTCTCTCGCCTTTGCGATGAGTATGCCGGGATCCGCCGTAGGTTGGTCTAATCGTACTTCACGCCACCAGCTGGTATAGCCAGGTTTGTGTTTGTTGGTAGTGGCAAATAGGGTTATGCGTTTGGTCATTTGTTGGCTACGTCGTAGTTTAAAACTGGCAGTTGTCACGAAGGTGGCTAGGGCTGCTTCAATGGCATACGGGTCACTCGTGTCTTCGCCGAAGGTTCTGGTCGAGGCAATGCTTTGGGGTAATTTGCCTTCTAATTCTAGAGGGTAGCAGCTGGTGCCGTTTAATTCGGCGACTAATTGCCTGCCATGAATGCCCATTAGCTGTTGGGCTCGCTGCGGCCTGGCACATGCCATATGGAGTGCATTACTGATGCCCTCTGCCCTCATTTTGGGCGCTAGGCGCCAACCGATACCCCAGATATCCCCTACGGGCATTCTCTCCAGATATTGCCAGGTTTTGGCTACATCTATATCTGGAGTGTCGGACTTTTCACGACTTTTCACAAGTGATAATACCCCACCTAGCTCTGGGTTCTTTTTAGCGGATAAATTAGCCAATTTGGCGAGTGTTTTGGTTGGTGCAATACCAACGGAAACAGGAATGCCAACCCATTTGAGAATCAGCTCACGGACCTCACTGCCCCACGCCTCGTAATCGGTGATTGGTAGCTGGCTGAGGTCCAGGAATGACTCGTCTATGGAGTAGATCTCGATACGAGGCGTTATAGATGTCAGGAGTGCGGTAATACGACGCGACACATTGCCGTAAAGTTCAAAGTTTGCACTGAACTTCACGACACTGTGTCGCTCCATAACATCGCGGTACTTAAATACGGGAGCACCCATAGGAATGCCAATTGCCTTGGCCTCGTTACTACGTGACACAGCGCAGCCATCATTACTGCTCAGTACAACAACTGGCTTGCCTTCAAGGTCCGGCCGAAATAGCCGTTCGCAGCTGACAAAGAAGTTGTTGCAATCAATGAGGGCTAGAACTTGTGGTTGTTTCATCTGGTTACCTGCTTGAACCGATGGATTGTAGCGGTGATGACGCCCCAAACAACGGCGTCTTTGGGGACTTGGTGTAGATGGCTAAGTGTAAAGGCGTCTTCGTGCCACCAGACGACGATATCATTTGGTTGTATGCTCATAGCTCGGTCGATGATAACCAGGTCACTATTGAAGATGCCCAAGGACCTCCAGTTGTTGCCTTCTATCTCCATGAAGTAGGTCGCAGCGCTATGGCTGATGAGTAATTGGTTAAGATCCAAGTCCTTGAGCGATGCGTCAATAGCTGGGTTTGGGAACCCGGTATGGATTGAGATCCCCGCATCTTTTGGAATATTGTCGTGGTACATTACGCCATTGCCCGCTTAGATAGTAGTGTCCAGTGGTGATTGGCGCGTTCATGGCGAATTGTGTAGTTGTCGCGCCCATCAGACATGGTAAATATTTCGATTAACCCTTGGCCCTTGTTAACGAGGCAGCGAAGTCCGATTTCAGCAAAGGTTAGTTCGTCTTCGCCGAACTGCACGCGGCTGGGGAAGCTCTTGCCTTTAGTAAAGTAGTAGCCTGTTACAGTAATTTCTTGGTTAAGTGTCATATACAACTCCTGGTAATTCTTTAGTTAAAACAAAAGACATCTGGTGTGGTATTCAGATGGAACGGGTTATAGGTTGTAGCTGCCTGCTAGAGATAAATCAACCGTTCGTGATGTATCTACAGGTGAAGCTGAGTTGTATATGTGGCGCACAGAGCCCGAAGGATGCTTGCCAAAAGTTGTATAAGTCCGTAAAGAAAGGTTGCCCAGTCTCCACGTGGCTACTCTTAATTATATGCTTATTACCAGAGTCTGCAACATTGACAAAACTACATAATTTTGCTATAATAATTGTTAATCCTTAGGGATATTCTTATCTGGTGATAAGTGATTTGGCTTAGGCTAAGTAACAGAGGTCTGGCTCTAGAACCATGACACTTTACAAGAAGGAGTAGACTGGTGTCTACCGTAGAGAAGTTCGTGATCACCGATGGTGACAACAAGTTCGACCTGTTCCAGCAGCTCTCGTTGATCGGCATGATCGGCAATGATGGCATGCGCGTCGTGAAGCTCTTCCGTGTGAAGGGACACTCCGAGGCGCTGCGTGGCGACCCGGCAATCTCGGAGGAGTTTCTCCAGGTCACGGGTATTGCTGCTGAAGACGGTTCTGGTGAAAGCTGGATCATCAAGGGCAACTACCCCACTCAGGCACACGCCAACGGCATCACCGCACGCGGTGGTACCTTCGAGGGCTACTACAGCACTCGTCGCCGTACCGGCCACCTGAACATCACGTTCAACTGAGTCATTCTGCGTGGGGCATCATTTTCTTGCGAAAGCAGAATCTGGTGCCCCACGCACGCCAAACACCACCTCCTTCTTGTAATATCACTTATACGAATGTAAGTCGTACTGACGAGTCCAAAAGGACGAAAAGTGAAATTATTTGCGGTTTTCGAGGTGGAATTGGTCGAGGAATTCGACTAATTGCCGTGGGGTCATTTCCGCTTTGACTATGTAGCCGTCGGCTTTTTGCTCTACTGCTGCGCGACCCTGTTCACCCTGCTCCAGGTTAGTAGCAATAATGATTTTGGCACGAATAGGCTTGGCATCTGGCGCGCGGAGGCGACTTAGGATTTCTGATCCGGTCAGGTTTGGAATCATGATATCTAGTAGGATAACGTCATAAGTATCAGTTTGAGCTTCTTTTAGACCCTCTTCCCCGTCAACGACGACCTTGCTCTCATAACCGGCCTTGCCGAGCGCACGTGTGTACAGCTCGCTAATGAAGTGCTCATCCTCTATAACGAGTACTTTGATGCCATTGGGGGTAACTTGTGTATCATCCATTGCTTTTATCCTATCATTTATCGCCGATATAGGGAGTGGTTTTTAATCCAGCCGTTGGCACTACGGGTAATTTCCTTATTGGCGCCGTCTTTTTCTTCCTGTGACAATTTGGCGTATGGCAGTAATGTGAAGCCAAATGTACTACCTTCGCCCTCTTTCGACGATGCCGTTATTTGTCCACCATGTGCGGTGACAATTGATTTACTAAGGTAGAGCCCTAACCCTGTACCGCTGACTTGGGATTTAGTACGGTGGTTACGAGAAAACTTTTCAAATAAGTTGGGTAATACACTGGTTGGAATACCGCCACCAAAGTCTTGAACGGTTGTCGATACATTGCCGTCTTTATCGAGGGACGCTGTTACGACAATACGCTCTGATTCACCGCTGTATTTAATGGCATTTTCGAGCAGATTATTCATAACCTCGTAGATGCTGACACGGTCGACTGCAACCTTAGGCAGGTTTTTATCAATAGTGAATTCAATGGTTTTGCCATGGACTTTGGCTCGTAGCTCGGCGTCCGTTACGCTGGCTTTGAGCACATCAGGCCAGTCTTCCTCTGTTAGATGTAGGACAAGTTGATTGTTCTCTACACGAGCGACGTTCAATATATTGCTCACAAAGCCGCTGAGGCGCTTAGCGCTGGCGTCCATCTTCATCATGAATGATTTCAGCTCATCATCCAGCTTGTCGTTTAGTTCGTCCTCAAACACCTCTATGTAGCCGCGAAGCATGGTTATTGGCGTACGGAGTTCGTGCACTGCTAGTGCCACAAAGCCAAGTGAGTCATCGTCGGTATTGTAACGCTCGGTGCGGTCAAATAATGTCACAATAAATTCCGTACCACTGGTGTTGTCGCGGTTATAAGATGCGGCAATATCACACTGTTTCATTAAGCTGTTGTCGAGCTTAGATAATACATGGACACGCTCCCAGTACGCTGTGTCGGTGACTTTGTTTTGCTGGCAGTCAGCTGCCCAGGCATCAAGCGTCAATTCACTAGCAAATTCAAGCCTCAAGCTGTCAAATATTGGTTTGCCAAATAGTTCCGAGCTCTCAATCTTACAGTATTCAATTGCAGATAAACTGGCGTTGGTGACCTGCATCTGTTTATTAAATACAAAGAGTGGTAACGGCAGGTGTTCTACGATATTAGCTGCCTGACTGATCTCTTTACGGTGATCAATAAGTTCTTTGCTGTTTTGCTGGCTTGCAAACTGGTAGACCTCTAAGACAAGGCTAGTAACGAGTTCTCGACCGATCTTGAGCTTGTTCAGGTCCGGAGCCGGCGTCCCTTGGTGATCTGGATCAATGTGCAATATTGCCTGCCAAATAGCCTTAACGGGTTCAAGGGCGGCGTTGGTCATGAGTTTAGCTAAAAGCAGTGTCATGAAGCCACCAACTACGACACCAATGCTTCCTGCCACAACATTTGGTAGTAAAAAGACAAATGCGGCGAGCCACACTACTCCAAATGTAACGGCGAACACCAGAATATATGAGCCCAGAATCCGGGACTGTATCTGGTTCTCAAGCTTCTTAAAGTGGTCCACCCTACCCGCCTTATTCTTTGTCTATGGTCTATACGTTACGTTATTGGCGATACTCGTCGCGGTGATCCAGGTCTGACCTGGGTTTAGCTTGAGAGCTACGCCTGCCGCATCTTTGAATACAATCTGTGATTTAGCGCTGGTCTTTTCCCAGGTACCTTCAACACTATTGCCGTCCTGGAAGATGTAAGCTTTGCCTTTGCCGATTGTCCCATAGTTAGAGTGGAGACCATCACTCTGGATGCTGTATGGCACCACAATGCCGATGACTACTTTAGGGCTAATTTGGGCTTTAGAACGTTCATCGACATGGGCTTTGCCACCTTCAGAACGCTTGTAACTGTTCGTTGCAAGATCATAGTCATAATGCACGTTGTATAGTGGGCCAGAAATGACGATGTCTATAGCACGCGCCGTTGGGGCATCACTTGGCTTTTCTGCCTTGCGCGGGAAGCCAGTAAAGGTGCTGCTAGTCCAGCCTTTTGATTTAGACAGATCGATCAGGTTTTGAAGACTTGTGTATACATTGTGAGGTGCAACACGATTATTGACCCTTCTGAACGAGTTGGGGTTATAGGATTGGTCAAGATCTTTGACGTTTTCATTTTTGATCTTTTGTATTGCGCCACCGGGCCCACCCACATGAGCGATTGCCGCATCAAAGCCCTCGAGCCAGTCAACATAATATTCACGTACGGATCGTACAGGACCAACATAGTCAGGTTGCGCCTCTTGCCATAGGGTTAGAAAACGAGTTATGCCACCTTCAGCTATAGCTTCAAAGACTACACCGGCCTGGTTCAGACCAGCTTGCGGCCGAGAGTCAGGGCTGTTTTCTATCATGATTCCGGTTACGGGCAGTGCGGCTTGTTCTTTGGTGACTGCGATGCCAGTAAGTGGTGAGTAAATAGGAACTTCTTTAGGAGCTTCTTCTTTCTTCTCTACGACGGGTGCTGGAGCTGGTTTAGGGGCTGGTTTTTTGAACAGAGCATATGCACCACCACCAAGGCCTGCTAATACGATTACCGCTGCTATAACTGCGAGGATCTTCTGTTTTTTACTGAGGTTTTTAAACCATTCAACAGGGTTGAACTTACGGCCCTTTACTGCACCGGCAGGCGGAACAAACTTTTTGGGTTCTACAGACTCGTCTAGGCTTACAGTTGGTGTCTCTTCGGCTGCTACGGCCTCTGGTGGTACAAACGCTGGCTCTACGGCCTCGTCCTCGCGAGTTATTTTGGCTGTCTTTTTAACGCCGGCTGATCGCCGAGGGGGTTGGATACCATCAATCATACTCTTAATAATAGCCGTAAGCAGTGTTTCAAACAAGTTCTTGGGCCGCACAAATAAAGCTTTTGCTTTTAATTGTGGTTTACCTCTGTCTCGTCGTATAATTCATTGGTAATGCTTTTTCCTAAAAAACAGTCGCAAGAGCTCGAAGTAGACGGCGCTGTTCTACTACTACAGGTCCCCCGTACCAACGAGAAAAAGGAGCTCGCAGCCGAACAGATGTTGGCGAGTCTTCATGGGCTACTACTTAGTAGTCATGCTACCTTCCTGGGCTCTAAGAATATTCGTGAACGTCTGAGTTTTGAGATTGCGGTTAAGGCCAAGCGAATTGGCTTCTATGTATGGGTGCCTAACTACCTCAAGAGCTTTGTAGAAGAGCAGATTTACGCCCAGTACCCCACCGTGCATATTAGTGAGGTACCTGACTACACAATTACGAATGTAAATAGTGCAGGCGTGTCTCTTAGTACGGAACTCAAGTTAACCGCTCATGAGGCTCTGCCGGTTAAGACCTTCCCAAGTTTTGAGGTAGACCCCCTGGCTGCCATCACGGCTACTCTTGCCCAGTTTGATGCCAACGAAGAAGCTTGGATGCAAGTTATCGTCCGTCCTGCAGAAGACAATTGGTATAAAAAGAGCGAAGCCTACGCCGGCAAGATTCGTGGTGGCAAGACAAGTACCACTGGTATGCTCAGTGCTTTATGGGCGCCACCAGAGACAAACACGACCGCCCCTAAACTTGCGGAGCATGAGTCTGCTCGGGCTAATGCTGCAGAGGAAAAATCCCATAAGCTGGCATATGAAGTCGTTGTGCGCATTGTGTATAGAGGTATTGCTGCACCACAGGCGCGCATGCGTATGCAGGCTATCACCGCCAGCTTCAAACAGTTCAACACTACCTATCTTAACGGCTTTGCACAGAAGACATTTACTACTAGCGATTACGACGTACAGCTCTATCGTAACCGCGCAATGGGAAAGCGCGGCTTTGTACTAAACATTGAAGAAGTCGCTAGTCTCTATCACCTGCCCCACACTAACGTAGAGACACCAAATATTCTCTGGGCTATTGCCAAGACAGCCGAACCGCCTGCAACCCTACCTATTGCCACGCAGCAGAATATGCATGAGGTCAGCCCCATCGCTATCACCAATTTCCGTGGGCACAACACGATGTTTGGTATGCCCCGCGTTGATCGTAGCCGTCACATGTACATCATTGGGCAGACCGGTGTTGGTAAGTCGGGTATGCTTGAGCTTCTTACTATCTCTGATATCTACAGCCCATATGGGTTTGCGGTGATTGATCCACATGGTGATTATGCCTTGAGCATCTTAAAGCGTATCCCTGAACATCGTATGAAAGATGTAGTGTACTTCAACCCAGCTGACGTGGACTTCCCTATTGCTTTCAACCCCATGGAGGTTACTGACGCTACGCTTAAGACACACACCTGTTCAGAACTGATCGGAGTACTTAAGCGTATGTTCGAATCATGGGGCCCACGTTTGGAATATATCCTTCGCTACAGTCTTTTGGCGCTTTTGGATTACCCTGGTGCAACCATGCTGGATATTACACGTATTTTGACAGAGAAAAAGTTCCGCGAAGAAGTCCTTAGTTATGTCGAGGACCCTGTGGTTAAGAACTTCTGGAATGTTGAGTTTGCCAGCTGGAATGACAAGTTTGCAGCAGAAGCAGTAGCGCCTGTACTGAACAAAGTTGGTGCCTTCACCGCCAACCCAATTGTGCGCAACATCATTGGCCAGCCAAAGAGCAGCTTCAATATCCGTGAGATCATGGATAACCGTAAAATCCTGATTGTTAACTTGTCACGGGGGTTAATTGGCGAAGACAACGCTAGCCTACTTGGTTCATTGTTGGTCACAAAGATACAGATGGGTGCTATGTCGCGGGCTGATGTGCCTCAGGCCGACCGCATTCCCTTCTATCTATACGTGGATGAGTTCCAGAACTTTGCCACAGATTCGTTTGCTGTGATTCTATCAGAAGCCCGTAAATATGCCCTTAACCTGACTGTTGCGAACCAATACATCGCACAGATGTCCATGGAGGTCAAAGATGCGGTGTTTGGTAACGTCGGGTCCATTGTGTCGTTCCGTACAAGCGCCGATGATGCTCGGGTAATGCTCAAATATTTTGAGCCCAAGTTCGAGGAGTCCGATATGGTCCATATGCACAACCGCCATTTTGTCGTCAGTATGACTATTGCTGGTGAAAAGGCGCAGGCCTTTAGTGCAACAACTATGGCTATCCCGCCAGAACCGCCAGACTTTAGCAGCTACATTGTGGCTAATAGCCGCCAAAATTACGCCGTTGCCCGTGACAAAATAGAAACGTTCATGCATGAACGGTACGAGGCTCCGGCTGCCAAACAGCACCAACCTAAGCAGCCTAAACCTCACCCCACAGTCAAACTTCCTAAACAGGTCTTTAAAAACGTAGAAGATGTAACTACCGTTGTGCCAGAAACACTTGCTGAGCAGACTGCCCGTCCATCACAAGTACCAACGGTTGGTGATGATCAGCCTAAACCAAAGCGCAAAAGAACTCGCTCCCGCCGCAAGAAGCCATCAGACGGTGGCCAGCCACCACAATCAGACCCTACCGAACTCAAAATCCGCTAATAATCTTCGCCAAAGAGCATGCCATCATTTGCTGTGTCATATATGGCTGCCCGTTGATCGCGTAACATATGGAGCTCATAGCGTTTCATACTGTCGTCTTGTCTGATGATGAGTGCATAGGCTGGCTCATCAGAGGGTATCCCTTCAACATCTAAGCGGAGGTGTTTATCCTCATATATATATGAACCTACAGATGTGTTAGTGATAACTTCATATATACTCTTGCCGTCCTGTATTTCTATAAAACCAGCGGGTATATCTTTATTAAAGGTAATAGTGTGTGCTTGGACATTTTCAAGTGGCGTCATTTTTTCAAGATACGGTAGTGCTGCATATACAGATACGTCACGTGTCATAGCCCACACCTGCTTACCGGTGTCGTGAGTGTTATAGTCCGTGTCACCCTTAAGAGCAGGTATAGCATATTCCGGTTCAATGAGTTCAGTGATTGTGTCCCAATATTCTGACACAAGGTTTGTCGCAATATAGGTAGCTAGTTTGTCAAACTTGCGTTCGTATGTATCACAGTGTGCATGGTAAGTGGTTTCCAACGCCTCATTATCCAGACCTCTCAGCATTTTAGGCATGTGCTGCTCGGCAAGGGTTTCCCATTCTTTGTAGAAAGTAGCCTTTAAATGTTGTTTGACTTCGCTAGTAATACCGTCGGTAATCGGATTTTTACACCGGTAGATATATTTGAAAGCGTCGAAGAAACGATTTTGAATAGTATCTATATTTTCGCTTATGAATTCTACAGAGATTTTTGACAAGAAGTCGTCATTCATAAGCGGGGCATAATCGCTCAAATCATCTGGATTAACTTTATAGATGTCAATGAAGTCTTGAAAAGCCGCATCTTGTGTTTTAAACTCATCATCGTATTTTAAATACATGTCTCTGTAGGCTTCCCTAAATGTCGCGCAAATAGCCTGATATATAAGTTTGTCATCAGTTGTGATATTGCCCGCCATTACCTCAGCGTTAGTAATAATACTCGCAATCCGATACCGACTGGCTTCAGGATCATCCATTATAAGGTTTGTTTCGCCAAAATAACTTACGGCAAATTCCCAAACAGTATCACGCGTAATTTTGACATCTTGCTCCAGAGGACTAGCGGTAAATAAAGCCTTTGCAGCTTGCAAGAAATCTTTTGCTCTATCGACATTATCGATTGGCTCATCCCCAAATCCAAGTGGCTCGCCGTGCACACTATCTAAGTCAACTATGCCTCCAAGTGCAGTAATATTGAGCCCATGCAAAAAGTCATGCGCTAGATCAACATGCAACCGCGCTAGGTTATCTCCAAAGGGTCGTGCGAGGTATTTTTGTATATAGCGTGCCCAGTCCTCGCGCTTTTCGGCAGATAATGGCTCTTCATCAGGGAGCAACCACTGTTTATTAATCTCATCATATACTTCTTGGCGTCGTGTTTTGTGGCCCGCGGTCAGGTCATCAAATCGATACGCACTGTCAGTAGCACGCATAGAAATGTAGAATGTCATGTCGTTGAATTTGCCTTGCATATCCACGAGCTTGTCAAATGACTGCTCTGGCTTAGGCAAACTCTTCCAATAACTGTCAACTATACGTCGTCTATATTCAGCAAGCGGCAGTAAATCATATGCAGTGGTACTGTATCCAAGCTGGGCATATGGGTAGGCTTGAGGTTCTGCAAGACCAACGATGTATTCAGTGCTGACGTTTCTTTCACGAAGTACTTCAGACGCTTTGAGTACTCGCTCAATAATTTTGCTTTCTTGGAGCCCCCACGCAATGAACTCATTAACTGCTGTTGGATGCCTCATAACACCAGGATTGGCAAAGTTGTTCCCCTTCAGCGTAAACGCACCATACCGATTACCATGTTCGTCGTGCCATGGCTTTGAGAACGCCTCGCCGTGAAGTTCAAATGAGCGCTGGTGGGCATTTGATGGTTGATGGAGAGTTACTGTAGTGGGGTCATAGCCTTCTACGGTTCGAGCTTCGGTAAAAGATAATGGCTCGTCTGCTTCTAGCCGAGGGATAGTTGTTACATGGTTCATATCAACCACTACCGGGCATTCGGTAAGTAGCAGCTTACGTGCATCAGCACTCAAAGGACATTCGGGAATCTCCCATGCCACGGCCTGTTCTTTAATACTCGTTATGGGATATGTTTCAACCGTGTGTAACTCTGGCATTCTACTCACGGTTCATGATCCTATTTCTTTGCAGACGTAGGTCGATCGGCGACGTTTGTTGGACCGGTCTCTTCGTTACCTTGGGTGAATACGGATAACCGTTCGATCTCTTGATTGATGCCATGGATCTGGAGTTCAGATAGAGGCGGCTGTACAAGTCCGCTGTTATTGAGCGCAAGTGCGCCACTGTATAGCTGGTACATCTCATTAGCGTAGCGTATTGTGCCGATCTCGTCATCATCCGATGTAGCAGCAGTCTCACCCGCTGCTGATACTTCACCCAAAGATCTGAGTAAGTAAGCTGGGTTGACTGGTGTGTTGCTTAGTAAATCGGCATGGTCGCTTTTGCGGCTGTTGTATTCAGCTTCGTACATGAGTAACTCCTTGATAGTTAATGACTATTCTACCATATAACGGTCATTAAACAACCAATGCCTAGTTATAGGGTGATTAGTTGGGCGTTGAGGCGGCGGAGGGTGGTTTCTTTGCCCAGTACCGCCAATGTATCAGCAAGGGCTGGGCTGAATGGGGCTTGAGTTGTTGCTATGCGGATAAGGCTAAACAAAATGCCAGGCTTTTGACCAGTTGATTCTAATAACTCGTTCAATTCTTTGGTTAACTCTTCTGCAGTGAAATCACTCTGTTCTAAGATAGATTTTGCTTGCTCCAGATAGCTCTTAATATCTGATTGTTCGAGCTTGCTGAGCTGTTTGTTGCCACTGATAAGTTCTGGGTTGATCGGAAGATCTTGGAAAAAGAATGCAGTAAGTTCTGGGAGCTCAGCAAAGTACTTGAGGCGTTCCTGGACGAGGCCAAGTACTTGCATCTTGTAGTCCTCTGTTGCATCTTTGGCCTCTGGTGGCCAGAAATCTTGACAACGGGTGTACATAGAACTGGTGTCAAGTGAGCGGATCCAGCTACCGTTCATCCACTGCAGGCGCTGTTCGTCGAACTTGGCGCCAGAACGTTGGACGCGGTCGAGGTTAAACTTAGTAACCAACTCTTCCTTACTAAAGATTTCTTGTTCGGTACCATCATTCCAGCCCATAGATGCTAGGAAGTTGAGCATTGCCTCAGGAGTGTATCCTTGGTCACGGTAGTCAAGGATGCTTTTTGCGCCATCACGTTTGCTGAGTTTGCGCTTGCCATCACCTGCCATGATATGTGGCACATGCGCTAGGACAGGTACTTCAGCCCCAAGTGCTTCGTATAAGTTCAGGTATTTAGGTACGCTAGCGATGTATTCTAGGCCACGGATAACATGCGTGATCTGCATTTCTGCATCATCGACGATGTGTGCAAAGTTGTAGGTAGGCAGCCCATCAGACTTCAGGATAATGAAGTCGTCAACAGCTTCCTCGCCTGCAGAGAGGTCGCCCATTACTGCATCATGCCACTGATAGGCCTTTGGCTCGCTTAGGAATCGCAGTGGCATGCCTGGTTCCCATGTAGGAGGATTTTCTGGACGAAATTCGCGGGCCAGGAATGGCTTCTTAGCGGCTTTTGCCTGGTCGCGGAGTGCGGTCAGTTCTTCTGGGGTGCGCACGTCAGCATAAGCACGGCCAGACGCGATAAGTTTGTGTGCCCATGCAAGGTAAATGTCACGGCGTTCACTCTGAGTGTATGGTCCAAACTCACCCTGTTTGTCAGGACCTTCGTCCCAATCGATGCCGATCCAGTTCAAGGTTTCGTGCAAGACTTCTACAGCCCCTTCAACTTCCCTGGCTTGGTCAGTGTCTTCTATACGCAAAATGAACTTGCCGCCTGCTTGTTTGGCGACGAGCCATGGGAACAGTGCGGAACGGACGTTTCCGACATGTAAAAAGCCGGTTGGTGATGGTGCAAAACGAGTTCGGACAGGTTTCATATTCAGATATAGTCTAGCACACCTCTGTTTGTAAGTATCTTTCACAAGTCATAAGTGTTTATGAATTCTGGAAGATAGCAGACGTTTGTGATTGTGGGTTGGGAGAAGAATTGGAGCGAAAGCTCGAACAATAATTCTCGACCAGAGAGATGAGCCCGATGCACCAGAAGCTTCCTGAGGAGCAATGGTCACCGAAGTGCCTAGTGTGGGAAACCACACTATGGAAGCTTCATTCGGGCTCATCTCAGTCTGGTAGTACGGACCGACCGGCAGTGCTGCTTGAGCACACTGTGTCAGATTGACAGGAAGCTCCTCGAGAAGAGGAACAGACACAGCTGCCGGTCGGTCCTGTTGTTAGCTAACTCTACTCCTGCCGGGAGAAGGAGCTTCGCTAACAGTTGGCGGAAGGCCGATGGCCTGGGGGTTAACACAAGCGCATCGTGGGGTGATGTTAGTTCGCTCGTGGCACCATCGGCCTTCCAGTACATGGGAAATCACATAACGTCTGCAATAACAAAAAGTTACGCTGTTATGGTACCAATAATTTTGACTAGTTGCAATAATATGATCTAGAGGCTGCCGGCAATGCGGAGGAGTTGGTCGCTATTGAGGTTAGACTGGCCATCGATGTTGTACCAGATGCCACCATCTACCCATGTTGCTTTGTTGCCATCATATATATAGATCGTGCGTCCGTTGGCTTGGAATGTTTGGTAAGGTTTGCTACTTGCTGTTACGAAGTTCTCTAGGAGTGTCTCGCTGTTCCAGGACGAATTCTTTTGGACTACGTTGAAACCACGATCATCACTGTTAGACTTGTAGTTAAGTGTCACCTCGCCTGGCTGGTATTTGATAGGGCCTGCCATAGCGAAACCAGATGGTTGGTATGATGGTAAACTCGCGTGCAAACCTGCACGTGTAGCTGCAACACGCATGGCAATTTCAGGGAGATTCTGGTAGGCAATAAATCCGCTAACTCCAAGTGCAAGTAGCGTAACCGCAGCAAAATTGACTATTCGTGGGCTTACATGAAGTTTCTTAGCAATGCGGTGGTGAACTTTGGTCTTTTTGATCTTTGGCTGTTCGTGACTAACTGCCTGTTCTATGGCGGATTGGAAGGGATCGGCGATTACTGGAGTTTGCGCTGGGTGGTTGATAATAGCTGGGGCTGTTTTGGTAACTAGTTTTGCTGCCTTTAACGTTGCTGGAGCAGGCCTAACGGGTAATGTTTCGGTCTTGATTGCGGCTGCAGCTTGACCAAACTTACTAATAAGATTGCTCTTTTGCGTATGTACTGCCCTAATTGCCCGTCCGGGACGGATGGTTTCTCCAAGGCTGGTACCAGTCTGATGCACTGGTTTACTTGCAATAGAGCTGGTGGCAGGTGCTTTGGCGTGAATTTTAGCGGGTACTGCGGGCTTTTTGACTGCCGCACGCATCAGTGTCTTGGACTTCTCTGTTTGGTGGTGAACTTTATGAGCCACAGGAGTGGTCTTGGCAGCGCTGGGGCGACGTGTAAAGCCGTCCAAGTGCTTTGGACCGCTTGCATTAGCTTTGACTGGTTTTTGAGGAGCAGCGACAGATCCGAGCATTTTACCCGTCAGCGCGTCGTACTTCTGTCCGTTCAGTTCTATGACGTTTTTCGTCATTATTTGCTTTTCCCTACCTTAAGCGGTTTACTCTGGTATGCATATAGTACTCCGTAAATATGTACTATTGCAACAGAAAATGAGTACTTTTGTTATGCACGGATTTTAATAACTCAAGTTCAGTCAACGATGGTATACTATTTGCCAGATGGATTTCCTTGATCCCAAGAAGAAACGCGCCCATGCTATCCGGTTGATGATCGGATATGTATTGGTTGGTATTGCACTTATTCTGGCCACAACACTATTGCTGTTTGCTGCACTAGGTTACGGCATTAACCGTTCTACTGGTGAAGTTACTCAGAATGGACTGGTGTTTGTCGATGCTCACCCTGAATCAGCAAAGATACTATTAAATGGACAAGATAAAGGCCAGACCGATGGTCGGTTTGTTCTAGAAGCCGGAAACTACAATGTTGAGCTACAACGTGACGGTTACCGCAGCTGGAAACGAAGTTTTGCGGTTGAGGGTGGTGGAATCGTTCGATTAGTCTATCCGTTCATGTTCCCAAACACACTTGAGTCAAAAGACATCACAACAGCACTTGCTACGACACCTGATGTCGTCACGGAATCACCGGATAGACACTGGATAGTACTTCACTATCCGGATGATCTGTCCAAGTTCCAGATTATTGATACAAGTACAAAGCAAAACGTAACTGTACCTATTACGGTGCCTGCTGCCATCTTTGGCACACACACTGGTACTCAAGGCTTGGAATTCACCGAATGGTCAACTGACAACAAACACGTGCTCCTCAAACATACATTTACAGGTGGTTATGACTATCTGCTGATCGACCGTGAGAATCCCGAACAGAGCACGAATATATCTCAGCTACTTGGCAAGAACTTTACCTCGGTTACTTTACGTAACAAGCAAGCTGACCAACTCTACACCCATGATGTAAATGGGGGCATTCTCCAGTCGGTAACGCTGAAAGACAAGGTTGCCACAGCCGTTGCTGACCAAGTACTTGCTTTCTGGCCGTACAAAGAAGGCACAGTGCTGTATACCACCGATAAGGGTGCGGCATCTGGCAAAGTAAATGTTCATATTAAGGATGGGGCGAATGATTACTTGGTCCGCGAGCTCGTCACAGGCCCAAAATATCTACTTAATATCGCTGAATTTGATGGTGATATGTACCTCGCCACAGGCTCCTCTGCAGATGGTAAAGTGTACTTGTACCGTAATCCACTGACCGCACTTAAGAAAAGTGACACGGCACTCAACATCCCGTTACTCCTTCTCAAATTAGATAACCCAGACTCCGTAACCTTCTCTGCTAATGCTCGTTTTGTGGCCGTGCAGGCTGGTAGTAAGTTCGAGCTATACGACGCGGAGACCAAGCAACAATACCGTTATGATACTGGGTTGCCTCTTGATCCAGGCCAGAAAGTTAACTGGATGGATGGCCATCGTATGATGTTTGTGAGCAAGGGCAAAATGGAGGTGTTTGACTTCGATGGACTCAACAAGCAGACATTAGTGAGTGCGAACCCGGCTTTCATTCCAATGTTTGATCGTGACTTTACCGCTCTGTTTACATACAGTCCTTCACTGGCTGGTGACAGTGCCAAATCAGCACTCGTCCGAACTGAACTTATCGTCAAAAAGAAGTAATTACTTACCCTTCTACTAGTCTAAACCGAGGCACCTGTTTGCCGTTGTGCTCGATTTCCTCGAGAAAATTTTTAGCGGTGCGTACCCAGACAATATTCTTTTCTAATGAACGGTATATGACACACGGAGATTCGCTATCTTCTAAAAAACCAGTAGCAACAATTATGTACTTCCCACCCTTGTAATGTTGGAATAATTGTCCATCGTTTGGACGTTTAAATATATCCCAACCGCGCTGGATTTCATCAACAGGTTTTTTCTTGCTCATAACTTAGAACCAGTCTTTTATACGCTGCCAGAGTGTCGGAGAGTTGCTGGGCAAGACTGTCGGCTCAGCAGTCGTGTGTTTGGCGGTGCTGGCGGTGTTAGCCTTTGGATCTGGGCTTATCTGCTCTGCATGTACTACAAGACGGTTTAGGCTTGTTCCTGGTGGGTCACAGGTGATGAGCGTGAAGGTTGCCGGCTTATCTGGGTATGTTGGATATAGCACTGAGACATCAGTTGGTGGTACGACCTTTTTTTCAAAAACCTTGTAGGCATAGCGCTTACCGTCCTTCTGAATATAGAACACATCTCCAGGTTCGAGTCGTTTGAGCAGGACAAAGGCGAATTTATACTTGCCATGATTGAGGATGTTGTTGGCAGAGTGGCCAAATATCACACCATTGCCGATTTCCCCGGGGTTGGGGGTAGTAGCGTAGTGCACAACTCCCCGTTCAAGACCCTTCTCTACAGCTGACTCCTCGATAGTGGGTACGTCATTGATAACAGGGATCTCTACATTAATTTTCGGAATTATTATTTTAGATTCAGGACCCACTGCTGCATTAGTCGGGTCAATAATTATGGGTGTTGAGCTCACACTACGGCTTGGGGTAATAAACGGCGCAATAAATCGTTCGTTAAAGAATCCAAATAACAGGAATAATATGGTGATTAGGCCCATGCTGAGTCCAAACGCAAGAGAATGCAAATGGTCTTTCTTGGTCAGTTTGCGGCGTTTTCGGACGTGACCAAGGAGTTCTTGCTTCACTTCTGATGCGGTCCGTTGGTCGTGTGTTGTTGCTACATGTGCAGGATGCTGCGGCGCCTCACGATGAGCTGGGGTATTGCTATGGGACACTGGTTTAGCTACATTGATTTGATTATGTGTGGCATAGAATTCCTGCCAGACTTCGTGTTTTTGGTCATTCGGCAGGTTCACATAGTATTGGTGCCACTGCGTCTGGATATCTGCTAAGGATTTACCAGAGTGACTCAGATCATACATGAATTGTTGGTGCTTACTACGGTGTTTTACGACTTCTGCTTCAGCGATCTCTTCTTTAGCTTTGGGTTCGTCAGCAAACAGGCTATCGAGCTTGCTACGGATAAGATCTGCAGCAGCATTAGTACTCACTGGAGAGGCAGGTTGGATATTATCATGTAGGGGCTGAATAACCTTGTCATTGCGGGCTGACAGGTCGTACCGTTTTGTCTGATCGTCATCTGATGGGTCCATGTTGATTCCTATTATACCTGTAGCGCTTAACTAAATAAAAAACTCTACGCGTGTAGAGTTTTTTATTTGGTACCGCGGGCCGGACTTGAACCGGCACGAGCGTAATGCTCACAGGATTTTGAGTCCGGCGTGTCTACCAATTCCACCACCGCGGCTTAAATCATATTACAGGGGTGTATTGTACTACACCCTCCTCTAGGCAACAAGGGCGGTTGTCAGGGCTTCGAATGGTTTGTTTGGGTGCTGGAGCCACCATACAGCAGTTTTGGCTGCCGTAGCAGCGCGCCACACATCAATGTCCTTTGCGAGCTTGGTTGTGCTAACTTGTCCGTTTACCGCAACGAGTAAAGTATCAAGATGCTTGGTGACAATATATGACTGATGCGTGGTAATGAATTCGTGGAGCATGCCAACCAGTCGAATGAGATCCATATCAAACGTGAATGCGCTCGTAAACTTAGCGTTAATAGCTAGTCTCTGTAGTTGCGCAAAGCTAAGGACGAGTGTGGTGTCCTGTCGGGACAGTACATGGCTAGGGTTAGTAGTAACATAATCCACAGCATCTTTAGTTAGCGTAACGGCTCCGGTGTGTTTTTGCAGAAATGATTCTACTACAATTGCGGTTTCACTATTGCGTCCAAGATCGCCTGCCAGTAGTACTCCGTCAGCCCAGCTTGCCTGTTCTAGCCAGTCAGCAATACTACGCTGAGCAAAGCTACCACTTGGCGTGCTTGGACCATAGCTGGCTTCTGGCAAGAATGTCTTAACAACTTTCTGGATAGCGTCTGGTAGTAGAACTCGTGCAGTACCAATACCTGCCTTACCCGCCTCATTGAATGCGGTTGCTGGTGCAGAAAATCCATGCAAATTACCACCGATGACGAGCAACTTACCTGCATGTCGTTTATTCTCTGGCTTAGACCACTCTAATTCTGGGAAGAGTAGCTTCCCCGTTGTCTGCTTGAGCCAGTATTCATTCAAGCTCATCTAAAAGTCCATTTGTACACTGACTGGGCAGTGGTCGGAGCCCATGACTGATGGGTGTATCTCTGCAGCTTTGACTATATCCTTGATACTTGCAGATACGAGGAAGTAATCGATGCGCCAACCAACGTTTCGTGCACGAGCATTAGCAAAGTGGCTCCACCAAGTGTAGAATCCATTACCCTTTTTGAATAACCGTAAGGTATCTATAAAACCAGCTGCGAGCCAGTCATCAAACCCAGCACGTTCTTCATCGCTAAAGCCCTTTTTGCCACGATTAGACTTAGGGTTTGCAAGGTCGTCTTCTGTGTGCGCAACATTCATATCACCACAGTAAATAACAGGCTTTTTCTCCTGAAGTTGCGCACAATATGTGATCATAGCTGCATCCCATTTCTGCCGTAGATCAATGCGCGCTAGCCCATCTTTGGCGTTTGGGGTATAAGCAGTTACGACATAAAAATCATCATATTCAGCAGCGATAACACGACCTTCTTTATTTGCATCACCGTATCCATCAGCAGTAAGGCCACTGGCATCCGCTATTTCTGCGGGGATGTCATTAATAACTGCAATAGGCGTGGTCTTGGTAAAGATAGCAGTACCGCTGTAGCCTTTTTTTGCCTGGGACGAGTTCCAGTATTCCATATATCCATCTAGGTCAATTATTGCTTGACCCTGTTCTGCCTTGGTTTCTTGTAGGCACAGAATATCGGGTTGGTGCTCTGCCATGAAGCTTTGAAAAGTTTCTTTTTTGACAACTGCCCTGATTCCGTTCACGTTCCAACTGTATATCTTCATATCACTAGTATAGTATGTCTCCGTTATAAAAAACACTCGCTCGATGCGAGTGTTTACTACTTCCAATCTCTAAGTATTGCTGTCAGGTTATTGGCAATTAATTCAATGGGTCGGGGTCGACTGTGAGGCTGCTCGGGCTCATGTCAGGCGCTGGCGTAGTGTCTTCAATGCCCAATTCCTTTTGTATTGCACGGATACGATTGCCTATACTCTCTATTTCACTCTTGTATTTGGCGTAGTCCTTTTCAACCTCCTCTTGCTTAAGTAACCCAAACTCTTGAATACGTAGATTCACATACTCAATCATCTTGCTATTATCTTGCTGCAGTCTTTTAGGTAGTCCTGGTAATGCCTGGATCTCGTTTAGAATACTCAGATTTTGCTTGAAGATTGCAACGCTACTATCGAGGGTCGCAATGTACTGACTGCTTGGCGTAGTACTTGGCAGCTCGTTTACTACCAGCGCCTTCTCTTCATTGGCGTTGAACTCGTTAATAAGCCGATCGTGCTTTTCAGAATCATAATTTGATAAGGTAATGGAAAGTTGGTCGAGCAGTGATACCTTGTTTTGCCTAGCATCAATAAGTAACAACCCTACGAATGTACTAAGAGCCAGTAGCAGCCCGAGTACCGAAATAATAAATACTCGTACGCCTGAGTAAAATTCGCCGCCGGATTTTTTATGTTGCATAACGCGTTCGTACTGGGTTGCTCGAATAGCTAACATTGCGCAGGCTATATATATCCCGTTCACAGAACCAGCGTTTAGCGTTATGGATGTGTGGTCTTCCAGGAAAATGGTGCCAAAAATAATCGCTCCAAACCCGAGGAGTCCTAGTGGGATACTTGTCCATGCTTTGCCGAGCATGCCCATATTCTTATAGTTTTTATACATGAAATATATGAATGCAAAACCACTGCCAAAGATGGTACCTACGAGCATGCTGCCGTAGGAAAAGAGCTTATATGCAGGTGCTCTCGCGATTTGTGGTTCGGTTACGGGTGTTGGTTGCCCGAGCGGCGTGTTTGTATCTGGACTCATAATACTTAGTGTTATGTAACACGATCTGCGTGTCAAGCGCAGGGATAGATATGCTACACTGGTACCCAATGGCTTATAAGCGAATTCTATTAAAACTATCAGGTGAGCAGCTAGCTGGCAAGTTTGAAAATGGCATTGATCCAGAAGTAGCTAGTTGGCTGGCAGAAGAAGTCAAAAAAGTAGTTGCAGACGGTACAGGGATAGTAATAGTCATCGGTGGTGGCAATATTGTTCGCGGTGCCCAAATTGCCGGACATGGCATTAAGCGTGTTACTGGTGATCACATGGGCATGCTTGCTACCATGATCAACGCTCTGGCTTTGACAGATATCTTTGAACATCATGGTGTTGCTACGCGCTGTTTGAGTAATATTTTTGCTGAACAGGTTGCGGAGAAGTTCGTCTTCCGTTTAGCGGAGAAACATCTCGAAAAAGGTCGTGTTGTGATAGTGGCTGGTGGCGCAGGCCGTCCGTATATGACTACTGATACAGCGGCAGTTGTATTGGCGCTTGAGATGGACTGCGAAGTCGTACTTAAAGCTACAAAAGTTGATGGTGTATATGACAAGGATCCAGCAAAGCACGATGATGCTGAAAAGCTTGATGCGGTAACGCACGACCAGGCACTGGCCAATAACAATATTCAGGTTATGGACAAAGCGGCCATGGGCCTTGCTATGGAGCACGGCATGAAACTAGTTATCTTTGACGCAATGACACCTGACACTATTCTTCGCGTAGCTCGTGGTGAATCAGTCGGTACGACTATTAGCTGATTTTTTGATACACCGAACAATCTTCCAGCTCCAAAGTGTGTTTGCAAAGACAATACTTGTTGCATGACCAATACTCGGCATCATTATATTTTTGACCTCGGGTATTTTAGTCTCGGGTACTGGCACAACTGGATCAAATAATGGGTGTAGATTGATCATCATAGATTTTTGAGATGGGGTAAGTCTGGCAACTGCCTGCGATGATGCAACTAAGGCATTCTTGAGCGCTGGGTTGTCACGATAGCGAGCTGCAGCCACCCGTTCCGGAAACTGGGATTTGCCGCAAAGCAGTATGACGAGGTTCAAAGAGCTAGTCCTCTGTTCGAGTGCCTGAACGACAGCTGTTGCGCCTGCACTTTCGCCAATAAGTGACACAACCCTACCTTGAGCGTGTAACTCGTCGACTCTTGCTAGTAGTTTACTTAGTTTTACCTGCCATGTTTCGTCAACCGTCCAGTACATCGGGCAGATTTCAATAGAGACATTCTTGTAATGCCAGAGTGAAAGCAGCTTTCGTCGTCCACCAAGGTTTTTGTCCCCAAGCCCAGGGATATAGAGAATAACATGTGAAGTTTTCACGCGTTTTCACGGCCTTTTACGGGGAGCGGAATAAGCTTAGATGTGCGTTTGGCATATTTCTGATACTCGGAGTCTTTGGCATACCGTTTTTCGAGCAAAGGTATGCCAGATATCTTAACAATTAAAATTGTAATGACCAGCGCACCAATAATTCCCCACCATTCATTGAATGACAAAGCTAAGATGGCAGCACCCCACCAGGCAGTAATTTCACCAAAGTAGTTTGGGTGACGACTGTAGCGCCACAGACCTGACTGCATGATTCCCTTTTTCTTGGCGGTTATAAATCGTCGTAATTGGAAATCGGCAGTTGCTTCCGTGACGATTCCTAGTAGCCAGACAGTAGAACCAACTACTGCAATCGCCGGGATGGCCTGATTAGAACTCGCCATGATTGTAATAACGGGTGTGCTAATTGCAATCATGAGGATGCCTTGTAGTACAAATACGCTAAAGAAGACTTTTACCCACGAGGTAAATACGTTAAGGCTACCCATCGCGGCGTAGCGGTAATCTTCTTTCTTCTTCCAGTTGCGACGAGTGATGTGTGCGAAAAGACGTAGACCCCAGGCACTAACTAGTACAAAAGTGATATGTGTAAAAATGGAGTCGTTGTTGCGCATGCTATAGGCGACAAAACCAACTAAGATAAAGCCCAGACCCCAGGCACTATCAACAACATCGCGGCGTTTAAGCAACACTGCCAAAACAAACCAAGAGATCATATATATCAGAACTGTAAGTGCAATTGTGACAAAGGTTTCGGACATGCCGTACATACGTATACTCTAGCAGATTGTTAAAGAGTAGGTTATCTTGGATATATTGACATATATGGTATAATATAACTTAATATGAAAAATACAATAATAGTACACGGTAAACCGTCTCGCCAACGATATGAGAACCCTGATATACCAAAGCCACATGAGGCCAATTGGCTACCATGGACCGCAAAAGAGTTAGGTAGACTCGGCATTAAAACCTCGATACTCGCTATGCCCAAACCATACCATCCAGTATATAAGGATTGGAAGACAGTTTTTGAACGCGAACCCCTAACTGCACAAACATCTTTAGTTGGACATAGTACGGGTGCAGAGTTTATCTTGCGTTGGTTGTCAGAGAATCCTCAGCAAGAGGCGAATAAGGTTGTATTGGTAGCTCCATGGACTGATGCTGATGCCAAATACGGTGACTTTTCGGAATTTGAAATAGACAATAAATTACGGGAAAGAATTGAACGACTAACTATTATGACGTCGATTGATGACAGTGATGGGATTAATGCACGCGCCAGAGCCATTACTGATACGGTCGTAGGTAGTCACCTGTTACAGCTCAGTGGCTACGGGCATTTTATGATCGGTAACACCATGAAGTCGGAAGAATTTCCACGGTTGATTGAAGAACTTACAATAACCTAGTGATCGTGGCGGAGAGAGAGGGATTCGAACCCTCGATACCCTTGCGGATATACCACCTTTCCAAGGTGGCGCACTCGGCCACTATGCGACCTCTCCGTGCTGTCTTTTTAAGTACTCGGCTAGTATACCTAAAAAATAGGTAATTTTCATCTTGAATACGCTGTTACTAAAGGGGTACACTATAGGTTAATGCCTATTATTCGATTGGAAGATGTAAATAAGCTGTATGGCTTCGGTGATGCGACAACGGTTGCGCTCGACGAAGTTAGTCTTTCTGTTGAACGCGGGGAGTTCGTTGCCTTCATGGGTCCGAGTGGCTCTGGTAAGTCAACACTTATGAATCTCATCGGTCTTTTAGATCGTCCTACACATGGTAATTACATACTCGACGAAAAACACGTTGCCCGGCTACGATCCAACCAGCGTGCCAAAGTTCGACGTGATAAGGTTGGGTTTGTCTTCCAGTCGTTTAATCTACTGCCCCGCCTGACGGTACTCGAAAATGTAGCGCTGCCCCTTGCCTACAAAGGTGTACTACAAACCAAGCGGCTTAAGCGTGCTGCAATCATGCTGGAGCGTGTTGGTCTGTCTGATAGAGAATACTTCCTTCCCCATCAACTTAGTGGCGGTCAGGCGCAGCGTGTGGCAATTGCGCGTGCACTTATTAACGAACCACAGATCATTATTGCTGATGAGCCCACAGGTAACTTGGATAGTGCAAGCAGTCGACTAGTTATGGAACTGCTGAGTGATATTCATAAAGCTGGCAACACTATTTTGATGGTTACACATAACCCAAGTCTAACTAAGTACGCTGATCGTGTTGTGTTCATGCACGACGGTAGTATTGTTGCTGACGAAAAGACTGAGTTCGGGCAAATTCCAACAACGCTCAAGCGCAGTATGTACTTCATGCCTAAGAAAACTATTACTGATGACCTTGCGGGCGTATCTGAACTTATGAAGACTATGCCCGACCAAGAGCCGGAAAAGCCTAAAAAATCTACCGCTAAAAAGAGCCCACCCAAAAAGAAACGTACCTACAAGGCTCGTGCTAAGAAAACCGAAGGCACTAAGTAATGGCAATGGTCACCGGCAACTTCAAGATCGCCATGGATTCCATCAAGACCTCAAAGTGGCGTAGTTTCCTGACTATGCTGGGTATTATTATTGGTGTCGTGAGTGTGGTTACTATTGTGAGTATTGGTGAAGGCGTTAAAAAGCAGATTAGTGACCAGATTGGTCACCGTGGCCCCGATCTCATTACTATACAGCCGGGCAAGACCGTAACTCGTGATAAATCTGGTAAGATCACAGGCGTTAATTACATGACGGCTTTTGCGGGTAATGCATTGAACGAGAACGATTTAAACGCTGTGCGAAAAACACCAGGCGTAGCTAGTGTAGTGCCAATGAGTTTTGTGACTGCTACACCTAAAGTTGAGAACCGCGAGTATGCAAATGGTTTTGTGCTGGGAACAACGGACGGGCTGCCTGAATCTTTGAATCAAAAAGTTGAGTATGGGGCATTCTTTGGGCAAGATGACAGTAGTAAGGATGTTGCCGTGATTGGTAGGAACGTTGCAGAAGCACTGTTCCAGGAGACAGTTCCTATTGGTCGCAGCATGCAGATACATGGGCGTAGTTTTGTAGTGCTTGGTGTTTTTGAGCAATTCAAAACAACTTCATTAATTCCGAATGCAGACTACAATTCTGCGATATTTATTCCGTTTGAATCAGGTAAGAAATTAACAAATGGCCAGACTGGAATTCAGCAGATTATGGTCAAGCCAAAAGATGCATCAAAGGCTGACGTTACCGTCCAGGCTCTTCATACTGCCCTACAGGATGCACATGCTGGCCAGGATGACTTTACGATCTTGCGCCAAGAAGATAGCCTGGCGATCGCTAGTAATATTCTTAACCTATTGACCGGACTTATCGCTGGTATCGCCGCTATATCACTCATAGTCGGCGGTGTGGGTATTATGAATATTATGTTGGTCTCCGTTACGGAGCGTACTCGTGAAATTGGTGTACGTAAAGCAATTGGTGCCAACAGCCATCAGATTCTCAGTCAATTCATTATTGAGTCAGCCGTTATTAGCCTCGTCGGTGGTTTCATCGGTGTCATCTTATCTATACTTACCAATTTCTTCCTACGCATTTTCACCGATTTAGAGCCTCTAATCACACTGCCAATCATGGGTGTTGCTGTCTTGGTATCGTTGGTTGTTGGAATTGTTTTTGGAGCTGCCCCAGCACTTAAGGCCGCACGTAAAGATCCAATCCACGCGCTCAGACAAATGTAAAAGACTCACCATAACGGTGAGTCTTTGTGTAGCCTGAAGTTACTGCTTACGATACACGACGGCCGCCAGTAAACAGACGAACAATAAATAACAGAATTACCGCCCCAACAATAGCCACTAGTAAGCTTGTTAGGTTGAACCCGGTAACGTCAGGGCCACCGAGAGAATTTGAGACCATTCCACCTATAAATGCACCAATTATCCCGACAATAATGTTACCAATAGCACCCTGATCTGCGTTGGTTCGCATAATAATTGACGCGATCCAGCCCGCCAAAGCACCGAATATAATCCATAATAAAATGTTCATATGCACCCCACTTTTCACTTATGTTGATAAGTGTAGATATAGTACATAGTATTGATCTTTTACGCAGTGACATATCTCGCTGGTACACTATGGGTATGCAAATATATATTATTGCGGTCGGCAAAGAGTCGTCACCCGAACTTGCGAGTTTACAAAACACATACGAACGACGATTACAGCCAGTGGCTGGGGTGACTTGGAAATTGCTGCCTGCTTCACGGGCGATAGACATTCATCAAGCCAGAACTCAGGACAGCGAGCAAATTCAAGCTCAGCTCAAACAGAATGACACTGTTATATTGCTAGATGAACGTGGCCAACAACAAACAAATGAGCAGTTTGCAGAAACATTTGAGAGATTAGCTGGCAGCCAAGGAAGACTCGTCTTTGTAATTGGTGGTGCGTTCGGTGTTACCGATACATTACGGGAGCGAGCTCAGTTTGTTTGGTCATTTTCTCAGCTTGTTTTTCCACACCAATTAATCCGTGTGATGTTACTTGAACAGATATATAGAACGTTTATGGTCCAGAAGGGCCACCCCTACCACCACAACAGCTAAGACCACACCAGTGGACCTAGTCTTTTTGCAGCTACATGATGTCGTTATCGCCGATTGACGAAATACTATTACGGTTCGCTAAAACTGCCATGATCTCTTCATAGCTCACTTCTTGCCCGGTCAGGTACTCAGCTCCGGTGTATCGCTCTTCGTAGGACTGAACCATAGACACCCCCTGGTTATTCCTAGTAAGTATGTGCTCGGTGGACAGTATCAGCTATGAAATATCTTGCAAACTTAATCTTCGTAACTATAGTGTGCGCGTAGCAACATAAGTCGAAGTAAAATTGCGGCAATATGCAGCGAGAAAGCAACACCAACTAGCCCAACTATAAAGTCAGTAATGTGGTTTCCTGTAAAGCCGTGCCCGAAGGTACTCTGAAAGGAACTGATCCATACAGGTGCGAATGCACTGAGCCAAAATATGCCATAGAATAATAGCGCACCTCCGGCTGAAGTACGAAGGATAGCTCGAGACAGAATAGACACCCAGTAATCTGATTGGTGAAACGACTTAGGGTGTACAAATGAAGACGAAATCTTTATGTCATTTGATAGGTCAACAAGTGTAGTGATTACCGCCCATGCGATGATGTATGTAACGGTACCGATCAAAAACCAGAGCCCAAATAGGAAGAATCTACCCCAGGAATCAGTTGCATTAAAGAATCCAAATAAGGTCTCTTTGGCGACACCAAGTCCATCAATAAGACTTTGTGAATCTTCCCCAATTTGTCCCTGTACGGCGACTCTATACCCCGCTATCCCTAGCATTGTTGCAAGTGCAAAGAGATAGAATACGAGCTCTTCTGGTTCTGGACGTATAAATCGACGTAAAGTCGCCAGAGTACTTTGTTTTTGTTGCATAGTATCAGGATACCATATGCGGCTTCAGACTAGTGCTTCGATTTATGGATTTTTCCATCGGTCAGGGTAAAGCTCATGTCAGTCTTTCCGGCAATAGAGAGATCGTGAGTTACGGCAATAATTGTCGTGTTCTCCGATTTTGCTAGGTGATGTAATAAATCGAATATCATCTTGCCCGTTTGGCTGTCTAGGTTTCCAGTCGGCTCGTCGGCAAGGATAAGATGTGGCTTGTTGGCTAGGGCTCGTGCAATAGCTACGCGTTGTTGTTGACCACCAGATAATCTTGCCGGTTTTCGGTGTTGTTCGTCTTCGCTTAATCCTACTTCTGTGAGCAGTTCATTTGCACGCTCTTTTCTTTTGGTTGATGATACACCTGCGAATTCCATTGGGAGCATGACGTTTTCAAGCGCTGTTAAATTGGGTATTAAGTTGTAACTTTGGAATACAAACCCAATGGTTTGCCTGCGATACTTGATGAGTTTTTGATCATTCATCTTAGTTACATCTTTGTCACCCACGATAATCTCACCACTTGTTGGGCGGTCGAGCGTACCAAGCAGGCTAAGCAGTGTACTCTTACCAGATCCCGACCTGCCAACGATGGCCGCAAATGTACCTTCTGGAACAGTAAAGCTTAGATCATCAACTGCAGTAACTGTGTGATCACCAGATTTGAATGTTTTCTTTAAATCTTTAACTTGTAACATTTCACTCTCCTCTTAACACTTCCGCTGGGCGGACTTTAGATATTGCGTATGCAGGAATTGCAGAGCCAAGGGCGCCAATCAGAATTGCTGCCAAGAAGCCCTCTATCAAGAAGCTTGCACCTACATCCGCTTTAACATCTTTCAATAATTCCTTAGATGTTGTTTGTTGCTCGGCACCTGGTCCACCAACGATTCGGCGGAAACTAGCACCACCACTGGCTGTAGCAGTCGTAGTACCTGTTGATTGGCTCGTGGAGTTTGTGTCGGTAGTATTACTATTGATCAGTAACCGAGTAATTTGATTACTGCTGGCGAGTGCAATGATACTTCCTAAAACGATACTAATTACTGTCAATGCGACTGCTTCTGTTACAAACTGAGCGGTAATTTTGATGTTACTGCCGCCAATAGCCTTTAGTACAGCTATCTCTTTTTTACGTTCACGGACAATCATTATCATAACCATGAATAGAATTACTGCCGCCGCAGCTAGGGCAATCACGACTCCAGCCAGTGAAATATGCTGGATGCTTTTTAAACTATTAATCGCATCCTGAGTACTCTGTGCAGATGACGTGATATCTACTTTGCTGCTACCGAGTTTGTCTTTAATCGCGGTTTGTACAGTGTCTATGTTGTCGATTGAATCTACTTTTACGATGATAGATCGTAGCTCACCTGGTTGGTTAGATACTGTTTGGAATGTTTTAAGTGGCATAAGCACCGTTGCATTGCGGAAAGTATCGCCTGCATCGTAAATACCTACTACGGTAAATGTCTGATTGTATCCGGTGAACGTGGAGCCAATACTGAGCTTGTTGTGACTTGCCAAATCTTTACCTACCACCGCCTGATAGCCGTCTTCTGTGGTAAACCAAGTTCCAGCCGTCAGGACATAGTTTTTGCCTGTTTGGTCAAGGTTACCGCTAACACCTGTTGCTTGTACGGGAAGTTTAAAGTTGGGTACACTTTCTGTTGAAGTATTGCCCCTAAATTGTCTACGGCCAAGCGTACCAGCGTCTACGGGTGACTCTAGATTGATTTCTGATTGTGGTGCGGTAAATGTCGCTGTACCTTGTTCTTGTTGTCCTGCCTCGGCGCGCATTACGCGCACTCCACCCCCACCAGTTGAAGCACCAGTATCGGTAATGTGCTCAAGACCTTTAACTTGATTGTACATATCATTGGTGAGAGGTTCCCCACCACCCTGGAATCCAGGACCAGCAGCTGATCCAGCTGACTGTATTGTCAGCGTAGTAGCGCCCGATGTCTTCAGACTTTCTATTTTAGATTTAACTGCTTGGTTAGCTAACAGTAAACTTAATGCAAAAGCAGTCGCCACGCCTAACAATGCTACAACCGAAGCTGTTCGTGCTGGGTTACGTACCGAGTTTTTGATCCCCCTAGTAATAACACTCATGTAATGTCCCTCATTTTAGTTAATTACCTTTAGTTAATAACGCTTAACTGAGAGGTAGCTTAATCGTGAAAGTTGAACCTTTACCGGGAGCACTTTTTACACTGATTGTGCCATCGTGTCGCTCAATGATGTTTTGTGCAATTGCTAGGCCTAGACCGTAGCCATCGACTTTTTGCTTGGTCCGGGATACGTCAGCGCGGTAGAAACGTTCAAAGATGTAGGGTAGTTCTCCTTTTTTGATACCTGCCCCATTGTCGATTACCTGGAAGAGTGCTTGTTTTTGATCATGTGTAACACGCACAATCACTTCAGAATTTCTGGGTGAGTATTTAACGGCGTTATCTATCAATGTCACAAGCGCTTCCGTGGCACTGGCTTCATCAACAAGTACTTCCGTATTAGTCTTGATTTCTGATTTTATGAGTACCCCATGCGTTTCGGCTTGTGGCAGTACTCGATTAACGGCTGCTTGAGCTATGGTTTCTGCTTTTACTGCAGACTTTACTAGGTGGTTATTGTCTATTTGGGCGAGCCGTAACAAGCCTTCCGATAAACTAGATAATTTTTCGAGCTCTTCGACATTACTCTTGAGCTGTTGTTTAGCATCTTTGAGCGTCAGTTTAGGGTCCATTAGTGCAACTTCGTTTTCTGTACGCATGGCAGTAATTGGTGTACGCAGTTCATGGCTAGCATCTGCCGTGAAGCGACTCTGCGCTTCGTGAGCTTCCTCGATTGGTTTGAGTGTCCGGAGTGCAAGGTAGTAACACAGTGCTCCACCACCAACCAGGATCAATAAGTTAGTAAGGATTAAGTTATTGAGTATTCTATCGTGGGCTTCTTGGTATTGTGCTTCACGCTCGTCGAGAAACTGTGTTCGAATATTTACCGGGAAGCCACTGCCTGGGCCTTCTAGGGTATTGAATACTGCCGTCGGGCGTCGCAAACCACGCTCTAGTTCCTTGATAGAAGTCTGATACAACGTAGTACTAAAAAAGAGGCTGATTATCATCAGCACTCCCAGATAAAGCCCCGCAAGTTTTAGTGAGCCTTTGTGTAGATTCACGACGGCTTAGCCCCAAAATAGTATCCGAATCCACGCCGGGTATGGATCAACTCAGTAGCGCCCTTGAACGGCTTGTCGATTTTGTTACGCAGGTATCCAATGTATACCTCAACAGTGTTTGGCAATATATCTGCATCGTAGTCCCATACATGTTGCATGAGTGTGTCTTTGCTAACTATGCGTTCTTTGTTCCGTAAAAAATATTCGAGTAGTGCAAACTCTTTTGCCGTTACTTGGATCTGCTTACCGTCACGCTCAACAGTCATGTTTTCTGGGTCGACATGCAATGTGTCATAACTAAGGACGGTTCCGGTAGTTTTGGGTGAGCGACGGAGTAATGCGCGAACACGAGCGATTAACTCAACGAATGCAAACGGTTTAACAAGATAATCATCTGCTCCTGCATTAAGCCCTTCTGCCCTGTCCAGAACACGATCTTTGGCAGTTAGCAATAAAATCGGAGTGTGGATGTTTTGTTTACGTAGTTTCTGCAATATGCCAATGCCATCAATAGTTCCAGGCAGCATGCGGTCTAAAATAATAAGGTCATACGGTTCGGTAGTAGCCATAGCTAACCCATCGTCACCGTCATACGCAATATCAACCGCGTATGATTGTTGCTCAAGCCCGCGCTTAATCGCGCTGGCAATCTTGTGTTCGTCTTCTACAATAAGTATTCTCATGTACCCCATTATTATACCCTTACTTGAAAGTTAGCTGAGAGAAAGCATCACTACACTACATAAAAATACCGGCCTGGGCGAGGCCGGTATTAGTTTGGAGGTGTATAGGACTATTGGTTGGTGTCGGCTGGCTTGTCTATGTCACCATGGTGGCCGCCAGGGCCTCCGTGACCGTGGCCACCGCCCATGACATAACGAAGATACTGTGTATCTATGCCGTTTGTCTTGGCCCATGACTCAAGATCAGTCTTTTTCTTATCCATGGCTGTCTTGCGGTCGGCATCGCTCATACTGTCAAAGCTTGCTCTGTCAGTTTCACGTTGCTTCTCAAGCTCTTCGCGCTTGGCATTGATTAAGTCAGCTTGTGCCTGTGTAATCTTGCCGTCTGTGACAAGCTTTGCGACATCAGCCTTAACTTCTGTTTCACGCTGGGCTTGCATTTCGGTCTTTTGAGCATCAAAAACCTGCTGCACCTCCGACTTATTAAGATTGAACTTAGTCGCAATCTTATCGACTAGACTCGACATTGGATCGGCCTTTGTACTGGACGACGTTGCAGCATGGGCGACACCAGCACCAAGACCTGCGAGACCAATGGTGGCTACCGAAGCAGCAATTACTAAATGTTTCTTCATGGCACTCCTATCGTTATCGTCACTTTAATAAGCAACTATAGGAGTCTACTAACTTTGTCTGTGTCTAAACTGAACGATATTTACGCCAGTTTACTGAACTTTTCCATGACCTCAATATATGTCTTGAGTTCCTCTTGCGTAACAACGCTATATATAGTGCCACGTAATTTGTCACGAAGTGCTATCTCAATCTCGTTAACTGTCTTTACATATAGCTTATTCAAAATAATATAGTGCGAGCGTGCATCTTTAGCATTTGCTGCGCGGTGCAATATGTTCTTGGCTTCTAGAAGATTAACAGTCTTTGTCAAAAATCCCATAGTAGTTCCAAGCTGATCGGCAAGGTCAGTAGTGCGGATACCATCGGTTCCATGATCGGCTACGAGCCCGATTACATACCAATCCATACCTGTAATGCCATACTCTTTCAGAAGACTATCTTTGTGCTGGCGTAGTGCCCGGTGGGCTGCAGACTCAATAGCACCTACTTGGTATGTGGTGATGTCTTGGATAGACTTACCTGTTGTTGACAATTTGTTTGACACGTTCATAACACTACTATACTATCAAAGTATGTTTACTAAGTCAAGTAAACCTAACATCAAAGCCCTGCGGGGTTCAAGGAGGACAAAATGTCAGATCACAATAAAATAGTCGGAGTGCTTGTAACACTCGTAATCGGTGCAGTCGTAGGTGGCGGTATTGGTTACGCAGCTGGTAACAACAAAGATGACAATAAAGCAAAAAGTTCAGAAAGCTCTATGAAGGCTGATGCTTCTGACGGTGTAACTGTCGGTGGCGCTAAGATGGTTGCCAATAAGGATATCGTTGATAATGCAGTTAATGCATCCAACGTAACAACAGTCGTCGGCCTTGTTAAGCAAGCTGGTCTTGTAGACACGCTTAAGAGTACTGGTCCATTCACGGTCTTTGCTCCAAGCAATGACGCGTTTAACGCAGTACCTAAGGACATCTTGTCTAAGGTTGCTGGCAATAACGACCTACTCAAGACAGTACTTACTTACCATGTCGTAGCTGGTACATACACAACTGCTGATCTACGTGCGATGGCAGCAAGTGGTGCAACAGTTAAGACTGTGCAAGGTGGAACACTAAGCTTCAAGGTTGTAGACAACAAAGTATATGTTGTTGACGCAACTATGCAGCAAGTTGAAATTGAGACAGCTGATGTTATCTCAAGCAACGGAGTAACTCACGTTATTAAGAACGTATTACTTCCAGTAAACCCAAGTACTCTCTAGTAGAGTGCCCAAATGGCTCGTAGTGAGTACGCACTCACTACGAGCACTAAAATTAACAACTTTTAGTTCCCTGCTTTGTTTAGGTCTGCTGTGTGTAGATGTTGGACAGTATTTTAAGTGTATATTGTACTGATCTGCCACCTACCACAGCGGGCTCAAATAAAGCACGTATCTATTAACCAGGAGAAAATATGTTTCTACTTTTCGGATCATTCATAGCCGGTATACTGACAGTACTCGCTCCGTGCGTACTGTTTCTACTACCTGTTATCATCGGTGGCTCAGTCGGGGGTGACACCAAAGACAAAAAGCGGCCACTTATTATTGCTGCCTCACTGGCTGTTTCACTGTTTGCCTTTACATTGCTGCTTAAAGCTACCACCCTACTGATTGATATCCCACCAACCACCTTTACCTATATATCTGGTGGTATCGTACTTACTCTTGGCCTGCTCACGCTGTTTCCCTCACTCTATGCCAGGCTTATTGCGAGACTTGGGATAGAACAGCGTGCGCTAGGTGGATTAACTAAGGGCTACACAAACGTCAATAAGTACCGTGGGCCAATTATCATTGGCGCCGCACTAGGTCCCGTGTTCTCTAGCTGCAGTCCTGTATATGCATATATCCTAGCTACTGTCTTGCCTGTCAATTTTGTCCAGGCGATGATTTACATTACCTCATATATATTAGGTCTTAGCCTGGTACTGCTACTAATTGGATATTACGGTCAAACATTTGTTGCAAAGATTAAGTTTGCGAGTAACCCAAAAGGTTGGTTCCAGCGAACCTTGGCGATATTGTTCATAATCACCGGTATATTCATCATGACAGGGTATGACAAAAAGTTCCAAACATTCGTTTCTACCCATACAGTATTTAATTTTGACTCAATATCAAGCGGACTGCTTCCAAAAGGACGTGAAACAAATAGCGAGGTATTGAATGTTGCTAAGCCATACGATGCGCCGGAATTCACAGGGCTAAACGACTGGATTAATGGCAAGCCACTAACTAAGAGCGATCTGAAGGGCAAAGTTGTCCTAGTAGATTTCTGGACATACAGCTGTATCAATTGTATTCGTAATAATCCCTATCTTATCGATTGGTATAACACGTACAAAGACAAAGGTTTTGTCATTGTTGGGGTGCATGCGCCTGAGTTTGCCTTCGAAAAGAACAAGGCTAATGTCGAGAAGGCAGTGCGGGATCAAGGCATTCCCTACCCTGTAGCACTTGATAATGATTTTGCAACTTGGGCTGCCTTCCAGAATCGCTCATGGCCTGCCGGATACCTTATTGATGCAAACGGCAAAGTTCGCCGTGTTCATGAGGGCGAGGGCGAGTACGATAAAACTGAAGAAGCGATTAGATTATTGCTTACTGAAAACGGTGTAAATCTCGGTAGCACTAAAATGACAACAAATAGCAGTGCACCACCAATAAGTGCCATGCAGACACCGGAAACATACCTCGGTTCAGCACGGGCTAGCAACTTTGATAACGATAAAGCTATCGCTGCAGCACCTATCCAGAATTTTACTCCTGCCTCTGCCCTGCCAAAGAATCATTGGACACTAGGTGGTATTTGGGAAGTCAGGGATCAGAAGATAATTGCCCGAGGTAACAGCATTCTTAGGTTCCATATTGCTGCCAAGGAAGCATATTTGGTTATGGGGTCACCTACTCCAGCCATGATCAGCGTGACACTCAATGGTCAGCTAATTAGCAGCGAGGGTGCTGCTGGGTCAGATGTTAAACAGAGCAAAGTTACTGTCGGAGAGAATAAGCTGTATCGTTTGGTGATGTACGATAAGTTTCGGGACGACGGAGTTATCGAACTAAGCGTGCCAGATGGTACAGAGTTAAATGCATTTACCTTCGGAAGCTAATAAATAATAGGAGAAACTATGAATGTAACAATTTACTCAACAACAACCTGCGCGACCTGTCACTTGGTGACTGGCTGGCTTGATAAGCAAAGCATTGCGTACACTAAGAAAAACACCGACGAGGATCCAGCTGCAATGGCTGAATTCTTGTCTGTCAATGATGGCATGATCGGTGTGCCGTTTACCGTTATCACGGCCGACGATGGTACTAACACAAAAATACTAGGCTTTGATCACGGTAAGTTTAAGCAAGCGCTTAATATTTCTTGATAAATACATCTATTTTGGACAGCTTTTGGTTATTTATTTCACATAACCAAGTACTACAAGAGATCGTAGCCATGTAGTTTCGAGGCCAGGGTTTTTTTGCCACTCAGTCTTGCTGATTCGACGTTCCATGTAATTATGAGTTATGTTGGCTAATGATTGCAGTGCGACTCTGTCGTACCAGTCACCATCTTCTGTCTCGGTGATATTTGGTGTCAATGAACCCTTGAACTCAGCCGTTTTGTACACTGTCCAGTAGTGATGATTACCGTTTAACCTGCGACATTTTGCTGTTATAAGCCAGTTACTGATCTCGGTTTCAACAAGATCCTCGGGGCAAACAATGAGCCCACTTTCCTCTCTAACCTCATCAACCGCAGCTTGCCTGAGTCCACCGTGGTCATCAACATGCCCTGTTGGAGGCGTCATACCTAACGGAAATTGGGTTCTCCGGAGTAAAGCAACATCACCTTCGGGGTTATGGATAATGACTCCGACAGCTTTGTGGTCGCAAAGCTCTATCACGGTTATCTCCTGGTATTTGTGTGGTCTGGTTAATGCCTTGGTTGAAATAGACAACGATGCATTAAAAAGACCGCCTATATAATGCACTAATAATACCATGTAATAGTAATATAATCAAAAAAGTTCTAAAGAATTTATCTGGCGGCTTTAATCAAGCCTTCAAGGTCTAGTATCACTAGTCCGGCCCCTGTCTCTATCAGTTCTTTTTCCGCAAGTCTGTTCAACGCAACAGTCACCGTTTCCCGAGCTAAATTAAGAATTGATGCGAGTGTTTGGTGCGTAAGAGGCATATCAATATATACCTTACCGTCTTTTTTGCTACCGAACTCTTCAGCGAGGAAAACAAGTTCATGGGCAATCTGTTTTTTAGCACTTTTAAGTGATGAATTCTCGAGTCGCTGCATACTAGTACGTAGTCGAATACCACATGCATATAGGATGTCTCTATGGAGTTTTGGATTATCTTGGACGGCCTGTTCAAGTGTGGCTCGGTTGATGGCATGGAATGTTATCGGTGTTACGGCTTCGTAGTATGCGGTTTCAAGACCGGTATAGACGGGCTGTCCAAACAGAATTTTAAATACGGGAGTTATCGGGAAGACATCATACGCACCGTAGATAGATTGAATGCTTTGCGAACCATCGTTTGTAATGAGGTACCGCTTAACAAACCCTTCGGTCAGTATAATCAAGGTATATTGGTCGTCAGTAAAGTACAGTGCCTGGCCCTTAGGCATCCTAATACGCCTACCAGAGAGGATGAGTTTCTCAAGATCAGCTTGTTGCCGGTTGGTTCTCATATTATTCAATATAACACACTGTAGTCAATCCTACTGCACATATCTCACATGCTGCAGTATCGTTACTGTTGGCATATGAACGACGTTGTATACCTTGTAATCTAGATTACCGACGGTATTAACACGGATATAGTAAAATACGGCAATGATAGAAGGCATACTAACAGATGTTGATGGCGTACTTGTCGGTGATCGGCCTGGTTTTAACTACCCAGACCCCAGCGAAGAAGTTGTAGCTAGGTTGCATGAAATACGTAATATGGGTATGCCAATTAGCCTCTGTACCGCTAAGCCTTACTTTGCGATTGAGAATTTAGTACAGGAGTTGAAGCTTGAGGGTCCTCAATTTTCAGACAATGCTGCAGTTGTTACCGAAGGTAAAGACGGCTCACACATTGAAGTTAAACGGCTGCATATCGGTGCAGCAAAGAGGATGATCGACTTTTGCCTAGATAATGACCTGCCGGTAGCGATACACACCCCTGATAGATACTTAGCCGATAAACGATTTGAGGGCTATGAAGAACAAGAAGAATATGCGGATATTTTAGGTCGCAAGCCTGAATTAGTGGGTAATCTATACGTCGCGCTTGGTGCGGCCCCGGTCCGGCTTCATGTCGCGCTTGATCGAGACAATACCACCATGCGTAATAAACTTTCAGAAGCAGCAGGAAATGAGCTATCGGTCAGTTGGGCTGGCCATCCTCAGATGCAAAACCGTGACGCTGCACTCATTACTCGGGCAGATGTCTCCAAGGCTACTGCACCAGAAACTATGGCTCAATTTCACGGTATAGCCACAAATGACATTTTGGCGATTGGCGATAGTACATCAGATAGCGAATTTATTGAGGTGTGTGGTGTAGGTGTTGCTATGGGTAATGCGACGGATCAACTCAAAAGGTTAGTACTAGCAATGGGCGACAATGGTTACGTTGCACCACATATAGATGACGATGGACTGGTCGCGGCAATTAATCAATTTATACCTCGACAGCGTCGAGAAGGAGATCCTGCCCCAATTCTGCCAAAGCAACGTATCCACCCTGCTCATCAAAATATTCGAGAGATAACATTAGATAAGCAACGACGCGCTAATAAATAGTGCCTGCCCAGAATCCTGGTTTAGTAAGCTACGTTTTATCGGGCACTACACAAAGGATCTACTTAATGATTGTCGATGTATTTAGTAGTTTCTGTAAGCTTGTGATTATTTCCACCATAGTTTGTTTGTGTACTTTAGAAGTTTGCACAATACTATCTGTCTTAACCGCCGGTGAAGATTGTGCTACTGGGGTGACGGGTTGTTGTACGGGTACTGTAGTATGTATTTTTGGAGCTGCTGCTTGAGGTGTTTTGGCTACTGACTGTCGGCCTGTACTGCCATAGTGAGCAACAACCAACGTAGTTTGTACTCCCTGCATGACACATTGCACACTGGCGATTCCAATGTCGGTAAAACTTGTCTTGAGTATGTTCTCACGGTGTCCAGGACTGTTCATCCAGCCGGTTATGACCCCTTCGTCAGTTGCGTAATTCTTAGCTAAATTTTCTCCGGCAGTTGCATAGGGGTAACCTGCCCTGTCCATGAATGCCCATGGTGTTAGTCCATCGGGGCTATCATGCGCCCAGTAGTCTTTAATACACATATCTTGAGCCTTGAGTGCAGCAGATTGGCTGAGGCTTCCGTTCCATGACAATGGTTGTAAGCCATTCGCTGCACGCTGATTGTTAGTGAGGGTTACGAGCACTATATCACTCACCGCTGACGCAGTCCCTCCGAGCACTGTGTTTATGCCGCCAAAGCTAAGTATTACCACTGACAGTGTCATGGTTGCTGTAGTACGTAATCTATTGAATTTTGGCATCACAAACCCCCCGCTCTTTTCCATAGAGCGATATATTTGTCCTTGTGGTTGGTAGGATTATCCCTGGTCTCAACCGATACTTTTACTATAGGCTTATGGGGATATAAACGCTGTAAGCGCTGCTACTACTTGGATGTGATTTAAATTACATAAAAAAACAGGGTGATATCACCCTGTTTTTCAGTTGTATTGATAACTAGTAAGGAGTAAAGAAAGTGACATTATAGGAGCTGCTATAAGCCGTGCTACCGATCACCACATTCTTAACACTGACAGTATAGGTTCCTGTCTTTGCAAACCCTGCAGGCATTTGCCATACGAGTGTTGGCTTTGCGTAACCTGTGTGGGGGGCAAACTTTGTTACGGGAACATTAGTTCCGTTGTGTGTGACAGTCACAGTAGCATTTGTGAATGATGCAGTGTTGTTACCTGATGATAATGACCAACGACCATTTGGTTCAATAGCGTCAGGAAAATAACCATCACTTGGCCACTGTACCCACGCAGGATTTGCAGTGTTATCTTGCGAAAGTCCAATAACTTGAATTGCTGAAGCGGCTGTAGTCATTCCGAATGCCATAGAAGATGTTGGTGGGTTAAGAATCCAACGGCGGTGACCGGCGGCTTGATTACTGTCACCCGGGTCTTTCATGTATAGGTCGACTGATTTTACGGGGTTAATTGTTGGAAATGCAAGTGCAATGTCTGATTTACCGGCTGCAGACTTACCGGCATCTGTATAGCAAATCCAAGTCGTCGGTGGTGAGTGTGACAAGGATCCGTTGGCTTCCATCATGAGCGCTGCAGATTGCACACCGGCTGTGTTTGTCGATGCGCTAATTGAACCTAGTCCAACCATGCGTCGTACGAAGTTGACTGCATTTACGTGTGCCGTCTGTGCAGCAGCAGTTATTGTTCCTGCCTTACATCCATTCACTGAGCCGGTCCAACCTGAGGTTACGCTTTGGCCAGAAACCCAAAGGCTCTTGTAGGCGTTATTAACTGCATCTTTGTTTGTGGTATCGATACCTGTCGTTGTTGTAGTTGTTGTTGGTTTTTTGCAGTAGTCGGTAGAGACATTGGCAACATAGTTTGGATAGTCAGGTTGACACTGTACTGCATTGGCAGTGTTATTTTGGTCAATGCGCCTCGCACAACCGATCTGGTAGACATACATTCTGTGCAGGGTATCCACACAAGAACTCTGGCCAATACTTAGTGCAACTGAATTCGTACAATAGCCACGAGTGTTTTTGTCAGTACCAGTAATTTCCCTATAGGTCTCTGCTTTCGAGATACATGGTGCACTTGACCCCACTGCACCGTAGTTACAAGAGTCACCATCCCACACACGACCAACGAGCCTGCAGCCCAAGCTCGTGCTGACGCGCACGTTACTAACGGTAGCTGCCTGGGAGGCAGTGATGATGTATGCACCTATACCACCAAAGATAGCAATCGATAGAATTGCAGTAACAACTGTGTGGCTTGATATCCACCTGATAACTTTGTTTTGTTTCTTAGACTGTTTTTTATTTCTAGACGTGACTTGTTTTTTTAATCTCATGTTTTGGCGCTCCTCTGAAACGCAGGGTATGAATATCTAAGGCAATTTTAAGTGTTTGTTGTTAATAGCACAAGCTCTTTATATTGTAAGCTTTTCTTGCTGACTCGTCCCATCTGTTACACAAAAGCCACTAACTCCTATACAATAGGTCAGTTATGTTATTGTCTGTAGCTGTATCAGAAAAGTCATTTGGCGGAAAAGTGTTATATACCAATCTGCAGTTTGACGTGCAACCAAATGAGAAGGTTGGGCTTGTTGGTCGCAACGGCACAGGCAAATCTACCCTACTCCACCTTGTGACCGGTGATGATAAAGACTACCAGGGCGAGATCAAGCTCAAGAGTGGCATGACCATTATTAGTAGCCGCCAGGAGCACCACGGATTCGATAATAAGACAGTCCTAGAGTACATCCAGGGTGATTTGCCTGAATTCGTGAAGTTACACGACATTATTACCACCTACCCCGAGCACATGGGGGACAATACTCGTAAAATTCAAGAGTATAGCGATGCGTTGGAACGCTTTACGCAATTGGGTTATTACCAAATTGAAGATGAACTAGAACAAGCCTTTACCGCCTACCAAATTGACCCGAGTAAGCTCTACGGTAAGGTTGGCGAGCTCTCTGGTGGCCAAAAGCGTATGACGGAGCTTATTAAGGTACAGCGATCACGTGGTCACCTAGCATTGATTGATGAACCAACCAACCACATGGACTATGTTGCCAAGCAAGCCTTCACTAAGTGGCTCAAATCAGCTCAGGAGGCCGTTATGGTCATTACACACGACCGTGATGTACTGAGTGTCGTGGATAAGATTATTGAGATCCGCGATGGGCAAGCCTACACCTTTAAGGGTAATTATGCTCAATATCTGCGTATTAATAAGAACCAGATGACATCCCAGGTTAATGAATATGACTTAACTCAAAAGCGTATCCGTAATCTTAAAGATGATGTTATCCGTTTCCGTAGACTTAAGGAAAAATCTCGTGACCCTGGTACTATCCAGCGTTTCAAGTCATCAGAAATGAAAGCTTCTGCTGAACTGGCCCAGCTCGAAAAGCTAAGCAAACCTTCGTTCTGGATTGACCGTGAGTCTGCGGACGAGCTCGGTACTAAGATGACAGTCGCCTACGATAAGTACAAGGCAAAGAATATTTCACTTAATACAAATGCCAAGGCAGTTAAGTCAGAACGACTCATTGTCCAGGCGAGTAAGCTCAGCTTGGGTTACGATGATAAGCCTTTGTTTGAAAATATCGACTTTAGCCTGCATGAAGGTCAGCGTATTCGTTTGCACGGCCGTAACGGTGCTGGTAAGACGACGCTAGTAAACGCCATCATGTCTCAGGTTGCTGATAAACCACTTGCCTGCCAAAAGTTTGCTGGTACATTGGCAGTCGAGAAAGACTTACGACTCGGTTTGTACGAACAAGAAATTGACGAAAAGTACTTACCCCTCAAGCTGGCCGAAGCCATTGAACGCGTCTACTTCGATCACGATGTGCCAATCAATGACCAGAAGGTCAAACAACTACTTGGTGATTACCTATTTAACCCAATGACTGACGGTGACATGCCAATTAGTCGTTTGAGTGGTGGCCAAAAAGCTCGCTTCCAGTTAATCAGAATGCTTGTTAATGACCCACAGATCTTGATTCTTGATGAGCCAACTAACCATCTTGACCTACCAAGCATTGAGGAATTAGAAAACGCCATGGCAGATTACCATGGTGCGGTTATTTACATCTCTCATGATAGTTACTTCGCCCAAAAAATGGGCGGCGAAACTATCCCAATTGGCGAGTAAAGTTTAGGATTCGCGGCGGGTTTTGTTGGCTTCTAGCATATGGGAGCCTATCCAATAAGTAAGTACGACAATTGATATGCCCACAGAGGCAATAACTACGGCATTTACTAAGTTATGTATCTCAGAACCAAAGTAGAACCCAAGCCCAACTAGTACTGTGGCCTTGATGGTAGCTGCAACACCACAATATGCATAGAATCGTTGTTTTGGCATGTGGATGGCACCAGCTGCCACTATTACAGGTATAGCAAGGTGGCTACTGAGTTTTGCCAGGATGATGGTGTGCGGAGCGCCTTGGCGTTTAAATATTCGCTCAACTTTTACTATTTGAGCTGGGGATAGCCCTATAAATCGCGCCCACTTATGCCGACTCATTCGTTTGCCAAAGGTGTAGAAGATAAAGTCACTCGTCATGTCCCCTGCTATAACAACCAGGCAGACAATGACTACATTCATAACACCTTGTGCAGAAAGTGCCCCGCCAGCTATGGTGGCAAAGAACCCTTCAAAGATAACTATTAGATAGAGCGCTAGGTATTTGAATGTGAGGAGTAGGTGCAGTAATGCTTCAGATGACATAGCGATAATTATGACATGTCAGTAACTGATGGAACAAACAAATCGCCTACTCAGTTATACTAGGGGTATGTTGGATCATTATATTCAGAAGAACATTGTATATGCTTTGGCATTGGCAGAAAGCATGCGGTTTAGCGACCTTAAGCCAGATGGTTTAGAGAACAAACTGTTCGATTATCATCTGAAAAAAGTTATCGCCGCTGGCTTTGTTATTAAAGCGGATTCGGGCGAGTATGCTCTTACGTCTAAGGGCCGACGTGTCGGTAAAGAGGTTATTAAGAAGAATGATCAATTTCTCGACCGTGCTCTTTCAGTGTTGTTCCTAGTTGTTAAGCGTAGCGACGGCGCTTGGCTGCTTTGTCGCCGTAAGACCCACCCACTACTCGACCGTGTTGGATTTATGCACGCTCATTCAGATTTTATTGAACATGCAGACGTGACCGCGCAGAAGGAATTGCTACGTAAGGTTGGTCTAGATGGTGAGTTCACCGTTCGGGGAAGCGGTTACTTACGTATGTACGAGTCAGACAATTTAGAGAGCTTTACGCACTTTACGATGCTTGAATGTTTGGACCCTAAAGGCGAGTTGCAGCAACTGGACGAGTTAGCAGAGTACTACTGGCAGACAGATCCAGACTTTAGCTCTAGTGATCTGTTGCCGAGTATCCCTTTGTTTGTTGATAAGCTCGCCCAACCAGGGTTGTTCTATTTAGAAGAAGATTTCTCTAGCTAGCGATTGCTGCCTCATAGGCCTCGTATGCCCCATTTGGTGCTTCCCTGCGCCAGTGAACGGCTAATGGACTATCAGGATCAGCTAGTTGTGCTATCGATGGGTGCGAGCCAGTGGCGATACCGAATTCCCTTGCCGCTTCGAGTATATCTAGTGAAGTATCACGCACATGCTTTTGTACATCAAATGCATCACCAGCAACGTTTACTGCACCATGGTGTATGGCTGCAAGTTGCAACGACACATTACCCATGCGGCGGCCAAGGGCAGCAGGTATCACTGGGATACGGCTTCTATTTGCATGCCTTTCAACCATGATAGATGCGGTTTCTTCGGCGATAGTGATTCCTTTCATCGTATCTGCGCGGAGTCCTTCTGTAGTTTGGCGCCAATCAGTCTCGTGGTCTGCTAATTTAGGTAGCAGTAAGCGACGACGCATAACGTCTGGTGCGTTTTGCGCGAATGCATACCAGCCAGTATTAAGTGCTGCCATGCCGAGCAGCTTGGTGGTAAATTTGAGATCTTCATCTGCCTCAACGAGCGTGAGTATATTGCCGGCAACTTGGAGGCCTCGTCTCTGCTGCTCAAGTAGTACAACGCCAGCTGGCAATGATCGCCTCCGGGCAATCTCGTCATTATCACGTGCACGGGGTGGGATGTAGTGTCCTTCACCGCTCAGGTGTTGTCTTGGTAAATCGAAGTTTGAAAATGGTAGTTTTGTCATGCCCCAATCATGCCGGAGCGGACAAACTTAATCAGTGAACACTTTTTCACTAAGGACCAGATTGCTCTGTTCGCACCCGCTTAACAACGTAGGGTGTTATTATTATTTCTATGAGCAAGAAACAAAAAAATCGTACTACTCCTAAAAGATATAAATACCTTGCTGTCTTTATGACCTTGTTTGTCTTCCTGGGAATAGTTGTGGTGGTCAAACTTGCTACTAAGCAAGATATGCCGACCAGCCAAGGAATGCAGCATAGTAAGACCCAGTCGTATACTGGCGAGAGACTTAGGTTAAAGACATTTTTTGGACCGACATGGAGTGTTGTTATCCCTTCAGGCTGGCAGATTGCACGCAAAGATTTTGCTAGCGGAAGTATATTCGTTGATGAACTCACTTATGACGCAAATGTAGGGACGGTTTATACCGATAAAATTGTGGATCGTGACATAGAGCGTTTTTCAGTAAGCTACGGTGACTCATCACTTTTCCCAGACGAATACAACACGTATAAGAAAACAAGTTTCAAAACGGATACCCTCAGTGGATACCAATACTTTCACCAATTCTCTGCAGGTGAGAAGATTGGTAGTTATGTAATGAAGGGTGGAGAGAGAGACTATACCTACTATTTTGTAAAAGACGATCTTGATGTGACCTTGAGTTACTTTGTTCTTGATGGTGACAAGGACCAGCGCGAATTGGTCGAAGAGGTGGTTGGAACTCTGCACTACGAGCCAGTTAAGCAACAGTAGTCGACTAAATGTTAATTGTAAGTTATGCGTAGAAGTAGCATACTGGATTGAAGGAGGATAATCTTATGAAGCATAGTAACAAAATGACCCCTGGAAACTCAGGTGGTCATGGTGCGTATTTTCTTGGGATGATCGGCTCGGCAGTATTTTGGGTGCAGCAAGCCAGTAGCTTCTGGCCAACCATAGGTGCACTACTTAAGGCGATCGTTTGGCCAGCATTTGTGGTCTATGATCTCCTCAAATTCATTGGCTAGACACCCAAACATTGAACATTAGTCATAATTATGTTTTAATATTGTAATGATTGAAACAAAGTATGGCATTGCTGTTCATGAGCTGGGCAGTAATCAAACATACGGGGAGAATAACCAGACACTTTTCGAAACGATGAGTGGTATTAAATCTGTGGTCGGAACACTTGCCTTGGAGGCCGCTGCACGTACTGACAGAGACATTGACCTATTTAGTATGTCCATTACCCACGACCACTACTCTAACGGTAGTGGAGAACTGAAACACTGTCTAGATAACGAATCTGAGGTGTCACCGATTCACCTGAACTTACGCTCGATAGTTCAGCTCAGTACTGGTGCAAGTGACTGTGTGGCAACTAATGCTCTCATTGACTACTTAGATGGCCAAGATACAGTCAATGCATTGATTCGTAATACCTTAGGGCTTGGTGATATGTGGCTTGCGACAGAAAAGATCCACTTCCCTGGCGTTAACCACCAGGAACAACCCTTTCAGGTTGGTGCGGCAACCATGCAGGAATTTGTGAATTACTATAAAACTATTTGGTCCCCTGATACCAGTTGGAAGCCTTTATCAAATGAACATGGATGGCATCAAGACGTACATCTTCTAGTGAGGAGTGCTCGTCTCTTTGGTGTTGCTCAGGCAGAGTTACCGCCAGAAGTTAAATGGCTTCATAAAACTGGCTCAGGCACTGATATTGGACAGGCTGATTTCTACAATACTTCTATGGACGCCGGGATGCTGCAAGTTGAGGGGCGGTCTTTGGTAATTGCTGCCGCAAATACAACCATGCATACAGGACACCAAGTATTGTCTGAAGAAACGATTGATCAAGATTTTGCGATTAGAAACCAAGATGTATTATCTGAGCTTGGCGTTCCAACCATAGTGTGTGAGCCTGTCGCCGCGTAAGAGGAAGCTCGAGCAGGCCACTTACCTACTTACCGTTCTTAGTGCGATGCATACACCCAACCCAACAGCATGGGCGACGCACGCCTTCAAGTAGTTCTTCTATCACGCGCTCAACATGTTTCTTTCTCGTCTCGTCTGTTTTGACATTTATCGTCCAACAGATCCATTCGTTGCGCGCAAGTGGAGTGAGGTCTTCCCATCTTTCTAGTGCGGATTCATCAGATATTAGGGCTTTATATAAGTCATCTGGCACTTCATGTACTACACCAGTAGCGATTTGTACTTTATTCATAAATTAACTATACCAAATTCTAGTGCTTCTGCACTTCGGACATAATGGTATTGTTAGCGGGTGTATTTTCTTGTTGTGGCTTGTCGAAGGTTGTCGCCGCAACAGAAACAAGCAGACCGCCAATGAAGAACCCAATTAATCCGTAAAGCAGTGGTCTAGTTTCCATACGAGTCTCCTTAATTATCTTGATAGCATTCGGCTTATCGCACTAACAAGCTCATCGGCTTTGTTGCCATGACCTTGCGCATGAACCGAGTCATTTGTTAGGCAGTGATGAGCATGGTCGCGAAGTAACTCAAGGGCTACTTTGTCTAATGCGGCCTGTACGGCGCTGATTTGTGTAAGGACGTCGATACAGTAGGTATCTTCCTCTACCATGCGTGCTACGCCGCGGACCTGTCCCTCTGCTCGCTTAAGGCGTTTGAGCACCTGTTCCTTGTTATCTGCATATCCGTACTTAATATCGTTCATATGTTCTCCTTAGTGGCTGTGTGGGCCGTGGTGTTCCATCACTAATGCGTGACCCTTGCCCCTAGCAATTAAAATCTTGTTTACGGGATACGCTGCGATGAAGGCAACCATTAGGCTGAGAGGCATGGTAAGCCAGAATAATGGGCTCACCAGGCCGGCATGTAGTGCCCCAGGAATTGCGGCAATGACTGAGTTGTCAACAATCTCCATTGTCGTAATTGATAGAGTGTCAGCAGTTAATACTACGGGCATAGCTTTAGAAAGCTTCATGCCTGCTTTCAAAAGTGGGAGTACGGACAGCGTAAAACCAAAGATAAAAGCCAAGAGTGTACTTATGATGACTGTCTGGAATGTGCTTATACCAAAAGAGACGCCCAGGATCATACCAAGTACCTCTCCTATCGCACACCCAACCAGACAATGTAGTGTTGCACTGGCAGCCATCTTGTTTGTGTTCATTGTTGAATGGTCATGTTCGCATGTTCCATCTTTGCACATGTTGTAATCTCCTATACCCCCATAGGGTATATAAATCGAAAGCATGCGTCAAGAAAACCATCATGAAGGTCTTGCGTTAATGGGTACTAAAATATGCAATTTTACTATGCACCGGTGTAAAGATTCTGTTACAATTTACTTAATATGAAAAAACAAACAAAAAAACCAACCAAACGTATTAAGTCTCTGCAAACTAATCACAAGCGCACAGGACTTGTGGCCGTGCTCATCGCTGCGCTTGCAGCCTGTGCCGTGCTCCCTTTTGTGCGTGCAGACACAAGTGTGCCCTCTTATGTGCCCGCTAATCTGACTACGCTGTTCGACCCTGCAACAGGAATGTTTAATTATAAAGCCGACAACATGGCACGGACTCGAGCGTCACTGGCTAACGCTACCACAAGTCAGCAGAACCATGTGTTTGTAGGAGATTCGATTACAGCAGGTTGGAATGCTTTAACCCCAACATTTCAAGGCAAGATTGATCGTGATAAAAGCATGCCTTACTATTACCGTCGCCTGCTTAACACAAAGCTGAACTTACCAGTAGAAAGCAGTACTGGCCTAGTGCGTACGTTTGAGCTAAATGGCTACTCTAGCCCATATTTTGATGCTCGTTGGAGCCCTGGTCCAAATGGTGTAGGTGTTCAGGCAAGAGGCCATTATATAAATGTGACAAACTCTTCAGCTACTTTTGATAGTGCAGCGAAAGGGTTTACCCCGGTAGCTGGCAATACCGTTGCTATTAGTTACTACGATTCTGGAACTTTTAAGGTGAGCATTGATGGTGGCGCTGCTATTACAGTTACGGGTACAAAAACAGGTACCATTAAGCGATTTGTAAAAACTGGCCTGGCTAACAAGGCTCATAAAGTTAAAATTTCAGTTAGTTTTGGTGTCAGTACACAAATTATTGGTGCGGAAGTCTACTCCAATAAAGGTATTGCTGCACACAATATTGCGCAGGGCGGTTCTGGCGTGACGGGAGATACACAAGATGACTGGTCGGTTGCGGGTGATCCAAAGATTGCCATGTCATCGCAGTTTAATAATCCGACAAATTATTCTAGCCAGCCAAGCACCGTGTTTATTGAACTTGGTGGTAATGACTTGAATAAGAATGCTAATAATCTTGGTGCGATTCGTGATGGTATTTTTGAGACAGCAAAGCTATACCCTAACTCCGATATTGTTCTTCTTTCAGTAGCTCAGGGTTCATCTCAATTTACCAAGACAGATATCAACCCACTGATGACCATGCTGTACCAGTTAGCCTATGACAACAACTGGCCTCTCTGGGACATACAATATGTTACAGGTGGCTATGATGGCCTCGTAATAAAAGGATACGTTGGCGATACTTACGGACACTTGACCCCTGCTGGCTACAAATGGCTCGGCGAAAAGATGGCTAACATCATCGCAAACGTACCTCGTTAGGTAGAATCTATCTTTTTAATTGTAGGTATGTACCAGGTTTATCAAGGTGGTAGGTTTTATGATTGCTAGTTGATGGGGTTTTCAATGTACCATTTGCTGTTACTGTGTCACCAACCTTAATATCCTTATCATAAGTCCCCGTAAATCCCTTATAACCTGACATGTCTGGGCATCGGACTGCTATGTAATCGTTTGTATTTAAGACGTATGTTAAACATGTGTCACCACCTTGGTCGACTATTGATATAACCTTCCCCTCAATAGTCAGAGTACTGCTATTTGTAGGCGTGGGATTTGAATGTTTGAGTAGCATTACAGCACCCACACCAAGTACAGCCACAACAACAAGGGCAATAGTTATCTCAATTATGGTAAATCCTTCTTGGTTTTTTATCATAAGCACCACCTTTCTAATTCCCTGAGGATCTCAAAATAATACTAAGACTTGCCGTTCAGATATTTGCCAGCAATGCTTAACGCAAAAGAAGGCAGTATGATGAATACGGTTCCAAATAGAAGTCTTATGAGTATTTCACTAAGTCGGGAATCTGGCTCGTCTGGGCCAGAGGCGGTTAAGACGATTAGAATCCCTACGATCCCAAAAGCAATTGAGGCGTAAATGAATATTCGAGTGGCTATCTTTTGCATGTCTCTAGTATAGCAAAGCGGCTCAAACTAAGTATCATCTCACCCTGCCAACACCTTAGGTTCTATGGCTTACGATAACCCACAATACAAAATACTCTGCAAAGATGCTTCATCCATCTTGCTGTATGATAATAGTATGGAAGATAAACCCGCCTCACAGCAAATAGATGACATAATCAAGCTTTACGGTGGCTGGAAGGCTGAGATACTGTCTAGCTTACGGGCGCAGATTAAACAGGCCGATCCTGAAGTGATCGAAGAGGTAAAATGGAAGATGCCCACTCGGCCAGAGGGACTCCCCGTTTGGTCACATGACGGAATACTTTGTATAGCAGAAACATTCAAAAACGATATAAAACTAGTCTTCTTTAAAGGCGTCCTCATGAAGGATGAGAACAACCTCTTCAACGCTCGTCTCAAGAGTAGTACCGATCGTGCAATCGAATTTCATGAAGGTGATGTTGTTAATGGGGTTGCACTGAGGGCTCTCGTTACTGAAGCAGTAAACATCAACGAATCAAAACGTCGAAAATAATCGCTGTTCATAGATGAAGGGTGCCATATTTTTGCAAGGTGTCTATCATGCCCTTAATAAACGACTTCCGAACAAAGGCTCAAACTAAATCTTCAGTTTATGAAAACTTGGGTTGAGTGACAGAGTGTAAAGATTGGTAGGTGCGGAGGGGTGAGCGGCTGCTCTGATACAGATCATCGATGTCCGAATCCCCCTCATATAAAACGCATCATGCAGTCAGCATCGAGTATTGCAAAATGCAACACTTTCTTGACCATCTCCAGGCTCGTTGTTGGGTGCTTTGATTATGCCGACGATGCCGAACATGACAAGGGCAAATCCAACTACGCCAAGGAATGTGCCAAGTTGCACATTGACGCCATCGTCAGGGCCAACGGCACAAACGACGCCAACGAAAAAGATGATCACTCCAATAGCAATCGCAACGATCGCAATCGCTAAGATGACTTCTCTGGACATAACAATCTCCCGATAGCTAATAACCAAAACATTCGGTTACGCACACAAGCCCACATTACGTAATAGATTTGTGAGCGCAACCGATTACCACTCTGTCAAAATACTATTGGAGGTGTCTCACAATAATGCCTATATTAAATCATAATTACCAGTGATAACCATGAGCACTTAGAACAAAACCCTTGCCGAAACAGAGGTCAAAATGCTTATGGCTCCCCCTAGTGGACGAGGTTCGAACTACAGTACTTCATCAAGAAGCTCCGGAAATTCTGTAGTACCCATGCTTCCAGATGTAAAGTGACCTAAATGGAATTGCTGGTGCTTGAGCCCGCTAATAGTTCTGATTAGTTTTTCTGCAGTTTCAATCATGTTTTGCCCATCATTATCGGAATGAAATAAGGTGATGCCATTCGTACGCTCTGCGAGATTAGGATCAATCTCAAACTGACCAAAATAATTGTCGTTGAGTGTTAAGAATCCAAGTGATGGTGCAACAAGAACAACTTTACCGACTTTAAGTTCTGGGCGTTCGCTCAGGTATCTTAGCCAGAAATCACCACCCCTACTATGCCCAACAATTAGAGTTTCTGGAGTTATATCAAACCGTTCAACTTCTTTTAACCATAGGTCCCACTTGGGCTCAAAGGCGTACGGTACTTCAGGTGTTACGGCTTCAATATCATTTTTAAGTAACTGTCCTTGTAGCCAAGGTATCCAGTGTGCATTGCTCATGCTCGGCATTGTAGGGTCGTAGTATTCTTCTTTGCTTGGCTGTCCATGAAGGATAATTGCATTTCTCATAGGGACATCATATCAAACAAAATAAAAGACCCATGCCGAAACAGAGGTGAAGGTAATTTACTTCATACAATAAATATGTTATTATATGCAAAAGTTTTGAATCATGGAAATTAACCCTTTAATTCATGCTCGCCGACAGTACACCGAGGCTGAAATACGAGAGCTCTCACCCTACTTGCCAGGCTTTGATTCACCAGCAGATGCTAACGAAATATTTGCTGATCCATTTGCTTTGGATAATCTATGGCAGCCAGTGCTTTCTGCTACTGTTGTAACTTCATTCGAAGACAAGATTCATATACTTACAGGTAGACGCACCTCAGAGGGAAATACAACACATGCAAATGTAGCAAGCACCCCAACTATGCGTATTCCATCACAACATGCATCATTTTTTGTGATGGACAAAGCAATGTTCTGTCTCGAAGGAAAAATTGACCCCCTTAATCCATTCGTATCTGAAAGTGCAACGCCGAGCAGAACTATGATTCCTGAGAGCACGGATGTTCTAGCGGCCCCAATAGCAAGCTTGTTGGCAATGAAACTTGATCTCGGAGCTATCATCGATTGGACTAACAAGCCAATAGGTCGAGTATCATTGGCTCGACATATCGTGGGCTTTAGCTATCTTGAAGATAATGAATCTGGTGAGTCATTGTATGAACCATTAGTGATGTTTGGTGCCATCGTCGGTCTAGCGCCACAATTAGTGGACTACATTCCTGACCAAACACGGTCTTATAGTAACCTGGGCTGGACACCAATTGACCAATATGTGCGAGGCGTCCAGACAAGATCTGTATCTGAGGTAATACCAAGCGCTAGACCTGGCGATGAGCTTGAAATCTGTGTTCGAGGGTTATGCAACGCAACTTCTACTGCTATAGTCACTAACCCAGACGAGATAATGCGACACCTAATTGACAATATAGAATTTTAGCAAGACAAAAAACCTCTGCCGAAACAGAGGTCAAAATGCTTATGGCTCCCACTAATAAACGACTTCCGAACTTGATGCCAAAATATACGGAGCAGCAATATCTATACTATTGAATGCTGACGCTAGAGTAATGGAGTTTATGATCTGAAACCCTAAGTGCGGGATCTGTCTCTCCTGGTACAACAATCCAGTTCAGAACATTTACCTTGTTGCTAACATATATATGGTCCACGTCCGATCGATCTGGGTTACTAGAAGATGGACAGGCCGGGATAGTCGTACGATTAGTCGTACTGAAATATTCTCCTTGAACGCCCGCCTTGATATAACGTGAAATATCATATGCATTGGTCATAAAGCCACCTTGGGTTAGGATACAGTAGGTTATGCTTGTTTTCGGTATCCCTGCATCACGAGTAGCGTCCCAGCTAAAACCAGAGTTAAAGTCACCGGTCGCAATGACGGGTGCGTCAGCTAACTTTTTCTTTATATCGGCTAGATTTTCAGTCTCGTTTGCAACTCGGGTTTGAGCATTATTTACAGTAGGCGTGGTTACGGCATCATGGATATTTGTTACATAAAATACTTTGCCAGTACTGTTTTCTTTGAGCTTTACCCAAGGAGCTTCTGCATCTTTTGTAACTTCATTCCCATCTTTGTCCGTAAAGTTAGCTCTGCTAATTAACCGGTGCCCTGAAGCGATCATAGTGAATTTATTTTTCCGCCACATAATAGCACCTGTTGAAACATTGTTGGTATCTTGCCGCATAGGGGTTGGGTAGATTAACCAGTTTCCAGTTGTATCCCCTGCGTATATTGCTTTAACACGGCCATATTGTTCTGGCTCAAATTCTTGTAAACCCACAACGTCTAGCTTGTTCTCTTCGAACATTTTCACAGCCCAATCGATTCGTGTAATACCATCACGAAAACCAGGATAGTTCTGTAAGGATGATTTTGAACCAGGTATTGTGTAGTGATAACCCAGCACGTTGAATGTTCCGACCGTGAATCTGCTCGTTGCTCCAGCAGTAGGAGCGATTTTTTTAGGCACTGTAGGCACTGAAGGTAGTTTTTGTCCTGTGTAAATAGCAGCGTTCCAGTGTTGTTGGGTTTTACTCTCAGCACATCTATCTATGATAACTTGTGACGAGCCAGCTTCGTTTGCGAGACACAGACCAGTTAGGGGGTTACGAATAGTTTGATCAGCAGTAAAAATTACCCATTGTTGGTCTACATTGCCCGTACAATTGCGCATGACAATCTTTGTACCTGGGGTCATTATGCCTGCTTGGGTATCAAGGCAATAGCCGTTGGCATTACGAAGTGACCTGTCACCCATAATAGTCCACAGTTGGGATACAGGTTTCTTAGCATCGCACGGTCGGATGACAATAAGATTTCCGAGTGCTTTCGTGCCATTATCATTCTCCAGGCATTTACCACTTGAAAAAGCTCTAATTTGACTTCTTTGTGCAATAACTGGCCCACTTGTTGCCGCCTTCGATTTCGTAATTATATACGTACCAATACCTGCGATGACTGTAATTACGATTAGCGGTAGTATGAAGTGGTGCGAAAAGCCCTTTTGATCTGACTTTAGTAACTTTATTTTTAGCATTTAAGAGCCTTGTTGACGTTTATGCTTTGTAATATAAGCTATGTATCGATAAATACCAAGTTCCCCCTTTGAGAGTCAAAACAAAAACCTCTGCTTCAACAGAGGTCAAAATGCTTATGGCTCCCACTAATAAACGACTTCCGAACTATGCGTCAGCATATCGAAGCTTTTTGATTGCTCCAGACACAATCTGAACTGCTGCTTTGATGTCTTCCTCTGTTGCGTAATCCTCGAACTCAACATAAAAACGGCGATAGTCTTCAATATCTATCTGAGCGGGTCTAGGATAGTCAGAGTGCACCTTTGCTACTGGAGGCTCTTTTATGCCCTGTACTGATGCATCAATCTCTACAAGTGCGGTACCAACATCTTCATGGTTCATCCAAGAAGGCAGTTCTATATACATATTAAATACACCACCATCAGCTCCACCACCAATATGTTCGTTTGAAAAACTCATGAAACTAAAAATACCACATAAGTGGTATTTTGTAAAGCGTAAGTACCTTGGCTCCGGGGGCGGGATTCGAACCCGCGACCAATTGATTAACAGTCAACTGCGCTACCACTGCGCTACCCCGGATTAATGCATGAGACACCCATTTCTCGGGTTTCTCATCGCGCCGGCAAAAAGGCGTGACTTTTTGTCGGGCTGCTCTTCCCAGCCAGTGTAACACGTGTGTAACATGTACTTTTAGGGTCAAACTAACGGGGGTTATTTTATAGGTTTATAACGTATCTGTAAAGAGATATGACTATGCTTGTGTTTTGTCCGTGTCAGCAATACCATTTATTAGCTCATCTAACCGCTGTGCTAACAGGTGTGGCGTATTCTCTACCTTGATCCAGTAGTGCTCTACTTTGAGCTTAACTGTCTCTTGAATGGTGTTGGGGTCATCAAAATCAGACAGAATGACCACCTCACCATTATAGTCTTTTGCTCTAAATTCCCGTAAGAACTCTAGCCCGGTGACCCGAGGGAGCAGTAGATCCAGGAGAATGACGTCGTAGGCGTTGGCCTGTACCAGTTCAAGAGCAGTTTTGCCGTCGCTTGCTACATCAATTGTAAACCCATGACTCCGTAGTGCATCGACGTACATCGTCTGTACCACCGGGTAATCCTCAATATATAGAATGCGTGCCTTACTTTTGTCCATAATAGTACCTCCACATGTCACGTTTGACCTTAATAATTACCTTAGTTCCCTGACCTACCTTTGATTGTAAGCTGAATTGCCCACCGTGCTGCTCAATAATCATTTTACTGATATACAGGCCCAGGCCCATGGCATATGTATTGATCGCCTCATAGCTGTCTTTACTGGATGTCTCAAGCTTATTAAACGCAGTCAGTAGGTTTCTTTGTTGCTTGTCACTAATACCTTCACCGTGATCTTCAATATCTATTTCGATAGTCGGTACGCGCTTAGCAAGTAACCTAATAGTAACTTTGTGGCCCTTGTCGCTGTATTTAAAGGCATTCTCCACAATGTTCTCAAATGCGAGCTGTAGCTGCTCTGGATCGCCACGCATAGTTATGTCTTCATTTGGTACTTGTAGGTCTAAATCGCCTATGCGCTTATATGCTACGGCGACCGCGCTGGAACAGTCAGTAATAACGTTCATGAGATGTACATCAGTCCAATGTTCTCTGCCGTGGGATATCTTCTCGTCAATATCTGCTGTTTTGAGTAAGTTAGCAATCATGGTGTGTATACGATGGTTTTCGTACTTGAGTTGTTTGATATACTCTTTTTCTTTGGCTGTGAGTTTACTGAAGCTCGCCCCTTGCTCTAACATCTCCACGATTGCAGCAATAACCCCTGTTGGGTGGTGAAGTTGGTGGCGCAACAGCGACAGTAGTTCTGCGTATGAACTCTCTCGCTCCTTTGCGCGATTACGCTCGGTGTACCCAGAGACAATAATCGCAAGAAGTAAAAACACAGCCGAATAGAAAACAGCCGGTAAAATAACGTCCTTCAAGGGATAGCTAGCTGGGTTATGATGCTGGTATAACACCATTGCACCTGTGTACACCAAGGCATTAAGTGCAGCGGCTGTATAGGCAAAGATTGGCACAAACAGCACCCCAGCATTCAAAATAGGTAACGCGAACAAAAGTGTCGCGCGACTATCAATACCACCCTGGAAGTAGACGACTGATGCCGCTAGCCCGGCGTCCAATAAGATTTGAATAACTGCAATTTGGTGTGAAGCTAACGTGGACAGTTGCCTAAACTTCAGGATAAGCCACAGTACAAAGTTAAGCGACAGCCCACTCAAAATTAGTGTTATCACAAACCGACGATACGGCTGTGTCTCCATAGAAGAGGTATATGAAGTGGCAACTGCCACACCCCCGAGCAACAGTAGGTACAACCACCGTAATCTTATGAGCCAACCATTACGCAGGCGTACCTCCTGGCGGTACTGCTCGTGTGAGTCCAATATAAACTGGCTAAAACTCATGTAATGCCCTCAGTAATGCTTATGTTTAGTTTGGCAGCCCGGCAGGACAATGTCTAGCCTGAAATTAAGGTCAGTTTAAGGATGCGTGGATTGCGACGACTACATACGCGACGGATTCGTTCCCGGTATCAAGCGTTGTGATAGCATAGCCGGCACGGTCGGTTACGGTGTTCAGCATGCATTCACGGTGTCCTTTGTTGCTATACATCCAGTCATTAACGTAATTGGCTGAGGATGTAACAAATTGTAGGTCTAGGTTTTCACAGCTGTAATTAAATCCAACATGCTGTTGATACATAAGATCGTAGTAAAAGAGCCCGTCGGGGTTCTTGTGGGCGTAATATGAGTGTTTGTGCATGTCTGCGGCGCGCTCCTGAGCAATACGGGTCAGGACGGCGTCTTTTTTAAGTTTTGGGAGCCCTTGGGTAGCACGAACTTGGTTTACCGTATCAAAAATAGAATTTGGGTCCGGAAGGCCAGCCTGGACCGGGAAAGTTGTGAGGGTTTCGGCTTCTTGTGCGGGAATTGCAGCGCTGAGTAAGTGGCTGGGGTACGCTAAAGCTAGTGCCACACCAAGCACCATTACGATACAGAGCCTCCGAACGCCTCTAAACATAACCATATAATACCAACAAACAAGAATAATGTCAATGTATTAACAGAGGTAGGGTCTATTGGTGAGCTTTGATTGCTCGGTTAATATCGCGCGTTTCTGAGCGTTTCTTTAGTGTTTGTCTTTTGTCGTATTGTTTCTTACCTCTACCAACTGCTAGTCGCAGTTTAATGTAACGACCTTGAGTCAGTATTTCGGTAGGAATAATTGATTTCCCCTGTTGTTTCTCTGCAATAAGTTCATCTATCTGTTTACGGCGCGCTAGTAACTTACGAGTACGGACTTGTTCTGACTCACTGAGTGGAATACCGTTCGTGCCGTTGATAGTAGCATTCAGTAGCCACAACTCGTTGTCTTTGACAGTAATATAGGCACCACGGAGCTGTCCGTGCCCCATACGCAGTGATTTAACTTCCCTACCATTAAGTTCAAGACCCACTATTAACCCATCGCCAAGATCGTAATCATGGCGAGCGCGGCGGTTACTAATAACCTTAGCTTGGGGAGTCTTTTTCTTAACCATATTAAACCTACCTTAACATAAACTCTTTGACAGCTAATCGGCAATATTTGGCTGCAAAGTCTTCATGGCTCGTCGACGTACCAAAGGGTATGCCTCCTCGCCTTTCAAACTTTTCGCACAAATATTGCTCAATTTTCTGCTCAAAGGTTTATATCAAGCTAGGTTCTATTCTACTAAACAGAGGTGAATATTGCAAAACATTGTAAAGTGTGCTATAATATTAAGATATGAGTGATTCATTTTTCAAGTCAAGAGATTTCACAGCCCTTATGGACGAAAACCGTGAAGGCGTACTACGTGCATATAACCACTGGGCAGGTAAAGATTTGCGTGATGTGGTTACAGAAATGCCCGAACCGACATATGTACCAATTGATGAAATGCGTGATGTGCAGCTCATGCAAATTCTGCCCGATTCAGCTGATTTTGATACTACAAGAACAACTGCACTAGGCTTGCCCTTTCTGAATGGTTTATCACCGCACCAATATATTCGTGCAAAGACACTACAGCTTATCCTTGATCCCGAAGTTCCGCTAATTGTTATGCCAAATAACAGTAGTAAGAATTCAGCCTATACTTTTACGACCGAAGACCGCAGGAGGTTGGCTATGGGTAATATCCGCCCACTCGGTGAAATAGAACTTCTCGCCTTTGAAGAGCTAGATAAGCAGCGTTCACTTGGTGCGCTTTCAATTACGGGGTACTCCCAAGGTGCTCTAACTGCGCTTGCTATGGGTGCGGTCGGCTCATCTAGGTTACATGTTACTAATATTAACGCAGACGAAGCCCCGAGCAAGTTTGGTCGTTCGGTTAAGCGACTAGCTAAAGACTTCCAATCGGGCGGGCTCTCCCAGTTGTTTGGTGCTGTGAAGGATGCGGATATTGATGCTTTGTCTGAGGCAATGAGAGCTCCTGGTTTGTTGCTCGATATTGTGCGCTTTGGGATGCAGAGCCTCCGTGCCGACAGTAAGCTTATACAGAGATCAATGGTTGGTGATGTAGATGGTTTGGTGGCCGGTGTTGACTTACAGGATGTGCCTGTAAAACTTGGTTTTGTAGAAGGTAGCCCAATGTTCAGCCCTAGTTTCGAGAGTGCTGATCTACTCAGTAAACATGTAACGACCATAGGTTACGATGGTCCCGGAAACAGGGGTCATGCAACTGGTGATAATGTTATCTTGCATGCACTTATGGCCGTAGATGGTCTTACTCGTTCCATATAGTATTCTTCTAAAGAGATTGGTTCTGTCGCAGGCAGTCAGATGACACAACTTAGTGACTTTGATTCCATTGCAGCACATGATGCTAACCTGCTTCTCGTGAACTATTCAAACGATGGTGCTAACGGCCATACAGTGGGCGATAACGCAGCTGCTAATACACTTGCAGTCAAGCAAGGTCTCAACCTATAGAGATAGGTTGTCTTGGCGGGCTTGTTCGAACTCTTGTTGGGCAGCATTCCAAAGTCCTGAGTCGCCTCTAACGATTTTCATCGAGTACCACCATTCAACGCCCCAGAGATCAATGTGTTTCATCCCAGTGGCCTCTGCATACTCAAACCTGTTGTGTAGTCGTTCTGGGTTCATAGATTTATACAGCTCACTTGTTGGGGCTGTTTTTATATCGTAATTGTCTGGTGCCCAGGCTTCTGCCTGTAGTTCATGAACGATCATGTCTTTACCAGTAATCATTTTGCCACCACCCGCTAGGAAGCCGTAGAACCAGGCTGGGAATGGGTATTCGACATACCGCTTAGTGACAGTCTTGTCCCAAACGCGCTTGTAGACAGATACACCAAACTCATCAGGTGTTGGTTCGTTTATCGGGAATCCAATAGCATTGTTACTACGACTGACGATAACAGGATGTTGCGGATCTAGTTGTTTGACCATGTTATATTCGTCGATCAATCGGTCACGGCTAAAGTCAGGGCATTCGCCAAATACACTCAGGAAGAACTCATTTTCTAGCTGATAGCTCTGCAGCTGGGGATTGTCTTTGTAGTGTTCAATTGTGGCTGACATGACTTTCTTAAGTTCTGGATACCAAACGTCTTTAGGTTGGTCGAGTTGCCATTTAGGCATGTGACATTCGGGCCAGCGTGGCTGCCGGAGTCCTATGGCCAGGCTTATCTTTGTGTTGTGCTGCTGGGCCATTTGGAACTGCCAGTCAATGTTTGTAAAGTCGTATACACCAGGCTTCTTTTCAATATCGTCCCAATAACTAACCAGTCGGACCTGTGTAGGCTGTAGGTCTGTCAAAATAGCCTCAAACGTTTGCTTAGGATCAACACCGAGGTATTTGGCGTAGCTTGGTATAAATGTGACACCTAGTTGCATTGGGTCGTTGCGATGGCTATATATGTACCACTGCGCAATGCTATACATGCCACCAACCATAAGAATGAGGAAGACAGAAAGGCTGATTAGAAACTTGTTCCAAAGGTTACGCTTCCATAGTTTTTTGAACCATGAAAAAATCCCACCCCAAATTTTTGAAAGTGTTGTCTTGTGTGAATGGGTTACGGTGCGTTTCGTTTTAGGCATGGTTATTGTGCTAATCTTAAAGAGTTCATGAATAAACCATTAGCTTTATCGCTGATTATACCAGCTTACAACGAAGAAAAACACCTTGCAGCTTGCCTTGATTCTGTCGCTCTTCAAACCATCATGCCACTTGAAGTGATAGTCGTCGATAACAACTCTACCGACGGCACCAAAAAACTCGCACAGTCCTATCCATTTGTCCGTGTTGTTTCAGAGAAAAAACAAGGGATTGTCTATGCCCGCACCAAAGGCTTTGAAAGCGCAAAAGGTCCACTATTTGGACGTATCGATGCAGATACAATTATCCCTCCAAACTGGGTGGAATTAATGACTAATTTTTATACAGACAAGAAGCGCATGTCAACTGCCCTAACCGGGAGCGGGGGCTACTATAATACGCCATTTCCTAAGGTGTCACGCGTGGCGTTCGACTTCTTGGCATTTAGGATAAATCGCCTGGCTCTTGGGCATCACTTTTTATATGGCTCGAACATGGCTTTCCCGAAAGAGATGTGGGAAGCAGTACAGAACAAAGTGTGTACCCGTACTGATATCCACGAGGATGTCGACCTAGCCATTCACGTTCATCAGTTGGGCTACAAGATCAGATATGACCCGTCCATACATGTGACTACTATGTTGCGCCGCGTATTCCAGGATCACGATAAGCTATGGGGCGTATTGATGTTGTGGCCTCAAACGTATCGAGTCCACCACAATCCCATGTGGGTTACCGGTTGGTTTGGCGCGGCATTACTCTATATTTTGACACCCCTTCTGTATCCGTTTAAATGGCTACATGAACTTCGGATTAGGTTGTTTACTCGGAAGTAGGTTGGTCGAGTGCGCTTGCAAGAAAGCTATCGCGGAGTTGTCTCGTAGTCTGGCGTATTTCTCTGCCGTCATCGTCGGGAGTAGACTTAAAAAGTAATTCCCACTGATCGCTCTCGAGGCCTTCCTTGCGCATGACAACTCTACCTTTGGCAAGTTGCCCATCTTCGAAGCTTATTTGAACTGGTATTCCTTGAATCTTAAGAATAATATCGTGGAGTTCTGCCTTGCTGTCTAGTATGGATCTTTTGATACTTTCTTGTTGTTGCTCCCATTGGTCACTTAAAAACAAAGGCTTTTGGGTGGGTAGCATGTCAAGCCTTTGTTCCATTTGCTCAGTAGCCTCCATAAAAGCGAACAGCTGGTCGTAATCTTCTTTTCAAATTGGGGGACTGCTTGTTCTGGCGGAACGTTGTAAATAGTTTGTAGCCATTTAGCACGCTGGAACTCAAACGGAACGAGATGAGGCTGAGGGATCTGCTCGCCCCCGTAGTTCATTAGAAATCTATCCCTTTGTTGGCTAAGAATTTGTCATCGAAGTGGTGTTTTATCTTAGTCATATCAGTGGCGATGTCTACTCTATCCAGGAACTTCTTTGGGAAGTTACGGCCAGTAAAACACAGGCTTGTTTTAGGACTACGTGTGTCTAGGAGGGTTTGTAGTTGATCCTCGGTTATTAAGCCGTCGTGAACAGCGTTATTTATCTCATCACAAATCACGAGTTCGTAATTACCACTTGTGGCGCATTCCAGAGCAGTTTGGTACGTTTCAAGCGCGGCAGCTTTGTGTTGCTCCTCCGTAACATGTTGTTCGCTTAGGTCACCTGCGTTGTAGAAGCCCTTACCACCCTTAAAAAAGAACAATTGGTCATCGTAAACCGACATGATGTCACGGATAAAGACGTGTTCACCCACTCCCCAATACTTAATAAATTGAATGTAGGCTACCTTCCAGCGGTTGCCCAAGGCACGAGCCATCAGACCAATGCTGGCGCTGGTCTTGCCTTTACTATCGCCGGTATAGACGATAACAATCGATTCTTTAGTCTTGTAATCTTCAAACGCCATATGGCCTTATTGTACCGCAGTTAGGCAGCTGGGTCTCCAGTATTGATAGGGGTTCTTGCTTTGATGTCATCTACGCGCTGCAGCCACTTAGCGGTTGCGGCGATGGTATCAAGTGCGTAATCTTCATGTCCGTCTAATGCGAGTACTTCACTTAATTGAAATGCTCCTGCAACAATCGGATAGTTAGTGTGACCAAGTAGCCCGTCAGCAAGTAAGGATTTGCGAAGGTTTCTCTGTTTCTCGTCAGTTGTCCATTCCCCAGCGGGTCGGACGCGTTTGAGGGATTTGATAATCAATTCAGGAATCTCAATTGCTGTAACTTGCTTGTTTGCAGCGAGCGATGCGTCTCGCTCTACAAGATCAAGACTGTGTTGACCTAGTCTACCAATGACAAAGTGAAGAATTGGACGTTCGTGTAAGCCGCGGTCGTAGAATCCATCGAACAAGGCACTTGGCCCATACTCGCCACTACCCCCCGCAGGAGGGTTATTTGATAAGAATGTGTAGAAGTCGGTCTTGAGGTTCCGGCTCCATGGATCAATCTCATCAAATAGAGGTTGTGATGTGTATTCCTCGTCTTGTTTGGCCACGATACGATCCTCGTTTACCTGCACTAATTATAACAGATGAGTAACGGGGTTAAGAGGATTATTTAGCTTTTGCAAGTGCAGCGTCAATGCGTGGCTTGTCGAATCCAATGATGATTTCGCCGTCGATATCGATAACGGGGATGCCCATCTGACCAGATTTCTTCACAGATTCTTCCATGAACTTGCGGTCGTGTTCTACGTTGCGGTCCTCGTATGTAACACCAAGTTTGTCGAAGTAGTTTTTTGCTGCGTGGCAGAATGCACACCAGTCTGCTGAATATACAATGATCATATACAAAGTATAGCATTGGTTTATTGCTGGTACAATGGTCTTATGAGCGATATTACAAACGAGGACAAACCCAAGAAATCATCAAAAAAACTATCTAAGTTCCACAGACATCTACTAATTTTTGTTGTTGGCATTTTAGTATCATTTGCGGTTACGACTGCAGTACGCTTTGCTTTGATCAAAGATACAACCGTTCACTATCATGCTAATTTTTCACTGTATGTTAACGGTCAAGAAGACCCTTTTAAGAGCTTTGCTTACTATGAAGAAGTTGCTAGCTGTGATAGCCACCAGCTCGATAATCCCAAGGTCCGCACCCACATGCACGACAATAACAGTCACCTGATTCATGTACATGCACATGCGGTAACGTGGGGAGCTTTCTTTGATAATTTGGACTATGCACTTGGTGACACACTAATACAGACGGCTAAAGGCGTGTATGTCGATGGTGCTGATGGTAATAAACTGACATTTACACTTAATGGCGAGCCTGTTACGAATATTGCCAATAAGGTCATACAGAGTGAAGACGTCTTGTTGATTAACTATGGCAAAGATACGGACGCAACTCTAAAACAGCGCTACAATGCCATTCCTCGCGACGCTCACAAAGCTAACGTCACTAAAGACCCTGCGGCCTGTAGCGGCGGTCACGAACTAACATTCTGGAAAAAGCTTAAACAAGCCGTTGGTATACCTTCAGAAGAACACTAGAGATTGTTTACACCAAGGGTGCAAACTGCTACAATTGGCCTAGTAATGAGGCAGCCTCCAGAATCGGATCCTGTACCCCAGTTAGGTCATGGTAAAAACACCATTGCCGTATTGCTACGCGATATGGCGGACACAACCTGGCGGATGTTTGTACCGATAGTTGGCCTGCTACTCGCTGGCAGATACATGGATGCTCATACGGGCACTAAACCATTACTGATGCTAGTGGGTGCGTCAATTGGTGCGCTTATCGCCTGGGCACTCATAAGATCACAATTAAAAAGAAATTCCTAAGGGTACAACCGCTTCATGCAACCAGCTCTACAACAATTAGCCGTAGAAGACCTACACGTTAGTTTGCCAACGCAGCATATTTTTAACATTGGCCCTATGCCGGTTACAAATACCATGCTTCTTGGTGGTCTTGGTATATCTGTCATGCTCGTGGTGTTCTGGTATGTAATCCGTATGATCCGTGCTAACAAGTACAATCGTTTTGTTGGACTTATTCAGTGGATGTTCGAGGGCTTCTACAAGACTTGTTATGAAATTGTGCCCGACCCGCGGGTCGCACGAAGCATTGCGCCGCTTGCGCTCGGTATTTTCTTCACGGTGCTTTTTACCTACTGGATTAGTATTCTGCCGGGTGTCGGCGAGAGTGTTAAGTGGGGCGAAGGCGCCCTGCTACGTGGCCTGCCTACTGACCTGAACTTTACCTTGGCGCTGGCAATAATTAGTATGGTGGCCGCTCAGTTCTACGCTATTAAGGTCCATGGATTTTTTGGCAACATCGGCCGTTATATCAAGAACCCCCTCAAGGATCCACTTGGTGCCTTTGAAGGTTTCCTAGAAATCATTGGTGAGTTCTCACGACTTGTGGCGCTGAGTTTCCGATTGTTCGGTAATGCCTTTGCCGGTGAAGTACTTCTTTTGATCGTCGCTGTTATGAGTGGCTACTTAGCCAGTCTGAGTCTGCCGTTCTTTATGGCATTTGAGTTGTTTATTGGATTTATCCAGGCATATGTTTTCTATATGCTTACCTTAATTTTTACATCGCTGGCGGTTATGTCGCACGGCGGTGACCACGACCACGACCATTCTTCCCCTGAGACTAAAGTTGCCCAGGAGTTGCAATGAAATGGTACCGTGTAACAGAGAATAATAAGTAAAGAAAGGTTTATAAAATGGATGCAATGGCATATGCCCTTCCAGCACTTGGTGCAGCAATTGGAATTGGTTTGATCGGTAATGGTGCTTTGAGTGCTTTGGGCCGTAACCCAGAAAAGTTGAGCGAGATCCGTACACTTATGATTACAGCAATCGTATTTGCTGACTCACTAGCTATTATTGGTATCATCGTTGGGTTCTTGGCTAAGGGTTAATAATGGGGATTCCTCAATTAGTAACACTAACCAGATTTTCAGAGGCTTCTCACGAAGCAGCTGCAAAGACTGCCGAAAAAGTATCTGCGTTTGATACCTTGGGTATTGATGTTAAGCAGCTGATTTTCCAGACAATTGCATTTGGACTATTAGTTATAGCTCTTGCTAAGTGGGTTTTCCCTGTACTTATCAAGGCTATTGATGAGCGACAAGCAACCATTGAGCGTAGTCTTGAGGCTGCCAAGGAAGCAGAAAACAAGTCCACAGAGGCTCAAGAGCAAATCGACAAGCTTCTCAAGGAAGCCCGTGCGGAATCAGCGGATATTGTGGCTATAGCTCACAAAGAAGCCGTTGCCATGGTAGAAGAAGCCGAAAACAAAGCCACTAAGAAAGCCGAGCACATCGTGTCTGAGGCTAAGGCACAACTTGACGGTGAAATCTTAAAGGCACGTGCAACACTCCAGAAGGAAACAAAGACACTTGTGGCAGAAGCAACCGAGAAAATCATTGGGCAGAAGCTCACCGGTGCAGCTGACGAAAAGCTTATTGAGCAAGCACTGAAGGGCGCGAAATAACATGCAGACACTCACCCGTCGTAAACTCGCAACATATGTTGCCAAAGAACTCGCCAAAGGCACGGACGCAAAGTCCCTGCTCAAGCAAGTGGCTGGTTATTTGATTGACCGTAAGCAAACCAACCAGGTTGCGTTGCTTGTTCGTGATATCGAAGCGGTTCTAGCACGCGAGCACGGTGTGGTGCTAACTAAGGTTATGAGTGCACGTGAACTGTCCGCAGGACTTATTAAAAACATTGAACAGTTTGTTACAGAAGCTGAAGGGGCAAAACAGGTTGAGGTCAGTACGAGCGTTGACCCTAGCCTGCTCGGCGGAGTTATTATCCGCACCCCAAGTGCCGAACTTGATACGACTGTTCGTAAGCAATTGAATGCATTAAGGAGTTAATTTAGTGGCTGAATTGAATGTAAAAGAACTGTCCCGTGACCTCCAGTCAGCTATCGCTGATCTTCGTGTGAGCGGCAGTCTGCAGAGTAGCGGCATCGTTACTCGTGTTGGTGACGGCGTGGCGTGGATTTACGGTCTAGAAGACTGTGGGTTCAACCAGGTTGTAACAATTGAAGGAACTGACGGCTCTGCTGTCGAGGCCTTTGCACTTAACCTTATGGAAGATGAAATTGGTGCAGTACTACTTGGCGAAGACAGCCTTGTAGGTGCCGGCGCTAAAGTAACATTGACTGGTAAAGTTCTGGAAGTGCCTGTTGGTCCAGAACTACTTGGTCGTGTTGTTGACCCACTCGGCCGCCCGCTCGATGGCCAGGGTCCAATCAATGCTAAGCAAAATGGTCTCGTTGAACGTCCAGCTCCAGGTGTAAAAGACCGTAAGTCAGTCCATGAGCCACTCATGACTGGTTTGATGGCAATTGACACTATGGTGCCAATCGGCCGTGGTCAGCGTGAACTTATCATTGGTGACCGCCAGACTGGTAAAACTGCTATTACCATCGACACTATGATCAACCAGGCTAAACAGAAGACTGGTGTTATCAACGTCTACGTGGCTATTGGTCAGAAATCTTCTAAGGTTGCCCGACTTGTTGAGCGCCTCAAAGAAGAAGGCGTTATGGAACAGACGATCGTAATTGCTACGAGTCCATCTGATCCAGCATCACTCCTCTACCTTGCCCCATACACTGGAACAGCTATGGGTGAGTACTTCCGTGACAACAAGGGTCACGCACTGATTATCCATGACGACCTCAGTAAGCACGCTGCTGCTTACCGCCAGATGTCACTACTACTCCGCCGTCCACCGGGCCGCGAAGCCTACCCTGGTGACGTTTTCTACTTGCACTCACGCTTACTTGAGCGTGCTGCAAAACTTTCTGATGATCTTGGTGCTGGTTCATTGACTGCCTTGCCTATCATTGAGACCCAGGCTGGAGACATCTCTGCATACATCCCAACTAACGTAATCTCTATTACCGATGGTCAGATCTTCCTTGAAACCGACTTGTTCTATCAGGGTATCCGTCCGGCTATCTCTGTTGGTTTGTCTGTGTCACGTGTTGGTGGTTCTGCGCAGACTAAAGCCGTTAAGGGTGTATCAGGTACGCTTCGTCTTAACCTGGCTCAGTTCCGCGAACTTGCAGCCTTTGCACAGTTTGGCTCTGATCTTGATGAAGAAACTAAGAACACGATTGCTCGTGGCCAGCGCTTAACTGAACTGCTTAAGCAGCACCAATACCAGCCACTCAGTGTTTGGGAACAGACAGTTAGCCTGATTGCTGCTAACGAAGGCATTCTGGACACTGTTCCTGTAGAAAAGATCAAAGACGCACAATCTGCACTTTTGACTGAACTTGCTGACGTAGCTAAAAAGGAAATGGCAGAACTCAACAAGGGCGATAAGCCATCTGACAAAACCTTAGAACTCGTCAAAAAGACCGCAACCAAGGTAGCAAAGGGTTTCTAAGTAACTCATGGCATCTACTAGGCAACTTAAATCACGCGTAAAGTCTGTTAAGGGTACTCGCCAGATTACCAAGGCAATGCAATTAGTCGCGGCTAGTAAAATGCGCCGCGCACAAGAAGTTGCTAACCAAGTACAGCTCTTTAGTGACGCTGCTCGCGAACTATTGACACACCTTCGTTCCCTGCCAGATACAAAGATGCACCATTTGTACATAGAACGTCCAACCAAGGCGCGCTTGGTCATACTTATTACAAGTGATAAAGGTCTAGCGGGCGCATATAACGCAAACGCCTTGAAGCGCTACACAGGACGGCTCAAGATTGATACTGCCAAAGGTATTAAGACTAAGACTATCTGTGTAGGCCGCAAAGCCAGCCAATTTGTCAGTCGTATCAAAGGTGCCGATGTCCTTGGTGTTTACGAAGGTTTTCCAGAACGTCCGACACAAAATGACCTTCGTCCAATTATCACTACACTGATTGATCAGTTTGTTGAAGGCGAAGTTGACGCCGTAGAAGTTATTTATACAGAATACCAGAACAGTTTGACACAGGTTGCAGCCACTAAGCAGCTCTTGCCTGCTGGTTTCCAAGAAACTGCTGTAAGTGAAGCTGTATCGCAGGCATCATTTGAACCATCTCCAGAGGAAGTGCTAGAAGCTACAACTCACCGCCTGATCGAAGTGCAATTATTCCAAGCTTACCTTGATTCTGTAGCATCCGAACACAGTATGCGTATGATTGCTATGAAGAACGCTACGGACAACGCTGGTGACTTAATTGATGACCTAACGCTAGAAATGAACAAAGTCCGTCAAGCGGCGATTACCCAGGAACTCGCCGAAATCTCGGGCGGTGTGGAGGCAATGAAGTAATGAAAATTGGTAACCGCAACATGACTATTATTGCGCCCGTAATAGGTCACACGGAACTACGTCCTGATTTGGAGAAATTTCAGCCAATATATGCGACTGAACAGCCCAAATTCGATAACCCCCACACAGTTCTTATGGAACGAGGTGATATGTGGTTCGCGCAAGGCTTTGATGCGTACGGAGCGGCGCAGATGGCACAATTCTTGAGTGGAGCAATACTCCACGGCAGATCCCTCGAGATATTAGCCAGTCATACCGAAGAACAGTTACAACAATTTCAATCAAGACAACCACAACAAGGAGAACAATCATGACAGCAGCAACGGTAGAAAAAACTAAGAACGGACAGATCACCCAAGTTGTTGGTGTGGTTGTGGACGCAGAATTTGATAAAGGCTCATTACCCGCAATCTACGATGCACTTATAGTTCGCCGCAAGGGTGGTGACTTGGTACTTGAGGTTGCACAGCACCTTAGTGAGACAACCGTTCGTGCAGTTGCGCTCAGCACAACTGATGATCTCAAGCGTGGTGCAGCTGTTGAAGCAACAGGTGCGCCAATTAGCGTGCCTGTCGGTCCTGAGACTCAAGGACGTATGTTTAACGTAGTAGGTGATCCAATTGACGGTAAGCCTGCGGTTATTAAGGGCAAACGCGCTCCTATTCACCGCCAACCCCCTGCCTTTACTGAGCAGTCAAGCAAGACCGAAATCCTCGAGACAGGTATCAAGGTGATCGACCTTATTGCCCCAATTTCTAAGGGTGGTAAAGTTGGACTCTTTGGTGGTGCTGGTGTGGGTAAAACCGTACTTATCCAGGAACTTATCAACAACATCGCTAAATTCCACTCTGGTAACTCTGTGTTCGCAGGTGTTGGTGAGCGTACCCGTGAAGGTAACGACCTCTACCACGAAATGAAAGACTCTGGAGTACTCGACAAGACTTCATTGGTCTTTGGTCAGATGAACGAACCCCCTGGGGCTCGTCTTCGTGTTGCCTTGACTGGTCTAACTATGGCTGAAGCTTTCCGTGACGAGGGTAAAGACGTGTTGTTGTTCATCGACAACATCTTCCGTTTCACTCAGGCTGGTTCAGAGGTTTCTGCCCTGCTTGGCCGTCTGCCATCTGCAGTAGGTTACCAACCAAACTTGCAGCAAGAAATGGGTGCTCTTCAAGAGCGTATTACTTCCACTAAGAAGGGTTCTGTAACAAGTATGCAGGCTGTATATGTGCCTGCGGATGACCTTACTGACCCTGCCCCTGCTACAACCTTCTCTCACCTTGACTCAACAATTTCACTGAACCGTGGTCTGACAGAAATCGGTATCTACCCTGCTGTTGACCCGCTCGACTCTAACTCAACCATCCTTGACCCAGAAATCGTTGGTGAGGAACACTATAACGTTGCTCGTGAGGTACAACGAGTACTCCAGCGCTACAAGGACCTCCAGGACATTATCGCTATCCTCGGCATGGAAGAACTATCAGACGAGGACAAGCAAACCGTTAGCCGTGCCCGTCGTATTCAACGATTCCTATCACAGCCATTCCACGTTGCGGAAGGCTTTACTGGCGCACCTGGTCAGTACGTGAGCCTCAAAGATACAATCTCTGGGTTCAAAGAAATCCTTGACGGCAAGCACGATAACAAGCCAGAAAGCGCCTTCTACATGAAGGGTGACATTAGTCAGGTCAAATAATGGTAGCTAAAACTCAGACACTTGTATTTGAGGCTTACCCTATGAGGGTAGAACAAGCTCCCGCTCCCGAACTTGCAACATTTGAGACCCTTCTTGATATTAATGGCATGATTGAGCAAACGAGTATAGAAGCAGTACAAAACCTGGTCGGTTGTATAGCCGTAGACGCGAGCGAATTAACATGAAACTACAGCTCATCACCCTTACCGGTTTAAAGATGGATGACGATGTGTATGAAGTCGTCTTGCCTACTTCTTCTGGTGAGATTGCGGTCTATCCGGGCCATGAGCCACTCGTGACTATTGCTGTTCCTGGTGTACTTACGGTTCGTCGCAACAAGAGTGATAATGACCAATCTCTTGAATACTTTGCTATTAATGGTGGTGTGGTAGAAATCGACACTACTAAATTACGCATACTTGTAGACGATGCCGACAGCCCAGATGAAATCGTAGCTGCCGAGGCTGAAAAGGCACTAGAACTCGCCAAGAAACAAAAAGCAGAAGCCAAAGATCAAGTCGAACTTGATAAGGCCCAAGCGATGATCGACCGTTCGGCCGTACGCCTCAAGGTAGCTGGATTAAGACGTCACAAAAATCGCTAGTTGACATTAGTTCTACATACACCCTATGTCAATAAGTCGTTTTCAAAGGCCTGAATACCTTTCAGGTCTTTTGAATAACTGCTAATATCTGGCAGGTCGAGGGCCTGGATCTTATCCCAAACAACCTTAATGAGCTGTTTCATGTGTGCTTCTTCTGTAGTATCAAAAGTAATAGAAAGTGGTGGCTGGATGCTGCCGTCGATAAGCTTGTTGGGTTCAATAAACTCGAGTCGAGCTTCCTTAACGGTATATCCCTTCCAGGTATTACTGCCCTCTATAAGGAACTTGTAGAAGTAGAGTTGTTGCTTGTATTTAAGTGCCTTAACGCTACCGCCCCATTTGGTAAGCGGTGCGCCAGTTTTATAATCCACAATACGTACGGTTTTGGCTTGCTCATCAATTTCAAGACGGTCAATTTTGCCACTCAAGTGTGCATCACCTAAGAGTACTCCTTCGCTATAGAAGTTAACTTCTGCTTTAGCCGTCCTCTTAAACATCTCTGCACGACTGGCGACATATTGCTGCAGTGCAATATGGCCTTTGGAGCGTGAATGGTCACGATCGCCATCTGTCATGTAGCGATTGTCTAGCTCGTAGTTGAACTGTTTGATTAGCTGTGCAGTTGAGGGTTGTTTATCTGCATTAAGCTGATTTTGGTACCACTCAAGACTATTGTGGACAGCGGTTCCATATTCGCCACTAGCAGATGGCGCTTGTGGGAAGCGGAGTAAGGTTTGGACGAGGAATGCCTCCGGACCGTTACGCTCAACATCTAAGAATGTATTGAGATGAGTCGGGCTCATTTGGTACCGTTTAAGCCCGTCAGCAAGCAAGCTGCGGAAGTCAGCAGGAAGGCTCACTTGGCCCGCTTGCCACAGTGTTTCTATATCTTGAGCAAGTTGCTGAGGCTTCACATCTTGAGTCTGAATTACCTGTGCGTGCTGCGGCAGGTGCGCAGATACTCCCTCTGCTTCTGCAAGGTATTTCAGTGGTGTGGTAGCTTTGCCACTATCTTTTGTAGCGTGTGAAGTGATATAGAGACCATGTTTTGCACGAGTAAGGGCTACAAAGAATACTCTGAGTCGCTCGTCATTGGTGGAGTTTGTATAGCGAATATAGCTAAGGTTAGCCGGTAGACTGAGTTTGTTGCCGCCACCAGTACTGGCACTGCCCCAGACATCGTCGTGAGCTTGCAGGATAAACACATGGTTAAACTCTAGTCCTTTAGCCTTGTAAGCAGTCATAAGCTGTACGGCGTGAGCACTCTGGGCAACAGGATGCGAGTTAATAAGCGAAGCCTCTGCCGCCTCGTACATCACAAAGAAGTCCAAGAAATCTTCCAGACGCAACTGACGATCAGTCGCAGCTTGGTACTCACGCAAACGGGCACGAATAACACTGAGGTGTGATATCGCCTCGTAATATTTGAGCGCATCTGAGGTGCGCTTGCTGGTCTCAAAATAAAAGTTCTTAAGTGGCGCTGTTTCTTTAAAGCTCCCCTGTTCTACCGGCAAACTACCAGCTAATTTATCAAGTGTGATTTCCAGTGGCTCAATAGCTGCTGTGCTGCTGAGCGCCAAGTAGAACGTTACGGCATGTTTCAGTGCCGGTGATTCCAGTGCGATTTCTGCCCAGGGCCGCGTCTCGTCTCTCTTGGCAAATTGCCAATTTATCTTCCAAATATCTTGTGGTTGAATCTGCCAATACGGCAGACTGAGAACAAGCGGAAAGTACTGATTAGCTAATGCCGTTTGACCAGATGCCAATGCATCCAATAGCTGAGCAGCAAGTCGTAGTCCCTGAACAATTTCGGTTTCTAGGATGTTTTCGCGCTTTTCATACGATACCGCCACATCTGATTGTTTAAGGAACGGGACAATATTCTCAAGTAGTCGGTGTTTAGGGGCAAGTACTGCAATATCTGAAGGGTCTGCTCCGTCCCCAATGAGTTGTGTAATCTTCTGTGCAACCCATGAGTACTCACTGGCTTCTGCCGCAAATTCATGTCGACTAACTAGTGCGCTCTTTGGCAAATCAGTAGCGCTGGCTTCCAGTACTTTATCGATGTCTTGTAGCTGTGTATGGAGTCGGTCCTCTATTTGGCCGGCTATATTATGTGCGACATGCAATATGTCAGCGTGCGAACGGTAGTTTTTAGTCAGGTTTATAATGCCGACTTCGCGGAAACTCGCGATAAAATCCTTCATATTGCCAACGTTTGCACCCTGGAATGCAAAAATAGCCTGGTCGTCATCACCTACCGCCATTATGTTAGGCCGACCTTCATGTACGGGGTGATCAGCAATGCGTTTAACTAGCTCAAATTGAGATGGGTTGGTGTCCTGGAACTCATCGAGCAAAATATATTGGTATCGTTCCTGGAGATTGAAGCGAAGTTCGTCGTTTTTCTGTAGGCCATCAATTGCCCGGAGAATCATGTCGTCAAAGTCGTAAGAAGCCTTGGCCTTGAGTGCCTGTTCGTATGCTTGGTAAATATTAGCCAGTTCGAGCATCTTTTGGCTGCGGAGCGGATCGGTCAGCACAAACTGATCTTGGTCATTTTTGTGGAGCCAGTCATTCTTCCACTTAGTGAGTGGTGTTGGGGAGTTTTGTTCCGCCGCCTTGTCGTGTGCCTTCTGTAAGTCTGCAGCTGCTTGTTCTATAAGATCACCACTAAGTACGGACAGTTGATCAAGTAATTGCTGATACTGCTGCAGCTTCTCTGCCTTTTTTCGTGATATGCCGCCAACACTGTTTACGATATCATCTATAACTGGCTGGGCTTGGTCTATTTGTGCAAGGTTGCTTGTCGCCAATTCCCGTAACGAATCAGGCGTGAGGAGATGCTGCTTAAGGTCACTGATGGTGCTCACAACACTTTTTACATAATATCTCGCACTGAGCAGTGGGCTATCAAATGGCAATTTGCCAAGAATATGTTCTACAATTTGGATTTGTGTCAGTTCATCAACGGGCCGCTCCATGCGGACGTCATCTGATCGATCAATTCCAATATGCTGGAAATATTCACTGTAGTTCTTGATAATGTCGCTACCAAAACTGTGGTAGGTACTGATTGCTACATCATAAGCGCTGTCGCCAATTAGACTACGCAATCGGTCGCGCATGTTTTGTGCACCAGACTCAGTAAAGGTCAGACACAGGATGTTACTTGGGCTGACATCAGTTTTTGTCAGTATATTGGCAACACGGGCACTCAGTAGTTGTGTCTTGCCTGTTCCAGGCCCGGCAATAACCAGTAATGGCCCGTCAATTGTATCGACTGCTTGCCGCTGCGCATCGTTTAACTCTTTATAGGCCATATCAAAATCCATTACCCTTATTGTACCTAATATTGAAGTTTCTAACCTGTAGTTTATCTGAGTACTAGCATAAAGGACTTGCAACTCTCTCTGTGCAGGACTAAGCTGATACTTAGATTAAATGAGGAGTATGTGACATGGAACTCGTTAAAAAGCTCGAAAAATCATTAGAAGGTGTATTCAAAGACGCACCGTCTCTACCTGCAAATGCTAAAAAGAACTTAGTGGCAGTCTGGCCGTGGCTTGCACTGATATTTGGTATCCTACAATTGGCTGCAGCGTGGGCATTATGGCGCCTGCTTGACGCCACTCAACCGCTCATTGACCTCACTAACCAGCTATCACAGTATTATGGTGGCTCATCAGTTGGTTACAGTGCTTTTGATAAGACAGTTATCTACCTCGGTATTGCAACTTTGGTACTTGATGGCGTTATTCTTCTAATGGCATTCTCACCACTTCAGAAACTCCAAAGGCGTGGTTGGGATTTACTTTTCCTTGGCTCTGTCCTAAATGTTGTTTACTCCGTAGTGGCTGTATTTATTAGCGGACGTGGGTTCGGAAGCTTTATAATGGGTCTTGTCGGCTCTGCACTTGGTTTCTACTTACTCTTCCAGATAAAAGATTCCTACAAGGGTAAAGTAGTTGCGCCCAAGCCTCCAGTTGCCGGATAGTTTAAACAGTAATTTACAAGAAGGTGGTGGCACACGTGCCTATTAGGATTGATCCATTCCGTCTCTTTTTGCAAAAATACCGTACCCGAAAGTTCGATAAGGGTGAGTTAATACTGGTGCAGGGTGAGACCCCTGACTGCGTGTATATATTGAAGAAAGGCATAGTTAAGACCTATAATCTGACTTCCCAGGGTGAAGAAAAGCCAATCGGCTTTGATGCTCCGGGAGACATTTTCCCACTCGCTTGGGTGTTTGGCCAAGTCACTCGAATCTCATATTACCACGAGGCTTTCACTAAGTGTGAGGTCTATTGTGTCCCCCGTGAGGACTACAAGGCATATATCTCCAAGGACACATCACGTTTAATGGGTGTATTTGAGAGCTTCATGTCGAAATATGCGTTATACCAGTTACGAGTCAACGCACTTGAACAGTCTAAAGCTGCTGCCAAGGTACTCAATACTATCCATTTCCTATGTCTTAGCTTCGGTAGCGATATTAAAAAAGACATGGTCAGGATTGAGATTCCGTTTACCCAGCAAGATCTTGCCAACTTCATGGGGCTAACACGTGAAACAACAGGTATTGAGCTTAAGAAGCTACAACGTAAAGGCGTGCTAACGTACAAACGTCAGAATTATATTATTCGCACCGATAGGTTAAACGAACTTTTGGACGAAGAATACGGTATGGGTAACCTTGCGCTGAAGTCCGGCAAACGTAAGTCTTAAAAAAACCGCCTGAGTGGCAACTCGGACGGTTTTGTTGTTTTAGTACCAAGCTTCAATAGAGCTTACGCTTCAGCTCCCTCCACCTGCGATTTTGCAAGCGCTCTGCCTTGAGTTCCCAGTCACTGGAGATCTCCTCAAAGAGGTCCGTGAAACTCATGGCGTCACGCACGCTTAGGTTTTTGAGTACATTGGTTTTCTTCATTCCTTTGTCCCTTTGCCTTTACGTTGGTTGCACTATCATCGTATTCGAGTTGTTTGTACCAAGCAGTGAAATTTATCACAAACTCAAGGTAATCTCAGGTTTAATACAACAAGAATTTGTCCCAAGTGGTAGGTGTTGATTGTCTCTTCACCTTCTTGTCATTGTCTACGTTTTGATACGTCTTTTTCATACTACCCCCCGCTTAAGTATGTTTGCAGACTAGGCCTCATTCAGGTTCCTCTCAATGAGAAATCTTACCGTATAGGGGTAATAAACCCACTCGCAACCATAAGGGAGATACAGTACAATAGAATGGTTCGTCCATCATAATTATGTTTTTATTTAATTCACAAAAGAAACAACCACAGCAGCCTCAAATCGTCCGTACGGTAAGTTATCCTAACCGTGCACATGGTGTTGCACAAAGGCAGCAGCCTGTCACTCGCCATAGTAAACTTCCGGCACTGTTCGTCATGGTAGGACTACTTACGGCAGCAGGATTTATCTTTGGACTCCCTGGTCACAAAGGTGGTTCTGTTCAAGGCGTGAACACGAGTGAGGTTCAGGCAGCCACTCCTAAGCCAGAGGTTGTACAGAAGCTCGATTTCACTTCAATGAACACAGCTATTAATGCGGAAATACAAAAATACCCTTATATGGATATAGGTGTTGCGATAATTGATATCAAGACGGGCGATAGCCAAACATATGGCGTGCAGAATCCGTTCGTGGCCGCTAGTACAGCCAAGCTTCTAACGGCAATTGCGTATTTACACGATGTTGAGCAAGGCAAAGCCACACTTGCACAATCAGTCGGTACACGAACTGCGCAGGATGCCCTTAAAGCGATGATTATCGATAGTGACAACGAAGCCTGGAATGACTTCAATAATGGCGTTATGAGCCATGCTGAGCTCGCACAATACGCAAACTCTATTGGGATCGCTAACTATAATCCCGATACAAATACCATTACCCCAGCAAGCGTAGCGACTTTGCTCAGTGATCTATACCAACATAAACTAATCAATAAAGAACATACGGACCTCCTACTCTCCTATATGGCTCAGGCTAAAGAAGTAGAATTTATCACCAATACCATTTCAGCTGGCATCAAGGTGTACCACAAACCTGGCTACCTTGCGGACCGTGTTCATGATGCGGCGATTATTGATGACGGCAAGCGTCCGTATGTGCTCGTAATATTTAGCAAATCTCGCTCAGCTGGCTATGATATGTCTCTGGGTGCAACCCTCTTCAAGCAAATTACTCTTGCTACAACCGGAACCTTTGTTAAATAGTCGATGTCTTCTTTTACTACATTCCTCATAGTGGATAGGATTACTTATCCACAGTTTAGAGTTTGAAGTTTGATTATGCTTATGAATAGTTGGTATAATTGCCCTGAGTTATATTTCTAACAATAAAGAAGGAAAAAGAATATGAAACTTAGGATTAAATCTGAGCAAGGTATCGCTCACGTTGCCCTCATAGCAGTAGTCGCTGTTGCTGTTGTAGCTGCAGGAGCGGGGCTTCTCGTTCTGAATAAAAACAAAGGCCAGAACGAAGGCAAGCTTAAGGCGGATGCTGCAGGAGCTTACTCGTCAATTTGTGGCTCAGGCTATAACCTAAAACACACTCAAGACGGTTATGGCTTTAAGCTGTATAACTACAAGAACGCCGCAGGTCGTGGTTGTGCACTGACAATAAACGACAATTGGGGTGCTGCTTCAACCTTGTATGTTGGAGCCGGTAGATCTTCAGGTAGGGATGGTCAGATGTGGACAACTTACGATACTGACGGGCCTAAAACATATCGCTACTACGCAGGTCCGATATACTATCCACATGATGTTGGTGTAGTTGTGAGTGGTGAAAAGAACGGCCACCGTACTAGCTGGAAGCTTACAACAGAATAAAGAATTAAAATAATAAATAGGGTGACCGTATCACGATCACCCTATTTTGTTAATAATGTGACTACCCCGTGATAAGAATCAGAACACAGCTTTCGAGCTTTATCTCCTTATTAGTTTTAGCGTTAGTACTAATAATCAGTCATTGCGGGACTGCATTTGCAGATTCAAAAGAGTTTAATTTTACTACCGGATGTAGCGAGAGTGTTGACGGCTCATACACTGCAATACTAGACATTAGTACCGCAAAAAATGTGTATGCCAAGCTAGGAACTCGTGGCCAATCGTTGCAGGTCAGGATTAATCAGGTTAATGAATCACTTGAAGGTGGTTGTCGGATCATTGGTTCTACTGTTCTAAACGGTGATACCTGGACCAAGGTTGGGACCATAATACCCAGTGATGGTCGAGTCGTCCTGGAACTTATTTCACCCAAACTTACAAATGTACCAAATGCCAACCGACCAGCAGTATTACTACTCGATCCAGAGAACCCGGTCTGTGTGCCTAAAGTTGAATGTGAATTAGTTCAAGGGAGTGAAAAAGCCTATATTAAGGCACCTACAACACTTAGGGACAAGGCCTCGCTACTCGTCGGTATCCCCGCCAGTCCTGACTATGACTCGTTAAATAAAGTTGACTATTATGTTTCAGGTAAACTTGCGTACAGTACATCAAAATTACTACCGTTTGATATGCGATACGTTTCATATCCAAGGCAACAGTTACTAAGGGTCTCACAGTATCAGTCTGGGCAGCAAGTTGTACATGAACAAATAGTTCCGGATAACTTTAACGATAGTCTATTTAATCTCATCTATCGTACTTTTGGGCTTGGTAGGAATGTATCGAAACTCATCTTTGCTATTATCTTGGTAATTACGTTGCTGATTCTGACGTATAGATGTATGCAGCTATATGTTCAACATTATAGGAGGCTGGTCTACCATGGTTTATTGAGAATGAATACGTTCAGGCAACGTATAGCGCTCTATGTTGAAATCTTGCTTGAAAGAGTTGATTACGCACTGGAACGGTTTTTTAGCAAAAAGTTTATTGTGTGGGTTAGGCGAAACAAGACGACCTTAAAGTACATCGGTATTTTTTGGCTGATACCTCTATTCGTTATCGGCTTGTATTTTACGGTGAAAAACAACGTCGCCACTATCTACCATGTGAATGGAGAAAGTATGACTTCAACTTTCCAGGATAAACAGTCCATGTTGGTGTATCGACTACCCCAGACAATTGCCCATTTTAATCATGAACGTCCGACACTGCATCGTGGTGATGTAGTCGTAATTAACGCGGTGTATGGCCTTGTTTCCCCGGAGCAGATCCAAGAAAACGAGCATATTATCGTCAAGCGTGTGCTCGGTTTGCCAGGAGAACGCGTAACTGTTATCAACGGCGTTGTGACAGTGTATAACGAAGATAACGTTCGTGGCTTCAAGGTTGATAAAGGTTCTGGATGGGAGAAAACTATGCATAAAGATACTTCAGACGCCTTGATAGACATTAAGTTGGCGTCAGATGAAGTGTTCGTGGCCGGTGACAATCGACCAGGTTCTGTTGATTCCAGGCTGAACGGCCCACTTAAGATCGATCAAGTTATTGGGCGAGTTGTAAAACACTGGTAGGTGACACAGTCCTTACTGTGATAAATATTGCACATAGTTTCATTAAGCTTGCTAAGCTAATAACAAGTAAATAGGAGTATTTGTATGCAAAAAATTTCTACTGGGCTATGGTTTGATCGCAATGCCGAAGAAGCAATGAACTACTACGCTAGCGTATTCAAGAATTCAAAAATAGTAGCCATGGATCGATATCCGGAGGAAGTCCCGGAGGGTCCTATGAAGGGCTTTGAGGGCAAAATTTTACACGGTGTCATTGATTTAGATGGTCATGAGTTCGTGTGCTTAGACGGTGGCCCTATATTCAAACCAAATGAAGCAGTGTCGTTTATTGTGAACTGTGATGGACAAGAAGAAGTAGATTACTACTGGGAAAAGTTGTCGGCAGTACCAGAATCAGAACAGTGCGGTTGGTGTAAGGATAAGTTTGGTATTAGTTGGCAAATTGTTCCTAAACAAATGGGTGACTTATTAATGGGCCCAGACAAAGTTAAGTCAGGTCAAGCAATGGCAGTCATGCTACAGATGAAAAAGATCGACATCGCCGCCCTCCAAGCCGCCTACGACCAGTAGGCGTTTTTCAGTTTGCCCTAGTAATCGACTTCCGAGTCCAGGTTTAGTCTAGACTATTTGCTTAACCCTGCAGTATTCGGACATGGTGTTAATAAATCCGCCTGTGAATAGCTCTGGTCTTTGTTCCATGTCTTTACGTATAGCCATAATTGTCATAGGAGTAATTTCTTCTACTTCATCATTAGGAACAAATTTCCAGGTATCTTCAGCTATACATTCGTAAATCCCAAACATATGACGCATATCACCTTCGTCAGAATAAAATCTTGAAACGAAATCTAATGGCTGTGTAATTCCAAGCTCTTCTTCTGACTCTCTCTTGGCGGCTTGGTCATAATTCTCCCCTTGAGATACATGTCCCCCAACTGAGTGGTCATATTTTCCACTTTTCTTGTGGAGTTGTACGTAAAGTTTACCTTCACCATCGAACACGAATACAGCAGCAACTCTGTGAAGTAGGTTTTTGCCATGTGCCTCTGCTTTATGAGTAGTACCGATAACTTCGTCATTCTGATTTACTAGGTCGAATAATTCCATGACTGTATTTTATCATCAAGACAAAAACACTTTGCTATCGCAAAGTGCTTATGCTTATGGCTCCTCCTAGTGGATGAGGTTAGAACACATGAAGTTACTTTCTCGTAAGACTAAAACCAAGCAACTTCATCACGAGCAAAGACACACCAGTAAACACAATACCTATGAAAATACCGTATAGTACGATTCCAAGTTGTGTCTGATCATCCGGATAGCAAATTACAGCATGTCCACCATTAAAGAAGCCGTCACATGCATTTCTAGCTGTGCTCCAAATTAGCCAAGCACTAATAGTAGTAATACTGAGTATGAAATATGTGAACAGGATTACTCTCTTCATTGAGACTATTGTACCAAAACAAAAACACTTTGCTCTTACAAAGTGCTTATGCTTGGCTCCCACTAATAAACGACTTCCGAACTAAATCTGCTTTCTGAGCTCCGCCCAGGCATCTTCCGGGTCATCTTCGTAGTCATTAGCAAATTCGCCTAAATCACCACCTAAAATGGCTGCCCATTCTGCTTCGGTCTTTGGAGAATCTGTGGCTGGTAATGGTGTCCTGCCGTCTCCAGGAATGTAGATACGTCCTTCTGCTGGATCTGGGGGCATAGGTACACCTGCTACTTTTTTAGCTAGATATACAGCAAACTCGCCTAGTGCACGTGCACCGTCAACAATTTCTTCTCTAAGTGATAACTTTTCACCGCTACGCTCAGTCATATTTATGCCTCCTCAATTTAGAAACTATTTATACTCTCATTTTAGTCATTTGCAAGCATAACCAAAACAAAAACCTCTGCCTAAACAGAGGTCAAAATGCTTATGGCTCCCCCTAATAGATGCGAACTATAAGAACGAGAGATTTGATTGATAGATAGTTTTCGGCTGGGCGGAGGGATTCTGTGCTCTCTTCTGGCTGGGGCGGAGGGATTCGAACCCCCGAATGCCAGTACCAAAAACTGGTGCCTTACCACTTGGCCACGCCCCAATGAGCCAGAAGATAGAACAGAATCATGTTAATTATACGGGATTCGACTCGCTTTCAGCGAGCCCGGAACTTCATTATTGAAAACAAGTTTTCATCAGAAGGTTCCCTTGCAGATTACCACAGGTAATCTTCACCCCGAATGCCAGTACCAAACCGGGGTCCCCGCGAAACCTGTTTCGTGGGGTGGAGTACTGGTGCCTTACCACTTGGCCACGCCCCAATATTTATATAGAGGATTAACAGATAGATTCTAGCGTAAAAGTCGGAATAAAACAATCTAGGCACAATATGCTTATGTTCGGTATAATGAACTCAATATATGAGGGTAGTGGAACCACGGGATTTTAAGGGAGTAAAACATCCAAAACAGAAGCGTGGCCGCAGACGTGGCTTACGACTTGTTATTGTGTTGGTCGTTATTGTGTATATCGCAAGCTCCTTTGGCCGCTCTGTACCTGCTATTACAGGCAAGGCTGATGCTATTGCCCCACTAACTGCAAAGAGTATTACCTTCAAGTGGCCTAACCACGGCCAGGCTGCAGTAGGCGCCGTTGGGTATGGAGTACTTGGGACATACGGTGAACAAAAGGCACTCCCAACAGCAAGTGTTGCTAAAGTCATGACTGCTCTTGCGGTACTCAAGCAAAAGCCACTAAAAGTAGGTGAAAAAGGTCCAATCATTACAATCACTCAAGACGACGTTGATTACTATCAGAAGGTTGTCTCAGAAGATGGTTCTAATGTACCCGTTGTCATAGGAGAAGAAATTACAGAATATGAAGCACTCCAAGCCCTTCTCCTGCCTTCTGCGAACAACATGGCGCACACTTTAGCTGTCTGGGCTTACGGCTCAGAAAAGCAGTACACCGCCTATGTGAATAGTTTGTCTAAGACACTTGGTATGAGTAATGCACATTTTGAAGATGCAAGTGGCTACTCACCCAAAACTGCAGCAAGTTCTGAGGATCTCGCTCGTTTGGCTGTGAATGCCATGGATAATCCCGTGATAGCAGAGATCGCTGCTCAACAGGAGGCAACCATACCCGTTGCGGGTCGGATCTATAACGTTAATATGCTTCTAGGTCGTGACGGGATAGTTGGCGTAAAGACTGGCAACACCGAACAAGCTGGGGGCTGTTTTATGGCAGCTGCAGAACGCATCATCGGAGGCCAAAAGATTGTAGCAGTTAGTGTCATTATGGGCGCAAGTAACCTGAGTGAAGCATTGAGAAATTCTATACCACTGATAAATTCTGTGTTTAATGGGTTCGAAGAAACGACACTCGTCAAAGCCAATCAAACAGTTGGAACATATGCGGTGCCGTGGGGAGGCTCCGTTCAAGTAGCGGCAAAACAAGATGTTAAGGGCGTGGTATGGCGCGGCAGCCCTATCAAACCTGAAATAACGCTTGATACGATCCCGGTTCCACAGAAAACCATCCCTCACGGTACACAAGTCGGCATTATCAAAGGTAACTTTGGCCGAATACAAGTCGACTCGCCGGGACTTCTAAATAGTAGTATTGAGAAGCCACCTGCATTGTGGCGATTTAAACCCCGATTTCTCTAGTTCTTCTCTGGAAATGTATTACAATAGAGGCTAATGGCAAACAAAATATCCGATAATCCGGGCGATTATATAGTTCCGTTATATATTAACGGCCTCAATGGTCGCATGTTGCGTATGCCCGCCCCTGCTGACCATAAGCGAGAGATACTATTTGTGTACGGCCATCATTCAACACTTGAGCGTTGGTGGGGTCTCGTACAAGATTTGAATCAGTATGGTGCAATTACTATGCCAGATTTACCTGGATTTGGTGGTATGGATAGCTTCTATACAATTGGACAAAAGCCGACGCTTGATGCAATGGCTGACTACTTGGCTGCATTTGTTAAAATGCACTACAAACGCCGCCGATTTTCAATTGCTGGTCTGTCATACGGGTTTATTGTTGCGACACGAATGCTGCAACGCTACCCTGACCTCGTAGACAAAGTTGATTTGGTAGTAAGTCTTGCGGGTTTTGCGCACAAGGACGACTTTATGTTCACACCAAAGCGTTACAAGGCGTATGTGGGGGCATCACGGTTCTTATCCTACAAGCTACCGTCTATTATCTTCAAAAACGTAGGGCTAAACCCATTATTACTTCGTTCAGTCTATGCGCGGACACATAATGCCAAACATAAATTTGAAGGCGCAGATAAAAAAGAATTTAAAAAATTGATGGATTTTGAAGTACACCTTTGGCAGGCTAACGAACCTCAGACACACATGTTTACGACAGTTGAGATGCTTACAGTGGATAATTGCCAGAAAAAAGTAGCGCTACCAGTGTGGCATGTTGCGGTTAAAGGCGATAAGTACTTTGACAACAACAGCGTTGAGCAGCATATGCGTGTAATATTCACAGACTTTAATCTTGCCGTGTCAGACCTACATAATCATGCTCCAAGTGTCATTGCTACTAAGGAAGAAGCAGCCCCAATCATCCCCAAAGAAATCCGTGCCCTACTCTCGAAGTAAACTAGTAACTACAAAATTCTTATGATTTGAAGGCATAAACAGATACTGTACAATTGCTGGCAATATGTCACGTGAATCTAGCCCAACTATCTTTATGGATATGACTGAACAGTTTGTGGCAACATGGTCGGATCAATTGGACGACGTTTCAAAAAATCTCGTACAGCTTGAATTGACAGATGGTGGCTTGCTGCGCGAGGTCCAACATCAGTCTGTAAAAGACCCAAATTCTGTCATTCCTCGAATAGTAACACTAGAGACGAGCCTATCTGAGGTGGGTGGAATCGTATGGCATGTAAGCGACAACAAAACACACACCCAATATGACATTGATGCTCACGGTGCGACCGAACTAAGAATGGATTTACAAGGCAATGTGCTCACCGCATCTGAGACGGACAAAACAACCCACGTAGAGCTTATGGATCTCGTTACGGATATACTGGAACACCCCGTAACTCTGATGAAATTTGAAAAATTAGACAAAGACGCTACGAATCCAGACCTACAAGCGATGAGGGAAAAACTTGAATCAAAGTACGCCCAACTCACAAGTGAAGAAAACAAGGTATATCAAAAACTCAAGCTACTCGGTAAGTTGTCAGTTGGTGGTGCGTCAAAAAATAATAGGATTGCTATTGTTAGTCGCCAGGTTTATACCGGACGCGCAGGCACTTTGCTATCAGGTCAACAATAGTAGACCTGATAGGATACTTTATACCTCTAGTTTGGTATACTGTATCTAATGAAAATTGGCTTGATATCGCCGTATAACATATTCAAAGGCGGTGGCGTGCAGGAATGTGTGCTCGCCCTGCAAGCGGAGCTGATTAAGCGTGGCCATGTGGTCAAGATTATTACGCCTCAACCTCGTCTATATACTGGTGCTGCACCGGAGAATGTTATCTTTATGGGCGCTTCTCGGGATATGAAGTCGTGGCTACACACAACGGTGCAAGTATCCGCCGGCAACAGTGAACGAATGGCCGAGACATTGGCAGTCGAAAAATTTGATATTTTGAACTTCCATGAACCATGGATCCCGATCATTGGTCGCCAGATTCTTGCTCAAAGTGATGCTATAAACATAGGTACATTTCATGCCAAGCTGCCCGATACCAGAATGAGCAAAACTATTGAAAAAGTGATCACTCCCTATACCAAAGGCATTCTTAAATCATTTGATGCACTGACGGCAGTATCCGATGCGGGTGCAGAGTACGTTCGTAAACTGACAGATGAACCGATTAACCTTATTTCTAACGGCATCGACCTTACGAAATACAAACCTCTACCATCAAGCAAAGTTGAGCAACCAACCGTATTTTACATAGGCCGCTTAGAGAAGCGAAAAGGTGTTAAATACTTACTCCGTGCATTTGCGGTCTTGCAAGCGATGATGCCAGATGTACGGCTTATAATCGGTGGTGACGGCCCAGACCGCGAGAAACTTGAGGAACTTGCCTTCGACCTAGGTCTCAAAAATATTGAGTTTTTGGGATTTGTTGAAGAAACTGAAAAACTACGCCTCATGCAGTCATCAACAGTCTTTTGTGCCCCTGCTCTATACGGCGAGAGTTTCGGTATCGTACTTCTTGAAGCAATGGCATCCGGTACACCTGTAGTTGCTGGTGATAACCCTGGTTATGCAGGCGTTATGCAAGGACGTGGTGAATTGTCACTTATAGACCCACGCCACACTGACGATTTTGCCCGCCGACTCCATATGCTTTTGAACGATGAAGGCCTCCGAAAGACTTGGAATGCCTGGGCACATGACTACGTACAACAGTTTAATTACAAAAACATTGTGGATCAGTACGAAGTGCTCTACACAAAGCTATATAACGAAAGAAACCATGGCTAAAATCGGTTTCGTACTTGATACGTCACTTGATCCAAACGACGGTGTGCAGCAGTATGTTCTACGTGTTGGTGAATGGCTTACAGCTCAGGGTCATGACGTGCACTACCTAGTTGGGCAGACTGAACACCGCGACATACCTAATATTCACAGCTTATGTCGGAATATAACTGTCAAATTCAACGGAAACAGAACAACAATCCCCGTTTGGGCGAGTCGTCGTAAATTACGAAAGTTTCTGCAGGAGCAGCAGTTTGATATCTTGCATGTTCAAATGCCCCATCATCCATTTATGGCACAGCATATTGTCTTGGAGGCTGGACCACGTACTGGCATTATTGGAACATTTCATATCCTGCCTTATACCTGGAAGGAGTCGCTCGGGACACAGCTACTAGGTAAGCTACTTCGTCCTAGTGTCAAACGTTTTGATAAGGTGCTTGCAGTATCACCTCCAGCGGTTGATTTTACTAAGAAAAGCCTTGGGGTGACAGCAGATGTACTACCTAATGTTGTTGACCTTGCTTGGTATCAAAAGAACAGTAAGCCCGTGACAACACCAGGTAAGACTCGCATTGTATTCCTTGGTCGCCTTGTACTGCGGAAAGGTGCGCTGCAATTATTGCAGGCAGTCGCAGCACTACCTCAGGCAACTAGAGATACACTTGAAGTTGTTGTAGCCGGTAAAGGTCCGCTCCTGCCAGAGCTAGAAAAGTATGCTCAATCAGCCAAAATAGATGATATTGTAACGTTTAGCGGCTTTGTGCCAGAGGAAGACAAGCCAAGCATTCTCGGTGCTGCCGATATTGCCATTTTCCCAAGCATCAGTGGCGAGAGTTTCGGTATTGTACTACTAGAAGCTATGGCAGCCCGAGCCGGCGTAGTGCTGGGTGGTAATAACCCTGGCTACTCTAGCGTTTTAGCACCATGGCCAGAGACATTAATTGACCCCATGAACACAGAAGTTTTTGCAGAGTGTCTGGAACAAATGATCACGGATATTACTTTACGAGAACGCTTACATACAGAGCAGCAAGCCGCAATTAGTCAGTATGATATCGCTACAGTTGGTCCAGAATTAGTACAGATCTATGAAAAGATAATTGCCAAACGGGCAGGAACGCAGGATAATACCCATAATGAGTAAAGTAGAAGTAACTATTTCCAACCGCACGATACTACGTGTCATCGCAATGGTCGTGCTTGCCAGTCTGTTCGTTGGAGCACTGAGCAAGGCTACCCATTCCCTCATACTTATTTTTACCGCCGTGTTCCTAGCATTGGCCCTTAACGCGCCCGTCCACTGGATTGCAGAGCATCTTCCTGGCAAACGCCGTGGTAGTCGTAAACTTGGCACTGCAACAGCTTTCTTGCTCGTTGTGCTATTTCTGATTGGTTTCCTGGCAAGCATTGTTCCACCACTTGTTAAACAGACCTCTAACTTTATTAGTTCCGTTCCTAGCTTAGTTGATGACCTAAGAAGTGATGACACATCGCTTGGTCGTTTTGTACGTAAGTACAATCTAGAAGACCAAACTGATAAACTATCGCACCAGCTCTCAAGTCGTCTCGACAACATCGGTGGAGGGGCTGTATCAACCTTTGGAAAGATTAGTAGTAGCTTATTCTCTCTACTAGCTGTGTTAGTTATGACATTTATGATGTTGATTGAAGGACCATCTTGGCTCAAGTTTGGCTCCCAATTCGTACCTAGTAAAGATCGGCCTCGTGCTAAGCGTCTTACGACCTCCATGTACCGCGTCATTAAGGGTTATGTGAATGGTCAAGTATTCTTGGCAGCACTTGCTGCGGTTATGATAGTTGTACCTCTGTTAATTCTAGGGGTTAGTTACCCTATTGCGCTCATGGTGATTGTGTTTATATGTGGCTTAATTCCTATGGTTGGCCACACGATTGGCGCAATTATTGTTAGTACAATTGCTTTGTTCCAGTCCCCAATTACGGCACTTATTATCTTGGCGTACTACATCCTGTACCAGCAGATTGAGAACTACCTCATCCAGCCCCGTGTACAGGCTAACTCAACCGACTTGCCTCCACTTATGGTATTCATGTCAGTTCTTGTTGGTGTGAGCTTCGGCGGCCTTCTGGGCGGTCTCGTGGCTATTCCAATTACGGGCTGCGCACGTATTCTTATACTCGACTGGCTAGAAGTAAATGGTCACATTAGCAAGCAAGCTGCCAAAGAAGCAGCTATCGGCCAATAAAGCTTAGTTTTATCTAGGGGTCTGATTAAACTCGGGACCAGATTTGGCCACGGGATGTGTCTTTTATTTCTATACCCTGGTCGCGGAGTTGGTCACGGACGCGGTCGGCTATTTCCCAGTTTTGGTCATCACGAGCTTCTTGCCGTTCTTTAACTAAAATCTTCTGTTCTTCAGTGATGTCAGAGCGGCTACTTAGGGTAAGCCCAAGTGCGTTATCAACCCACTTTAAGAAATCTTGGTATAAACCTTGACTACCGGTGCTAATACCACCACTGTCAATAGAGCCTTCAATTTGACTAAGAATTGCTAGTGTCTGAGCAGTGTTTAGGTCGTCTTGAAGAGCTTCTTGGATTGCCTTTTTTGCCTGCTGCAGTTCAGTATCAGTCACTTTTCCTTGTTCATTAGCTTGCCACTGTTGGTCTGCCATTGCTCGGTATCCATTGAGACGGTTCTGTGAGGCTTCTAGAATGTCCCAGGTAAAGTTACCTTCTGTGCGATAATGTTTGGCCAGGATAGTTAATTTAAAGGCTTCAACGTCGAAACCCTTATCGATGATGTCTTGTAATGTGTAGATATTACCCAGTGATTTGGACATCTTTTCACCATCAACTTTAAGGTGGTTATTATGTATCCAGTAAGTACTGAACCTTTTACCAGTCACTGCCTCCGTCTGAGCTATTTCATTAGTGTGGTGTACGGGGATGTGGTCTATTCCACCAGTGTGGATGTCAATTTGATCACCCAGTAGTTCACGTGCCATAACAGAACATTCTAGGTGCCAGCCTGGGAATCCTTTGCCCCACGGGCTTTCCCATTCCATATCGCGCTTTTCGGCAGGGTCAGAGAACTTCCATACAGCAAAGTCAGTTGGGTTCTTCTTGCCGGTATCAGCGACACGTGCACCAAACTGTAATCCGTCAATATCTAGTCGGGCTAACTCGCCGTAATTAGAAAGTTTTGAAGTATCAAAATAGACGCCATCTGCAATGACGTAGGTGTAGCCTTTTTTCTCTAACTCTTGTACGAATGCGATTTGCTGCGGGATATATTCAGTTGCGCGTGGCATGTGGTCCGGACGTAATAAGCCGAGTTTGTTATAGGCTTCGTCATCGGCGATTGCTATATATTTTTTTGCAACTTGCCAAGCTGTTATACCCTCTGTGAGTGCACCTTTGAGCATCTTGTCTTCACCAGCATCTTCATCTGAAGTCAGGTGTCCAACATCGGTAATGTTTTGAATGCGAGTAACATCAAATCCGGCATCTTTGAGTGTACGTACCAGAACATCCCAATAAATGTAGGCAACCCAGTTACCAATGTGTGGTTGGCTGTAAACAGTCAGACCACAAGTGTATAATCCGATCTTTTTACCTTCTAGTGGCTTGATTTCATCAAGTGATCTCGTGAGTGTGTTTTGAACTTTCATGAATCAATTCCCTGTAGTAGTTCAGTAGTGAATGCCACGCATTCTTGTTTTATTGCGTTTATGTCTCGGCCATCAGTGATTTTAAAACCGGCTGAATATTCGTGTCCACCGCCACCAAAGTGTTCGGCTAATTTTGCAGCTATTGGTGCAGCAGTGTTACAACGGATAGCTGCCGTAATTTTACCATCCCCGTAGTGTTTTATAGATACAGATATGAGTGTATCTTGCGTCTGGAGCTGTTCCATTTGAATAAGGGCATTTGGGTTGTAAAGTGGGCTGTATTTACTGATTTCATCCTGGGGGATAACGACCAAAGCTAGCCTGTTGTCTGCATAGAACTCAGTACGTTCAATAAGTGTGGCTTTATACCGGAAAATTTCTAGAGCAAACTTAGACTGAGCTCGACGGAGCTCCTCGAGTGCAGGACGGTTAACACCTGTATCTACCAATTCTGCCATAACACGGTAAGTATCGGCTCCAGTAAGGTCGTTGGCTAAACCTTGTGTATCTGCAAGGATACTTGTCATGATAAATTCTGCTGAAGTAACATCTAGGGGCCAATTAATTTCCTTAGCAAGCCCATAAATAACTTCACCTGCCGATGATTTATCTGGTTGGTTTATCATAACAGTAGCAAATGGAATCAGATTGTCTGTTTCTGCATGGTGGTCGATTACGATGCAAGGTTTGCTCGCCACCCAGCCTTGTTGTCCGGACTCTGTCAGCTTTTGGAATAAAGTCATGGTCGATGCATCAACAACAATACTCGCATCAAACTGGCTTGGTAGTGTGGACATAACTCGATCCCAACCTGACAAGTATTTTAGATACTCAGCTACATCAACTGCACAGTATAGGTAGACGTCTTTGCCCATCTCCCCAAGGATTTGTTCAAGTGCAAGACTACTTGCAAGGGAGTCAGCGTCTGGGTTATCCGCTTGTAGCACAACAATACGCTGTGCACCGTCAATAATTTCTTTAATTTGATCAAACATTACACCTATTGTAACAGATTGACTAGAGTAATTGGGTGCGTTCTGAGAGTGCACGGCCAAGGGTGATTTGATCTGCATATTCTAGGTCTACTCCAACTGAGAGCCCACGTGCTAATCGACTGATCGTTACTTTACGGTCACCAAGTTGCTGCTGGATGTAGAGTGCAGTTGATTCACCTTCCACGCTAGCATTTGTAGCTAGGATGATCTCAGACACCTTATCTTCATCGATACGCTTGATAAGCTCTGCAATATGGAGCTGTTCAGGACCTACACCATCAATTGGTGACACTAGTCCGCCAAGTACATGGTACGTGCCCTTGAACTGACCAGTTTTTTCTAGGGCTACAATATCAAATGGTTCTGCCACGACTGCTACCAACGTCTTATCACGTGATGGGTCGGTATAAAGATCTGAATATTCCTTACCCTTTTGTATAAGCGCAAAAGTCTTTTTACAGTAGTCTACCCCATCGTGAACACTTGTTGCTGCTTTGGAAATTCGGTTAGCAGCAGTCGAGTCAGCTTTGAGCAAAAAATACGCATATCGTTCAGCTGTGCGCGGCCCAACGCCTGGCAAAGCGCCAAGTGCTTCAATAAGCTCAGTTAATGCTGGTGGCAGAATCTGCATTCAAGAGTACCTAGAGTCCGAGGTCGCCGAGGGCACCCATCATTGGGCCCATTTTCTCTGCTGCGATCTTCTGACCTTCTTGGATAGCTTCTTTGACTGCATCTTCAATCCAGCGCTCTAGCTGGCCAATGTCGTCAAGGTCTACGTAATCTGGGTCAATGTGGATCTTCTTGATCTTTTGTTCACCATTGATCTCTACACGAACAGCACCGTCACCTTTTTCTACGGTAATGGTCATTTTCTGCAGTTCTTTTTGCAGTTTCTTTAACTTTAGAACCATCTTTGCTTGGTCAAATTTACTCATGAGTTCTCCTTAGTGCGTGAATATTTAAGTGGCGCATCTTGGGCGCTGAGCTTACGTCCGGTCTTTCACCGTACTTTAGTACGCCTCAAGATCAAGCCTCACTCATCATCCCAACCTGCATCCACCTAAATCTCCACTTAACAGTGGTTAGCTGGATGTTAGCCTTACAGTTATTTTAACAGTTTATGGGAGTTTGTTGAAGAACGCAGCGGTTTCCGTGCAATGATCCTAGCTGCTTTAAAACCTCTCCTCCCTGTTAAGAGCCGTGGGATATCACTGAGGTTATATATACGGCTCCAAGTTAGTCTGTAGCTCTCTTCGCTCCATAATATGTTCCAGTTATCATATATCGCCCCAAGTTGAGCTGGTTTCATTAAAAATGAGTATTCGACAGGTAATGCCTGTCCTTCAAGGTAAGTATCGATAAGGTTGAGTCCGCCCGGTTTTGTCCATGATTTTAAGCTGTTAATTGCTTCTAATCCTTCTTCAGTACTCTCTGTGAAATGTATAACCATGCAGCAGATAACTGCATCAAATTGCTCATCTGGTTGGTATGTATTAATAGAGCCTCGATGGACCTTTAGTCTTCCAGGAAAAAGTTTTTCAATGGCTTGAAGTTTTTGAATTGCTTTTAGATTAGGCTCAACCGCAACCACACTATGACCTGCCTGGAGTAAGAAGCGGGTATTGTTTCCGTTACCAGCTCCCATATCCAGCACCCTTGAACCACTGGGTAAATGTGATACGAGTCGTTTCAGCTCAAATCGGGGCTCTTCAATATAGTAATTGCCTTTTTGAGAGTAGTCAGTCATACCTACGGAAGCTTATTGAAAACTGCGCGGGTTTCTGGTGCGTGACCCCAGGCCAAGTAGTATCGGTTGAGATGATAGAAGCTCGTTGCAAGAATTAAGACCACAACAATACTGATACCAAAGCTCCGGGCCAATGGGTTACGCGGGAAAACATTTAACCACATATCAAGTAGCCACTTGGTTGCCTCTACTGCGAGTAAGTACAAAAATGGCAATAACAATACGATTGAAACTGGACCACCAGAAGTAATAAGTACTGCCCCAAGAATTCCGACAAGAGCAATAAGCTTCGTCCTATCAAGCTTAAAGTGCACAGTAAATCGGTACATGCCCACGAGTACAAGTGCTGCGGTACATGCATCAAGCAATGGTAAGTGCCCGGCAACATACAGAGGGCCTTGTGTGTTGTAGGCAAATATATTAGCAACTAGATGGCCTATGTTCCGTGCAAATTCAGCTGGTGATGGCAGATTTGTTGGAAGCCCTAGTAACCCTAAGATGCTTGCGGAAACATCACCTTGCGCAAGTGGCCACACAACCATCAACACAAGAGGAGCAAGCAATACAGCGGTCATTACACCTAAAACTCCCAGATACCAAATAGGTTGTAATTTGAGGCTTCGTAATATGATACGTCGTTCCAGAATAAGCGCCGGTAACAAGAACCAAATAAGCCCCGGTATGTAGAGTGTTAGCAAGCCAAGTAATATTATTAGACCAAGCACTAAGCGTGAGCGTGCTTTTGACTGAATGTGTACTACCCCGGCAATCAGTATTGGTAGGAGTAAATAACTAGCTTCTGGTGCGGCATAACGAGCAGCATGTAAAAACCAGCTCGATGTAGCAAACAGTACAGTCCCAAATACTGCCATTCTGAGCGTATACCACTTACGGAGAATGTAGAAGAACCCAATTGCACCAAGCAGCCCAAACAGCACTCCGATAGAACGTATAGCAGTTGGCCCGTGAAATGGACCAAGTTGTATGACATAAAGTGCTAAGTTATACGGTAAATATAGTGGCTCTCTAAGAATAGATTGCATTCCGACAGCATTCTGGGCTATTGACTGCTGAAGCACGTATTCATCCCCTGATAATCCACCCACGAGACTGCCAAGTTTGAAGAGGAGTAAAAAGCTAACTGCACCAATTCCACTAAGAATAACTAACCACAGACGCCAATTGTCTGCGAGCCATACCCTCGTTACCTTAATAAATCGTTCCATCTTTGGTTCATTATATCACTGACACCACTACACTTGAGCCAATTTGGATTTTGTTCTGCGAAACGTAAAGGAGCCGTACTAAAGTACAGTGACTGCGTATCGTAAAGAAGAAAATCCAAAGGGGCCAAGATGCTAGCAGAGTCTGATGCTCTGCATTAGAGCAGGCTAGCTGGTGTATGGGGTCAGTTTAGTCAAATGGAGTTGAAGTATGCTTACTATCAACGCTTCTAAAGCGCTGTTTCTCACGGTCGAAGTACAACTCGACTGCACCAGTTGGCCCGTTACGATGCTTCTTAATGAAGATATCAGTCATGTTTTTGCGGTCAGTTTCTGGATTGTAGTATTCCTCGCGGTAAATAAAAGCCACAACGTCTGCATCTTGCTCAATAGACCCAGATTCACGGAGGTCAGATAGCTGAGGAATCTGAGGGTTGCGGTTTTCAACCGAACGGCTTAGCTGACTCAGTGCGATTACGGGCACATTTAGTTCACGGGCTATTCCCTTAAGACCACGAGAAATCTCTGAGATTTCCTGGACGCGGTTGCCGTCCCCACCAAAGCGTGAACCACCACTCATCAACTGCAAGTAGTCGACAATGATAAGCCCGATAGGACGTAAGTGTGCCTCACGACGAGCCTTGGTTCGCATATCACTCACGGTAATACCTGGTGAATCGTCAATATATATCTGGGCTTCAGATAATGTTCCCATTGCGTGACCAATTTTTTCAAAGTCAGCATCAGTTAGGTTACCTGTACGGAGTGCCCAGGCATCAACACCAGACTCCATGGATAGCATACGGTCAACCAGCTGTTCCTTGCTCATTTCCAAACTAAAGACCAGTACGGCTTCCTTAGACTTAACTGCGACGTTATGTGCAAGGTTTAGTGAAAATGCCGTTTTACCCATGGATGGACGGGCAGCGAGGATAAAAAGGTCAGATTTCTGGAGTCCAGCCAAGATATTGTCCATATCCTTAAAGCCTGTTGGTACGCCACGGATCTTGCCTTTATCTTTGTGTAGCTCATCCAATCGATCAAAGCTCTCAGAAAGAATAGTTTCAATACTGGTAATGTCTTGCTTGACGTGGCGCTGGCTAACTTCAAACAGCTTGGTCTCGGCTTCTTCCACAAGTTCCTGGAGACTTCTAGCCTCGTCGTAACCCAGCCCAACAATATCTTGCGATGCCTTAATAAGGCGGCGTCTAAGGGCTTTCTGGGAAACAATATCTGCATACTGTTCAACGTGTGTAGCCGTAGGTACAAAATTAGTTAGCTCTGTCAGGTAAGATGAACCACCTGCCATGTCGAGGAAACCACTTCCCTTTAATTGATCAGAAAGGGTTAGCACATCAATGGGACTATGTTTTTCGTACAAGTTGAGAATTGCTTCGTAGATACGACGATGGCGCTCTTCATAAAAGTCATCGGGACGAACAACGTCGGCGATTTTTACTATCGCATCGGCATCAATGAGGATTGCACCAAGCAAACTTGCTTCTGCATCGGAGTTTTGAGGAGGGAGTTTAGCCCCCGCCGGTAGGTTACCTATATCGTCCATAGTTATTTAAGATTCTAGCACTTCGGCGCCACCGAAGATATTGCTTATGGTTGAAACCGTATTTGAAGTGGTTGTTGCGGCCACGGGTGGTGTGACTGCCATTGCCTTGGCTGGAGCCGTAGGCGCAGCTGTATCGAGCGTACATGTGATCGCTATAGGCCTGCCGATAAGCTGTTGTATGACGTCTGCAATGATCTGCTTATTCTTGGTCTCGTTAAGGCGCTTTTGATGGAATGCAAAGCCGAGGGTAAGTGTAATGGTATCACCCTCTATATGAGGTTTTGCCATACGTGCAACACTGTAAAGAGTGTTATTTTTCTGCTTAATTGTCATGAGTGCTTCATCCCACACTTTGGCGTCAAGAGGCTCGCCAGTGTTGATAACAGGCCTAGGCTTCCCTTGCTTCAGTTTTACGGGTTCTGGCTCGGGGACAGGCATAATATCAACTATTGGTTCAGGTTGTGGTGCGGCTTCTTGAGCGGGCTCAGGTGTGTTAACAACTGGCACCGGGACGATACTGCTTGGACTTTGAGAGAGTACAACATCAAGCAGAACCAACTCAAGTGCAGCTTCTGGGTCGTGTGCAGTGGGGACATCTAATAACTTCTGTAAGGTAGGTGTAATAAGTTCCGTTGTGATAGGCGCTTGGCCCTCTAAAAGATACTGGCGTAATCTCCCGGCAATCTGTTTAGCAACTTGAGCTGCCTGATAACCTTGTTCTCTGAGTGAGCGTAGGGCTAATACTAATTTTGCAGTGTCATTATTCTGCAAAATACTAATCATTTCATCAATTGCCTGGTCTGGAGCGATACCAAGCATGTTTTGGACGTCTGCAAGTGTCACGGAGGTGCCATGACCCCTTACCTGGTCTAAGAGGCTGATGCTGTCACGGAAACTGCCACCGCCGTGCTGAGCAATCAGCTGGAGTGCATCGTCACTGATATCTGAGCTTTCTTCCTTGGCAATGAAGCGCAAATGATCAATAACTTGGCTTTCTTCTACTGGTTTGAAGCTGAAGCGTTGTGTGCGGCTAACAATAGTCTCTGGTAGTTTGTGTGCCTCCGTAGTGGCCAGGATAAATATAACGTGCGCTGGTGGTTCCTCGAGGGTCTTGAGTAGCGCATTGAAGGCTTCTTTTGTGAGCATGTGGACTTCGTCAATGATGTAGACCTTGTACTTTGCACTGGTCGGCGCAGTATGTACGCGTTCACGGAGTTCACGGATCTCGTCAATACGACGATTGCTGGCTGCGTCTATTTCAATAATATCTAAGTGAATAGAGTCATCGGTGTACGGCAACCCATTAACTTCATGTGCCAAGATACGGGCGATACTTGTCTTGCCTACCCCGCGCGGCCCGGTAAACAGGTATGCATGGCTAATCGCCCCGTTTTTGAGCGCATTGCTCAAAGTTGTGGTGATGTGTGGTTGTCCAACAATCTCGTCAAGAGACTTTGAACGGTACTTTCTATATAGTGCCTGTCCCATTTCCTATTAGTATACGCTGTGAATTCGTAGCAGTCTGTTGTTTTTATGTAGTCAGCTTTTCGGGAACCATTTTGAAATAACCATAAGTTGCCCTGGCAGCCCAGTAAATACTTGCTACACCGATAATTAGGCCAAGGATTGTGAATGGCCTGAAATTAATCGTATTTCCGAGCGCGTAAAACCCTAAGCTAATCTGTTGAAAGAACATTGCATGTTTACCAAATTTAGATGAGGTTGGCTTAGCATGCCTTGCAGTCGCAACCAGACTAAAGACTACATTTAAAGCGTTTTGGACAAGAATATAGATCAATAGCCAGTAAGGTGCGATGTGGGCAATCCAAATAGCTGGCACTAAGAATGCCAGGCCTATCTTGTCAAATGTAGCGTCAACAGCAGCCCCAAAACGACTCGTATGTGTCGCACGTGCGACTTTACCGTCGAACAGATCTATAAATCGACCGGCACCAAGTATCAAAACACCCGCAAGCGTATGAATGTTAATCGAACCCCAGATTGTCATCGACAAACCAATGAGACTTATTCCATTAGCAGGTGAAAACACGTCCGCTTTAGTGATCTTCATGTGACCCCATTGTACATCAGGCTAATAAAAAAGCCCCTTTCGGGGCTTTAGAGTGCGGCTTCGAGTGCAGCCCATTCGGCGTGTTGGTCGTCCTCAGGGACGTTGACACTGACTTGGTCGCCCGGCTTAGCCTTAAAGTAGGTTACGCTGGCAAGTAGTACACGGTATTTGTGAGTGTTCACGTCAACATAGTAGTGGCCGTTTTCTTGGATAAGTACGCCAACAACTTGTTTGCGTGGAATTGGGCCGATTTGCTTGTACATAAATGCACCATCATCAGCGATGGTTAGCTTAAGGATATCACCCTGAACGAGCTTAGACTTACTGGCATAGTTAGCAGGTACAGGATACGTCTTCCCGTCTGATCCAACCATAGTCTGACCATCGAAGACACCTTCGATAATCTTACCACTTGGGTCGTCGTGCATTGCTGCAGCTACGGTAGAATCTTCACCAACAAGACTCAACAACAACTCTTTCGCTGCTGCCAAACTTGTCTCCGCCTCTTGGATAAGGCTCTTTAATCGTTTGATTTGTTTCTCTGGTACGTCTGCCATTGTATTGTTTTCTCGTTTGTTTCTACTCCAGTAGTGCGCTCTCAGGGCATACTTCTGGCTTAACGGTACCATGTCATAACCCTGATGTCAAAGTATTAGAACTATACCTGTGGATAATTGATTCTTCAGATAAATAAAAATACCGCCCATTTCTGAGCGGTATTCGTGTATTACGACTTGTGTCGTGTTCGAACTAAGCGAGTTCAGCAACAGCGCCAGCAGCTTCAAGAGCTTTCTTAGCAGCTTCTGCGTCGTCAGTCTTAGCAGCTTCAAGGATAGTTGATGGAACACCGTCAACGAGAGCCTTAGCTTCACCAAGGCCAAGTCCAGTAATGTCCTTAACAGCCTTGATAACAGCAACCTTCTGAGCACCTGCGTCCTTGAGGACAACATTGTATTCAGATTTTGCGTCTTCTGCAGGACCAGCTGCAGCAGCAGGACCAGCAACAGCAACAGCTGCAGCAGCTGGCTCGATGTTGTATTCATCCTTAAGGATGGTTTTTAGTTCATTTACTTCTAAAACAGTAAGCCCTACGAGCTGTTCTGCTAATTTCTTTACGTCAGCCATTTCAAATTCTCCTTAGAAATAGTGGGTTAGTATTAGGCCGTAGCCTTAGCTTCTACACCGTCAAGCAATGCGTGCAAGTTGCCAGAAAGGCCGCTTGTAACATCGTGAACCGGTGAAAGAAGGGTTGCAACAACTTGAGCGATAAGCTCGTTCTTGCTTGGTAATGTTGCAAGTGCTGAGATTTCGTCAGATGTAAGGAACTTACCTTCTGGAGAAATTGCACCGACAAACTGTAGTGTAGGTTGGGTTTTCGCAAACTCAGCCAATACACGAGCAGGAGCTACCTCGTCCTCGTTGTTGAAGGCGTACAGGAGCATACCGTTAAGCGCTGAAGTCTCGACATCCTTTAGGTTACTCTGGCCTTTTATAGCCTGGATAACCAAACGGTTCTTAACAACTTTGAGCTTAGTGCCATTTTCGGCACCTTGACGGCGTAATGCCTGCATCGCCTTAACAGGAGTACCCTGGTAGGCTGCAACGACAGTCATCTTAGAGTTACTGAGTAACTCAGCAACTTCTGCAATAACTTCGTTTTTCTTGTCTTTTGTTAAAGCCATGTAGTTTCCTTCGATGGATTTAGCTTTGTTGTAGAGTCCTATCGACCAAATGGATCTCTGATTACGTTGCCAAACAAAAACGCCTTTGTCTGTTACCAGAAAAGACGTTCAAACGCTCAATAAGAGGATGTTTGTACCTAGGCGACATTATCAAGATCAGAAGACCCGTCGCTGTCTTTGGCAACTTAGGCATAATTATACCGAACAAGAGGTAGTTTTACAAGGGTGCGGGTTGACACACACTACATATAGCCTAGAATAGATATTTGTGAACACTACAAACAACCACATTTCAGCAAAGTACAGTACCCGCTACTGCGGTATTGTGTGCATGCCGCAAATGTAGGTTGGAGCCGTGTTCAGATAAAGTAGACAATCAGAAACAAAGAACATAAGCTCCAAAATCCTTGGAGTTATTTTTTTGAAAAAGATTCTGCATATATCAATATATTGTTCATTTATACCAAGTACGACGTAATCGAGACAAGTTTATTACAAACCTTGGATTGTATCTTGTATTACTTCAAAACAAGCGTATAAAAGTAAGCGTAAATGAGAAAAACGGTGATAATACCAGACCAACGTGAACGTCCTCCTCGAACAAAAGAGGAAATCAAACAAGATTTGGAGCAGCTACGGAAAGTAAGGCAAAATGCTGAACTTCTGGTAAATGATCCACAAGAGTATGCTCGACTGCAAGGTATGGGCATCGCGGAGCATTTACAGGAGTTTGTTAAGGGCAATGAAGGTACCTTTAATCGCTACTTTGTAATTACTGATCCTCATCATGCACAAATTCATGAGTCGTTCCTAGAAGCGACACAGAATAAGTTCCCTACCATGAGTATTACGGAACATGGGGGTGACTCGCGTAATATTCAAGTCGAATTTACTGAGTATGGGGCCGGGATTCGTGCACGAGTTGATCGTGACTCCGACAACAATCCATTCGGCATATACTATGAAGGTTATGCCGTTGTAGACCGACCGTCAGAGCTACTCGGTTCTATGGTAACTAGATCTGCTGTAGGCTCGTTCTAGAATTACACTGCGGTTAAAACGCCTCTGTTGAGGCGTTTTAATATTTGGCAGCTATACTTCTTCAGTTGGTAATATAGCTTGGGTAATAAGAGGGTGGTTTTCCCTAGTCTTTTCTAACATCTCTCGTATGATTTTATTTGAATGCATAGTTTTCTGAGCATTAACGGCTCCCTGAAGGCCGTAGCTTAGTTTCCACCGGGTTTTATGGCCGAGGAGTGTTGCGTACTGGGCTTCTGATTCGTAGCCTTTTGATTGCAATAAACTATACAACTCTAAACTTATGTCAAAACACTTCTCGAACTCTTCAACCAAGCCGGCATCCTCTATGCTTTCAGGCATATCATATCCGTAACGTGGAGATAACGCCTGTTTCGTGGTTTGCCCTGGGATAAGAGAAGTTGTTGTAATCTGCTCTTTGACACTGGTCAAAAGATCCCAGGTGTAATTTATATCTAGCGGTACCACAATATCAGAGTTAAGAACATTTTTTATGCCAGCTAGCAATGTTTGTTCCTTCTGCGCGTACGAGAATCTAGACACCTCTTGTGCCACCTCAGCCATTGATAGCTCTGAAGATAGATACAGTAAATCTGTGACTAAATCTAGTTCGTTTCTTGGCCAGAATCGTGTCAATCTAACAGATTGAGTATAGTCATCACTATGCCTTTTAAAGGTGAGTTTATCATCTGTTAGCGGCTCTGTAGCAGGTGCGATTATTGTATGATCATTTTCAACAGCTACTGCCACAGGGAGTATGGAGTCTAAGATATCAACGGCTTGTTCCGGTGTGCCAGAAACCGTTAATAAATATTGGGTTAATCTTGGTAGCATCTGAGAATGAAGTGAGGTAATAGCGTCCATAGATTCACGATACTGGGCAGCTACATCACTACTCAAGGTAGTAGGAGCATTGTATGTATAGTTCCCACCCGTATAGAACGTACTGACTTCAGTAGAGTCTTCTTTGGGCTTCTGACTAGAAAGTCTTTCTATATTTCCTTGCGTACTCTTTCCAGGAGATAACAGTGGCTTTACGGTATTCCACACTGTATCTTGAATAAGCTCTGCTGAAAGCGGTTTACCGCTACGAACACAATCAATCCGGTGAAAATCGCGTGGAAATAGGTTACATAAATCGTCGTAAACTTCCCCGATCTCTGAATTGAAGCCACTATTTTCTGCTTGGGCGCGCAGTACGAGAGACTTGTCGGGTCTCGGAATACCTAGCATCTGGAACTCTAGGTTGTCCAGCCAAATAAAGAAGCCACGGCGCTCCTCCGGGTGTTTAAAGGTCGTTCCTTGCTGTGCCATGTTGGACCCCGTAAAACGGTTTGCAAGTACGACTTTACCAGCATCCAGTGCAGCACGAATAGCTGATGCGGCTTGGTAGCGGTCTAGCGCATAGAATAATGACGTAGTGTACGGGCTCACGGTACCTGGCTGCCCATATTTGGCGTCTAGGTACTCACGCACAAAGAAACTAGATTCTTGATTGTACTGCGGGAAATCAAGCAACAACACATCGTGACCCTCTTTGCGGAGTCGTTCAACTAACAGTTCGCACTGAGCAGTTTTGCCTGATGCTTCTGTTCCTTCTATGACGACGAATGTGCCTAGCCGTGTATCCATGTTTCCCCTCTGCTAATGCCCACCCGTTATTTATCTTATTTAGTCACACAAAAGTGCTTAGCGCAAGATTTTGTACCGTAGTAATACCACGTTTTCATTTAGTTTTTGAGTTTCTGTAAGTTGCAACTTACTATCTAGTTCACCGGCAAACAGTGTTACGCCTGTGCCAAATAGGACTGGCTCAACCGTCAAATACAACTCATCCACCAAGTTGGCCTCCATGAAAGCATGGTAGATTTGCGCACCACCGCAGACAACTAGGCTTTTTATACCTTCCGATTCTAGGCGTGTCATAAGTATTTTCGGGGGTTCGTTTGTGAACTCTACGTCATCGGCAGTGTATTCGTCCGGCCTAGATGTTAGGACAATCATACGACGGTCAGGTAATGCCCTGCCGATTGTTTCAAATGTTTTAGAACCCATTATTATCGTGCCGGCTTCTTTGGTGACTTTTACAAACAGCTGTTTGTCTTCTTTGCTTGTCCAGTCAGCGGCGTGGCCACTTGACCTACCAATAAACCCATCAGCCGTAATCGCAGCTATTAGAATCACATTCATATGACAACCCTCCTTACCTTTTTACCACTTTGTTCAAGCATTTTAACAGCGTATCCGTCCGAGTGATCTTGAGTATATACGACTTCTGCTATATCGGTCTGGCTCAACATTCGTGCACACGTTGGGCACGGCAATACGTTGATAAACAAACTTGCCCCACTTAGGTCAGTTTCTTGCTGTGCGGCATTGATAACGAGCATTGTTTCGGCATGTACGGTGTCATAGTGGTTGAGATCATTCGGTGGTGAGAAGTTTTGCTCCCTTGAGGCGCCATTGAGCATCGCGTAGGTCTGATACGGAACAACTTTATTAAACGCCCAATCTAGTAATTGGTACGTGGTGCCAGTTTGTTTCGCTAACACAACACCAATTTGGAACGTGAAGTCATACGATGCTTTAGCAACTTTGTTTGTAGTAGTTAGCAGCTCCGCTTCAGTGTATTTATTGGGCTTATTAATAGTGATTTTTGGGATAAGTTTATCAGCTGCTACCTCGTATGCTCTTGCTTCCTTTTCATCGCAAAAAGCTGATACATACATGAATGGCGTTTGAGCTTTTACTAGTGCATAAAAGGCAGCGGTGGTATGAAATGAGTTGTGCCATGAACCGTTCACCAGTAGTACCTCCCGGAAAGACACCTTTTCAAAGATATAGGCCAACTCTCTCTGTGAATATACGAGTGTGTATAGTTTGTTTGGACTTTTAGATGCAGCGACTTGGTCGACAATGTTCTGAACATCACTCTGTTGTAGCATCCTGAATTGTGGTTGATCTTCAAACCCAACAACATGCTTTTCTTTAGATATTCCGAGTACGATATTACCTTTGGGTAGATATTCTTTAAGTAGCTGCTTGAGCCGATTTATGGAGATATCCCTCGGGGCAACAATAAAGGTAGCTTTTAGCTCTTTAAGTGGCTTTTTACTCCCAAAGGCTAGGTCTGTCCAATCAAAAGTCATGAGGTTTCCCCGTATTTTTCACCAAACTTTTGATCTAACTTATCGATGGTTTTTGCTTGGGCTTTATACAGCCCGACGTTTTCTAGTGGGGTGTTCTTAAGCTTACGGTAATGCCAAGTACTGAGGTCAGGCCCGTCAAATGGAATGCAGTGAAAGTGTAAGTGCTCAACAGTACTCTGTGCATCGGCACCGTCTTTTTGAACAAACTGCATACCCTTAACGCCATGTGCTTTACGGATGAGTTTTTTAGCCAAATAGCTCATCTTACGAACGGTTTCCCATTCTACGGGTGTCAATTCCTTGATACTTCTTACGTGTCGGCGTGGAATGATCATCATATGCCCATCAATGTACGCAAACACGGTGATAGTCAGGGCCATACCGTTTTCTTCAAAGATGACATACTTGTCCTTTAGATCACAAAAGACGCATTTACCAGTGTTCTGCCAGATACCGTCGTACTGGTCGGTATACCGTGCATCACGGTATAGTTCCTGTTTTCTCTTGTCTTCTGCAGACAACTCCATTACTTCTCTTTCAGGGGTTCTTTGCGTAGTTCCACAAAGTCTTTGAATACTTCACCAAGGTGACCACCAATTGCACGTTGCACAATCTTGGTAGTTGAAAGTGTGGTTGATTGGCGTTCTACTACCTGTACCTCACCACCATACTTTATGACCGTCTTATACTCTTTTGACTCTTTGTAGTTCTCTGTCCAGTCTTCTTTAACAGTAATGTAGACATCAGGCTTGAGTAGTCCAAGCGTAGGGGTACAACTTGGTTCGGGAAGAATAGTCACAAAGTCTACTTCACGGATGTGGGTAAGCATTTCTGCGCGGATTTTGTCGCCGAGGATTGGCTTGTTTGGGCCTTTAACTTTACGGATTGCTTCATCACTGCTAACGCCAACAACTAAGATATCACCTTCGTCTTTTGCCTTTGCCAGATAACGGCACTGACCAACATGTAACAGATCCCATGACCCAGCTGTAAATACGATTTTCTTATCTTTTTCCTTGAGTTTTTCATGAAGTGTCATTAAGTCACTCTGTGAAATCAAACGCTTCTTCCAATTGGAACTCATATTACCCTCCGTTTTGCTCTATTCTACCATCTGTTAGTAAGAAGTGACGAAGTATTTTACACCACAGAGGTTAAGATACCTCGGTTTATAAGTAAATCTCGTGTCCTGACATAATGTTCGTTACGGCCTAGGGACTCATAGGGGTTATGGCGCATAAACTTGTACAAATCATGTACCAGAAACAGGTTTACTAGTTCTTCAAGAAGGTCTTCGTCCTTACTGATCGTGACTAGCTGTAGACGGTGTTTACCACGTTTGTGATAGCCAGATTTCAAGAAGTATTTCCGTACTTTCTCCTCAGACTTATATTTACAATCTACCAGTAGAAATGCCAATGTTCGTGCGATATCAAATAGTACGGGGCCGTGTGCAGCCTTTTCGAAGTCAATAATTCCCGTAATAACTGGTTCCGTAGACTGCGTATCAAACAGAATATTCCCCCGAACAAAATCCATGTGTAATAGCTGCTGCTCTGGTATATGCCTTGATGCTGTTAGTATCTCGTGAAAACTCGTGAAAACTCGTGAAAAGTCAGCAATCTGCAACTTTTCACGCATAGCTTTTTGGACACCCTGCTGAGCAAAATACTGCTCCATTCTAGTAACAAGTTTTTGTTGCTGGTCAATTATGTCTGGGTATCCTACTCCATTACTACTCCAGACAGCGTGCATATCACTCATCGTCTTACCTAACAATTTGAGGTGATCCATGGTATATGCCTCCCATGGGATTGTGTGGCCTGGTAAGTAGTTATACAGTCCAGCAAATCGCACTGTATTGGCAGTCTTGAGTTGCAGAATACGCTTGTCGACGGGTGCTCGTGCAGGCAGAGTAGTTTGCAGCAGCTTACCTGCACTGTTAGCGTGCCTTATGATAGCTGTAATTTCTGGCTCGCGTTTGTAGAGGATGAGGTTAAATACCTCGCCCTTTTCGGTTGTTACAGGCCAAGAGGTGTTTCTATAGCCCTTTTGAGGCACACCAAATGAGCAGTTGGCCAAGCCAAAAGCCATCATCGCACTGTCGAGCACCTTCTTATCCATACTAAATGCAGTATAAACTACGACGAGTAAAAGCTAGATATAGCGGTATACTTATAATGTTATGAAACACCCAGAGTATGAATATTTGAAACTAATGGTCGACATCCTAAAAGATGGTCGTAGCAAGCCAACCCGTGGTATTCACGGAATTCAATCAATATTTGGCGCCCAAGTGCGTTTTGACATGCGGGCGGGCTTTCCATTACTTACAACTAAGAAGATGCCATTTAAAATCTTGTTGCATGAGCTGTTCTGGTTTATTTCTGGAAGCAGTGACGTGAAGTATTTGCATGATCACAAAATTCACTACTGGGATGGTTTCTTACATGAAGGTTCTAATGACCTCGGCCGTGTATATGGCGTACAGTGGCGTCATTGGCAACGACCTGATGGTACTGAGTTTGACCAATTGCAATGGGCTATTGATGAACTCAAGAACAACCCAGATTCTAAGGGCATCATTGTTAACGCCTGGAATGCTGGCGAACTTAAAGAAATGCGTCTGCCACCGTGCCACACCATGTTCCAGTTTGATTTAACAAAGGGTAAATTACGTCTACACTTATATCAGCGCAGTTGGGACGTCTTCCTTGGCGCTCCATTTAACATTGCCCAGTATGCATTACTACTACACATGGTTGCACATGTTATCGGTGCAGAGCCTCGTGAGCTAATAATTTCTGCTGGTAACGCTCACCTATATAAGAACCATATTGACGGCGCAAAAGAACAACTAACACGTAAGCCGTATCCGTTCCCTAAGCTCAAAATTGTTGGTGATGTTAAAAACATTGATGACTTCACCGAAGAGAACTTTGTCCTAGAAGGTTATGAGTCACATCCCCACATCAAAACAGATCTTGTTATCCTATAACCTTTAAGTATGCCGATAAGTAGTCCTGGCACATTCTTTTGTCCGTGAAGCGAGCCTCAAAATCAGAGCGGCACTTTGATCTATCTATTTTGTTGATGTCGCTTATTGCCTTTGCTAAGGCTCCCACAGTATCACCAGACTTTTCTACTAGTATGCCCGTAATTTGATCTTGAATAACTTCACTGATTGCGCCACTGTTGAGACCAATTACTGGAGTAGCGCAAGCCAAAGATTCAATCATTACCATGCCAAACGGCTCTTCAAATATAGACGGGATGATTAAGGCTTTTGCGTTTCCTAAGAAGGCTTGTTTGTCAGCGTCTGTGGCTATGTGACCAACGTATTCAATATCTGGCCCGAGCTGGGGCTTAATAGTATCTTCCCAATAAGTATCCTTAGCATAGCCAGAGTAATGTTTGCCGGCAATCCTTAGTTTAAGGTGAGTATCGTTCTGTTGATTGTATTTTTGTACAGCGGCAATAGCCAAGTGCACGCCTTTTGGCTCAATAATACGTCCCAGATAGGCCACGTAGTCACTTGTTGGGTTTTTAATGGGTGTGAGTTGGCTAACCGGTAACCCATGGTGAATGATCGCTAACCAGTTTGTATCAGCCGGCATGCTCTTTTTTTGTGATTCTGACAGTGCAATCCAGTTGAGATGTTTGTACTTAGGAAAGTTATTCTTGTAGCGTACGAGGAAGTTAAACGGGTCGTGATGTGTAAAAACGACTGGCTTTTCACAGAACTGCGCAAATGGCAGAGCAATGTCTTCTTCATTGGTGTAGATATGCACGACATCCAGTTCATTGTTGTTTGCAGCTGCAAAGGCTTTAGCTATGAGTTCGCTGTGAATTTGCCTGGCAAGTGCAATGAATGTCGCTGGGTGCTTTTTGAGTAGATCAATATAGGTATCACCTCTACCATCTAGCTCTTGCTGGAACAGGCTTAGGTCGGCTGTAATGTTGTTGGCTGAAGTGGTAACAGCCCCTGGGGTATATAGGTGTACTTCGGCCCCAAGACCCCCTAGCCCGTCAGCTAGACTAAGTGCCAGTTGGGCAGGAGAAAATATCACGTCAGGTAATAATGCGTCCTGCATAAAGATATGCGGAACAACTATTCCTATGCGCAAGGGTTTATTACTTCTTGTCGTCATCAAGGAAGCTCAGGTCGAGCTCGTCGTTGCCTAAATCATCTTCGTCGTAGTAGCCGTCAGCTGTAGTGTCGTCTTGCATAGTATCCTTTAATTAATCTTCGTTATTAATATCTTAAAACAATCCCCTCGCAGGAGCAAATCTGTTAAAGTTGTAACATGACTAAAAAAGACTTTACTGGGGATATCAACTTTTTATATGAAATGGGTAACATTCGTCTAATAGACAGGATGTGGCGCAGATTTCATTTTACTGATGCTGCAAACCTCGCCGAGCACCATTACAGAGTTTTTTGGATTGCTATGATACTTGCGAAACATGAATCAAGCGAAGTTGATACTGGTAAAGTCGCAAAACTGGCATTGCTACATGACATACCAGAAAGCCGTGCCGGAGATGTCGACTATATTTCTAGGCAATATGTCGAGCGTAGTGAGGATATGGCCATCCAGGACATACTAGAGGATACTGCTATTAAGGAAGAGTTTCTTGCACTTTGGGAAGAGTATGAGACTCGCGAATCACTTGAGTCTAAGATAGTAAAAGACGCTGATACGCTTGACGTTGATTTTGAACTAGCAGAACAGGAAGCACGAGGCAGTACCGTTAAACTAAATAAGGCTGAAACTCGAAAGCGAGCATCAGAAAAGTTATATACCGATACTGCTAAAAAGATATACGAACAACTGCAAGAATCTAACCCTCATGATTGGTGGCGTACCAGCTCACGTAACCGCCTCAACGCTGGTGACTGGAAGAAATGATCTTAGGTTAGTGAGCGTTAGTCTACAGTAATGTAGGTTGGCTTTATACTATCTGATTTCAGGTCTTCAAGTATTATGGGAGCCAAATCCAATAGATCTGTTACTTCATTGTTATTGATGATAGTAAAGTCTGGCCTCCATGAATTACGTTCACGCTCAGTCGGGTCATTACCGTCCTTAACGGGAAGATCTGGACGTACTAGCCTACCAACTACCCCACCTATGGCGTGCACACTTTTAAAGTCTGATGCATAACGAACACCGTTAATTATCGCAAGTGGTGCACCCCTTTGTTTTGCGGCATCCACTCGCCTCCCAATCTCGTCGTACCAAATTGTTGGTGCAACCTCGCTTACCATGTAGCCTCCGAGCCACTGTAGGATTGGTCTGTAGGTTTTCTTATTATCTTCGGTGATTTTTTGCATCGCAAGATCTGGATCTTTAAGCAAATTTGACGCATGCAGTAATAGTTTTTCAAACTTTGGAAAGTCTTCATCGACATCAGACTGAGTGAAACGAAGTTGAGAGTAAGTGGATTCTGTACCAACGACCTCGCTAAGGATTGTCGGCAGTACCTTTAGCCACCTGTTTAGCCAGGCAATTTCATTTTTTCCGGTTTGGGCGGGCATATGCTCATGAAAAGCATCGGCAACTTCACCAATTGGATGCCAACTTTCAATAAGAAAGGTTTCTGGCTCCAAACGTTCGATCTCATGTGCGAGCGTTGACTTGCCCGCACCAATCTCTCCGCCAAATCCTGTAATAATCATGATCCTATTGTAGCAACTGAACTTTTATGTACTTGTATAAATCGTTTTGAGCTATTTTTTCTTAGATCGTGACCTGCCTTTATATTTTTGGTAAGCAAGTATGCCCCATAGAGTGCCGTTAATGAAACTACCAACAGCTGAAAACCAGAGGTGTAAGGTAATGAATGTGACCGCAAACAAATACTGAAAGACCACAGTTGGCATAGAAGTAATAAGTGGTGGTTTGTATTTAGAGAAAATTGCCGGGATTAATGCCAGATTAAATACAATCAGCCCTAGTGTTAGTGCGTAATCTTGCCACATATAGTCATAAGCATAACAAAAACGACCCGCAAATAGCGAGTCGTTATATCTTGCAGAATCTAGGGTTTAGATTTCTGTGGTGTCAACTTTGATTGACGGGCCCATAGTTGTAGCAATGTGAATTGCTTTAACATATGCAGCCTTGAGGCTTGCAGGCTTATTGTGCTTAATGCTTGCAAACAACGCTTTAACGTTAGTGTGGAGCTTGTCAGCACCAAAGCTGACCTTACCAACGCCAACATGGACGATACCAGTGCTATCGACACGGTACTCAACCTTACCAGCCTTAGATTCAGTAACTGCTTTTGCAACGTCAGTTGTAACAGTACCGCTCTTAGGGTTAGGCATGAGTCCCTTAGGGCCAAGCACACGTGCATACTTACCAAGTTTTGCCATCATTTGAGGTGTAGCTACGAGTACGTCGAAGTCGAACTTACCTGCGTCCAGCTGTTGTAGGAATTCTTCCTCACCAGCAATGTCAGCACCAGCTTTCTTAGCAGCGGCTACACCTGCGGCGTCTGCAAGTACAGCAACGCGGACAGTCTTACCTGTACCAGCTGGCAAGATAATAGTGTCACGGAGGTTCTGGTCAGCCTGACGTGGGTCAACACCAAGGTTAATGTGTAGTTCAACAGTTGCGTCAAACTTAACGTGGCTTGTCTTAGTAGCAAGATCAAGAGCTTCTTTAAGGCTGTATACCTTGTTCTTATCAACTGCTTCTGTTGACTTACGGTAACCCTTAGCACGACGTTCTAGCTTAGTAGTTACATTCTGTACTTGCTTAGGCTTAGCTGCTGCTTCGGCTTTTTCTTCATCACGGTGAGCCTGAGCTTCTACTTTTGCTACTTTTTCTTCGGCTTCTTTGAGGCCTTTTTCGCTTCGCTTACCAGCTTTAGTAGTCTTAACTTCTGTAGCTTCTACTGGTTCAACAACTGTTGTACCAGCAGCTTCAATAGCAGCAGTGATTTCTGCAATAGTGTTCTTAGTAGTTACTTCTAACTTGAGTTCTTTTGCTTCTGCAAGCAAATCTGCCTTACTCTTGGCCATAATTATTCTCCTTTGTGGTGCAACCGGCTATCAGCCTCCCACAATTACTTATTTACTATTGGTCAATATTAATTCTTGGATCCGGTGTATCTGGTGTTATTGCCTGTAATTTGTCAAAGGTATCCCAATCCTCCATTTCAGCTGCGTGGTTCAATAAAAGATCACGCTCGCGGGCTGTCAAATGAGGTTCGGGGGCTGGGGCGGTCATTGTATCCTCATATACGTCTCCAGATAGTTCAGTGTCAAGTGGCATGCCATAAAGCTGATCATCAATCGCCTCATGAGTTGGAAAGTGACGTTCGGTCATGACTAGCCTTCGATCTCGATTCCCATTGAGCGGGCTGTTCCAGCGACCATCTTCTTAACTGCAGGTATATCCTGAGTGTTCATGTCGACTGCTTTTTCTTCTGCAATCTTAGTCAGTTGTGCGTCAGTTAGCTTCTTAGCGATCTTTTCGCTGTTTGGGCGGCCTGAGCCTTTCTTGATACCAAGTTCGGCCAAGATGCGGTTGTCAGTAGGGATACTCACAACGCGCCAGTCCATGGTGCGGTCTTCGTAAATAGTAATGTGAACAGTAACGTCCTGTCCCATTTTGTCCTTAGTCTGCTCGTTGAACGGGTTGATGAAATCCATCATGTTCACACCGTGCTGACCAAGAGATGAACCTACTGGAGGAGCTGCTGACGCTTGTCCACCTTTAATCTTCATCTTTAAATTAGCTTTTACAGCTTTTGCCATAAGAGTTTACTCCTTATTTTGCGAATCCTAGAACTGAAGCTGTCTAAGTATTCTCCCTCAAGTAATGAGGTGTTAAGTCGTGCGTAACTGACGTATTTTACAACACATCTAACAGATTGTCGAGTCTATATATACAATGAATCATAAATAGGTGTATTGTTTGCTGCGCGTGTGCGACATTCTTCCCATGCTTCGGTCTCTACTTGATCTCGTTCTGTGCTCAATTGCAATGCTTCCAGAGCACCTATTTGCATATCAGCAAGTATGATCTTACACTCTGGCTTCAGCACAAAATTACCAATTATTTCATGAGGGCTTAGATGACCGAAGTGATCCCCAATCTCTCCAACTTCTTCGATACTAATGCTAGTTAAGATTGGTCTGCTATCAAATTTAGGTACGGGTGGCTCAATATTTTGCTCTACACTCACATAAACCTCACAGTTATTGCAATAGACTATAACTCAATGAATTGAAAGCTCAAGCTTTTATCATCCATACAGTGTATGTGCTTATGGATATAGCACATATGGTATATCTGCTGATTTTTTGAGCAATGACTACTCTTTAAGAAAGAGACAGCAAACAGTATACTTATATATGAATGCTTATGGTAAGTAGAGGGTATGCAATCTAACAAAGATCTAAGAAGTAATTTGAAAAAGAAACCAGCCTCTTTTCAAGATGTTGCTATAAGACGCCCTAAAATTGCTAATACAAAGGTTACCCCTACTAGAACTGTAAGGAAGTGGCGGCCAAGGCTCAAACCCTCCCTCACTGTAGCAGGTCTCGTAGTCTTCTTTGTTGTCGCCCTCGTTGGTAGCATACAACTATCCCAACACCTGGAAGCAAAACGTTATGCAATTTCCCCTGAGGTTAAACAACTTATAGGGGCGTCTTCTAAGGCACTAAGCGAGCAGATCAAATTTGATACAGAAAGCAAAGCTTTTCAGTACAACCAAGATGCTGCACGAGGAGTAGTCAACGGCCAGAGTGGGGATATGCTCAAGATTGGAGGCAGTGAATACTATGGCGTCAGTTTGGGGCAAAAAGCAGCCCAAGGTCAGACAGTGTATGACGCACCTAACAAACTTGCCTTCAGTATGAAACCGCAGTTTGAACAGTTGAATGGTAAACAGATTGACGGTGCGATTGTGTATCCATTTGATAAAGGCCAGGTTATCTACACGCTGAAAGACGATGGTATTAAAGAAGATATTGTTATACCTAAAAAAGTATCTGGTGTGAGTTTTGCATACAAACTGGAGTTACCCGACTCTCTGATGGCTCAACTTAATAAAGATGGTTCGGTGGGAGTATATTCGGTAAATAAGGAATACCAAGCAGCGAGTATTGCCGCTAAAATAGGTAAAGATGGCGGGCTTAAAAAACCCGAGAAGAAAGCAGAAGAGCTAAGGTTTACTATTCCAAGGCCTGTTGTCATAGACTCTTCTAATAAAGCGACCAAAGCTGAAGTTTGGTTTGAACTGAAAAATGACAAACTGACAATCAATGCTAAGAACCTTCAGGATCTCTCATACCCAATCTCTATTGACCCAAGTGTTACTGTGAATAGTTCCACAGGATTTAATAATGGTTACGATGAAAGTAATACTCTGGATGTAATTGCGGGCTCTATTGCCAGGAAACCAATTTCTGCTGGAACTGTGGGTAGCTGGAACTCAACAACATCTGGTCTATCATCAAACAGAGGCCAATATGCAAGTGCCATTTCCGGGAATTTAATTTTTATTATCGGCGGTAATACTGTCGCAGGTTATACAAACGCTGTAGAGTGGGCGGAAATGAACAGCAACGGTACCCTAACGAATTGGACTGCCACAAATTCAATTTCAGGCACTCCAATAGTCGTCGGCCATAAGGCTGTAGCTTATAACGGCTATATTTACGTGATTGGAGGTACACAAGGTGGTGGTACTGCGTACGATAGGGTTCAGTATGCTGCAGTCTGCACTGGGTCAAATGAAACAATCGGTTTCCAAGCCGGGACAAACTGTACTGTAGGCGGTTCTAAAGGAGTTACTAGTTGGTGTCCTGATACTGGTGGTGCTGGATGTGGGTCAAGAACTGCACCAGTCAAGCTGGCAACTATTCTATACCAGATGGGATTCACAGCATATAACGGATACCTCTATATAACAGGTGGTTGCACAAATATATCAGCTGGCTGGTGCCACAATGGTTTGGGAGTAAACAGGGTAACAAACATCGTTCGATACATGCCTTTGAATCTTGATGGCAGCATGGCTGCCGCCACATGGAACACGACTACTGCTATGAACACAACACGAATGAGTCATGGGACTTTCGCATACAATGGATATATTTATGCACTCGCTGGTTGTTCTACAAATAATGCGAGTCTTTGTAATAACTACACAACTAGCGTTGAGTATGCCGCGATAGGAAAAGATGGCACAATAGGAAAATGGACTACGTCAGCAACTACGCTTTCGTTTAGCGGTGCCGGTAATGATCCAGAGTTCGTTAATGCGATTGCAACAAGGGGCTATGTATACGCTGTTGGTGGTGATGCTGTCAACGGTGATGTCAAGTATGCGTCTATTTACGCAAGTGGTGACATAGGGTCTTTTGGTGCTACAACTGCATTTACTACTAATAGGTTTCAGAGTACCCTGTTTACTAATAAGGACAACTTACAAATTGTAGCAGGATGTACTACGTCATCTAGTGGCGCCTGTAGCGTAGCTACTAATGATAGCCAGTATGCGCCAATCGATAGTATAAGTAGCTTTGGCGGGGGAAATACGAATGCGGCATGGGCAAGTACAGGTCAGACAATCAGTAGGTATATGGCTGGTTCGGCGACATATGATGGATTTATATATAACGTAGGGGGTTGTACTGCGACGACGGGAGGTACGTGTACCGTAGTAACCCCCGCATCATCCGCCGTATCATATGTTGAATCCTGCGCTGGTGAAACAAGTCTTAACACACAATTTACTACTGACTGCACGACTTCAAATACCCCGGGTCAGACTAGTACATGGAAAAACCCATCCAATGCGATCGGGACTGCTGGGTATGGGCAGGCAGTAACAGCATACAATGGCTACTTATATGTTGCTGGAGGCTGTACAAGTGGTACCGTATCCTCATGCTCAGGTACATATGGCGCAGATATGCAATACGCACGCATATGCACTGGATTTAATACTGATGGTGGCTGTAGTGGTTTAAGCCGAGGTGAACTTGGCACTTGGAGTACCTCGCAATTTAATGGTGGCACAGGAAGATGGGGGGCTGGTCTGGCTGTCTGGGATAACCGTCTGTATGTAATCGGTGGTACACAGAGTGGTGGCGTAACAAATAATGTACGATTTGCTTTATTGGGGAGTAATGGTGCCCCTGGTAGCTGGTCTACTGTCACTACTGCAGGAACTAATTTTACCGCTCAAACATCGATTAGTGCCGTAGCCTACAACGGTTACATATACTTTTTTGGAGGTGTGACAAGTGCGAACTCGTACACTGGGATGTCTAACGCAGGCATGTATGCAAAGATTGGCAGTAATGGTGATCTTGATGGGAATACCTGTGGCACGAGCAATACTTGGTGTGCAACTACAAACTATACGGGTATTTCCGCAACGGGAATGGGCTTAGCGGCATCAGATGGAGTATTGTACCTGGTTGGAGGATCAACAGGCACCTCAGGTTATATAACGACTAGTAATGTTAGGTATGCTTACATAGCATCTGACGGCACATTATCATGGCAGTCTGCAGCTTCAAATAACAGTGGCGCTCATAAACATGGGGCAACAGTCATAGCCAATGGATATCTATACGCAATAAGTGGTGCATCAAGTGAAACTGCTTCCGTGCCGGCGATTACCTCCACTACAGAATTTACAGCAATTAGATTACCTAGCAGAGTGGCAAACTACTCCAGAGTGCTTGATACTGCGAGTACCACCACCTCGGGTACGGGTGATATGCCATTAATTACACGATACTCTCTTAATTCCTCAAGTGTCAGCAATGGTGCTGCTTGCTATTCTTTCCCCGGCTCATCGCTTAGTATGGCTGGCGTTAGTTCTAACTGTGGTTCGCCAGCCTCACTAAGTACACGATCTACTCTTCCAAATACTAAGTCGCGCTATATATTTATGTTTATGACCCTAGACGATTCTCTCACTGCAACTGCTCTCGATGATAACCCGACGACCATTACGGGCATATCAACCTTACTCCACGCCGGGAACGATCGTAGGCTCAGAGGTGGTAAGACGTTCACTGATATGAATGCTGGGTCAACAAACCAGAATCAACTAGATACTGAATAGTAAAATAACCCTCAATTCTGAGGGTTATTAGTGTGTGTAAAATCTTACGATTAGACGCGCTTTACTTGGAGACTGTCGAGTTCGACAGGGGTTTCCCGACCAAACATGTTAACGAGTACCTTAAGTTTGCCCTTAGCTGGGTCAATCTCGTTAATAGAACCATCAAAGCCCTTAAATGGCCCGTCGATAATATTAACGACTTCACCAATGTTAAAGTCAATCTTGTGCTTAGGCTCTTCGCGGCCCATACGCTTCATAATCTTTTCGATCTCATCGTTGCTGATAGGAGTTGGTTCTGAGCCGCTGCCTACAAATCCAGTAACAGATGGTGTGTTACGTACGATGTACCATGCATCTTCACTCATCTTCATCTGAACCATAACGTAACCCTGGAAGATACGCTTTTCAACCACTTTACGCTTGCCGTTCTTTACTTCAATCATCTTTTCCTTAGGTACAATAACCTGGAAAATCTTGTCAGCCATATCCAAGCTATCTGCACGCTGGCGGATGCTTTCTGCTACTTTCTCTTCATACCCACTGTAAGTGTGGATTGCGTACCACTGTTTGGTCGCGTCATATCGTTTAGTCATTAGTCTATAAATACCTTTCTAAATATTTTGTCCAAGCCATAGTCGGTTACTGCAACAATTACACCGAATACAATAGAGAATACAAACACGGCTATTGTAAGACGCGTGGTTTCACGAGCAGTTGGCCACTCTACCTGACGCACCTCTTTCCATGCTCCACGAATATATCGTAGTAATAGAACAGATACTAATATACGGCCAATGAAACGAGCTGGACGAGTCTTGAATGGGATCAGTACAAACGCAAATGGTTTACTGATACGTGCAATGAACTTGCCTACTGTGCGGAATGGTTTACTTATCTTGCCTGCGGTTGCTTTAACGCGACGCTTTTTAGGTAGCTCGCCACGTTCTGCACGCTCACGAACTGTTTCGACTTTCTTGAGCTGGCGCTTCTTGGCCGGCTTAACTGACTTCTCTGCCATGTGTACTCCCAATTAAAAAGATCTACCATTTAAGTAGATCCCGGATGAGTCAATACTACTCCATCTGTGTTCATCAGTCAATTAGGATATAACAATCGTCTGGTCCAGCAAGCATAAACACTATATATTAATGACATGATCATTGGGGCACTTCTCGTCACTATTTTACTGGAGCAGGGCTTGTTCAGTCGTTTGTTATGGGAGATCCGCACAACTACCATAGTTTCTTTAGTAGTATTAATTCCGGCAATTACCTCTGTTTTGATTTTCCAATACCCTAATTGGTTGGGTGTTACATTAGCTTTATTAAGCCTTGCAAGGGTCATCAATTTAGTCCGTATCGCTAAGGCAAGAATGCACGAAGAATACTTGCGACAAGCAACCAAGCGCACCTCACAAGCCTTTATTGCCTTCCAGTTGCTGCTACTGCCTTTTATTATCGGCATACTACCTGGCACTGGGTTTGATCACTTACCGGTAATAGCCGCTGTTGCCCAATTAGTAGTTGCGCTTGGACTACTCACAATTACCATTCGTAACGCCTATAAGACGCGGTACCGCCAAGGAACAACGTTTTATGCTGACAGAGAATTACCGACAGTTTCATTGGTCATACCAGCCCGAAACGAAACTATCGACCTAGAGGAATGCCTTCGTACGGCACTAGCTAGTGATTACCCTAAACTAGAAGTAATCGTATTAGACGACTGCTCACAAGCAAAGACTTCAGAGATTATTAAAGGTTTTGCTCAAGACGGCGTACGTTTTGTAAAAGGGGACGAACCTGCAGAGCGTTGGCTGGCCAAGAATCAGGCATATCAGAAGCTCTACGAGGAGGCTAGCGGCGATTTTGTACTGTTTTGTGGTGTAGATGTACGTTTTGGCCCACATGCCATAAAAGCGCTGGTAACAGAGATGTTGCAGCGTGATAAGCAAATGATTAGCGTCTTGCCACGTCGTCTCAGTGGGAGCGTCGCTGGAGCGTTTATACAGCCTATGCGTTACTGGTGGGAACTAGCTCTTCCACGTAAACTTGTTGATCGGCCTGCAGTACTCAGCACCTGCTGGCTAATTAGACGCAAGACACTAAAGCACTTGGGTGGTTTTAACGCTGTAAGTCACAGTATCATCCCGGAAGGATCCTTTGCACGAGAGCTAACCAAAACTAATGACTATAGCTTCATTAGATCTGATGATACACTAGACGTCCAAACTCGCAAGACATTTGTAGATCAGCGTTCTACTGCTGTACGTATGCGTTATCCTCAGCTTAGACGTAGGCCGGAAAACGTCATACTGCTTGTCATTGCTGAACTCACATTCTTGCTTGGACCACTTGTTGGGGTCGGATATGGGATTATTTCTTCCGACCAACTAGTAATCGTCTTGTCTGCAGTAGCATATGGATTACTTGTTTTGATACACGTCATCATCGTGCAGCTCACTAGTCCCCCTAATATTGTAATAGCCCTATTTAACCTTCCTATAGAGGTCTTGACAGAAGTGGTAATAGCGCTGGTGTCAATGACTAAGTATGAATTTGGTGCAATTGAGTGGAAAGACCGGAATATCTGTATCCCAGTCATGCACGTTATTCCTCGGCTACCAAGAGCCTAACTTAAGTTAGGGATGAAGATGCTGAAGGTAGAACCTTTGTCGAGTTCGCTTTCCACGTTGATTTCTGCGTGAATAAGACGAGTTAGCTTCATTGTTACATAGAGGCCGAGGCCTGTGCCACTGTTCTGGCGAGTACGAAAATCTTCTGAGCGAAAGAACTTATCGAAGACCTTTTCTTGATCCGCCTTGCTGATACCGATACCAGTGTCAGTTACCGTAAATAACACGCCTCCTGCACGCTTGTGTGCACCAATGGTAACGTGACCTTTTTCTGTGTACTTGATCGAGTTTGTGACGAAGTTCTGAAGGATTTCACGGACATACAAACGTGATGACTTAAGTAACTCAAGTGTAGGATCAGTTTCGGTCAGAAGTTTGAGCCCCTTTTTCTCTGCATCTGGTGTGTAGAGTTTGCCCAGTTCTGCAACAAGATCATGTGCATTGATATCCTCAACCTCAGCTTCGAGTTTACCTCGCTCTGCACGAGATAATGTAGATAAGTCATTGATCATGCCACTCAGGAAGTTAACCTGACTATGCGCCTGGGCTAGTGCACCCTTGATTTGATCAATATTTTTAGTCTTATCTAAAATAAATTCAGCGTTGCCAATATTTCCCTCTGCTATTGCAATAGGGGTACGGAGTTCATGGCTAACTACGCTAATAAACTCATCTCGCTCTTCTTCAAGTGATTTCTCTCGAGTAATATCACGGATAAGTACCACATAGCCACTCATTCCTTGCTGACCATAGCCGAGTTTTACGGGTGCGATGCTGGTATAGAGGTTGATCATGCTCTCATCAGGGTATTGGAGTTTCCAATCGCGGGTCGTAGACTGGGTTTTGGTCGCAAGAACTTCTCTCTTAATATCTATTGGCTGATTATTTTTATCTACCAGCTTCATAATCTGAGCAATAGGTTTGCCAGTAATCGTACTGTTTACGTCTAGGGTATTAAGTGCGGCACCGTTATAAACAACAATATTTGTTGCTTCATCAATAGCAATCACACCGTCAGCCATACTGTTAATAAGGCTGGTTAGACGCTCGCGTTCAAGCTCAGCATCCTTGGCAGTAGTTTTAGGAATTTTACCGGACATTAATCTAATTATGCCATAAGCAAGATAGAGGTGATACCTAAAGTATGGGTTTATGCAGTTTTATTGCTTTGCGCAGACGATCATTCAATGGGTTGATGCGCTTCATTTCGTCCCAGAATACTGGGCCGTGAGCCATCACACGGGTATGAGCAAGCTCATGTAGTAAGACGTAATCTATCAATTCCCAAGGCAATTGCATGAGGAAACAGTTCAGGACAATATCTTTCTGTTCGCTACAGCTGCCCCAGCGGCCTTTTAGCTGTTTTACAGCCACAGAATTGTATTCGTACCCGTGTTGCGCTGCAAGTGTCTCTAAACGACTAGGAAGAAGCCGTTTTGCTTCTTTCTTTAAAGCCCTAATACCTACTGTCTGGACTGCTTTTTGGGCTTCTGGGCTATTCCAACGGATGCCAACTGGCAGAAGCACTCTTACTTCATTGCCTGTTATACGGGTGGAAACTGTGCTTCCCTGCCCAGCTTCATAGGTTACGTGATGGGCTTTACCAACCTGGTGTCCTTGTTCTATGACCGACACGGGTGGTTTTTGTTCAATAATCCATTCAGCTTTTGATCTAACAAAAGCAATCCCAGCCTGATAGGGCGCCCAGAAAGGCAAAGTAACACGGATTTCACCTGTATGTGTGATGCTGAGCCTAATATTACGGGCTCCTCGTCGTTTATAGAAAACAACGGGACCGATGTCTTCTAGCTCAATAGTTTTTGTAGCCATTTAACGAATATTAATATTGCGACGAGTAGGGTCAACACGGCCGCCCATGTTTGGAACCAAGTTTACAAGACCAGGTTTGACGATTTTAGGGCCACCAGTATCACCAGGGACAGTCAGGCCCATGTCATATAGCTTCTTGAGGATTGCGCTTCGCTGTGTCTGATAGGTGTGCTTGCCGCTAATAACCATGTATTCCTCTGAGGGACTTGGGTTTTGCATGCCACTGGCAAGTTGTTCAAATGAACTACGATCCATAGAAGGTGTGTATTTATCATCCATTTTGCGGCGGTCACGCTTGGCTACTCGGGCAAATGCACTTTCTGCATCAACTTGAAGCCATACAAGTATGGTATCTACTTTGTTTTTACGCGCCATATCACGGAGTTCACGTCGTTGACTAAGGCGCATAGCATTAATGTCATACACCACACTGATACCTGCGTTCAGAAACTCCTCGGTCATGTATTGCATCAGATGGTCAACAATCTCGTTTTCTTGACGGTCGTAACGAGGTTGCTCAAACAATTCATAACGAATACGGTCACTCTGTACATGTGCCGCCTGAATGTCTTCACACAATTGGCGCGCCAAATAGGTCTTACCTGCTCCAGGAAAACCATACAGGAGGATGAGGGTGGGTCGAGACAAAGCCAATTTACTCATATATACCAGTAAACTATAACAATTTTCATGATTTTGCAAAAGCCCGGTATATGATCAAAATGTTCCAGTGCTTGAATCTGTATAGTCACAACACTTGTAAAAGAGTGTCTAAAGTGCTGTAATATTGTGATGTCAGAGTCACAGGCCCCAAACAATGAAGCTTTGCGTGCTGAGCATTTTTCACTATTACTGCAAACAGCAAAACACGCATTTATCGACAATACTACAGGCATCGGGAGTATACCTAACTTCGTATTATTACAAACACGAACAGACATAGAATCGCAAAGTCTGCCTGATCTCGTCATGGTTACTGTTGATGCTGACCCGGACGCAAACGTACAAGATCTTACGAACAAACCTCTTACCGCAGAAGCAATAGTTCGTGAATCACTTGGGGGCGGTAAACGTTTCACACTTAGCTCTATGACAAGTGACTTCACGCACACTGGCTCAAGGCAAGAACTTAATGCGCTATATCCAGGCTCTATTTTCCAATCTAAGCCCGCATATGCACCAACAGTGATTCGGGAGCTTGCAAAAGTATCCCGCAAAAACACAAGCTTATGGCAGCTACTTAATATAACGCTTTCTGAAGGGTATCAGGCAACTAATGCTCATTACCTAAACTCGCCAGAGAGTACTACAGCATGGTGTGGCGACTACAAAGTTCAACTCAATACTACTTCTGTAGCTATGGCTAAAGAGTTGTCATCAAGGTTTCTGTTAAATGGTAATGGCTCGCGACTTACCCCTGATGCTCAAGAGTTGCAAAAAAAGCTTCTCGAATCCAGGGATTTTGATGAGTCAAAGCGACTTATCCACGCCTTGGAAAAAGGTCTAAGTAAGAGACTTTTAGTACTGTCTCCATTCAATGATAAGTTACAGTTGATAGCTAAGTTCATACAGCCCTTCGAGGAACACGGTCTCCTATTGCCAGACACAAAATCATCGATACTCAACAATCCCCACTTACTCGCTAATAAACACTTTGCAAAGCTTAAGTTAGCCAGACTCAAAAATAATATTGAAGACACACAACCTACTGAAAAAATACCCCTAATTACTGGGAAGCTATTCGTCAAACATCTACTTGATAGTTTTCTTGAAGACCCCACTCGACACAGTACTAATATTGCGATCATACAACGTGAGATATTTCCGGATGCCCGTCGCCCTGACGGACTTTCCCTAACACATCTGGTTAATTTCAGTAACTATGTACAAAAAGGCCGCGATGCACAAAAACCAGAAGCTGAACGTAGAGCACTATTACAGCCAAATGTTCGTGGTGTCGCAGCCGAGGCGCTCAAACGAATCCTCGTTGTGACAACTAACCCTAAGGCAACCGCCAAACAAGCTGCTAGTCACAGGGTTGATGACCAGATATTCGTAGAGCTATTTGGAATGTTGGTAGACCCACAAACCAAAAGTTAGTCTAAACAGTGACAAAATAGGTGTTTTTCGGTAGAATTAACACTTGTAATTACATACACTGTAATTAAGTACATTTGATTATCAAGGGGTGTAGTGTCAGTGGTTAGCACGTAGGTCTCCAAAACCTGAAGCTCGGGTTCAAATCCTGGCACCCCTGCCAAATAAAAAAGATCAGCCTTGACTGGTCTTTTTTATTTGCTTGAGTTTACGAACTACGTGTCGAAGTGCTGGGCGTCTTCGTTGCCATATGTCCAGTGGAAGCCGGACTGGAGCATGTCTTGGACGGCAGGTGAACTATGACTTCGCCAGGTGTATGGTGGGAAGTTGTGTGCTCTCCACCAGTAATTAGGCGTCCAGCCTTTTGCTGAGTGATATGGGTTTTCATAAGGGTTGATATCGACAGCCGTTCCGTAGGAGTGTGGTGACATTACGCCTGGTCTGCCATCTACCCAGCGGCAATTGAAGGCTGAGGTATTATCATGTTGCATTGAAGCATAGTCGTCTGCACCATGTGTTCGTGAGCTATAGCCAAACTTATCTACTAGGTACATGCCATGCAGCGGGATGTGATCGTTATATAGTCGTGTGAATGCAGCTACGAACTCACTCTTATGGCTAGACCTAAATACCATCTGGCCACGGTGACGGTACCCATCGAATCCCCAATAATTGACTGTCATGTATGCCAGCTTACTTCGGCCTACTGGGCAACCTGAGTGCCAGGACTTTCCTACCATGTTTTTCCAGACTGAGTCTGGGATACTGCTTACAGCTGGGTGTGCACCAGTCCCGACTGCTGCTGGTTGAGGAGCCAATGCAGTAGGCTTAGGGGCAGAACTAGGTAACTTATACACCTTGCCTATAGGCACAACTGTAGGCTTGGTAACTGTTGAGTTTGCAGAAGTTGACGTAGCTGTACTATGACCGACCAACTTCCAGTACGTTGGCGTGCTGACTGTGGCACGCCATGAAATATTTCCATTGCTAGCTGTTGCGATTGTAGAGACTAATTTCCAGTTTCCCCCGAATGCATCCTTACGATATACATCAACTTTTGCCCCAGCAATGGGTGGATTACTAGTGACACGTGAATCATTGACTTCAAAATGGGCACCATATGTCGTAGAGGTTTCTGCAGTTACGCTTGTTGGGCCTGTCCTATATATCCTGGTAGTTGCTACAAACCCAGTAATTTTTACACTTGCACTCTGACTTGCTGCATATTCAGCATCTCCTGCAAATACAACACGATAGTCAGCTGATGTGTTTGCAATAGTCACTGGCAAAGAATAACCACCGTTAGCGTCAGTAACCCCACTTACAACAGTCGTCCAAACACCACTACTGGTACTCTTCTGTACATCAACAGGCTTGTTAGGTACCGGAACTGATGATCCGAGGATGTCAGTTGTTGATAACACGCCAGAGAGGGTGCTTTTGTCTTGTAGCCGAACATTGGTTGCGCTTGCGGCCAACGTTAAGCTAGTTGGCGCAGGTGTTACTTCCGATGCTGTGGCAGTTGTGTTGGCGGTACTAGAAAGTGTACTTTTACTTTGTAGAGGAGCCTTGGTCGTTGAACTTGTTGCAAGCTCGTACTGTGATTGCTGCAGCTTAGTAATACTGCCTATGCCTAGCAATGCTAAGAGAATGGTAAGAAACGTATAAAAAACAGTAAGACCTACTAAGCGAAACTCACGCATGTAACTTCAATCCTTTATGATTATCGTTATTATACCATACTATGATGTTCATGACAATTTTGCGATTGCAGCTGTTCAACTAATATTAGCTAAGGATTTGGGCAAGCACTGTGTCAATATCAAGATTTTCTGATTCGCGTTCTACCGGTACGAGTGACAATGTTCGTGCTATAAATTCTGCGACTGGTGCTGTTCGAGCATATAAGGTTACTTCTCCTTCAGGGCCAGAAAAGTGTATTGCAGTATGGCCATGAACATCATCAAGCTTCCCTGGGTAGACTATGACATCAGCTTCGCCTGTCGGTTCATCAACTCCTTTGTATAGTAACTCCCTTGCCCAAGTCCAGGTTGCTGGCGCATCAGTTTCATTACCAAAAGTAGTGCTGACAGCAAATGGATCTGATTTATCGTAACTAAAGGTTGTAAGGGTATGTACCCATGGTCCTTCTTCGCCACGAAGAAGTGTCGAAATTGGGTACGAGATAACCCCTTCACTATTTCTACTGTCTTTCATGAATTATTACTATACAGTATTATGTTGAATTAGTCAATAGCTAGTACCTTAATTAACAGTAATGAAGCTACACTCCTTACTCTGATAACCAAACTGATGGTAAACTACATTCATGATTCCACGACTTATTGTTGAGCAAAAAATAACTGCTTTTGTAAACAAATACATTGTATATAAAACTGACAATAACGGTGATAAGACAGATACTGTTGCGTTTGCACAGCAGAAGAGATTGGCTTTCAAAGAAAAAGTCACCTTTTACGGTGATGAAAGCAAGACTGAGGAAGTGTTTGGATTCCGTGCTGAGAAAGTGCTCGATGTACATGGGCGCTACTTCGTTGAGGCACCAGACGGTCAGAAGATTGGCGGATTTAGCAAAGTATTTGGCAAATCCCTACTCGTCAGTACCTGGAATATCCTTGATACAAACGGTGACCCGGTACTTCTTGTAAAGGAAAGTAGCGTTCCGCTTGCCATATTTCGTCGATTTATAGGTGCAGTGCCTATAGTTGGTGAGCTAGCAGAGATCATAATGATGTTATTCAAATACCACTTCGACTTTGTAGACATTAAAACTGGCGAGATAGTTGGTAAATACCAAAAAACGACTCTTCTCCGTGACCACTATGTACTCTCAGTTGACGATGCTGCCTATTCAGCCATTGACTGGCGCACCTATGCCGCTATGGCAGTAGCACTCGACGCTCTCCAATCCCGATAAAGGCTTGGTAGTAACCCACTACTCCGGTACCATGTAAGCATGAGCACAACGGCACATGGGATAGACCAGTCTCAACTTGAGATTGGAGAAACAGCATCAATGACCTTCAATGGTGAGAATATTGTGTTTGATGTTGCTGGCTTACCTGCAATGGCTGTCGAATACCTTCGCGAAGCAGGTGGCCATTTGGATATGAAGGAATTATCAAGAATATGTCCCTTTGCTGGTAAGATCGGTGAATTTGCTATGAATCATGCAGTGAGTATCATCCACATTGAGACAGAACAGGCTAATAACATAGATGCCGTCCTGACTAAAGACATCCGGGTCGAGCCGACAGTATCAGATAAGAAAGTTCAGCAGATTTTTGAAATCAAAGAAGCAGAGCTATTGGTCATAGAAAATGACATCCTCAGAGTTATGCTACCGAAATCGAATCACATAGAAGAATTCCAGCAACAAGAACGTACATTCTATGAGTTAACCGAGGCTTCTGCACCTACGATAGACCAACCACCTGCTAAAAAGGCTATAGAAACGTCCGCTACAGAGCCAACCAAAGTCAATGAAATTAGTTCAATCTCAACTCCCGAATTAGAGATCACTAGTATTCTTCCAGCAAAAGTGACCGAGATACAGCCATTAGTTGAAACAGAAGATACATTACTGGAGTTGACTGCAGAGGAGTTAGATACTCCATTAGATATAAGTATTCAAGATGAGTCATCACCCGTGGATGCAACAGTTGAGACCCCATTAACTGTTAGCCTGGAGACAGAAGAAACCACCCAAGCCACTCGCTTCGCAGAAGTCATACAAACTTGGTTTACAGAAATCCAGTCACCTGGCGGGCTGGAAGCGACTGAAGATACTATTACAGTCCCAAACGAGCCGTATCTAGTAGAAACGGCAGAGGTTTTGGGTGAATTTGTAGCAGAACTTACACCTCTATTCCTAGAACTGAGTGATGATATCTCAGTTTTAGAAATTGATAAACTAATACAGCTAGAAGAAGCATGTATCGAACTATTTGCTAGTCATGAATTAACTCTAGACGCCGCTCAGGCAAAGGTGCTTGTAAGACGTCTAGTGGAAACACTTCGAAGAGATACTATAGAACCCCAAGGTTTATCTATTGAGTTTCTAAACTATATTGGCACTGATGAGCATAGGCTCTCAGGGGGATTATCAACACAACATCTTGATCACGTTCACGGACTTGAACGCGTCATCGGCGTTAGTAAATACCTTCTCAAACAATTATCAGTGCAGCCAGCCGCAGCTTAGCGTGTTAGAGAGCGACTGCTTCGGCGCTTTGATCAGGTGTTTCAGCCATAACTGCGCGACAAATATCCGGCAGCTCATTACTCACAAGATTAGCCTTTACGATATAACGAGAGAATCCGAGCTTATCAAGGCCCTCTGGAGCCTCAGTCTCACTAATGTTTGTCAGCATAATGACTTTTGTGTCACGAGTGCGTTCGTCCGAGCGTATTTCGTAAAGCACCATATCGCCAGAAAGTTCAGGTAGCATAATATCCAGTAGCACAAGGTCAGGCTGTTCTTGCTTGACCAGATCAGCACCACTGCGTCCATCGTTAGCTACAAGCGCGGTAAAACCACTTGAAGAAAGCAAGGTCTGGTAGATTTCAGCGAGCATTTTGTCATCTTCTACGATGACAATTTTTTGTTGTGAACTCATAACCTAAGCATATCATGATTTTGACAAGCTGCAATTTACAAATTTCCTGGGGAAAACGGTTGTGCCTACTCAGTAACCTCCCTATAATAAAGGGAAATTAACATAAGCATACAAAGAGGGTTATGAAGGTACTCATGTTGGGGTGGGAATTACCACCTCATAACAGTGGTGGGCTTGGTGTTGCATGTTACCAGCTTTGTAAAGCTCTCTCCAAAAAAGGCGCCGATATTGAGTTCGTCCTACCCTACACGGCCGAACATGATGTTGAATTTATGCGGATTAATGCTGCACACCCACAGGATGTCGAAGCAGTCATCAAAGCCGGTATCGCCTACGACAGCTTCAAGTACATCAAGACAAACGGTGATATTGAGTCAATAGACCTCTTTGGTCAAAGTGCAATTTATGAGCAAGCGGTTGAACGTATCGTTGAACTAGCCGATTTTGATGTCATTCATGCCCATGATTGGCTAACCTTCCGTGCTGCCCTGCGAGCTAAGGAAAAAACCAACAAGCCACTATTACTCCACGTTCACTCAATCGAGCGCGATAGAGCTGGTGGCGATGACGGCAACCCAATGGTTCGTGAAATTGAATATATGTCTATGATGCTGGCTGATAAGATCATAGCTATAAGCCAGCTGACCAAAGATGCTATCGTTGCTGACTACAAGATTCCAGCCGATAAGATTGAGGTTATTCACAATAGTTTCGACCTAGACGGGGTACAGCCACTTGATACCGGAAATGTCTACAATTACCTTACAGAAATGAAGCAACATGGGTATCGAATTGTCGTGAACGTGGGGCGTTTGACTATCCAAAAGGGTTTACCCAACTTACTGCGGGCAGCAAAAGAGGTCATTGCCCGCTCTCCAAAGACTATATTTTTGTTCGTAGGTTCAGGTGAACAAGACCGTGAGCTACTAGAACTGGCTGCAGAGCTTGGCATCGGCAGAAACGTTGTTTTTACAGGCTTCCAGCGTGGCAAGACTTGGCGTGATGCCTACGCAATTGGCGATCTATTCGTTATGCCTTCTATTTCTGAACCTTTTGGTTTGACCCCATTTGAAGCAATTGGATATGGTACACCAGCTCTTATCAGTAAACAGTCTGGTGTATCAGAAGTACTAACTAACTGTCTGAAGGTTGATTATTGGGATATAAACGAAATGGCCAATCAAATCACAGCGGTTGTTCAAAATGACGGGCTGCGTGATGAATTGCACACCAACTCATTGAAAGAATACGAGCGCTTGAGTTGGAACAAAGCAGCTGATCGTCTACTCGAGCTATATAAACACCACACAGAGGCAGTAGCAGTATGAGTAAGGCAATCGTCCTCTACATGCACGTCCATCAACCATACCGAATAGGTCACTATACTATTTTTGATGCCGGCAACCGCCATAATTACTTTGACTCGGCTTATGACGACCGCACCAATAATGAGCGCATTGCTCACAAGGTTGCCGAAAAGTCCTACATCCCTACTAATCGTAAATTGCTTGAACTATTAGAAAAGCATCCGGAGTTTAAGCTAAGCTTGTCTATAACGGGCACTGTTTTAGAGCAACTTGAGAAGTGGTCACCTGCTAGTCTCAAATCTTTCCAGGAGCTGACAGCAACTGGTCGTGTTGAGATAGTTGGGGAAACATACCACCATAGTCTCGCCTTCTTCTACTCACAAGCCGAGTTTGAGGCACAAGTACGAATGCACCGTGAGAAAGTAGAAGAACTGTTTGGACAGACACCTAAAGTATTCCGTAATACGGAGCTTAGTTATAATAATGATCTTGCATACTGGGCTGATCGTGCTGGGTACAAGGGTATCTTGGCCGAAGGTTGGGATCCAGTCCTTGGTTGGCGTAGCCCGAACTTTGTCTATCGTCCAACGTACACAGAGAATATCAAGCTGCTCATGAAGAACTACAAGCTATCAGACGATATCGCTTTCCGATTTGGTGACAGGAACTGGGCTGAATGGCCATTAACTGCTGATAAGTTCACTCACTGGCTCAATGGCACTACTGACGCAACTAACTTTAACTTGTTTATGGACTATGAAACCTTTGGCGAACACCAGTGGAGTGAGTCAGGTATCTTTGACTTCCTGCACCATTTACCGGAGCAATGGCTCCAGACAGAAGGTAATACATTTATGACCGTCAGCGAAGTTATTGATGCCAATGAACCAGTAGATAAGGTTGATACGCCTGACACTACAACTTGGGCAGATACTGAACGTGATTTGTCAGCCTGGCTCGGTAATCCTATGCAACAAGAAGCTATTCGAGCACTCTATGATGTCCAAAAGCCAGTCATGGAATCAGGCGACCTACAGCTAATAGATGACTGGCGCAAACTCACGACTTCTGACCATTTTTACTATATGTGTACAAAATGGTTTAACGACGGTGACATTCATGCCTACTTTAGCCCTTACGAAACACCGTACGAAGCCTACATGAACTTCATGAATGCTTGGCACGATGTGCAGTTCCGTTTAGCGCAGAAAGGTGTAACCATCTAATGGCACGCCCCGTAATGCTCGGAAACGGCTCTCTAACGGTTGGTTTAAGTGAGCAAGGGTTAGTTCACGACTTTTACTACCCTTATGTTGGGCTCGATAACCTCACCACCGCACGAAGTGTCCATCACAAGATAGGTGTATGGGTAGATAACACTTTTTCATGGGTTGACGATGGATCTTGGGACATAACTGTTAACTTCGAAGCAGATGCTCTAATAAGCGCCATTCGCATGCAGTCAGACAAACTGCAAGTCGAGCTACTTTTCAATGATTTTGTAGATCACGAATCAAATACATTTTGCCGTAGGATCACCGTTAGAAACCAAGCCGAAAACCAGCGTGAAATCCGACTTTTCACACATCAAGTTTTCCAAGTGTCCAGAAGCGGACGTGCAGATACTGCCCTTTTTGTACCCGACGATAACTATTTGCTCGATTATAAAGGCCGCTGTTCACTGTTGATCTACGGTGAACGCGAGGATGGTACCACATTTGATCAGTTTGCCGTAGGTAACTATGGCATCGAAGGCAAAGAAGGAACGTATAAAGATGCAGAAGATGGAGAGTTGTCAGGCAGCGCTGTAGAGCACGGTGGTGTGGATTCCGTGATGCGCTATACGCTTCAACTCGAAGGTGGACAGTCAGATGTCATTAATTATTGGATTATAGCGTCTGATTCACAATTTGACTCAGAAAAGATCCATGCAGTAATCAAAAAAGAGGGTCTTGCAAACCGACTCGCTGCCGTTCGTCAACACTGGCACGAATGGCTTGCAACGGGAGCAAACACACTTCATGGACTTGACGCTGAGTTCCTAGAACCACTTAAAAAGTCTCTCATGATCATTAAAGTGCACACAGATCGCCGTGGTGGCGTGATTGCATCAGCTGATTCATCAATTTATAACTACGGTCGTGACTATTATAGTTACGTTTGGCCACGAGATGGTGCGTTTGCAATGTGGCCATTAATTAGGCTCGGCTATAGTGAAGAGCCTAAACGTTTCTTCGAATTCTGTAGAGATGTTTTAGCACCTGGTGGTTATTTAATGCACAAATACCAGCCTGATAGGGCTATTGGTAGCACTTGGCACCCATTACTACATGGAGATCATAAGGAACTACCCATTCAAGAAGATGAGACTGCATCTATTATCTACATGCTTGGTGAATATTATGAACATTCACATGACGAGGACTTTGTGCGCAACTTGTACGACACACTTATACAGCCTGCCGCCAACTTCCTATCAGGATTTACGGATGAGCAAACTGGCCTCCCGCATGCTAGTTACGATCTGTGGGAAGAGAAATTTTTAACCAACACCTATACGGTTGCAATTGTGTATCAAGCACTTCTTGTTGCGAGCGACTTTGCAGAGAAGTTTGGCTTCCCGGATGACGCCACGAATTGGACAAGTAGTGCAAACAAAATTCTTAGTAACTCTGACATATTCTTTGACCCAGAACGTGAGCTGCTTCGTAAAGGATTCTTATTGCAACAGGATGGTTCATTAGTCTTTGATAATACTTTAGACGTATCGAGTATGTATGGTGTCATGATGTTTGGTCTCCACACAAGTACAGACAATCTCAAAAGGACAGTTACCCAGGTAGAGAATATTCTTCTCGATAAGAGTCCAGCGGGTGGAACTCCAAGATATGAAAATGACCACTATTTTGAATCAAATCCAACCTTTCTGGGTAACCCATGGTTTGTAACCACACTCTGGATGGCACAGTACTACGCAAGGACTGGCAATATGGATAAAGCTCGACAATACATTACGTGGACGATGGATCATGCTACATCAAGTGGCGTATTAGCAGAGCAAGTTAACCCAACTGATGGCACATCCATATCGGTGTCGCCACTTGTATGGAGCCATGCTGAACTTGCCAATACCATCCTAGACGTCATGAAACTAGGCTGACAAGAAGCTTGTCAAAGAAAAACAGCCCCGGTGGAGCTGTTAATGTAAGCTTTCGTAAAACTACTTCTTGCGAGCTTTTACTTCGTTACGTCCAAGACTCTTCTTAGTCTCAACGTAAAGAACGTGCTTGCGAAGAATAGGGTCATACTTCTTTAGCTCGAGCTTGTCTGGCGTATTCTGGGTGTTCTTCTTGGTGTAGTAGTGACGTGCACCACTTTCCTCAGAAACCAATCCTACAATCTTGCGCTTATCGCCTTTTTTAGCCATTATTCCATACCTTTAAATAATAATGTTATACGAATTGCACGGAGGAAAACGAAGCTTGCTTCTGTTTTACGAGTACAATGACGTAATCACGTAGTGATATCCAAATAATCTTAACAGATTACGGAGGAAGTTTCAATACTGGAGCCGTCGTCGGGACTTGAACCCGAGACCCCCGCCTTACCATGGCGATGCTCTACCACTGAGCTACGACGGCATATGTGTTTGCTTTGTAACCGGTAGATTGTACCAAATAACAGAGATGATTCCAAGGGTTATCTCTTATTGCGCAAGACTCATAGTAAGCGTTTTTTGTAGAGCAGCAACTGCTGGTTTTGGCTTCATATCTTTATCCCACAATAGACTTGTTCCTAGTAGCAATGGATATCTGTCAGCTACAGTAGTTGAACCATATAAATCTGATACTCCCCAAGTAGTATAAGATGTGCAGTTTGGTTCTTTTATACACACCGATAATACTCCGGTATATTGTTCACTTTGGAATCCAGGATCCTTGCCCGTAACATCAATCTCCGAAATCCTTACGCTCAACCCTAAATTTGCCAGTGCTTGTATATGAGACTGCAAAACAGCTAGATCAATACGGTCCTTAGTATCATAGACGTGTGATTCAAAACCTACCCCATCAATTGGTACTCCTCGGCTCTTTAAGCGTTGCACAAGAGCCAACATCGCATCCCACCGCTTGTCTGTATGTTCTATGCCATAGTCGTTGAGATACAGTTTGGCTGATGGATCTGCTGCTCTTGCAGCAATAAATGCCTTATCGATATAACTTTCACCTATAGTTTTCTGCCAGAAAGAAGTTCTTAGCCCCAAACCACCATCCATGTAATCCTCATCCTTTTCTGATAAAGGTTCATTCACAACATCCCATGAGTTAATACGACCCTTAAAGTGACCTACAACATTTGTAATATGGTCTGTCATCACATTAGGTAGCTCAGCTGCAGGCGTATCTGTAATCCATGAAGGGTTAGACTTTGCAAAAACCAAAGTATGACCGTGAACTGTCTGACCATTAGCCGTGGCCATGTCAACAATGTTGTCCGCATCAGTAAAACTATATTTATTTGGAGCCGGATGAATAAATTGTGCCTTGAGGCTGCTTTCGAGTGTGACTAAGCTAAATTGGCTCATTGCGATGTCTTGATAGCGTTGATCAGTAAACAACTGGTTGGCCGAGACAGCTACTCCTATAGGCAATTTCCGAGGTAACTTATCTGCAATGTTACGCAGTAAACTTGGATCATTATGGGGTACGCCAAGGGCAGGAGAATCAACAATTTGCAATGTGTCTTTGCCAAGTGCGCGTGCCTCCAAGTTACGAAGTAGCCAGCCGTCACCTTTATCGTTACCATCTGCGCCAAACCACAAATTACCATCGGCAAAGATGTTGTGGTCTGGCATAGAACCAAGCATCTTTCCATTGGTACTAACACTTATAAGACCCTTTGAGCGTTTTATATCTAACAAGACATCACCTTTAAGATCCACGTTGTAGCTCCGTATATCCATAGGGACTGACGAGTCTCCATCCCAAACACGGGTTTCAACCCGCTTACTAGAAACATCTATCCTGTAACTCTGTTTCTCTTGCCTCCATTCATCATATACAACAGGCACGCGTCCGTAGAACTGAAGAGATGCCCCGTCATCAGCACCACGCATTATGGTTCTTACTTGAAAGTCACCAGAAAAAGCTAAGTGAGGTCCCCGTACATTAACAGGAGGATTTAGCTGTGCTTTAGAGCCATCTTGGTGAATTATGCTTTGGTTGAGTGGATTTACTTGTACACCTTCGTGCGTTACTTTACCACCAGATAAATAAGACCAATCATAGCCATGCAGTACATCTCTAAATTTGTTCTGTCTTTCAGACAGCAACACTACCGCGGTAATTGCCAGTATGATCAAGAGAAAAACGGCACTAACTTTCTTCTTGTTAACAAATGATTTATTTTCCCTCATTTTGATATGCATCACTTCCTAGTTTGATCTTATACCGGGTGTAAAGCAAATCTCATGCAGATAAAACTGTTTCTCAATATTCAGTAACAAAATACTTATTTACTCTTACCTTTGTTTCTGAGTGTCGTCAGGTTAAGCCTGGTAAGTACATGTGCGACCAACTCATCGCGGGAAAATGGCTTAACTAGATAGTCGTCCACGCCTTCAGCTATACCAGATACTCTTTCTTTTTCCCCCGCTCTAGCAGACAAGAATATGATTGGCACTTGAGTTGCCTTAGAATCTTTTCGGATCGTGGTTACCAGCTCAAAACCGTCCATCTCCGGCATCATGATGTCAGTTATGATCAAACTTGGCATCTGTTTGGCAATCATTTTGAGAGCCTGCTTGCCGTTTGTTGCGGTGACTACTGACAAACTGGTATTTGCATCTAGAATGCGGCGTATATATTCACGCATATCTGCATTATCATCAACAATCAGTATGGTCTCATTGGCACGACTTTTAACAGTTCGTAGCTTCTTTATTGCTTCAATATCGTCACTTGTTTGTTTGGTTGTCCAGCTCCGAGCTTCATCAAGATATGCCATAGCCGTAGACTGAGATGTACTAACAATATCATCCTCCGTTTCAACAACCTGAGTCTTCGGTAGGTGTGCTTTTCCTGAAGGGATTATAACTATGAACGATGTTCCGTTGCCGTATGAACTTTTTACAATAATCTTGCCACCATGTAGCTTAACAAGCTCATTAGTCATAGCTAGACCGATACCTGAGCCTTCTATACTGCGTGATTTTATCCCTCTGACACGGTGAAATCTTTCAAAAAGATGTGGTAATTCCGTTGATGGTATACCGTGGCCAGTATCTCTGACTTCAAGTTCTACAAACTTTCCCTTCTCACGCAAAGTCACTTCTACCGTTCCTTTGAGGGTGTACTTTAAGGCGTTAGAGATAAGGTTAAACACAATTTTCTCCCAAGCAGCGTAGTCAACATACACCTTTTTCTTTAGAGGAGGACAATGGATCTTAAACTTGAGACCACCACTATCCATAGCAGAATGGAATGAGCTTGCCAGTTCAGCGGTCACGCTACCCAATTCAACGGGTTGAAAGAATGACTGCATAGTCCCTGCTTCAAGGCTCGAAAAATCTAGTAAATTATTAACTAGACGCTGTAACCGATAGGTACTGCGTCGAACAAGCTCTAGCTGTCTAAGCCGTTCTTTTGACAACGACTCATCAGCAAGACTTTCTGAAAGTGGACCAAGCATAAGAGTAAGTGGCGTTCGGAATTCATGACTAATGTTTGTAAAGAACACTGTCTTAAGCCTATCCAGTTCGGCAAGCTCCTCTGCACGTTTTTTCTCGGATTCGTAAGCTCGTGCACTAGTTATTGCTGCTCCTACCTGATCAGCAACTCCACGGAAAAAGTAACGTTTCCTGTCATCCAACTTTCTATGGGGGCTGACACCAAGTATCAAGAATGTCTCCGGTACAGCCCAGCCTGCATGCATGATAGGCAAGATTAACGCTTTTGTAGGTCTTCCTTGCCAGCTTCCAAGTGGCAACGAGCCAAACCGTTTGTCTAAATCTTTCACAACCACGGTGTCTAAGTCGCGTAATGCGTCTTTGATTGGCCACTGACTAGGGTCTTTCTGGGCTAGTGGTATCTTATTAGCTTTTATTTTTCCTTTGTATTTCTTTACACCAGCAGAGCCAACAAGTTGCGCAGCAGTTCTATCATCATTAATTGTATATAGTAGCGCAAACGGAATGTCTAATTCGCGCTCGGACAATACTTCCATGCATTGCTGATAAGCATCCGCTTCTGACTTCGTGTCACCAGCGCGGGCAGCAAGGTCGTGAAGTATCTGTAGTCTACGTCCGTTCAGAACTTCGTTAGTAGTTTCACGGACGGTATTGAGCAGACCAGCGACTTTGCCATCTTCGCCAATAATAGGACTGTATGAGAAGGTAAAATATGTTTCCTCATCCATATCTCCACTCTTAATGAATAACTGCAAATCTTCTGTCCAGGTTGCCGGGCCACCATTCTGGACACCCCTAGCCATTGGACCTGCTACATCCCACACTTCTGCCCATATCTTTGCCGCTGGCGCACCCAGTGAAGCTGGGTGCTTTTCCCTTAAGATGGGGGTGTATGCATCATTATAAAGGTGTAGAAGATCTGGCCCCCACCAGATGAGCATTGGAAATCGGCTATTAAGCACTACGCCCAGCATTGTTCGTAATGATGCTGGCCAAGTCTCAATCGGACCAAAAGGAGTTTTACTCCAGTCTTTCTCCCGAATAAGCTTGCCCATTTCTCCACCGCCCGAAAGCCATAAGGCTTCCTGGGTCGTATCAGTGCTTAACTTCATACGCATCCCCAGCTATATACGTATATTATACCTAAATGCTTTTGTTTATGAAGACCTACAATGTTGTTAACACGTTCCAGATTCTCATAGAAGTAGGACGGTGCACTTCTGCAGCCTTACTCGGAGTAAACTCCTGCGCGAGGCTTTGAAGACTGAACCTCAGCCTTTGGCTGTACGGTTCGAGACTTACAGGAACAAATTAAAAAGCCGACCTGTGGTCGACTTCTTAATTTGGTGCCGGAAGTAGGACTCGAACCTACGAAGCCGAAAGGCGGGAGATTTACAGTCTCCTGTCATTGCCACTAGACGATTCCGGCACATTGCCGCCACTCCTGACGGCTATGAACACCTCCATGAACTCAAGCTCATGGTCACTTTGGTATTCTCGCAATAAGAATGTATACCAAAGTGTAGATTGGAGCCACCTGTCGGATTCGAACCGACGACCTGCTGTTTACAAAACAGCTGCTCTAACCAGCTGAGCTAAGGTGGCACGTTTATGTTTTAAAGTACCGGTAGAGTGTACCAAAAAGTCATCTGTTGAGCAAGGTCCTTAAGCTACTTAGATAACGACGCGTTTTGGGCGTTTGATACGTTTTGCTTGTGGAACGCTGGTTGGAGCAATGAATTTCTTAAGCTTTTCTTCTATAAGGTCTGCTTCTGCCTGTTCGCCGTTGTGCTCATATGCGTTCTTTAGCAACGTAAAGCTTTCTTTGTTTGGCTCTAGTTCTACTGCACGTTCTAGCTCATTGAACATCAGCTTGATGTTACCAAGCTTTTCTTGAACCTTAGCGTAGGCTATGTGACGAGCTGCAAGCTCTTCCTCAAGCTTTAGGGCCTGTTCAAAGGCTGTCGCAGCCTTCTGGTAGTTCTCTGTCTCATAATAGATAAGACCAAGGTTATGGAGGCTTGAAGAGGTAGGCTCGATGCTGGAGGCAATTTCGAAACAGTCAATTGCATCCTTATACTCTTTTTGTTTAGCGTATAAGATACCGAGTCGGTTATAGGCAGCGGCGTTCTTTTGGTCAATCTTAAGGATAGTTAGGAGGGCTTTTTCAGCACGCAGGAAACGATTCTCGCGCATACCCTGGTGTGCAATATCCCAGAGCTTACCCATCTTATCACCAACTTTTCGGGGTATGTCATCAGCGTTCTCGTGCCTAATATCTGCTGCACGGAACGCTAACACCCCAAATCCCACCACTAAGGCAAGTTCATACATATGAGATACAGTATAGCATAATCACATGCTAACAAAGAGGTCAGTGAGGAGTAGTTTCGTGTTTGGGTTGTGTTTGAGAGAACTCTCAGCGTTAACGATTAACTTCAGTTGTTTGTGCCAGGTTTTTACGGCGGTAGTTTGTTGCTTTATTGCTGCTTGTTCAAGCGCACCTACACATATCCTTTTGCAGGCAAATAACAGATCTTGTAGCGTTTCTTTATCTTTGCTAATCTCGTCAACTTTAGTGAGTCGCTCAAAAGCACTCATGCCATAAAGCTTCTTGGCCGTCGTGATGTGCGTTGCCAATACATGGTCCGTCGCATCTTCTAGTAATGCCGTCATGAGGCCGACCTGTCCGTTACTAACCAGCATTGCGCGTTCAATATCAGTTCCGTTAAAGCCCTTACCTAGGAAGTATCCAATAACATCATCTTTAAGCGGAGGTAGTACATTAACCGTTTGAACTCTGGAATGAATGGTTGGACGGAGTTGGTGTGGCTTATGTGCGGTCAGAATAAGTGCTGTGTCGTCTGGAGACTCTTCTAGGAGCTTCAGGAGCGCGTTCTGAGCCTCAACCGTCATTGTGTCCCCATCATCTATTACTATGACTCTACGGGTCTTAGCTGATCCAGCAGTTTTGAGCTGCAAGAACTTCTGTAGTTCTCGTACCTGTTCAATGCCTATGCTCTTACCTTCTGCTGCGATGTTGAGGAAATACGGAGCACTATCAGCATTCACTCCTAACATTTGAGTAGCAAGACTTACAGCAATGGTATGTTTACCAGCCCCGAGTTCACCAACCAGTAAAGTTGCATGTGCACCACTGTCAGCTACTTGTTCGAGTGATTGTCGAGTCTTAGTGTGAAGAAGTAGTTCGTTCATGACGTCTTAATTAGTTGATCGAACTCCTCAGGGATTGGAGCAGTAAATATTTTACGTTCCTTGTTTGGCAGCGTAATTTCTAGAACATGCGCATGTAAGAACAATCGATCAGCTTTTGGCCCGTTATAGAAGGTATCGCCAACGATTGGATGCCCCTGATGGTTAAGGTGTACGCGAAGCTGATGGGTGCGACCTGTTACGGGCTTTAGCTCAACCAAGTCATAATCATCACTACTTGCCATAACTTCGTACTCAGTTACTGATGGCTTACCACTTGTACTGACGTGGAATGTCTTTGGGTTCTTTGGATTACGCTCAATTGGCATATCAATAATTGCATGCTGGGGTTTCAGGTGACCAGCTACCACCGCTGTATACGTTTTCTTGGACTTACGTTGGCTAAATTGTTTCTGTAAAAATGCCAATGCGGCTGGTGTCTTGGCACAGATCATAACACCACTGGTAGCGCGGTCGAGTCGGTGTACTATACCAGCCCTGGGGTTATTTGGGCTTCCAGACTCTACGTCTTTTTCCAAAATCCAGAGTGGTTTCTTACCTGCCTTGACTAAGTGTTCGGCCAACCATGAAGCTACTGTAGCCTCTGGGTTAAATGCGCCTTTGCTATGGCTCAAGATGCCGATAGGCTTAACGATAACCACACAGTCATCATCCTCGTACAAAGTAGGGATTTCAATTGAAGGGATCTCTGACATAAGCTCATGGTTATAGTCCACGACAATGTCATCGCCTGGCTTGAGCTTTTGCCCGGCTTTTGTAGCAACTTTACCGTTTACTGACACCTTGCCAACTTCAATAAGCTTGTATGCGACACTCCGCGTCAAATCCGGATACATCGCAATAACGCGCATATCCAGTCGCTCAGCCCGGGAAATATTCAAATTAGCCATTATGCTCGCAGACCAACGGCCTTTTGAACTTTGAGGAGGGTTGCGTTGGCTTGTTCGTTCATGAGCTTTTCATCAGATTCAAGTTTTGTAAGAAGAACTTTATCGTCAACGCTTGCAAGTTTGGTCTGGAAATCAGTCAAGAAGCTAACGACAACGTCTGCAACTTCCGTTTTAAGTGGACCGTACATTGCTTGACCTTGATATTTATCAATAACAGATTGTTTGTCGACACCCTGGAGTAATGCAAGAAGATCAATTAGGCTACTGATACCAGGTTGCTTCTCATAGTCGTAGTTAATCTGACCAATACTATCTGTAGTGGCACTCATAACCTTCTTACGCGCTACATCTGGTGTATCTGTCAGGAAGATTACACCTTTACCGGTTTCATCACTCTTACTCATCTTTTTACTTGGGTCTGCCAGGTCTTTAACGCGTAGACCTTGATCCTTGCCAAAGAATTTATGTTGTTCTGCGACTGCTTTTGGTACTACAAACAACTCATTAAACTGGCTGTTCATTCGTGTCGCAATATCACGTGCAAACTCGAGGTGCTGCGACTGGTCATCGCCAACAGGCACATAACTTGATCCGTACAAAAGGATATCAGCAGCCATGAGTACTGGGTAATTAAACAGTCCTACGCTAATACGGTCTTCATTAAGCTTGCCTGATTTATCCTTGAACTGTGTCATACGACCCATTTCACCCATGCCAGTGAAGCAATCAAGGATCCAAGTTAGCTCACTGTGTGCAGAAACATAGCTTTGGCGGTAAATGTGAACGTTTTCATTATCTAGTGGTAAGCCTGCCGCTGCGTATACGCGGAGGTTGTTCATGATAGCTTCTTGCAATGTGCCGTGATCTATTGGGGTTGTAAAGCTGTGTAGGTCAGGCACAAACAAATTAACTTGGTATTTACCAGCCTTTTGCTTGGCCATATCAATCATAGGTAACAGCGCACCTAGGTAATTACCAATATGAAGATCATTATTGGCACGTAGTCCGGTCAAAATTACAGGTTTACTCATTGCCATGATTATATATTACTTTTTACTCTAGTGGCTATTACGTTTTGCCCAATTTGCATCTGTCGCATCTAACATAGCGTTATAGCGCTCTGCATGACCTTCGGTATTTACACCATTCGCCACTTCATAAACCGCCCTAGCTGCACCCATCAAGCACATTTCTCCCGCAGTAAAATCGATCTCTTTTTGAGGATAATAACGCACCTCAGCATAAGAAGCTCTAGTAACTACTTGGGAAAATCTCTTAAGCGGTACAACAACTAGTAAGCCACTATTCTCTAACGGTACGTGTATGCCGTCAAAAAGTGTGGTTTGTATTGCTCGTGAACTGGAGATATGTTCTGCTTTGCCTTTTACGCCAAATAGTGGGCTCAACTTATAAGGTCGGTCTTCACTATAACTTGCATCAAGGTTTGGCCAAGAGTACATGTCGCGAAAAACTAAGGTATTACCATCCCAATAGGTGGAGCCGGCTTCGTACAATAGACTTTCGGCCTGTTCTGGTGACGAAACACGTTGGTATAACATGCCTAAACTCCTTAATACGGCTAATTAAACTACTGTTTTGACTAATTTGCAAACAAAGAAGGCTTCTATTTCGGGACTCGGGATTAGTCTCATGGCAAATTTGAGGGATGGGTCAAAGTTTTTGCCATTCCAAGACATAACTGGGGCTACTCGGTTGGGTAGATCCATTTTGATTTGCTCTATCATGACGTCATCGTTATGCCGTAGTAAGTAGTCAATCACGGCTTCGTTTTCTTCCGGAGCCATAGTACATGTGCTATACACTAAGGTTCCACCTGGTTCGAGCAGTTGCCAGGACTGCGCTAGGATACGTTTTTGTAACTGCTGTAGACGCTTAATGTGTGCAACTGACCAGGTAGCAAAGTCTTTGTCATTGTCCAATGTCATCATGCCCTCGCCACTACAGGGTGCATCGAGCAGTATCTTGTCGTATTCCCTGCCATACAGCTTGTGAGTCAGGTGAATCCCATCAAATAAGGTATATTTGATGTTTTCTACACCTAAACGGTCTAAGTTTGCTCTAATCTTAGCCAGTCTGGGGCGTGAATTGTCATTTGCCGTGATGTAGGCGTTATTACCCGTAACAGCCGCTATATGGCTTGTCTTGCCTCCAGGGGCAGCACAAACGTCCAGGATTGACTCGCCGGGTTGTGGGTCAAGTGCCAGAACAGGTAGCCAGCTGGCAGCATTTTGTATATACACAGCTCCGTTAGCCACTAAATCACTATCGCGTATCTTCTTAAGATCTGACTCAACTGTAAAGCCATTTACACACCACTCTATAGGTTGCCCTTGCCAACCGTGGGCCTTAAGCTCGGTTATAGCCGTTTTAGCATCAGTTTTAAGAGTATTGATACGAATACTCTGCTGCCTAGGCACATGCAACAGATGTTCAACTGTCTCCTCAGAAACATGCAAAACCTCAGCAGTCCGCTCCACCCACTGCTGTTTCTTCTGTATTATCTTGTCTTCTGCTGACTTTGGTTTTTTACCCATATTTACTCCACTATACCAAAAAGGAGGCCGAAGCCTCCTGTGATTGATCCACAATATTGTTTAACGCTTTGTAAACTGGCGTTGCTTACGTGCAGACTTAAGACCGAACTTCTTACGTTCGCGCTCACGTGAGTCACGACTAAGCAAGTCAGCACGACGTAGTGTAGACTTGTAGTCTTCGTTCAATAGAACGAGTGCTTTGGCAATGCCAAGACGCAAAGCATCAGCCTGGCCGGCGTGACCGCCACCAGCTACTAATACGCTACAGTCAAACTTGTTTTCGATCTCTAGAACCGCAAATGGTTTCTGGAGTTCGGCCAACAGAGTCTTGCTGTTTTCGAAGTACTCAGCTGCAGGCTTACCGTTGATGGTAATGTTGCCTTTGCCAGACTGCAAACGTACACGTGCGGTTGCGCTCTTACGGCGCCCAAGTGCGTAGAAATAGTTCTGTGCAGCCATGATTACTTATCTCCTTTAACTGAATAAGCCACTGGTTTCTGTGGAGCGTGATTGTGTTCCATACCAGGGTAAATCTTGAGACGAGCCAAACGGCCATCGCGCAATTTGTTGACTGGGAGCATACCACGTACAGCCTTAAAGATAACTTCGGTTGAATCTTTAGCCATCTTTTCCTTAAGCTGTAGTTCCTTCAAACCACCTGGGTAACCAGAGTGCTTGTAGTACATTTTGTCTTCCATCTTCTTGCCGGTAACAACAAGGTTGTCGGTGTTGATCACGATAACGAAGTCACCGCAGTCGATGTGCTTTGTGAACTGAGTCTTACCCTTACCAGTTAGCAATGTAGCTACCTGAGTAGAGAGGCGACCAAGTGGAGCTTCGGCAGCGTCAATAACGTACCATTTGCGCTCTACATCTGTGGGTTTTGCACTATAGGTTTTCATTATTTCTTCTCCTCGGCTTTCTTGACTGGAGCTTTCTTAGCTGCAGGCTTAGCGGCTGGCTTCTTAGCAACCGCAGGCTTTTCAGCCTTTGCTGGTGCTGGAGCCTTAGGCACGGCCTTAGCAACTGGTGCTTCCTTGAGGTCATCAACAAAGCTGACACGTGCAAGCTGTGCGTTATCACCACGACGAGTACGAGTACGCTCTACACGGAGGTGACCACTGTTGCGGCTTGTGAGCTTTGGTGCGATTTCGTCAACCAACTTGTGTGCGCTTGCGACTGTTTGCAAGTCAGCAATCACCATACGGCGGTTGTGAAGATCACCCTTCTTAGCCTTTGTAATTAACTTTTCTACGTAAGGAACGATTTCCTTTGCCTTGTGCAAAGTAGTTTCGATTGATTCGTACTTAACGAGGCTATCAGCGAGACCCTTCATGAGAGCACGTCGTTGATCGCGTTCGCGGCCGAATTTCCTTCCTTTATATGAGTGACGGTGCATATTAGAGCTCCAACTCCGCTAGCTTCTCTTTGACTTCGTCGAGAGCTTTGCTGCCGAAACCTTTGAGTTCACGTAGTTCACCATCGCTGAGAGAGAACAAGTCCTTCAAAGTGTGGATTTCGTTGTTGATCAAAGCGTTGGTAGTACGAGCGCTCAGGTTCAAGTCTTCGATAGAAGTCATGAGTTCTGGAGCTTCGTCACCATCAGCAGCTGCTTCATCGTCATCGCCAGCAACAGTGTGAGCAGTTGACTCAACACGAGTCTGACCTGCTAGTGCTGTGTACTGGTTAACCAAGATAGCTGATGCTTCTTCAAACGCCTCACGTGGAGTGATTGAACCATCTGTATCAACAGTAAGGTGAAGCTTATCAAGGTTGGTCATCTGGCCAACACGAGTGTTTTCAACCTTGTAACGTACACGTAGTACTGGAGTAAAGATTGCATCGACAGCGATCATATCGCTTGCCTTACGTGATGCGCCTTCTTCAATAGTACGGTAGCCACGGCCTGCTTCAACAACGAGGTCCATAACTAGTGTTGCTTTGTCGTCGTCAATAGTAGCGATAACGTGTTCTGGGTTTACAATTTCGACATCAGCGTTAACCTGAATATCTTTAGCAGTTACAGTTCCCTTGCCCTTCTTTACGATACGTAAAGTCTGAGCTTCACCACCAAATACGCGGAAGCGTACACCCTTGAGGTTAAGCATGATATCAACGAC